>JBKHIY010000181.1:0-5436 GCA_046538415.1 Candidatus Brocadiia bacterium | reverse complement strand
GGCACGGCCTGAAGGCCGCACTCCCAACGCCCGGCTTCGTTTGGAGTTCTCGCCTTTAGGCGAGCTCTGGGCAAGCCCGCGGGGAGCTCAGAAGAGCTTCTGCTGGCCGGCGCGGGTGCGCTCGAGGTGGCGGTAGGCCAGCTCGGTGGCCTCGCGGCCCTTGCGGGTGCGCTTGAGGAAGCCGAGCTTGAGGAGGAAGGGCTCGACGAGGTCCTCGATGTTGTCCGTATCCTCGTTGAGGGTGGAGGCGATGGCCTCGATGCCCACGGGACCTCCCTTGTAGAAGTCGATGACGGCGCGGAGGTACTTGCGGTCGTGCTGGTCGAGGCCCTGCTCGTCCACGCCCTCGAGCTGGAGGGCGTCGGCGGCGACGGCGTGGGTCACGCGCCCGTCGGCCTTGACGGCGGCATAGTCGCGCACGCGGCGCAGCAGGCGGTTGGCCACGCGGGGCGTTCCCCGGGAGCGCTTGGCGATCTCGTCCAGGGCGCTCTCCTCGGCCTCCAGGTCGAGCAGGCGGGCGGAGCGGCGGAGGATCTCCTTGATGTCGCCCACGGGATAGAAGTCGACGTGGTGGAAGATGCCGAACCGCTCGCGCATGGGCTTGGAGATGAGGCCCGCGCGGGTGGTGGCCCCCACCAGGGTGAAGGGGCTGAGGGGCACGGGCACGGTCTTCGCATACGGCCCCTTGTCCACCACGAAGTCGATGCGGAAGTCCTCCATGGCGGGATAGAGGAACTCCTCGACCGCCGGGGGCAGGCGGTGGATCTCGTCGATGAACAATACGTCGCGGGTCTCCAGGTTGGTGAGCAGGCCCAGCAGGTCGGCGGGCCGCACCAGGGCGGGGCCGCTGGTGGGCGAGAGGCGGGAGCCGATCTCGTTGGCGATCACGTGGGCAAACGTGGTCTTGCCCAGGCCCGGAGGGCCGTAGAAGAGGACGTGTTCGAGCGGCTCGCCGCGGCCCCGGGCGGCCTGGAGCGAGATGCCCAGCCGCTCGACCAGCTCGCCCTGGCCGATGATCTCCTCGAGCGTGCGGGGCCGCAGGCTCCAGTTGAACTCCTCTTCCGCGGGGCCCGCGGAGTCGGCGGAGATGATGCGCTCGCGCGGCTCGGCCATGGCCTGGAGCTTCCCCCTCACGGTGCCTGCTGGCGGAAGACCTCGCGGACGATCCCCTGGGAGGTCTTCAGCGACGCGTCGGCCTTGAGAACCTTGTCGATGGCGGCGGCGGCCTCGCTGGCCCGGTAGCCCACCTGGAGCAGGATTTCCTTGGCCTCCAGGACGAACGGCTCCTCCTGGGGCTCGCGGGCAGGCGCCGCGGCGAGCGGCTCGCCGGGCGGCAGGAGGGCGAACTTCCATACCTTGCCCTTCAGCTCGGCGATGATCTTGTCGGCCATCCGCCGGCCGATGCGGGGCAGCTTCGCCAGCGTGGTGGCATCGCCGTTCTCGATGGCCGCCGCGATCTCCGCGATGGGCAGGGTGAGGGCCCGCAGGGCGGTCTTCGAGCCCAGGTTGCCCACCGTGGTCAGCAGCTCGAAGAACTCGCGGTCCATCTCCTCGGTGAAGCCCAGCAGGCGGGGCCGCAGGTTCCCCACCCCGCCCGCGTTCTCGATGTAGTAGAGGGTGTGGAGGGTCATCTCGGGCTGGGCCTCCAGGTCGCGGCGGCGGGCCATGCGGGCGGCCACCCCGCTGGGGAGCATGACCTCGTAGAAGAAGCCGTTGACCTCGAGGATCGCCGTCTCCCCGCGAAGGCCAGACAGGCGACCGCGAATCTTCGTGATCATGGCGAGGGCGACACTCCTGGAACCCCGTCCCGGCGACCCGGCGCCCGGCTCTGCCGCGCCACTACGTTGCCGTGGCAGAGCGCCACGGCCAGGGCGTCGGCCACGTCGGGCGGGCGCGGCATCTGGCGCAGGCCCAGCCGGCTGCGCACCATCCGCTGGACCTGCTCCTTGCTCGCCCGCCCCTGGCCGGTGAGCGACTTCTTGATGCGCGTGGCCGCGTAGCTGACCACCGGCACCCCGGCCTGTGCCGCGGCCAGGAACACCACGCCGCGGGCGTGGCCCATGAGGATCGCCGTCGCCGGGTGGCGGTAGTGCGAGTAGAGCTCCTCGACGGCGATCACCTCGGGAGCCAGCTGGCCCACGATGCGGGCCACGGCCTCGTGGAGGGTGCGGATGCGCTCGGCCAGGGGCTCCGCCTCGTCGGTCCGCACCACCCCCGCCTCGACCACGCGGGCCCGTGCCCCCGTCGCCGCGACCAGCCCGTAGCCGGTCACCTGGAGCCCGGGGTCGATGCCGAGGATACGCATGGGCCTCGCTCTCTGGCGGCTATTGTAGGCTCGCGGCCCCCGCCTGTCAAAGGCCGGGCCGGGCGGCGAAGGCCCGCCGCCTCACCGCCCCGCCAGCCAGCGCACGGCGTCGAGCAGGAGGCGTCGCTCGGCGCCCTGGGGCTCCCGCTCGCGGTCCTCGCGGTCGATCCCCAGGGCCAGCCCGCAGGCCACGTAGCGGCCCTCGCCGTGCGGCCCGCAGACCACCACCGGGCGGCCCCCCTCCCCGCCCAGGCCCTCGGCCACCGCCGTGCCGCGGGGGCCGGCAGCGAGGGCGATGTAGTCGTAGTAGCCGTGGGGCACCGCCTCGCCCGCGGCCAGCCCCTGGACCACGGGATGCCGCGCCGCGGGCCGCCACCGGCTGCCCTCCACCCGCGCCACGCCCCCGGAACACACCGAGGGCAGGAGCACGGGGTGGCTGCGGTAGCCGGGGGCGTCGTGGGTGGCCAGGAGGCCGCCCCCCGCGGCCACGAACTTGCGAAGCGCCGCCACCGTCGCCCCCGTCGTCGCCCCCGGCTGGCGCGGCTGGGGGAACACCACCACCTGGCAAGCCTCGAGAAACGCCGGCTCCAGGCTGTGGAGGGTCACCGCCTCGATACCCGGCGCCGCCGCCAGCACGGCCAGCAGGGCCTCCGAGCCGTAGCCGCCCGACGCCACGCCCACCCGCAGCCCCCGGCCCCCGAAGACCGGCGGCTCGGCGCGCTTCCGCGCCGCGGCCACCGCGTCCCGGCTCACCACCTCGAAGGGACGGCTGCGGACGACGTACGAACGCCAGCTCAGCCACCCGAAGGCCACGCTGCCCCGCACCACGAGCCGATAGCGCCCCGGCTCGAGCTGGAAGGTCACCGCCAGCGGCGCACCGTCGCCGCGCACCCTGCGGAAGCGGCGCACCCGCTCGCCCGCGGTGGTCTCCAGCCACACGCGGCCCGTGGCCCGCTGGACGGGGTGGCGGTAGTTGCCCCTCGCGGCCAGCGACACGGGCACGGTGACCACCGAGTCCCCGCCGTAGGCCAGGCCCGCCAGCTCCTCGAGCCCTGGCGGGAAGTCGAAGCTGACCCCCGGGGCGGGATGCGGCGGAGGCGTGGGGTGGGCGGTGTGCGAGCGGGCCAGGGCGGGCAGCCGCCGCTGGGCGAACTCCAGGTCGTTGTAGTGGAAGCACACGAAGCCGTCGGCGCCCACCCGCCGGGCACGCTCCAGCTGGTCGAGCAGGCCCGGGGCGTCCTCGATCCGCCACGCCCCGATGCCCACGTAGAGCGGGGCCATGCCCTCCACCCACTCGACCTGGCGGGCCACCAGCTCCTCCAGGCGGTCGGCGTCCGGCGTGTAGTCCATGGGGCACACGAAGTCCAGGTAGCCCTTCTGGAGCCACAGCCGCCAGTCCTGTCCCACGGCGAAGCGGTGGGCCTCCCAGTTGTTGAACACCGCGGCGGAGACCATCACGCCGGGGCGGATGCGGCGGGCCTCGGTGGCCACGGCGGCGACCAGGCGCGTGATCTGGTCCTGGCGCCAGGCGGCGAAGCGGGCCTTCAGCGGCCCCCGCAGCACGTCGTCGGGCCAGGTGGCCACCTCGACCCCCGCGGCCTGCTCGAACCGCTCGCGGCAGCCCTCGCAGAAGCAGGCGTGGGCCCCCGGATAGCGGATGTAGTCGAAGTGGATGCCGTGCACGCGGTAGCGCCGCACCACCTCGAGCATGGAGTCGCGTTCCAGCGCGAAGTTCTCGGGGTGGGAGGGGCACAGCCACTTGATCTCGGAGCCGTCGCGGCGGCGCTGGAGGCGGCCTGCCTCGCGGAGCCGGGCCACGAAGTCCTGGGGCGCGTGGCTGAGGTTGTAGTTCACCTTCCACACGTGGAGCTCGACTCCGTAGCGTCGGCACCATCGGAGGCACTCGGCGATCTGGTCGCCGCGCTCGGCCACCTGCTCGGCCACGGGCAGCACCTCGCTGGGATAGTGGGCCACGCCGGCCCAGAGCATGTTGGGGATCACGGCGTTGAAGCCGTGGCGGCGCAGGTGGCGGATGGAGCGCCGCCAGCCCCAGTCGCGCACGCCGTAGGCGGTGTGGATCCAGGTGGCTCGGAACTCCCTGCGCCGCTCCGCCGAGCTCAGGGCGAAGGCCTCGGCGGCCTCGCCCCGCGCGGTCCGCCCCGCTTCGATGGCCGCGGCGTGCTCGCCCGCCTGGCGCCGCTCCCGGGCCTCGCCCAGGCGGCGGCGCGCCCGGGCCAGGTGGCGGCGCGCCCGCCAGCGCTTCCACCACGAGACGCGGGCCTCGGCGATGCGGGCCTCCAGCTCGCCGAAGCCCCCCAGGGGGCCGACGCGCGGGGCCGAGGCGATGGCCCGCTCGCTCGCCCCCTCCCACACCTCGGGCACGAGGTGGCCGAGCAGGGCGAGGAGCATCCGGCCCTTGGCCTCCAGGTCGGCCCCCGTGAGCACGTGCCCCATGAAGGCCCCGCGGGGGGAGAGGACGATGGCCGGCTCGCCGATGGGCTCGCCCTCGGGGTCCAGCCACTCGCCCAGCACCTGGGCGTCGGGGCTGGCGGGCTCGATGCGATGGATATTCCAGGAATCCTGCCGCACCCGGGCAGGGAGGCCAGGCACGAGGCCCTGGCGGAGGCGGATGGCGGCGAAGTAGTTTCGCGGCTGCCTATCCCCGCTCCAGCCCGTCTCCTGCACGCCCACCAGCTCGCGCAGCCGCTTCGGCCAGGTATAGAAGCCGACCACCTTGCCCCCGCCCTCGACGTAGCGCTCGATGGCCTCCACCTCCGCCGCCGGCCACTTGAAGCTATAGGGGAACACCGCGGCCCGGTAGCCCGCCAGCCGCCCCGCCTCCACGTCGGAGTCCTTCAGCTTCGCGTAGGGCACGCCCGCGGAGTCCAGCGCCCGGCACAGGATGTCCATGAACGTACGCACCCCGCGTCCCTCGCCCTGGGGCGCGCTGCGGTAGGAGTGCTCGCCGAACACCACGGCGACCAGGGGCCGCTCGGCGGCGCCCGCGGCGGCCAGGCCGGCCAGCAGGAAGGGCAGCGTGCAGCCTGCGATTCGCGCCATCCTCGCACCTCCTCAGCACGGGGTCGCGGAACTGCGGGTCCGCGTTGTCGGCGGGACGTCCCTGCCCCGCG
>JBKHIY010000180.1:0-5440 GCA_046538415.1 Candidatus Brocadiia bacterium | reverse complement strand
CAGGCCGTGGCTTCGGCCCCCGCTGTCGTTCGCCACCTGCTCGCCTGAAGGCGAGAACTCCAAACGAAGAGCCCCCTTCGGAGCATGGCCCGTTTGGAGTGCGGCCTTCAGGCCGTAGACCCGTTTGGAGTGCGGCCTTCAGGCCGTAGGGTAAGGCCCCGCCTGCGGTCGCCGAATGCTCGCCTAAAGGCGAGGACTCCAAACGAGGAGGCGCGCTTCGAGTCCCGTTTGGAGTGCGGCCCCCAGGCCGTAGGGTAAGGCCCCGCCTGCGGTCGCCGAGTGCTCGCCTGAAGGCGAGAACTCCAAACGAGGAGGCAGACGACGCAGGGTGCCCAGTCACTGCACCTCGACGAGGCGATGGCCGTGGACGCCGACGACGCGGGTGTCGCCGACCCGCGTCTCGCGCGCCAGGTGCTGGTGCCCGTGGACGAACAGGCGGGGACGACACCGCTCGATGTAGGCCACGAAGGCCTCGAACCCGACGTGCACGGCGTCGTCGCGGTCGTGGATGCCCCGGGGCGAGTTGTGGGCCACGAAGATGTCGACCGCCGGAAAGTGCTCCAGGGCCGCGGCCACCTCGTCCTGGCTGTAGAGGAAGCGGCCGCGGGGCTTGTAGCGCCAGCAGCCCTGGAAGCCGCCGACGGTCAGCTCGCCGAGCTCGGCGACCTGGAGATGCACGTCGCGAATCGGCGAGGGGAAGGGCACCGCACGGTCGTGGTTGCCCCGCACGGCGAAGACGCGGGAGCCGCCGCAGGCCTCGGCGGCGGCGACGACCACCTCGTCGGCCACGTCGCCGCAACTCAGCACCGCGTCGGCGGCGACGGCGCCGCCGGTCCAGCGGAGGTCCCCGATGTCGGCGAGCACGAGGAAACGCACCTCGGCCCCCCTCACAGCGGCGGCGCCGGCTCCTCCACGGCCATTTCCGAGCCCGCGGCGCGCACCGTCCGCTGCGTGGCCAGGCCGGTGTAGACCATGGCCACCGCGAAGGGAAGGGCCATGAGCACCTCGGGCGGCAGCGGCGCCAGCGCGAGGAACGGCGGGATGAGGCGGGCCGGAGTGGTGGCGTAGAGGGCCAGGGTAAGCAGCTCCGCATAGGCCAGGCCCCCGCGCAGCACGCCGTTGACGATCAGCCCCACCAGGGAGGCCACGAGGGCCAGGAAGAAGAGCTCCATGCACACGCCCAGGAACATCTTCATCACGTTGGGCAGGAGCCCCTGGCGAAGGCTCGCCGCCTGGGCGCGGCGGGCCGTGGCGGCCACCCACCGGGCCACCGCCTCGGCGCTCGCCTCCCCGCTGTCCGCGAACTCCCAGCTCCGCGGCTCGTCCTCGTAGATGGGCTTGAGCAGCACCCGCTCGGCGGTCAGGAGGACGAGGAACTCCGGGGGCTGGCGCCTCGTCTCCCGCCGAAGCACCACGTAGCGGGCCTGCTCCGGCCCCATCTCCCGCTCCGTGGCGTTGGCCAGGGCCATCAGCTCGCCATCGTGGCACAGAACGTGGACCCTGGCCTCCTCGACCTCGAAGTGGGCCGTGCCCTCCTCGTCCACGCTGTAGTCGGGCACGGTGCCGCCGTGGGCCTCGACCAGCTCGACGGCCTCGGCGGTCTTCTCCTCCTCCGAGTAGTCCCAGCTCGTCCGCTCCTCCTCGCCGTCGTCCTCGGCGGGCCGGGTGAGGGAGGCGACGCCTTTGGGCCCGAAGACCAGGATGCGGCGGGGCTCGGCGCAGCCGGCGAGCTCCGCGGCTCCCTCGATGGTGGTGGTGTCGCCCGTGGTGTCGAGCACGAGCACCATGCGGCGGAGGGGCGGGCGCTGGTCCTCCTCGCTGCCCGGCGGCGGCTCCGCCAGGTCCTCCCAGGCCACTCGCGGCTGCTCGCCGGTGGCCGTGGCTCGCCCGTCCTGGAAGCTCACCTCGGCGAGCGCCTGGGCCAGCTCCTCGGCCCGCTCGGCCTCCCGGTGGGGCGCCTCGCGGGCGTAGCCCACCAGGCCGATGGCCACGCCCAGGGCGGTGATGGCCAGCCCCAGGATGAGCACGTAGACCACGGTGCGGGTGAGCGGCTGGTCGTGGACCTGGGAGTAGTGCTTGAGACTTATGATGCTGCGCGGTATGCTGATGAGGTAGTTGGGATAGCCGTCTGCCATGCTGCTCTCTCGATGAGGTCCTTGCCCTGACGCCGTCGGGGAACGCCCGAGCCTAGCAGAAGCCGGGCCGCGGCGCAAGCCGCCCGGCCCATCGCCTCATCGCCGCACAGGACGCCATGAGCGCACCCCCAGCTTGCCGCCCCTGGCCGCTTGCCCTGGCCGCCGCCGTGGCCCTGGGCGTGGGCTCGGCTCCTGCCGCCCAGCGGCCCCGCCTGTGCATCGAGCACCTGCCCAACGTGGTCTACGTGGACGAGCCGGTGACCGTGTGTGCCCGCGTGGAGGCCCCCGGCGAGGGGGCGGCGACCTTCCGCCTCACCACCTGGCTGCTCGACGCCGAGCGCTACATCCTCGACTCGACGGCCACCGACGGGCGGGCCGAGCCCGGGGAGCCCTGGCGCTACCAGGGCACCCTCCGGGCCGGCGAGGACGAGCCGGCCTCGCTCTACGTCGAGCTGGAGCCGGAGGGCGGGGGCGAGGTGCTGGCCAGCGTGATGGTGCCCGTGCTCGACGGCAGGGAGCCCCTCCCTCCCCTGTCCGCCCGGGGGATGCGGCTGGTGGACGCCCGGGGCCGGCGGGTGCTGGTGCGCATCGGCCACCGGGTGTTCACCCGCGAGCAGCGGTGGCTGTTCGTGCGCTACGTGCACCGCCGCATCGTGGGCGAGGGCTGGAAGTTCGACGACGTGGTCTTCGTGGGCAGCGATCTGGGGGCCCCGGAGAGGGGCTACCTGGCCCGCCTGGCCGCCTCCGACGCCTACCGGGCCTCCGTGGTGGCGGTGCCCTCGGAGGGCGAGGAGGCGGCTCCGCCCATCCTCCGCGCCGTCGGCGCCCTGTCCCAGGCGAGCTTGGAGGAAGAGCCCGACCTGGCCGTCCTGTGCCTGGGCCACGACGAGCCCGACTGGGGCACGGGCCTCACGGAGTTCCGCCGCGCCCTCGAGCTGGTGGTCCAGCAGCTGGAGGCCCGGGGCTGCTCGCAGTTCGTGCTGGTGGCTCCCTGCGGCCCGCCCCACCTGGCCAAGCCCCTGGCCCGCTACGCCGCGGTGGTCCGCCGCGTGGCCTTCGTCTACAAGGCGAAGTTCCTGGACCCCCGCGAGGCGCTGGAGCCCGGCCACTGGTCGGCGGGGCAAGCCGACGGGCCGCTGGTGCTCCGCCATCCCAACCGCCGGGGCCACGAGGCCCTGGCGGAGACCATCGCCCGGTTCCTGGCCGACATCCGCCGGTGAGCGGGAAAAAGCTTGCCCGCCTGGCCACCCGGCGATACCATAGGACCAGCTACCCCCGGCAGCATCGAGCCGCAGTCGCCCGGACGACTCCCCTTGACCGGGCAGGGGCCGCGTCCGGCCTCGACGGGCCTCCATGAGGGAGCACCCACGCCGCAAAGGATGGCAGCCATGGGCGAGAAAGCGAATCCGTCCGATGCCCCCGACGAGCTGGCCCAGCGGGCCGAGGCGCTGGAGCGACGACTGGCCGAGGCCGAGGCCCAGCGCGAGCGCCACGCGAAGGCCCTGGAGGCCCTGATGGCGGGCGCCGAATCCATCCTGGGCAACACCGATTTCGGAGAGGCCGCACGAGCCATCTTCGACTTCTGCTGCGACATGACCGGCGCCACCTCGGGCTACGTGGCCCTCCTCAGCGAGGACGGGCGGGAGAACGAGCTGCTGTTCCTGGAATCCGGCGGCCTCTCGTGCACCGTGGACCCCGAGCTGCCGATGCCCATCCGGGGCCTGCGGGCGGAGGCCTATCGCCGCCGCCAGCCCGTCTATCACAACGACTTCATGGACAGCCGGTGGGCGGAGCTGATGCCTCAGGGCCACGTGGTGCTCCGCAACGTGATGTTTGCGCCCCTGGTGGTGGACGGCGACGCGGCGGGCATCATCGGCCTGGCCAACAAGCCCACCGACTTCGACGCGGCCGACGCGGCCATCGCCGGCGGATTCGGCAGGCTCGCCGCCATCGCGCTCCAGAAGAGCAAGGACATCGAGGCCCGGAACCGCGCCGAGGCGGAACTCGAGCGAATGGCCACCACCGACCCCCTCACCGGCGTGCTGAACCGGCGGGCGTTCTTCGACGCCGCCCAGGACGAAGTGGACCGCTGCCGACGCTACGGGCGGCCCCTGGCCTGCATGATGCTGGACATCGATCACTTCAAGGCCATCAACGACGAGCACGGCCACCCCTTCGGCGACACCGTGCTGCGCGAGCTGGCCGGGCAGGCGAGGACGACCCTGCGCAAGCACGACGTCCTGGGGCGCCTGGGCGGCGAGGAATTCGCCGCCCTCCTGCCGGAGACCGACGCGGAGCAGGCCGCCCGCGTGGGCCAGAGGCTCCTGGACGACGTCCAGGAGCTGGAGCTGGAGAGCCAGGGCCAGCGCGTGCGCTTCAGCATCAGCGTCGGCGTCTCCCAGTTGCAGCCCACCGAGGCTGGCATCGCCCCGGCCCTCCAGCGCGCCGACAGGGCTCTGTACCGGGCGAAGGAGGAGGGGCGTGCCCGGGTGTGCGGCGGGGCGTAGGCCCGGCCGCCCGTGGAAGGAAGGGCCAAAGAGGCGGGGCACGGCGGAGGCGCCGTGCCCCGAGTGTCAAGCGTGCGGGCTGGGGCTACATCTCGTCGGGCGCTTCGTCGCCGCCGCGCGTAGCCTTCCCGCCGCGCTTGCCGCCACGGCCCTCGCCCTTGGCCTTGCGGGGCGGGCGGCCGCCGCCGATGATCAGGGCCGTGAGGGTGCCGTCGTCGGCGGCCCGGTAGGCCACCTTGACCGCGGTGCCCATCTGGAACGGCTTTTCCTCGTCGCCCACCTTGATGGTCAGCGTGGCCGCATCGCCCGCCACCGCGGCCTGGACGAAGGTGCCCTGGGCGAACTGGGTCTTGCCCTTGCCCTCGGGGGTCTTCCTGCCCGCGGCGCGGATCATCCGCGCGTGGTTGGTGCCGTCGCGCTCGGCGTAGGCGACGAGCACGTTGGCGGACATCTGGAAGGTCTTGGAGGCCTTCCCGCCGCCCTCGTCCTCGACCGCCACGGTCCACTCGATGTTCTCGCCCTTGAGGCTTGCGGCCTCGAGGGTGCCCTGTGCCCGCTCGGGCTTCTGGCGTTTCTTGGCCTCGCCGCGTTCGGCCTTTCGCTTCTTGCCGCCTTCGCCGCCCTCGCGGGCCGTGGCCTGGCCGGCGATGGCCAGCACCAGCCCTACGCTTAGCGCCGCCAACAGCTTCCTCATCCCACGTCTCCTGGTTCCCGCCCCTGCTTGGGGCACGCTGGCGAGGTCTCTTGGTCCGGGGGTTCCCGCCCCTCGCCATCCGGCGGGCCGTCCGGTTCCTTAGT
>JBKHIY010000073.1:0-23831 GCA_046538415.1 Candidatus Brocadiia bacterium | reverse complement strand
CCTCATCAAGAGCGAGCACCTGCGCACCCTGCCCATCGGCATGCTCTACTTCGACTCCAACTACGGGCAGGAGACGAATCTCATCATGGCGGCCAGCGTGATGAACATCATTCCCCTGGTCATCCTCTTCGTCGTGGCCCAGAAGTTCATCGTCCGGGGCATCCAGCTCGGAGCGGTCAAGGGCTGAGCCACCTGACTAACGGCGGCCCCCCGGCCCGCGACGGGGCGCCCGACCGGCCGCTGGAAGGAGGCACGCGATGAGTACGGTCCGAAACCCCGACCTCCCCACCCTGGGCTTCATCGGCCTCGGGGCCATGGGCGGCGCCATGGCGGCTACCCTCCTGCGGGCCGGCTACGGCGTCCTGGGCTTCGACATCGACCCATCGCGCCTGGCGGCCTGCGTGGAGCGCGGCGCCGAGGCCGCGGGGGACAGCCCCGACGTGGTGCGACGCTGCGAGACGGTGCTCACCAGCCTTCGCTCCTCCGAAGTCTTTGCTCAAGTGGCCGAGGGGGAGCTGGTGCCCCACGCGCGTCGCGGCCAGGTGTTCATCGACCTGGGCACCGTGGCTCCGCCGACGGCCCGGCGGGTCGCCGCCGCCTTCGCCGCCCGGGGAGCCACGCTGCTGGACGCCCCGGTGAGCGGCGGGCCGCAGGGCTCCGCTGCGGGCACGCTGCGCATCTTCGTGGGCGGCGACCGCGCGGCGTACGACCGCTGCCTGCCCATCCTCCACACCCTCGGCGACCCCCAGCGGGTGGTCTACTGCGGGCCCAGCGGCACCGGCCAGGCGGTGAAGGGCACGAACCAGTTGGCCATGGGGCTTGGGGACGCCGCCTACCTCGAGGCCATCGCCATGGGCGTGCGGGCGGGCGCCGACCCCGAGGCCATCCGCCAAGGGGTGGGCGGCGAGGAGGGCTGGCGCGGCCACTTCGCCCGCCTGGCCGCGCGGGTGCTGGAGGGCACGGCGGAGAGCGTGTGGGTGAAGTTCCCCGAGCTTCCGTATTTCCTGGCCGAGGCGGCGGCGCGGGGCTTCGAGCTGCCGCTCACCCGCGCCCTGCACGCCTTCCTCGAGGGCGGCGACGGGTCGTTCCGCGACAACATGGGTCGCCCCACCGCCTCCTGGTGGCGGGAGCTGATGGGCTCTCGCGGCCAGGGCTGAGCGGCGGTTGCAGGAGCGAGGAGCCCCGGCTAGAATACGGCGTGGCCCCCCGCACTGAACTCAGGAGGTCGCGATGAGTCCCCCTGTGAGCCGCCGCCAGTTCCTCCGTTCCGTGGGCCTGGGGGCCGCGGCGTTGGCCGCGCCGCGGCGGCGGCTGGGCGCCGCCCCGGCGCCAGCGCCGAACATCGTGCTCATCATGACCGACGACATGGGGTTCAGCGACATCGGCTGCTACGGCGGGGAGATCCGTACCCCGAACCTCGATGCGCTGGCCGGGAAGGGCATCCGCTTCACCCACTTCTTCAACACCGCCCGCTGCTGCCCCACCCGGGCGAGCCTGATGACCGGCCTCTACCCCCACCAGGCGGGCATCGGCCACATGATGGGCGACTACGGCCTGCCCGGCTACCGCGGCGACCTGAGCCGTAACGCGGTGACCATCCCCGAGGTCCTGCGGCCCGCCGGCTACGCCACCTATATGGCCGGCAAGTGGCACGTCACGCCCCATACCGGCCCCGAGGGGCCGAAGCACAACTGGCCCTGCCAGCGGGGCTACGACCGCTTCTTCGGCACCATTCACGGGGCGGGCAGCTTCTACGACCCCAACTCCTTGACCCGCGACAACACCCAGATCCCGCCGGGAGAGGGTTTTTACTACACGGACGCCATCAGCGACAACGCCGCCCGGTTCATCCGCGACCACGCCCGGTCGCGGCCCCAGGCCCCCTTCTTCCTCTACGTGCCCTACACCGCGCCCCACTGGCCGATGCACGCCAAGCCCGAGGACATCGCGAAGTACAAAGGCCGCTACGCCCGGGGCTGGGACGCCCTCCGCCGCGAGCGCCACGCCCGTATGATCAAGATGGGCATTGTGGACGAGAAATGGCCTCTCAGCCCCCGCGACCCCCGCGCCCCGGCCTGGGAGGACGCCGACCTCAAGCCCTGGCACGAGCGGCGCATGGAGGTCTACGCCGCCATGGTGGACTGCGTGGACCAGGGCGTGGGCCGCATCCTCGAGGCCCTCGCCGACACGGGGCGCCTGGACGACACCCTGGTGCTCTTCCTCGCCGACAACGGCGGCTGCGCCGAGGAAATGGGCAGCCGGGGACCCGTCCGCCCCGACCCCCAGAAGGTCAAGCACATCGAGCCCCTGGGGCCGGACGAGCTCCAGCGCCGCATGGTGCCCCGGGCCACCCGCGATGGCCGGCCGGTCCGCCAGGGCCGGGGCGTGATGCCCGGCCCCGCCGACACCTACGTGGCCTACGGCTTGCCCTGGGCCAACGCCTCGAACACCCCGTTCCGCCGCTACAAGCACTGGGTGCACGAGGGCGGCATCGCCTCTCCGCTCATCCTCCACTGGCCGAAGGGCATCGCCGCCGAGTTGCACGGGAGCCTCTACCACCAGCCCGCCCACCTCGTGGACCTGATGGCCACGTGCGCCGACCTGGCGGGGGCCTCCTACCCCGCCGAGTTCCAGGGCCACGCGATCAAGCCAATGGAGGGGGTGAGCCTCGCCCCCGCGCTGCGCGGCAAGCCCCTGACCGCCGAGCCGCGGCCCCTCTTCTGGGAGCACGAGGGCAACAAGGCCGCCCGCCTGGGCCGGTGGAAGCTCGTCGCCGTACGCGGCGGCCCCTGGGAGCTCTACGACCTGGAGGCCGACCGCACGGAGCTGAGCGACCTGGCCGAGAAGATGCCCCAGAAGACCAGGGACATGGTCGCCCTCTGGGAGGCGTGGGCCGACCGGGCCAACGTCGCCCCCTGGGGAAGCTGGCGCAGGGGCCGAGGGGGCAAAGGCCCCACCTCGAAGAAGACCCGCTTCGAGCTCGAGCAGGGCGACGAGCTGCCGAGGGCCCGCGCCCCCATGGTCAAGGAGCGCCCCTTCACCGTCACCGTGGTCATCGAGCCCAAGAGCGGCGAGGGGGTGATCGTCGCCCAGGGGGGTCATCGCTGCGGCTGGGCCCTCTACCTGGACGACGGCCACCTGGCCTTCGCCAGGCGCCGCGACCAGGAGCTGGCCATCGTCCGCTCCGAGGACAAGCTGCCCCCCGGGAAGACCACCGTCACCACGAAGCTGGGCGCCGACGGCAGCGTGGCATTCGCCGCCGACGGCAAGGCGCTCGCCGCCAGCGGCAAGCTCCCCGGCCCCGTCCACGACATGCCCGACGAGCCCCTGAACGTCGGGCGCGACGTCCGCGCCGCCGTGGGGGAGTACCCGGAGGGCGACAACCGCTTCGAAGGCACGATCCACGGCGTGCGCATCGAGTTGGGAAAGCCATGAGCCAAGCGCGCTCGCCGGGCCGCGCAGGGGCCGGCGAGCCCCCCGCTACCCTCCTTGAGGAATCCGATATGAACCGCCGCGACATGCTCCGCGCCGCCGGCCTCCTGGGGGCTTCCGTCCTTGGGCTTCGCCGGGCCGCGTCGGCCCCCCGGAAGCCCCAGAAGCTGCTCTACTTCACCCGCAACGTCGGCTACTACCACTCCGTGGTCCGCCGCAAGGGCGAGGAGCTCAGCCACTCGGAGAAGGGGCTCGTCGAGCTGGGCAAGGAGCACGACATCGAGGTGAAGTGCACCAAGGACGGTCGCGTCTTCGACGGCGACATCGAGCAGTTCGACGCCATCGCCTTCTACTGCAACGGCAACCTGACCAAGCCCAACAAGCAGGGCGAGCCGCCCATGACCCCGAAGGGTGTGAAGCACCTTATGGATGCCATCGCCGCGGGCAAGGGGCTTGTGGGCCTCCACTCCACGTGCAACTGCTGGGGCACCGCCGGGCCGCGGCAGGACGGGGTGGACCCCTTCATCCACATGTTCGGCGCCGGCTTCGTCTCCCACGGGCCGCAGCAAGTGGCGACCATGGAGGTCGCCTCGCCCGACTTCCCGGGGATGAAGGGCCTGGGCGAGAGCTTCCAGCTCCGCGAGGAGTGGTACGCCATGAAGGACTTCGCCCGCGACCTCCACGTCGTCCTCGTCCAGCAGACCGAGGGGATGAAGGGCGGGTGCTACCAGCGGCCCCCCTTCCCCTCCACCTGGGCCAGGATGCACGGGGAGGGCCGGGTGTTCTTCACCAGCATGGCCCATCGCGAGGACGTGTGGTCGGGCCAGCCCTTCCAGCAGGTTCTGCTCGGCGGCCTGGCGTGGGTCCTGGGCCGGGCCGAGGCCGACGTGTCGCCCAACATCACAGAGGTCACGCCCAAGGCCTGGGAGCTGAAGAAGTAGGCTCCGCGCCAGGACCTGGGCGCCGGGGAGCATGAGCAGAAGGAGCGTGGCGCTTGGCGGACGGCGACGAACGGCCGAACATCGTGGTGATCCTGGTCGACGACATGGGGTTTTCGGACATCGGGTGCTACGGGGGCGAGATCCAGACGCCCCACCTCGACGGAATGGCTCGCCGGGGCATCGCCTTCTCCCAGTTCTACAACACCCCCCGCTGCTGCCCCTCGCGGGCCAGCCTGCTCACCGGCCTGCACCCCCACCAGGCGGGCATCGGCCACATGACCGGCGACTACGGGAAGCCCGGCTACCGCGGGTTCCTCAACGACCGCTGCGCGACCATCGCCGAGGCCCTTCGGCCCGCCGGCTACCGCACGCTGATGAGCGGCAAGTGGCACGTGGGCGAGCACCGCCCCCACTGGCCCTGCGACCGAGGCTTCGACCGCTACGTCGGGCTCATCAGCGGCGCCTCCAACTACTGGATGCTCGACGGCAACCGCCAGATGGCCGTCGACGACCAGCCCTTCGCCCCCGAGCCCGACGGCTTCTACATGACCGACTTCATCACCGACCAGGCGGTGAACCTCATTGGCAAGCACGGCGGGGGCGAGGAGCCCTTCTTCCTCTACGTGGCCTACACGGCGCCCCACTGGCCCCTCCACGCCTGGCCGGAGGACATCGAGAAGTACCGCGGCTCCTACATGGGCGGCTGGGACACCCTCCGCGAGCAGCGCCTGGCCCGCCAGGTGGCCATGGGCCTCATCGAGCCCACCTGGCCCCTCACCCGCCGCGACAAGCAGGCGCCGCCCTGGGACGAGATGCCCGACAAGGAGCGCCGCGACCTCGACATGGCCGTCTACGCCGCACAGGTGGACCGCATGGACCAGGGGGTGGGCACGGTCTTGGCCAAGCTGGGCGAGATGGGCATCCTGGAGAACACCCTGGTGATGTTCCTCTCGGACAACGGGGGCTGCGCCGAGGAGGTAGGCCGCGACAAGCCCTACATCGCCCCCGGCCCCAGGGAGTCCTTCCGCAGCTACGGCCTCCCCTGGGCCAACGCCTCCAACACCCCCTTCCGCCTCTACAAGCACTGGGTGCACGAGGGCGGCATCGCCACCCCCTTCATCGCCCAGTGGCCGGCCCGCGTGCCCGATGGCCAGCTCACCCATGAGCCAGGCCACATCATCGACATCATGGCCACCTGCCTCGACGCCGCGGGAGCACCCTACCCCCGGGAGCACGCGGGACAGCCGATTACCCCCCTCGAGGGCAAGAGCCTGCTGCCCCTCTTCGAGACCGGCCAGCGGGAGGGCCACCAGACCCTCTTCTGGGAGCACGAGGGCAACAAGGCGGTCCGCCAGGGCAGATGGAAGCTGGTGTGCAAGTTCCCCGGCGACTGGGAGCTCTACGACATGGCGGCCAACCGCACGGAGACCGATGACCTCAAGGACCGCCATCCCGACAAGGCCGCCCAGCTCGCCGCCCGATACGAGGAATGGGCCAGGCCCCGTAACGTCCTGCCCTGGCCGGTGAAGCGGTAGCGCCGGCTCCCAGCTTGTCCGCTGCCTCCCCACCCGCTATAATGATCGTCCCAGGACGTGGCGGTGATGGCTGCCACGAGCCTGTCTCCGAGGAGGGCCGGGAATGTCGACAGAGAGGGAGCGCCCAGCGGGGCGCGCGCTCACCTGCCGGAAGCGGTCGGAGCGCGTCCCCGCCGACCGCCTCCGCTGCCCCGCCCCCGACGAGCCCTGCAAGTATCGCACCGAGTGTCTCATCTACGCCGCCGAGCAGGACGCCCGGCAGCGGGAAGACCACAGCCAGCACGCCGCGCCCCAGCGGTCCCACCAGGCGGGGCGAGGCCCTATGGCGGCCCACGGACACCACGTAGCAGGAAAGGAGAGCCTCATGGCGCCCAGGCGCCTCGTCGTTGTCGGCGGCTCCGCCGCCGGTCCCAAAGCCGCGGCCAAGGCCCGTCGCCTCGACCCCCACGCCGAGATCAGCATCGTGGAGAAAGGCCCCGACCTCTCCATGGCCTCTTGCGGCTACCCCTACTACGTGGGCGGGTTCTTCGACGACCGCAGGCAACTGCTGTGCACCCCCACGGGGGTGGTGCGCGACCCCAGCTTCTTCATGAAGGCCAAGGGCATCACCGCACTCACCCGCACCGAGGCCCTGGCCATCGACCGCGAAGGCCGCACCGTGACCTGCAAGAACCTCGATACCGGCGAGCAGACCTCCCTGCCCTACGACAAGCTCGTGCTGGCCACGGGCACCCGCCCCGTCGTGCCGCCCGTGCCGGGCAGCGACCTGGAGGGCATCACCACCCTCCAGACCCTCCGCGACGCCGACTTCCTGCGCCAGGTGCGCGACGAGGGGAAGGTGAAACGCGCCGTGGTCGTGGGCGGCGGGCTCATCGGCGCCGAGACTGCCGAGGCCCTTCACCTGGCGGGCCTGGAGGTGGCCATCGTCGAGATGCTCCCCCAAATCCTGACCTTCCTCGACCCCCAACTGGCCAAGCTGGTCGAGAACCACATCAACCAGCAAGGCTCCCGCGTCGTCACCGCCAACGCCGTCGCCGAGTTCCTGGGCGAGGAGGGCAAGCTCACCGGCGTGAAGCTCCAGGACGGCACGGTGCTGGAGACTGAGCTGGCCGTGGTGGCCGTGGGCGTGAGGCCCAACGCCCGGCTGGCCGAGGAGGCCGGGCTCGAGCTGGGGTCCCTCGGCGGCATCACTGTCGACGAGCATATGCAGACCTCCGACCCCGACATCTACGCTGCCGGCGACTGCGTGGAGACCGCCAGCCGCCTCACCGGCAAGACCCGCCTGACCCCCTTCGGCGACATCGCCAACCTCCAGGGGCGCGTGGCCGGCCAGAACGCCGTGGCCGGCAACCAAGCCACGTTCCCGGGCATCGTGCACACCGGCATCTGCAAGGTGTTCGACTACGCCGTGGGCTCCACCGGCATGGGCGAGGAGGAGGCCCGCGAGGCGGGCTTCGAGCCCGTCTCGGCCATCATCTCCGCCTTGGACAGGCCGCATTTCATGGGAGCCGGCCTGCTGGTGATGAAGATCGTGGCCGACCGCCCCAGCGGCCGGCTCCTGGGCTTCCAGTGCGTGGGCCCGGGGGACGCCAGCAAGCGGGTGGCCATCGCGGCCACGGCCCTCCAGGGCGAGCTCACCGTGGCCGACCTGGCCAATGCCGACCTGCCCTACGCCCCGCCCTACTCTCCAGCCATCGACCCCCTGATCGTGGCCGCCCACGTGGTGGAGAACAAGATGCTGGGGCGGATGGAGGGCGTCAGCCCCGCCGAGCTGAAAGCCAGGCTGGACGCCGGCGACGCCCCATTCCTCCTCGACGCCCGCAGTACCCAGGAATTCGAGCAGATGCGCCTGGGCGTGGGCGAGACCCTCATCCCCCTGGGCGCCCTCCGCCAGAACCTCGACAAGCTGCCCGGGGACAAGGATGCCGAGATCATCGCCTACTGCAAGATCTCCCTGCGCGGCTACGAGGCGGCGTGCTTCCTCCGCGGCCAGGGCTACACCGACGTCAAGGTCCTCGAGGGCGGCATCATGGCCTGGCCCTACGCCCGGGAGAAGTAGGGCCGCCGCCTTGCACCGCCGGTCTCGCGGCGGTAGGATGGGCGCCTCACGAAAGCGAAAGGAGGCTGGCCCATGCGCACGACCCAGCGCACTCGACGCGACTTCCTCTCTGCGGCAGGAACGGCGGCGGCCCTGGCGGTCGTGCCCCGTCACGTGCTCGGCGGGCCGGCCCAGCAGGCGCCCAGCGACCGGCTGGGCGTGGCCGGCATCGGCGTGGGCGGGCGCGGCGGGCGCGTCCTGCGGACCGTGGAGTCCGAACGCATCGTCGCCCTGTGCGACGTGGACCCCGGGTACGCCGCGGGAACCTTCAAGCGATACCCCAAGGCCAAGGTCTACGCCGACTTCCGCACCTTGCTGGACGAGCGGGGCGACGTCGATGCCGTGGTGGTGGGAACGCCCGACCATACCCACGCCGTGATCGCCATGGCGGCCATCCAGGCGGGCAAGCACGTCTACTGCGAAAAGCCCCTCGCCCACGACGTCTACGAGGCCCGCCGCCTCGCCCAGGCGGCTGCTCAGGCCAAGGTGGCCACCCAGATGGGCATCCAGGGCCACAGCGGCGAGGGCGCCCGCCTGATCTGCGAGTGGGTGTGGGACGGCGCGGTGGGCGAGGTGCGCGAGGTCGACGCCTGGTGCTCCCTCTCCTACTATCCCTGGGGACACGCCAGTTGGAGCCCCAAGTGGAGCCGCCGACCCAAGGAGACCCCGCCGCTGCCCTCGGGCCTCCGCTGGGACCTGTGGCTCGGCCCCGCGCCCCAGAGACCCTACCACCGGGCCTACCACCCCAGGACCTGGCGGGCGTGGTGGGACTTCGGGAGCGGGATGATGGGCGACCGCGGGGCGCATACCCTGGACCCCGTCTTCTGGGCTCTCAAGCTGGGCGCTCCGACGAGCGTCGACGCCACTTCCCTGGGCCTCAATGATGAGACCCATCCCCTGGCGTCCATCGTCACCTACCGCTTCCCCGCTCGCGAGGGGCTTCCGCCGCTGAAGCTCACCTGGTACGACGGCCTGCGCCCGCCCCGGCCGCCGGAGCTGGAGACGGGCAGGACCCTGGGCCACCGCGAGGGCGGTATCCTGATCCGGGGCTCCGAGGGGGCCCTCATGGCCGGGGTCTACGGCGGCAGCCCACGCCTGATCCCGGAGGCGAAGATGAGGGCCTACCAGCGGCCCGAGAAGACCCTCCCCAGGGTCCGAGGCGGGCATCAGCAGGACTGGGTCCGCGCCGCCAAGACGGGCCGCCGGGCGGGCGCCGACTTCCGCTACAGCGGGCCGCTGACCGAGATGTGCGCCCTGGGCAACGTGGCCAAGCGCGCGGACACGCGGCTCGAGTGGGACGCCGAGGCGATGAAGGTCACCAACCTCCCCGAGGCGGACCGCTACGTCCGCACCCCCTACCGCGAGGGCTGGAGCCTCTAGGGCAGGCGGCTACTCGCCCTTCTCCGTGCCGGCGGCGACGGCCCACAGGAAGCGGTTCGATGGCACGTAGAGCACGCCGTCGGCGGCCACGGGCGTGCCGTAGAGGGGAGTTCCCAGCCGGATCTCGGCCAGCACTTTCTTCTCCCGCCCCGCGCGCAGGACCACCAGCTCGCGCTTGGTGCCCAGGAACACCTTGCCGTCGGCCACCAGGGGCGAGCCCCAGCTCTCGGCCTTGGTCTCGTGGACCCATTCGCGGGAGCCGCTATGGGCGTCCAGGCAGTGGAGCCGCCCGGCGATGTCGGGAGCGTAGACCAGCCCGTCGGCGACAGCGACGGTGGAGATGCTGCGGTCCAGGCCGTCGTAGCTCCACACCTGGCGGCCGGTGGCGGCGTCGATGCAGTGGAGGAGGCCCTTGCCCCGTCCGTGAGCGGGGTCCTGGCCGATGGCCACGTAGACTCGCCCCTGGTGGAAGACGGGGGTGGCGATGATCTGGCTGGGGCCGACGTACTTCCCGTCGTTCTTGTTGCCTCGCTTCTTCCGCTTGTCGCCGTCGTAGTAGGGGATGAGCTTGCCGTCGCGGTACTTGTAGTGTCGGGGATTGCAGTCGTAGGCCCAGACCTTGTGGAGGTGGACGGGCTGGTCGGGCATCCGGGCGAGGGCCTGGAAGGCGTAGCACACGCCGTCGCCGCCGCCCAGGAAGACGAGGTCGCGCCCGCCCACGCTCCCCGCCGAGGGGGAGGACCACTGGCAGTGGTACATGCGGTGGCCGATGCCCTGGCCGTCGGTGGCGGCCAGGCGTCCGGTCCGGGCGTCCAGGACGACCAGGCTGGGGGCGTCGGGGTTGACCATCTTCTTGTGCGGCTTGTCCACGCCGTTGGACGTGCTGGTGTAGACCATGCCGCGGTGGACGAGGGGAGAGCAGCTTGCGGCGTCGTGAGGCACCACGCCCAGCTCGTCGATGAGGTCGAAACGCCACAGGATGTCGCCGTCGGAGGGCGCCAGCTCGACGGGCTGGCCGTCGCCGGCGATGTACTGCGCCTCGTCCCGGAACGGCCCGTCGTTACCGTCCGCCTGGCCCTGGACGTCCAGGCACACCACCTCGCAGGCGCTGGTGAGCAGGTAGAGACGGTCGCCCTCCACCGCCGGCGAGGAGCACACTCCCAGGTGCTGGTGGCCGAAGTGGGCGCCCTTGGGAAGACGCGTGCGCTTGGGCACGGGCAGGCGCCACAGGAGCTTGCCCGTGGCCGCGTCGAAGCACTGGACCAGCCCCGCGCGGGTGCGCTTGAGGCGCTTGTCGCCGCGCAGCGTGTCGTCGTCGGTCCCCACGAAAAGCCTTCCGTCCGCCACGGTGGGGTTGCCGTAGGCGTAGCAGCCCAGCCTGGCCGCCCACAGCACGTTGCGGGTGGTCGCCAGGGCGATGCTTCCGCCGGACTTCTTGCCGGGCTCGAACGACGCAGGCAGCCCCTGCTCCGGGGACACCATGTTCCGGGCGTCGCTCCCGCCCCACTGCGGCCAGTCCCCTCCCGAGGACGCCGCGGCGGCAACCAGGGTCAGGAGAACCCCCAACGACCGGCGCGCGGTACAGCTCACGGCTGGCTCCTTATGGCCGCGAGCGGCCATCGACCGGTCTGCTGCGCCGCCCGCGTAGACGATTGGTCCGGCGGGTAGCATATCGCAGGGCCGTCGGCCACGCAAACGCCCGGGCGGCTTGCGTCCTCGCGCGGCGAGGCTATGATGGTCTCCCGCACGCAGTTTCGCCTCGCCGGCCCCTGTAGGACATCGCCGCCATGGCCACCGATCTGGAGGACTTCCTGGCCACCACGGAGCATCGCCGTCCCAGCCGCATCCTCTACCACGCGGGATTCACGGACGACCTGCGCCGCCGCGTGGTCGGGCACATCGGCACGGAGGACATCGCCGGCCACTACGGCTTCTACGCCGCCTCCCACCTGGGCCTCCGTCGCCCCGACGATCTGCCGCCGCTCGACTACAGCCCCTACTGGGAGCACGAGGCCCTGCCCGAGGGCACGACCATCAACGCCTGGGGCGTGGCCCAGGCCCCCGCCCACTTCTACCACTTCTGGGGCTACATCTCCCCCCTGCGCAACGCCGCGAGCCTGAAGGACATCGAGGACTACCCGCTCGACGACCTGAGCACCTGGGGCCACGACCACCTCGCTCCCCAGGCCGAGGCGGCCCACGCGGAGGGCAAGGTGGTGGTGGGCGGGGTCGGCCACATCTACGAGACCGCCTGGCAGATCCGCGGCTACGAGCCGTTCCTCACCGACCTCATCGAGCGCCCCGCCTGGGCCCATTGCCTGCTCCAGCGGCTGGCCGACCAGAATCGGGTCAAGGCCACCGCCTTCGCCCGCGCCGGCGCCGACCTCATCCACTGCGGCGACGACGTGGCCAACCAGAAGTCCCTCATGTTCTCCCCCCACACCTGGCGCACCTTCATGCTCTCCAAGTGGGCGCCCATCTGGCGAGCGGTCAAGGACATCCGCCCCCAGGCACGCATCTTCTACCACAGCGACGGCAACATCGAGGCCATCGTGCCCGAGCTGGTGGAGGCCGGCCTCGACATCCTCAACCCCCTCCAGCCCGAGTGCCTGGACATCGACGCCATCCATCGCCGCTTCGGCCGCCGCCTGACCTTCGACGGCTGCATCGGCACCCAGAGCACCATGCCCTGGGGCAGCCCCGGCGACGTCCGCGCCCGGGTCAAGGCGTGCATCGAGAAGTACGGGCGGGAGGGCGGCCTGATCCTCGCCCCCACCCACGTGCTCGAGCCCGAGGTGCCGCTGGCCAATATCGATGCCCTGTTCGCCGCCTGCCGGGCCTACGGCGCCTTCGCCTAGCAGGGGCATTTGCAAATCGCGCCGCGGGCCGGTAGACTCCCGCTTCGTCCCCCCCGCCCTCATTAGGAGACGACCCGTGGCGGACATCCCCATCGGCCTCCAGCTCTACTCCGTGCGCCAGGACTGCGAGGCGGACCTCCCCGCGGTGCTCGACCAGGTGGCCGAGATGGGCTACGCGGGGGTCGACTTCGCCGGCTACTACGGCCGCGACGCGCAGGAGCTGCGGGCCATGCTCGACCAGCGCGGCCTCGCCTGCTGCGGCTGCCACGCCCCCCTGGCCAGCGTCCAGGACGACCAGCTGGCCGCGACCATCGACTTCGCCCTGGCCCTGGGCATCCCCTACCTGGTGGTGCCGGGGCTGCCCGAGGAGTGGCGCAATTCGCCCGACGCCTGGCGGCGCACGGCCGACTTCTTCAACCGCCTGGCCGAAAAGCTCCAGCCCCACGGCCTGCGCACCGGCTACCACAACCACGCCGTGGAATTCCAGCCCCTGGACGGCGAGCTGCCCTGGGTCGTCCTCGGCGAGGCCACCCGCCCCGACGTCATCCTCCAGCTCGACACCGGCAACTGCCTGCACGGCGGCGGCGACCCCGTGGCCATGCTCGAGCGCTTCCCCGGGCGCTCCACCACCGTCCACCTCAAGGAGTACTCCGAGGACGACCCCAAGGCCCTCATCGGCGAGGGCCAGTGCCCCTGGGACGACATCTTCGACCGTTGCGAGCGCCTCGGCGGCACCGAGTGGTACATCGTCGAGCAGGAGAGCTACGCCTATCCGCCCCTCGAGTGCGTCCGCCGGTGCCTGGACAACCTCCGCAAGATGGGCAAGGCCTGAACCCCCGACACGCCCTTCGACCGGCCAGCAAAGGAGACCACGCATGCCCGTCCGAGACGACCGCCCGCTGAGCCGCCGCGACCTCCTCCGCCTGGGCGCCGCGGCGGGCCTGGCCGCTGCCGGCGCCCGCCCCCTGGCCGCCGAGCCGGAGAAGCAGCGGCCCATCCCCGTGGGACTCCAGCTCTACTCCGTGCGCGGGGAGTGCAAGAAGGACTTCGCGAAGACCATCGAGACCGTGGGCAAGCTGGGCTACGACGGCGTCGAGTTCGCCGGCTACTACGGCTGGGACCGCAAGCCCGAGGCCCTGCGCCAGCTGCTCGACGACAACGGCCTGCGCTGCTGCGGCACCCACACCAGCCTGAACTCCCTGCTGGGTGACGACCTGGGGCGCACCATCGAGCTGCACAAGACCCTGGGCAACCGCTTCCTCATCGTCCCCAGCCTGCCCCGCAAGTACCACGAGGACAAGGCGGCGTGGCTGGAGACGGCCAAGCTCTTCGACGGGCTGGCCGCCAAGGCCAAGCCCCACGGCCTGCGCGTCGGCTACCACAACCACGCCTACGAGTTCAAGCCCATCGACGGCGGCCCGTGCGGCTGGGACCTCTTCTTCTCCAACACCTGCGACGACGTGGTGATGCAGCTCGACACCGGGAACTGCATGGGTGGCGGCGGCGACCCCCTGGCCATCCTCCGCAAGTACCCCGGCCGCGCCGCCACCGTGCACCTCAAGGAGCGCGGCGGACAGGGCGTGGTGGGCGCCGGCAGCGTGCCCTGGAAGGACGTCTTCACCCTCTGCCGCACCATCGGTGGCACGGAGTGGTACATCGTGGAGTTCGGCGGCTCTTCCCTGGGAGCGTTCGAGTGCGCTCGGCGGTGCCTGGAGAACATCCGTACGATCCGCGCCTGAGCGGCGTGGCGGCGCGACCACGCTGGGGGAGGGGCTAGACCCGGACGGCCGGGCGGCCCCTCCCCTGCTTCGTTGTGGGCGGGGGGCTCAGGCGCTGTCGCGCTGGGCGCGGGCCTGGTCGAGGGGGTTGGCCTCGCCGCGAACGACCTCGGGGGTGACCACGATCTCGCGGATGTCCTGGCGGGTGGGCAGCTCGAACATGATGTCGAGCATGATGCTCTCGAAGATGGAGCGCAGTGCCCGGGCGCCGGTGCCCCGGTCGATGGCCCGGCGGGCGATCTGGCGGAGGGCGTCGTGGGTGAAGCTCAGCTTGCGCTCCTCGAGCTCGAAGAGCTTGAGGTATTGCTTGACCAGGGCGTTGCGGGGCTCGGTCATCACGCGGATGAGGTCGTCCTCGGTGAGGGGGCGGAGGGCGGAGAGGACGGGGAGGCGTCCGATGAACTCCGGGATCATGCCGTAGCTCACCAGGTCCTCGGGCTCCACCTCGGCCAGGATTTCGCCCTTCAGCTTCTCCTCGGACACGTCGCGGGTGATCTCGCTGGAGAATCCGATGAGGGAGCGCCCGATGCGCTTGGAAATGATGTTCTCCAGCCCCGTGAAGGTGCCGGAGCAGATGAACAGGATTTTGGAGGTATCGATGGGGATGTAGTGCTGCTCGGGGTGCTTGCGTCCCCCGCCGGGGGGCACGCTGGCGATGGTGCCTTCGAGCATCTTGAGGAGGGCTTGCTGGACCCCCTCGCCGCTGACGTCGCGGGTGATGGAGACGTTTTCGCTGGTCTTGCCGATCTTGTCGATTTCGTCGACGAACACGATGCCCTGCTCGGCCCGCTCGCGGCTCATGTCGGCCACCTGGAGGAGGCGGAGGAGGATATTCTCCACGTCCTCGCCCACGTAGCCGGCCTCGGTGAGGGTGGTGGCGTCGCCGATGGCGAAGGGCACGTCGAGCACGCGGGCCAGGGTGCGGGCGAGGAGGGTCTTCCCGCACCCGGTGGGCCCGATGAGCAGGATGTTGGACTTCTCGATCTCCACCGCGTCGTCGTCCTCGCCCTCGGGGCGTGCGCACAGCAGGCGCTTGTAGTGGTTGTGGACGGCGACGGAGAGGGTCTTCTTGGCGTGTTCCTGGCCCACCACGTACTGGTCGAGGTGGCTCTTGAGTTCGGCGGGGGACAGGAGGTTGGGCGCGTCGCGGTCGATCCCGTGGGCTCGCTGGCGCTCGTAGCGCAGCAGTGCGTGGCAGATCTCCACGCAGTCCTCGCAGATGAAGATGCCGTGGGGCCCGGGGATCATGAAGTCCACGAGCTCCGAGCTCTTCTCGCACAGGGAGCACACCTGGACGGGCTTCTTGTCGTCTGTCTTTCCCATCGGGCTGCTATTCCTGGGCCTTTGCGGTGGTCAGCACTTCGTCCACGAGGCCGTACTTGTGGGCGGCTTCGGAGGACATGAAGAAGTCGCGGTCGGTATCCCGCTCGATGGTCTCCAGGGGCTGGCCGGTGGCCTGGGCCAGGATGTCGTTGACCCGGGCCCTGAGCTTGAGGATTTCGTCGGCGTGGATCTTGATGTCCGAGGCCGTGCCCTGCATCCCGCCCGCCGGCTGGTGGAGCATCACCCGGGCGTTGGGCAGGATGCGGCGCTTGCCCTTGGCCCCGCAGGCCAGGATCACCGCGGCCATCGAGGCCGCCATCCCGATGCACGTGGTGCGCACGTCGCAGGGCACGAACGTCATGGTGTCGATCACCGCCAGGCCGGAGTGCACGAAGCCCCCGGGGGAGTTCACGTAGATGTCGATGTCCTGGCCCTTCTTCTCGTTGGCCAGGAACAGTATCTGGGCGATCACCAGGCTGGCCACATAGTCGTCGATGGGCGTGCCGATGAAGATGATGCGGTCTTTGAGCAGCCGCGAGAAGATGTCGTAGGCACGCTCGATGTGCCCTTCCTTCTCCACCACGATGGGTACCAGCGACGGCATGCGAGTGGCTCCTGGGCAGGGGACAAGGGGACGTGGCCGGCGCTCGGGGCAGGATCCGCCCGGCGAGCGCCCCGCGGCCTCTTCCCATAGCATACCGCCTGGGGGCACGGGAGTCAAAGCCCTCGGCCCTCAGCCCCGCAGCGGCGGCGGCAGGTCGATCCGCTGGGCGTAGTGCATGAGGTCCGGCGGACGCGGGTTCTTGGCGTTCACGTCCCGCATCAGGCTCAGGTAGAAGAGCAGCAGGCTGTGGGGCCCCGCGGCCAGGGCGGTGATGAACGACGTGGCCCAGGCCCCCTCGGGGCTCCACGTGGGCGCCCCCGCCGCGTCCCGCCAGGCCACCGCCTGGTCGAGCACGCACACGAAGTCCACCCACATCGCCACCGGCCACTCGTCCTGGGCCCGCCGCAGCTCGGCCAGCAGGCTGCGGTGGTCCATGCCCTCCAGGCTGAAGATGGCCCCGTAGATGGGGGCCTCGATGTCGCCCTTCGCCCCCCGCGGCCCCAGGTGCACCGAGCGGCTGAGGCACTTCACCGACCACACGTTCTCCAGCGCCGCGCGCAGCGTCGTGGGCGTGAGGCGGGGCTTGACCTCCACCACGGCGTACACACACTCCACGGGCAGGACCTGGGAGCCGCCGCTATCCACCAGCACCGGGGTATGGAGCGCGTCGTAGATCAGCACGTCGGCCTGGCGGCTGGCCTCCCCCATGGACGCCACCACCTCGCCCCGGCCCACCGCGTAGCGCCCGGGGAGCTGGGCGCGGAGGAACTCCCGCATCGCCCCCTCCCGCCGCCGGCCCTTCTCCGGCCCGTGCTGCCCGCCCGAGCCACACTCCTCGAACCGCGCCCGCAGGCTCCTGCTGAGGGCCAGGAACTTGCCCTCGAGGCTGAACCGGGGCGGCTGCTGGCGCCCTCGTCGCCGCGGCTTGCCCGTCCGCGGCTTCTTCGGGGCCGGCCGCAGGCGCCGGTAGCCGGCGCGCAGCCGGGCCGCCAGCCCCTCCCCTCCCTTGGCCTGGCGGAACGCCGCGCCCTTCTTCCGCCCGTTCCACGTCCAGGCTTCCGCCTCCACGAGGGCCGCCGCCAGGTGGCTGGCCAGCACCGTGGCCGAGGCCGGCCAGCCCAGCTCGCCGTGGAGGAACGCGCCCAGCCCGCGCTCGCCTTCCGCGCCCGAGCCCACCGCGTGGGGCCCCGCGGCCAGGGGGTGCCACTGCCCGTCGGCCATCCAGCGTTCGAGCCGGCGCAGCTCCTCCGCTCGCACCACCGCGACGGCTTCCCTCTGCCGCCCATCGCGGCCCGAGCGCTTCACCAGCAGATTCCCGTCCTCGTCCACCCGCCACCAGAAGAGCCGCTTCCTGCCCAGGGTATGGCCCTCGACCCATCGCTCGCCGGCCTGCTCGCCCATGGCGTCCCCCCTTTCCGCCCGCCAGGCATACCGCGCCGGCCACGGCCTGTCAAGCGCCACAGCGGGGAGGCGGGGCTATCCGATAGGTCGCATAGGACCTATAGGACCTATACGAAGCCGCCGCGCGGGGCATGCCCCCCTTGCATCCCCTGCCCCGCGGGGCTACACTGTGGCCAAAGGCGCTACCCATGAGCCAGCGCACCCTTCTCCGCGATTACGCCCGCCGCCTCGCCGAGGTGGCCCGCACGGGCGACGCCCGCGAGGAGAGCTTCTACGCACCCCTCGCCGAGCTGATGACCCGCGTGGCCCACCAGACCGGCCGCACCGACGTCCAGGCCACCATTCAGCCCCGGCCCACCGAGGGCGGAAGCCCCGACTTCCGCCTGTGGAACGGCACCGACCGCATCGTGGGCTACATCGAGGCCAAGACCCCCTCCGGCACGCCGCTCGACGCCATCGCCGGCACCGAGCAGCTCCGCCGCTATCGCGAGACCTTCCCCAACCTCATCCTCACCAACTTCCTGGAGTTCCAGCTCTACCGCGAGGGCCGGCTGGTGGACTCCGTGCTCGCCGCGCGGTCCGAGCCGCTGAACCTGGGGGTGGCCCCGCCCATCGAGCACGGGGCCGAGCTGTGGGCGCTCTTCGAGCGATTCCTCGACTTCTCCCTGCCCCAGGCGCCCAGCGCCGAGCAGTTGGCGGTCCAGCTCGCCCACCGCACGCGCTTCCTCCGCAACGTTCTGGCGCAGCAGCTGGCCCAGGAGGACGAGCCGGGCGGCGGGCGCCTGGCCGGCTTCTACGAGGCCTTCAAGGGCTTCCTCATCGCCGACCTCTCGAAGGCCGACTTCGCGGACCTCTACGCCCAGACCATCACCTACGGCCTCTTCGCGGCCAGGACGCGCTCCGGCTCGGGCTTCAACCGCCGGCGGGCCTTCGAGCGCATCCCCCACACCATCGGCATCCTCCGCGACCTGTTCCGATTCATCTCCCTCGAGGAGCTGCCCCCGCAGATCGAATGGATGGTGGACGACATCGCGGAGGTGCTCGCCGTGGCCGACGCCCCCGCCATCCTCGAGCGCTACTACCGCGAGGGCAAGGGCTCCGACCCCATCGTCCACTTCTACGAGACCTTTCTCGCCGCCTACGACCCCGAGGAGCGCGAGCGGCGCGGGGTCTACTACACCCCCGAACCGGTCGTCCGCTACATCGTCCGCTCCCTCCACAAGATCCTCAAAGACCAGTTCGGCAAGGCCGACGGCCTCGCCTCCGAGGGCGTGACCCTCCTCGACCCCGCCGCGGGGACCATGACCTTTGTGGCCCACGCCGCCAGGCAGGCCGTCGAGGAGTTCGAGAGCAACTACGGCCCCGGCGGGCGGGAGGACTTCATCCGCTCCCACATCCTGCCCAACTTCTACGCCTTCGAGCTGATGATGGCCCCCTACGCCGTGGGCCACCTCAAGATGAGCTTCTTCCTCGAGGAGCTGGGACACCGACTCGCCGATGACGAGCGGGTCCGCTTCTACCTGACCAACACCCTGGACATGGAGGAGCTGGAGCAGAGCGCGCTCCCCGGCCTCTCCGCCCTCGCCGAGGAGTCCCACCTCGCCGGCGAGGTCAAGAAGCAGACCATCCTCGTCATCCTCGGAAATCCGCCGTACAGCGGCCATTCGGCAAACGTGAGCGAAAAGCCAAAGAGGATCGCAGAGAACACCCCCTACATAACCGGTTGGGTACCCGCCGAGACGAGCGGCGCCAAACCGGTGCTGCGAACCGCAACCCGCGATATGGCCAGCGTGAGCCAGCCCACCTTCATCGGAAGGCTGATCAAAGACTATTTCTTCTGTGACGGCAAGCCGCTGGGGGAGAAGAACCCCAAGTGGCTCCAGGACGACTACGTGAAGTTTCTGCGCCTCGCGCAGTGGAAGATCGAGCAGGCGGGCCGCGGCGTGGTGGGCATGATCACCAACCACTCCTGGCTCGATAACCCCACGTTCCGGGGCATGCGCTGGAGCCTGATGCAGACCTTCGACGATATCTACGTGCTCGACCTGCACGGCAACTCCCTCAAGCGCGAGACCTGTCCCGACGGCTCGCCGGACCAGAACGTCTTCGACATCCGCCAGGGCGTCGCGATCTGCTTCATGGTCAAGCGAACCCCGGGCCAAGAGGAAAGCCACGAAGAATAGGTCCTATATGACCTATAGGTCCTATCAGAAGAAAAGAAAGGAAAGCGTCCCATGCCCCACGGCGACCCGCCGCCCGGCGATCCCTCCCGCGGCGACCCCCCGCGCCCCCTCGCGCCCCACGGCGGATACCGCGACCTGAAGTCGTACCAGATGGCGGAGATCGTCTACGACGGCACGGTGGCTTTCTGCGAGCGGTTCATCCCCCGCCGCTCCCGCACCCACGACCAGATGGTGCAGGCGGCACGCAGCGGGAAGCAGAACATCGCCGAGGGGTGCACGGGGTCCGGCACATCGAACAAGGGGGAGCTGAAGCTCGTGGGCGTCGCCCGCGCCAGCCTCGAAGAGCTGCTCCAGGATTGCCAGGACTTCCTTCGCCAGCGCGGCCTGCCCCTCTGGGGCAAGGACGCCCCGCAGGCGAAAGAGGTCCGCGGGCTGGCCTACGTGCCGAATAGGTCCTATAGGACCTATAGGTCGTATATCGAGCGCGGCTCCCCCGAAGTGGCCGCGAACACCCTGGTCTGCATCCTCCACCAGGCGAACTACCTGCTCGACCAGCAGCTTCGGGGCCTCGAGCAGCGCTTCCTCGCCGAGGGCGGGTTCACCGAGCGGCTCTACCACGCCCGCCAGGCGGCCCGGCGCCAACAGCGGCACAGCGGCCGCAGGAACCCAGGAGGGCACGACGATTAGGCACGCCGGCCCAGCGACCGCCCCGCCCGCCACGCAGCGCGCCGACGCGCCAGGGAACGCCTCTCCCGGGACCTATAGGACCTATAAGACCTATAGGTCGTATAGGTCGCCCGGAGGGACGCGGCATGGCGATCTGGCCGGTGGCCCCGCGCAAGGGACGCCGGCACCGGCCCGCCCGCCGTGCCGTCGGTCCGTGTTCCCGCTCCTATCCGTCCTATAGGACCTATATGCCCTATCTCTTCTCTTTCCTCGCCCCCCGCACGAACCGCCAAATGGAGACCTCGGGAGCGAGAAACATGCTGCTTTCTTCTCTCGCGTAACGCCGCCTTCCAGGCGGCTGGCGCGGCGGCTTCCAGCCGCCGCGATGGCGGGCAAGATGCCCGCCATGACTGCCAGCAGGATGCTGGCGTTACGGCAGATGCCCGACGCCCGCAACACCCACGGGAGATCGCCCCATGCCCCCCATCCACCACGCCGAAATCTACGGACCGCGACAGGACAAGACCGACTGGCTCGATGATCACGACGTCGAGAATACCGAGTGGCAGGCCATCGACCCCAAGCCCGACTTCTTCCTCTTCGTGCCGCGGGACCGCGCGCTCCAGGAAGCCTACGATGCGTTCGTTCCTGTGCCCGATGTGTTCCCCGTGCACAGCGTGGGCATCGTGACCGCGCGGGACAAACTCACCATCCACTGGACGGCGGATGAGGCCTGGCACACGGTGATGAACTTCGCGCGCATGGCGCCCGACCTGGCGCGCAAGGGCTACAAGCTCGGCAAGGACGTGCGCGACTGGAAGGTGGGCCGGGCACAAGAGGACCTGCGCGATTCGGGCCCCTCGCGCCATAACGTGGTGCCCATTTTGTACCGGCCGTTCGATGTGCGGTACACCTACTATACCGGGGTCTCTCGCGGCTTCCACTGCATGCCCCGCCCAGAGGTGATGCAGCACATGCTACAGGAGAATCTGGCACTTATCAGTCCCAAGCAGAACCAGGACGAATTTGGAGCATTAGTCACCACCACGATAGGAGCGCACAAGTCGCTGGCCGCTTACCACATCAACTATTACTTCCCATTGTATGTCTACCCCGACGTCCAACGCGACGATCTCTTCGCCCACCTTGCGCCGTCCGACCGCGAGCCGAATCTGCACCCCGACCTGGTGCCGGCGCTGGCGGAGGCCTACGGGCGGACCCCGTCGCCGGAGGAGATCTTCCACTACATCTACGCCGTGCTCTACGCGCCGACCTATCGCGAGCGATACGCGGAGTTCCTGCGCACCGACTTCCCCAGGGTGCCCTTCACAGCCGACGCCGGGCTGTTCGCCGAGCTGGCCGCCCTGGGCGAGCGGCTGGTGGCCCTCCACCTGCTGCGGTCCGACGAGCTGGACCCGCCGGCGGCGCGGTTCGAGGGCCAGGGCGACAGCAAGGTGGCGCGGACCAAGAGCAAGGGCTTCCGCTACGACGAGGACGAGCAGCGGGCCTACATCAACCCGGCCCAGTACTTCGCGCCCGTGCCGCCCGAGGTGTGGGAAGTCCGCGTGGGCGGATACCAGGTGTGCCACAAGTGGCTGAAGGACCGCAAGGAGCGGAGGCTGTCGGTCGAAGAGGTGAAGACCTATTGTCGGATCGTCACGGCGCTGGGCCTCACGCTGGGCATCCAGCAGGAGGTCGACGAGCGCTACATGGGGGTCGAGGAGAGGCTTCTGCCCGTGGCCTTGGGCGGGTGAGCGCCCGGCGGCGGGGAGGCCCTCGCATAGGTCCTATAGGACCTATACGACCTATACGACCTATACGACCTATACGACCTATTCTTCGGGCTCGGGGGGCGGCTGGTCGTCGGCGGGGGCCTGCTGGCCCTCGGCTTCGGCGATGTGGGCCTGCTGGACGAGGAAGTCGCGCACCTTCTCCTCGCGCATCTGGCGGCGGAGGGAGCTCATGCGGCCGGTGCGCTCGAGTTCGCTGGCGATTTCCTCGGGGCGGCGGCGGTAGTTGAGGGCGATGGCCTGGATGCGCTGGTCCACTTCGTCCTCGGTGACGAAGATTTTCTCCTGCTCAGCGATCCTGTGGAGGATGAAGTAGAGCTTGCACTGGCGCACGCTGTGCTCGCGGGTGGCGCCCTCCTGGCGGGCGAGGGCCTCGTCGATCTGCTCCTGCGGGGCTCCGTGGTAGAGGAGGGCCATGCGCTGGCGTTCCGTGACGCTGCTCACCATGCGGTCGACCAGGCCGGGGGGAACGTCGAAGTCGGTGAGCTGGAGGAGCTGGTCCTCGATGCGGCGGTGGACGGCTTCGTCGGCCTCCTGCTCGCGCCGTCGGCGTAGCTCGTCGCTGAGCTCGTCGCGGAGGTCCTCGAGGTCGTCGAAGCCGATGGACTCGGCCCATTCGTCGGTGGGCTCGGGGGCTTCGAAGCGGCGCAGCTCGTCGACGGTGACCTCGAGGTCGACCTCCTTGCCGCGGTGCTCCTCGGCGGAGAAGTCGTCGGGGAGGGTGAGGTGGAAGGTGCGGGTGTCGCCCACCTGGGCTCCGAGGAGCTGGTCCTTGAGGCCGGGCACGGCCATTCCGCCGAGGGTGCCGCCGGGGAGGTTGGCCCCCAGCTCCTGGTCGCGCCAGAGCTCCTGGCCGTCCTGGAGGGCGATGGCGTGGCAGACGGGCACGTCGGTCTCGCCCACCTGGCCGTCGGCGATGGTGCGGTATTCGCCGTGCTGCATGCGGAAGCCTTCGACGGCCCGATCCACGTCGGCGTCGGTGACCTCGACGGGGAGGCGCTCGACCTCCAGGCCGCGGTAGTTGTCGATGGTGAACTGGGGCTCGACCTCGACGCCGACCTCGAAGTCCAGCGGCTGGCCAGGCTGGATGGCTATCGCCTCGATGTCGATGTCGGGAGGCACGGCGAGCTCGAGCGAATGGTCGTCGAGCGCCTTGTGGAAGCCCTCGTCCACGAGCGTCTGCTTGACGCTCTCCAGCACTTCCTCGCCGAAGCGGCGCTCGAGGACGTGGCGGGGCACGCGGCCCTTGCGGAAGCCCTTGATGAAGACCGTGTTGCGGAGCTCCTCGTAGCTCTTGTCGATCTCCTGCTGGACCCGCTCCTCGGGGACGGCCACGCGGACGCGGCGGGCGCAGGGTCCCGTCTCCTCGACCTCGGTGGTCACCTGGGGGCCTTCGGCGGCCTCCGGCTGCTCGTCCTCGGCCTGGGTCGTCTCGGCTCCGCCGGCGGGCGCCGCTGGGGCCTCCTCCCCACTGGCGGCATCCTGAGGCCCCTCCGCCTCGTCACCGGCCTTCGCCTGTGCTCCCTGCGGCTCGTCATCGGCCGCGGCCTGGGCCTCCTCGGCCTCGCGACTGCTCGTTCCCTCCGCGCCCTCCCCCCGGCCACCGGCGGCGCCCTGCCCCTCCCCGTCGCCACCGACGTTCGCCTCCTCCGCCGTGTCCCCGCTCTGCGGGAAGCCCGAGGTCGTCGCCTGCTCATCTTCCTGCTCGGGGGCGGCACCGCCCTTGGGATCGTCCATACCGTTCCGCATGCCTCCGAGACACAATTGCTCGCAATGGGACCAAAAAGATGGAGCGGGTGATGGGATTTGAACCCACGACAACAACGTTGGCAACGTTGTGCT
>JBKHIY010000179.1:0-5441 GCA_046538415.1 Candidatus Brocadiia bacterium | reverse complement strand
CGGCCCCGCCGCGCGGGGGAAACGCAACGAATTGCGGGCCTCCACTGCACCAAGTGGGACAACTTTTCCGCCCCTTGCGGCCCCCCGGCGGGCGCCCTCGCCGCTCCCCCCGATCCCCTAAATCCCCAACGCATAAACCCCTACGTCGACCCCGCGCCCTCCGCCCAGCGCCCCGTCCCCAACCGGCACGCGAATTGCAACCCCTCCCTCCCCCGGAAAGAGCACAGCCCTCGAGTGCCGACCTTGGAGACCCCCCGCCATGCAAACCGACCAGAAAAACCCCGACACCATCAAAAAATGGATGACCTGTCTCGGCTGCGGCCGCAAGCTCTGGACCGACCGCTGCCACCGCATCTGCAAAAAGTGCCGCAGGAGGAACGAGGCGACGCCGGTCCGCTCGCCGTATCTTGTCTCTTTGCCTCGGGGCACTGACCTGCACGCGGTGGGGTTGCGCGGTCGCGACGACTGGTGATGGCGCCGCGGACGTAGCAACAGGCCGTGGCGACTGGAATCGACGCCGGACACGCACGATGAGGCTGCGTGGCCGGCGTCGCTCATGTCTGGGGCCGAGGGTGCCTACGCCTGGGGCCGACGGTGCCGACGAGCAGCCATGGGATCTGGCCTGATAGGCGGCGCTCAAGGGCCGAGGCGGCGGATCTTGCACGCGATATCGGGGAAACGGCCGGGGACTCGGAGGAGGATGCGTCCCCTGTCGGCCTGTCGCACGATGTGGGTGACGACCTGGCCGGCATAGGTGTCCCACCATTCCACGCGGTAGCGTCCGGGGTCGAGTCCTGTGAGGTTGATGCTCACGCCTTCGAGTGCGGGGGGCTGGCGCTCTTCGACGACGCGGCGGTACCAGGTGTTGCGACGGTGCTGGACCCACAGAAGGGCGGCGGAAGCGGACTTGAGACCGACGATGCGCACCGGGCCTTCGCCTTTCGCGCGGAAGGCGTTCCATTCAGGGCCGGGCAGGGGCTGGCCGCGGAAGAAGCGGGCGATGGCGGTGTAGTGGTAGTAGAGGTCGCGGTCGGCGAGATAGCTGTCCCACCACCAACTCATGGCGGTGCCCGCGCACCCGCCGAGGGCGGATGCCCAGAGCGCGTTGTGCAGATGGACGCCGGTGCGATCGGCCTCGTTCAGGGGGTTGTGGTCGCGGGTGCCCAGGAAGCCGAATTCCCCGACGAGGAAGGGCTTTGCGAAGGCGCCGCCCCGCTCCGCCTCCCTGAGCGCCAGGGCCGCGGCGTCGAGCTCCGTGCGGTCGCGCAGGGGCACGGGGCGGTGGATGTAGGTATGGGCCTGGACGAGGGCGAGCTGGGGGAGCTGCCACAGTTCGTCCCACGTCGAGCGCGGTCCGAGGCTGGCGGTCACGGGGCGCCGATGGGGGTCGCGGCTGCCCAGGTAGGCGGCGGCCTGGCGGGTCCAGTCCAGGAGTGCGGGGTCGCGCCGCTGTGGGGTTGCGTAGTCGAGTTCGTTGCACAGTTCCCAGGCGGCGATGCTGGAGCGGGCGGCGAAGCGTGCCAGGAGGTAGCGCAGGCGTCGGCGGTGCTGGGCCCTGGCCTCGGGGAGGGAGAAGAACTGCTCGGGCCGGCGGCACGGCCCGCCGTTCCGTACCAGGTAGGGGTTGTGGGCCGCCTTCTGGGGTGCGGACAGGTCGGTGAAGTTGTCGAGGCACAACAGGACGTAGACGCCGTGCTGGCGCGCCGTGGCGAGCACGTGGTCGAGCCGCCAGGCGTCGTCGAGCCGGTAGGCGTCGGGCCGCTGGCCCTCGATGCGGATGCCCCAGGAACACAGCCACAGCCGAGCCGCGTTGAGGCCCGCCCCGGCCATGCGGGCGAGCATGGCGTCGGCGTCGTAGGTGGGGGCATCGGGGTCGGGCCAGGCGTAGTTGTGGCCGATGAGGAGCACGGGCTGGCCGCGGGCGGTCTCCAGGTATCGGCTCTGGCGGGTGGGCGGGCGGAGGAAGGGCTGTCCCTGCGCCTCTTGTGCCATCACGGTGGCGGGTTCCCAGGCGGTCTGCCCCCGGGGAGTCTGGGCTCGGACCACGTAGGAGTACTTGCCAGGCCGGGTGGGCGCCAGGCGGAGTCGCCACCGCCCGTGGCCCCGGGGCTGGAGCCTCTCGAGCGTGCCCTCGCGGCTTCGCTGGTAGTCTCGCGCGAAGAAGCCCTCGACGCTGTAGGGCTCGCCGGAGGGCGGGGTCACCTCGGCCCACAGGCGCACCTGGTCGTCCCGGAAGGGGTTTTGGTACTGCGCCCAGAGCACCACCTCCACCTGGTGGACCTCGGTGCACGGGAGGGACGTCTCACGGGGCGCGACGGCGGCGATGAGAGGTCCTTCGGCGGGCTCGCCAAGCCGCACCAGGACCTCGAGCGAGCGCCAGCCCTGGGGATCGCCGGCGCCCCGACGGGCGTAGGCCATGGCCTGGTAGCAGGGGTTGTGCCAGTGTCGCCCGTCCTGGACCAGCACCTTGCCTTCCCGCCGCCGCTGGAACGAGAGGGCCAGCCCGTCGCGCTCCACGCGCAGCGTCGTGGCCGGGCGCTGGAGCAGCCGGGGCTTGGCGCTCCGGGCCTCCGGGAGGGGCACGTGCCTGCCGCCCGCCGAGCACCGGCCCCCGCCGAAGGTGCCCACGGGCAGCTCGAAGCCGGCGGCCACCTCGTCGTCCTCGTCCAGCCCCGGGGCCGCGACGGCGTAGCGGACCAGCAGCCCGCCCGCCACCGGCGTCGCCGTCTGCCAGTAGCGCACGGTATGGCGGCCGGCGCGGAGGGTCCCGTGGAAGGTGCGGCCCGTGGCCCCGTCGCCGGGAGAGGATGCGGGGCGGGCGTCGCTCTGGGCGCGGTAGCCGGCCTCTGTCCACACGCGGAGCCCGCAATTGCGCAGCAGCGTGCCCCGCTCGCCCTCGGCTCGCCACACGCCTCGCTCGTCGAAGCGCACGCGGTAGCCGTGTCCCAGGGGCAAGGGGTCGCCGGGCGCGGCAAGGAGCGGCGCGGGGCCGAGCAGGGCGGCGAGCAGCGCGGCGAGCGCCCACCGGGGCCGACGCCACGCGTCGGCGCCCCGGGCGCTGGGCCGCGCGGGAGGGCTCACGGCTGCTCGGCGAGGGCCTGGCGGCACTCGCTGAGAGCGATCATGACGTAGGAGGTGGCTAGCACCTTGTCGTTCTCGTACCACCGCATGGCCTCGTTCACCCAGTAGCCCTCGTCCCTCTGGAGGGAGACCAGTCGATCGCCGAGGTCCTTCGCCCAGTTCACCTGGATGCCCTCGGGCAGGCGGAGGGTGCGCTTGTCGAGCAGGCCCAGGGCCTTGGCCATCGACAGGTAGTAGTAGTAGAGCCCCTGCTTCTCGTTCTCCATCCCCGGGTTGGCGTCCAGGGTGTAGTGCTCGGTGATCCACTTCTGGGCGGCCTGGACCCGCGGGTCGTCGGGCTCGAGGCCGCACAGGATGTAGCCCCGCAGGAGGGCATAGGTCATGCTCCCGTAGGATTTGTAGATCACCTGGCCGTTGGGCAGCTGGATCACCCCGGCGTTGGAGCGTCCGGGGTAGTAGATCGCCCCCCCGTCGTTGGTGGCCCACGGCTGGTCGTTGGACTCCGAGCGGTTCTGGCAGCGCTGGAGGAACTTGAGGCATCGCTGGAAGGCCTCGCTGTCCTCCTCCATGCCCCCCGACTTGAGGGCCTCGAGGGCGAACTGGGTGTTGGACAGGTCGGGCCGTTTATCGCGGTTGTAGCCGAAGCCGCCGGCCATGGCCCCCTCGGTGTGCTGGATGCCCACCAGGTAGCGGACGGCGCGCTTTCGCACCTCCTCGTACTTCTCGGCGTCGTAGAGGCTGAGGGCGGTCACCGCGGCGCTGGTCTGGTAGTTGGCCAGCCCCTTCTCCCCGGGGGTATTGATCGAGCCGTCGGGCTGGGCCATGGAGACCAGGTAGGCCACGGCCTTCTCCACCACGGGGTGCTCGCGCAGCTTCGCCGCGTCGGGGGTGGACAGCAGCGCGGTGACGGCCAAGCCCGTCTTGCCCACCGCGGCAGGGCCGCCGAAGGTCCCCTTCTCGTCCTGCTGCTCGAGCAGCCACTCGGCGCCCTGGCGCAGCGCCGCGTCGTAGCGGGCCACCGCGGCCTTCCGCTGCTCGGCCGACAGCCGTGCCCCTCCCGCCATCGCCTCCAGGCCGGGAAGGGCGAGGCACGCAGCGGCGACGATCGACATCACGCGGCACGTGCGGGACCGTCTCATCGTGGTTCCTCCAAGCGTTCCTTCGGGCCGTTCGCTCACGGTGGGCACAGGTGCAATCTCCGTGCCGGCTGCCGCCCTTGCCGGCCGCCCCGTGCCGCGCCGTGTGCCCGAGGAGCCTGTGCCCCCGCCAGCGGGCGCCACGGCCTCCTGCGGATCGCCCGCAAGCGCCTGTTATTACAGGACGTATGGTCTACCCGCGCCCGTCCCGGGCTGCCGCTCGGCGCCCTGGGGACGCGCCTGCCACGGCCCCCAGTATAGCCCATCGCGGCCCGGCGGGCAAACGCCCGCGGGCCGCCGCGCACACCGCCTGTCCCCCCGGCGCACAGGCGCTGTCCACCCCCTCGCCGGCGTGAGGCTCACCTGGCGGGCAGGCCGTAGACCTCGACCTCGGTGACGTGATTGCGGTCGCCCGCCGTGCTGCCGTTCGAGTAGAGGCGCACGTAGCGGGCCTCGATGCCGTCGAGCTCGATCAGCCGCCCCTGGTTGTCCTCGAAATACTCCTTGGCCTTGCCGATGCCCAGGCCCAGGGAGTTGTCGTAGTCGTTGCTGTAAACGGTGCGCACGCCGGTGATGAAGTCGGCGTCGTCGGCCACCCGCACCACCACGTCGTGGTAGACACGGGCCTCGATATGGTAGTGCCACAGGACGATGGCATGGAGCCTGTAGGGAGCCTCGAGGTCGATCTGGACCCACTGGGGGCCGGGCGGCAGCTCGACGTAGCTTTCGTGGCTGCCCCGCTTGTCGCCGTCGGTGACCATGTCGAGCTCGCCGATGGCGGGCAGCTCCACGCTGGCCGTTACCGGCTTGCCGCGAGCCACGTTCTCGACGCCCTCGGGCACGAGGATAGGCTTCCGGGGCTTCTCCGAGGGCTTTTCCATGTAGGGGGTGAGCGGGAAGGTCTTGGGCGTGCCCTCGTAGACGGCGTCGGGCAGCTCCAGCTCGAGGGGCACCTTGTCCCCCCCGGCGGCCCGGGCCGAAAGCCCGGCCACCAGCAGCAGCGCCGCCACCAGACCCCGCCACCGTGCATCGTGTCCTGGCATTCAGGCTGCCTCCTTCGTGTTCGACCGTCGCTTCGCCCATGGGACAGCCTACCTTCTCGGCGGCGGGGGTTCAACGGCCCCCGCGCCCCGGCCTTCCAGGCGCTCTTGCGATGCGCCCTCGACCATCGCCGCTTCGGCGACGGCCGAGGGCCGCCCAGAAGTTCTTGAAAGGGGGCGCGGG
>JBKHIY010000012.1:0-72094 GCA_046538415.1 Candidatus Brocadiia bacterium | reverse complement strand
ATTCGATTTGAGCCGGGACAGCGACGGCGGCTACGTCGCCGCGTGCCTGGGCGAGGACATCTTCACCCAGGGTGGCGCGTGGGAGGAGTTGCGCCACAACGTGAGCGACGCTGTGCTCGCCTACTACTTCGATTCCGAGCCTCCCGCCCGTATCCGCCTCCACTTCGTCCACGACGAAGTGGTGACTACGCGATGAAGCTGCCTCGCGACCTTTCCGGCCCGCGAGCTCGTCCGGCACCTCGAGGGACAGGGCACCGGGGGGGCGAGCGTCCGCGGGGAGACGGGTCTCAGGAGGCGCGCTTGCTGCTGCGGCCGCAGCAGTTCTTGTACTTCACCGGCTTGCCGTCGGAGCGTTTGCGTCCGCAGGGGCAGGGGTCGTTGCGCCCTGGCTCCTTGGTGGCGGTGATGGGCCGTGCGACGGCCTGCTCGTCGCCCATGGGCGCCTGTGCGGCTCGCTGCTGCTGCTTGAAGGCCTGGGCGGCTTCGTGGATGTAGCTGTCGGCCTGCCACACGGAGCGGGCCTCTTCCTCGCCGATGTCGAAGTCGACCTTGAGCAGGTAGTCGGTGACGGTGTCCTCGATGGAGCGGGTCATGTGGTCGAACATCTCGTAGCCTTCGCGCTTGTATTCGACCTTGGGGTCTTTCTGCCCGTAGCCGCGAAAGCCGATGACCCCCCGCAGGTGGTCCATGTTGTAAAGGTGGTCTTTCCACTTGACGTCGATAGTCTGGAGGAGGAGCTGTCGGACGGTCCAGAGCATTCGCTGAGGGCCGAGCTCCTGCTTCCGCGCCTCGTAGGCGCGGAGGATGTGCTGGCGGAGGGTCTCCTCGAGGGGCCCTGTCTCCATCTTGCTCAGCTCGAGGGGTTCGAGCTGGACGCCGTACTTGTTGGCCATGGCGTTGGCCAGGCCGATGAAGTCGCGTCCCTCCTGTGCGAGGGTGCTTTCGAGGCATACCTGTAGGGCGGCAGTGACCAGCTCGGCCCGGACCACTTCGGCGGGTCGCTGGGCCTGGCCGGCGACGGCGGCCTGCTCGAAGTAGCGGCGCACGTCGGCCAGGGTGTCGTCGCGGAGGTCTTCGGCGCCGAGGATCACGCTCAGGCCGGTGGCCCGCAGCCACTCGTGCATGCGCTCGCAGTGCCACTCGCTGGGGAAGCGGTCGTCGGGCATGCACAGGGCGAGGACTCCGTCGACGGCGTCAGCGACGAGCTTATCGAGTCCCTTGCGCGCGTATCGGCTCTTGGCCAGGCCGGCGAGGATGTGGACGGCCTCGCGCTCGTCGCCCTGGCAGTCCTCCTCGAATCGGCTCATTTGGACGGAGACGTCGAAGACGGATCGAGCGAAGGCGGCGAGGCCGGGGAGGTCCACCTCGTCGCTCTCGTTGAAGGCCCGGTAGACGTTGAGGGTGGTGGGCACGAGGTCTTCGACCGCCTCGTCGGTCTGGGCTCCTTCCTGCTGAAGGTCCTGGAGCTTGGCCTCGACGAGCTGCTGGCGTGCCTCGGCCAGTCGGTCGTGGGCAAAGCGCTTGAGCTGGCTCTCCACCTGGGCGTCGCGGGGCAGGAAGGGGAAGCGGGCCACGGCCCAGGTGGCCAGGGTGGCGTAGCTCGGCTGGTCGGCGAAGGCGGCGGAGGCGAGGAACTGGCCCACGGCCTGGCGGATGAAGCGGGGTACGAAGGTCTCCGCCAGCTCCTGGGGGCTCTGGGCGGGGTAGGCGGCGGCCGCCTGGCGGAGGAAGTGGAGGCGTAGCTCGCGCAGGTCGAAGGCCCGCCACTGGGCCTCCGTGATGTCCAGGCCCACGTCGGCGGCCCAGCTCTTCAGCGGGGCGAAGCCGCGCTCGGGCGAGGCCGCGCCCGCCTGATCGCCCAGCGCCCGATCGAGCATTCGCTCGATGGAGCCGTCGACCATGTGGAAGACGATGTCCTCCAGGCCTTCCAGGTGTTCGCCCTCGTCGTGCAGCGGGCCGCGCTCGTCGAGCTGCCGGCGGATCCACGGCTCCAGCTGGCCCGCGGGGCGCTTGCCCAGCTCCAGGGAGCTGATGCCCAGGCGCAGGCGGCCAGAGAGGAAGGTGGCCAGGCCCACCACGTCGTGGGCCTGGAAGCGGAGGTGGGCCTCGTGGTGCCAGTCGGCCGTGCCGCGCCCCCACAGGGCCGCAGCCTCGCGGGGGCAGAGGCCCTCCACACGCTCGGCGAGCTGCTCGGCCAGGGTGTCGCGCAGGGCGGGGGCCACGGCGGAGTCGTAGGCCGCCTCCACGTCGGCGGGCCGCAGGTCGAGGCCCAGGCGACGCTCGGCCCAGAAGGCCAGGCGCGCGGCCTCGGGACGGGCCAGGAAGCCCGGGGAGGCGAGGTAGAGCCTGGCCGCGGCGAGGGCCAGCTGGGTGGCCACCTGGGCGGCGGGCTGCCCCGCGAACTTCTCGCCCGCCGCCTCCAGCCACCGGGGCAGGAGGGCCTGGCACGTGCTGTTGGCGGGCGTCCATTCCACGATCTCGAGCTCCACGCCCACAGCGCCCAGCCATCGGCGGAAGCTCTCCAGGTCCCACCGCAGGGCGCGGGACAGCAGGTCGAGGTCCTGCTCGTAGCCGCGGGTGAACCAGGAGCGGAGCAGGCTCTCCAGGTCTTGGCCTGCGAGCTGGTCGCTGGCAGCCTGGGCGATGGCCTCGGCGAGGCGGCTGCGGACCAGCTCGTCCAGCTCCTCGCGGCTCACCTCGAGGTCGCGGCGGCGAGCCCAGCGGGCGATACGGGGCAGGTGCCAGCTCTGGGGGCAGGGCTGTGCGTCGTCGCGGCAGTCGGCCAGGAGCTGGGCCGCCCAGGCCTCGGCCTGGGGCCGGCCGAGGCCCTGGGGGTGGGCGGCCTGGGCCTTCTCGGCGAGGAGGCGGGCCAGGCCCTCGCGGTCGGCCTCCTGCCACTGGTCGAAGGTGAGCTCGACGTCGAGGGCCTGTGCGGCGCGGGCGAGGAGGCGGAACAGGCGGCGGGGCAACTCGTCCGAGGGCGGCTGGAGGTCGGGTTCGAGGTATCGGTCGAGGGCGCGGCGGATGATCTCGCCGGGGTCGCGCCGCTCGCCGCCTTCCAGCACTTCCTGGCGTTGGTCGTAGATGAGGGTGCGCTGCTCGTTCATCACCTCGTCGTATTCGAGCACGTTCTTCCGCATCTCGAAGTTGAACTCCTCGACCTTCTTCTGGGCCCGCTCGATGGCCCGGGAGACCATGCCCGACTCGATGGGCTGCCCCTCGCTGAGGCCCGCCCGGATCATGAACCGCCGGACCCACTGGGCCATGAAGACCTTCATCAGGTCGTCTTCGAGGGACACGAAGAATCGTGAGGATCCGGGGTCGCCCTGCCGTCCGGCGCGTCCCCGCAGCTGGTTGTCGATGCGCCGTGCCTCGTGGCGCTCGGTGCCCACGATGTGGAGGCCCCCCAGGGAGGCCACGTCGGGGGCCAGGGCGAGGGGCCTCATGTCGCGGGTCTCCCAGTAGCCGAGCAGGCGCTGGTGGATCTCCTCGTCGGAGAGGCCGTCCTCGTTCTTCTTGCGCAGGCCCCAGGCGTCGAACCAGTAGCGTTCGAGCCGGCGCTGGAGCTCTTCGCGGGGCAGGTTGGGGTCGAGGTTGCGGGCCGCCAGGCCCCATTGTTTCCAGTGGGCGAGGACTTCGCGCCAGGGCTTTTGGCCGAGGGTGATGTCGGTGCCTCGGCCTGCCATGTTGGTGGCCACGGTGACGGCACCGAACTGGCCGGCGAGGGACACGATGCCGGCCTCGCGCTCGTGGTGCTTGGCGTTGAGCACCTCGTGCTGGATGCCCCGGCGTTCGAGCATGGAGCTGAGCTTTTCGCTTTTTTCGATGGAGATGGTGCCCACCAGGACGGGGCGTCCGATCTTGTGGATGGCCAGGATTTCGTCGACGATGGCGCCCCACTTCTCCTTTTCCGTGCCGTAGATGAGGTCGTGGTACTCGGTGCGGCGGAGGGGGCGGTTGGTGGGGATGGGCATCACGTCGAGGCCGTAGATTTTCATGAACTCCGCGGCCTCGGTGAGGGCCGTGCCCGTCATCCCCGCCAGCTTGTCGTAGAGGCGGAAGAAGTTCTGGTAGGTGATGGTTCCCAGGGTCTGATTTTCTTCCTTGATGTGGGCTCCCCGCCGAGCCTCCTTGGCCTCTACGGCCTGGTGGAGCCCGTCGGCCCAGCGTCGGCCGGGCTGGAGTCGGCCGGTGAACTCGTCCACGATGATCACCTCGCCGTCGCGCACCACGTAGTCCACGTCGAGCTTGTAGAGCTCCTTGGCCTTGAGGCCGGCCTCGATATAGGGGGGCCAGTCCATGTTGCGGCCGTGGTAGAGATTGTCCACCCCGAGGAACCGCTCGGCGGCCTTGATCCCCCGGTCGGTGAGGGCTACGGAGTGGTCCTTGATGTTGTAGGTGTAATCGTAGTTCTGGAGGGTTTTCTCCCGCTGCACTTCGTCGCGGGGCAGGCGCTGGGCGTTGACGCCGGCAAGCTGGTTGACCAGTCGGTTGGCGATGTAGTAGCGTTCGCTGGACTCTTCGGCGGGCCCGGAGATGATCAGGGGCGTGCGGGCCTCGTCGATGAGGATGTTGTCCACCTCGTCGACGATGGCGAACTGGAGCTCGCCCTGGACCTGGTCCTCGAGGCGGTCCTTCATGTTGTCGCGGAGGTAGTCGAAGCCGAACTGGTCGTTGGTCCCGTAGGTGATGTCGCAGGCGTATTCGGGCTGGCGCTGGCGGGAGTCCATCTCGTTCTGGATGGCCCCCACGGTGAGTCCCAGGGCTTCGAACAGGGGGGCGTTCCAGTCGCGGTCGCGGCGGGCCAGGTAGTCGTTGACGGTCACGATGTGCACGTGTCCCCCGCCCAGGGTGTTGAGGTAGGCGGGGAGGGTGGCCACCAGGGTCTTGCCCTCGCCGGTCACCATCTCGGCGATCTTCCCCTGGTGGAGGACGATGCCGCCGATGAGCTGGACGTCGAAGGGCCGCATGCGGAAAGGCGGGCGAAAGTCGGGGTAGAGGTCGCGCAGCTCGGCGTAGAAGGAGGCGGGGAGCATCAGCTCGCCCAGCCGTGCCCCGTCCTCGAGGCGCCGGCGGCACTGCTCGTAGAGCTCGCGGTGCTTGCGGTGGCGGAAGCTGGCGGGGTCGAAGCCGTGCTCCTCGCGGAACACGTTGCACATCCCGATGCGGCGGTCGGCGGCCTCGCGGGCCACGGCGAAGGCCTCGGGCAGGATATCGTCGAGGCTCTCCCCCTCCTCCTGCACCCGGCGGCGGAAGGCGTCGGTCCTGGCCCGCAGCTCCCGGTCGTGGAGGCCCATGGTCTCGGCCTCCATGGCGTTGATGCGGTCCACCAGGGGGTGCAGCTCCCGCAGGGCGCGCTCCAGGCTGGTGCCCCGGAGGACGAACTTGAGCACGCGGTTCACGCCCCGGGCGATCACCTCGGGGGCCGCGTCGGCCACGTCGCGCAGGCGCTCCAGGGCGCGCAGCCAGAAGCCGTCGCCGCCGACCGAGGGGGGCGTCGTGGGCCGAGTGGACTGTGCCATGGCGTGGGACCTACTGGGGCATCATCTCGGGGAACGGGGCGCGGCGCTCCGAGCGCTCTGGGCGCCCCCGCGGGGCGGCTACTGGGGCACCTTGCCCAGGCTCGAGGGCAGCTCCTCGGGCAGGGTGAGGTCGAACGTGGTGGTCTCGCCCGCCTTCACCTCGATGCCGCCCAGCGCGGGGTCGAAGACGTAGCCCATCCTGGCGAACTCCGAGGCGGGCACGCGCATTCGCTGCCACACTGTGAGCCCCTTGTTGGGCTTGTGCCACACGTCGTAGCGCCACAGGAAGGGCCAGCTCTCCACGCGCCAGATCACCTGGTCGCCCTTCTCCGCGTAGAAGCGGTCCTTGCGGGCCAGCTCCATGAGCACCACCGCGCGCCGCCGCGTGCCGTGCACGTAGAGGGGCCGGTTGGCATCCATGAAGCGGGCCACCTTGAGGGTCTTCTCCACCCGCTCGAGCAGCTTGTCGATGCGCAGCTTCCTGCGGATCAGGGCGTCGCGCTCGGTATCGGTGAGCAGCTGGCCTTCTTCGATATACTCGCTGATGTCGAACCGCTGGACGGAGAGCTGGCCGGTGCCCACGTTGAGGTCGTAGGTCGGCTCCCGGGCCTCGCCGCGGACGGACAGCTCGACCCCCTCGATGCGGCCCCGAGGGGTCTCCACCACCAGATCGTACTTGCCCGGCGCCAAGTTGTCAACGACGTACTTGCCCGTCGCCTGGTCGAGGCGGCCCCAGCGGCGCTTGTCGCGGAGGGCCTTAATGGTGGCCGGAATGCGCTCCACCACGCCTACCTTGAGGGCCCTGCCCGGCGGGCTCACCGTGCCCGCCAGCCGCCCCGTGGCCGCGGCCCCGGCCGTCGCCGCGAGCGTTAGCAAGGCCATCGCAACCGTCCGTGCCCGCATGAGCGTCTCCTTCTCAGGCTCCCGCGACTTATTATCGGGGATTTGGGCGTGGAATTCAATCGCCGGGCGGCCCCGGGCACGGGGCCGTGGCGCCGGGGGGAAGGATGTGCTACGATCCCCGCGGTTCCGTCCCCGGCCATCCCCTGGAGGTCGTCCCGTGGCCCTGCTCCACTGCCATTTCTTCTCCGACGTGCTCGGCCTGTCGTGCTCCATGGACGTGGTGCTGCCCCAGGCGACGGAGGGCCAGATTGGCATGGAGTCGGTGGCCCGCCGCGACCGGTTCCCCACCCTGTGGCTGCTCCACGGTCTGTCGGACGACCACACCATCTGGCAGCGTCGGACGAGCATCGAGCGCTACGCGGCGGAGCTGGGCCTGGCGGTGGTGATGCCCGCCGCGGGCCGCAGCTTCTACACGGACATGGCGCGGGGGCCTCGCTACTGGACGCACATTGCGGAGGAGCTTCCGGCCATCGCCCGCTCCTTCTTCCCCCTCTCCGAGCGTCGGGAGGAGACGTTCGTGGCGGGTCTGTCGATGGGCGGCTACGGGGCGTTCAAGCTCGCCCTCCTCCGCCCCCGCCGCTTCGCCGCCGCGGCCAGCCTCTCGGGGGCTCTGGACGTCCGCAACCTGCGCCAGGGCGACCCCGACCGCGTCCCCGAATGGGAGAGCGTCTTCGGCGACATCGATGCCATCGCGGGCAGCGACCACGACCTCTTCCACCTCGCCGAGCGCCTGGCCGCCTCCGACGCGCCCCGCCCCCGCCTCTTCCAGTGGTGCGGGACCGACGACTTCCTCTACCCCGCCAACCTCGCCTTCCGCGACCACGCCCCGCCCCTGGGCCTCGACCTCCACTACTCGGAGGGTCCGGGGGGACACGACTGGGCCATGTGGGACGAGCAGATCCGCAACGTCCTCGCCTGGCTGCCCCTGGCGGGCCGGGGCTAGCCGCGGCGCTCGCCTTCGTCCCGCATCGCCGCCTCCAGCGCCGCGCACAGCTCCTCGTCGGTGTAGGGCTTGCGCACCGCGGCGCAGAAGCCGTGCTTGCGGAACTCGGCCATCACCGGGTCGTCGGAGTAGCCGCTACAGGCGACGGCCCTCACGATGGGGTCCAGGCGGGCCAGCTTCTCGATGCACTCCAGACCGCCCATCCCCTGGGCGACCACCAGGTCGAGCACCACGGCGTCGAAGGCCTTCCCTTCCTGGGCGGCCCGCTGGTAGAGCTCGATGGCCTCCGCCCCGTCGGCGGCGCAGGCCACCTCGTAGCCGTGGTCCTGGAGGAGGTAGCGGGCTCCCCTGCGGATCACCGAATCGTCGTCCATCAGGAGCACGCGGCGGTGGCCTGCGGTGGGGCCGGCGGCCTCGTCGGGCGTCGCCGGCTCGAGGGCCTGCGCGGCGGGCAGGTAGACGGCGAAGGCGCTGCCCTCGCCGGGCTTCGACTCAACGGCGATGTGGCCTCCGTGGCCCTTGACGATGGAGTAGGTGGCCGCGAGCCCCAGCCCCAGCCCCTCCTCCCGGGTGGTGAAGTAAGGGTCGAAGATGCGGCCCAGGTCGTCGGGAGAGATGCCCGCCCCGTCGTCGCGGACGGTGATGCGGACGTAGCGCCCCTCGGGCAGGTCGAACACCTGGCCCGGCCCCAGCTCCACGTTCTCGGCCCGCAGCTCGATCAGGCCGCCTTGGGGGAGGGCCTCCTGGGCATTGGTCAGGAGGTTGAGCACCACCTGGCCGATCTGCACGGCGTCGCCGTCGATGGCCCACAGAGAGTCGGGGATGTGGAGCTGGCAGTGGACCTCGGGACGGGTGATGGCGGTGTCCGCCCGCTCGCGGAGCAGGTCGGCGATGGGGGTGGGCCGCTTGATGGGGGCGCCGCCCCTGGCGAAGGTGAGCAGGCGGTCGGTGAGGTGGCGGGCCTCGCGGCAGGAGCGCTGGGCCTGGGCCAGGAGGGTGGCCACGGACCGCTCATCACCGGCTCGCCGTGCGGCGGCGGCGAGATTGGCACTGATGCCGGTGAGCAGGTTGTTGAAGTCGTGGGCGATGCCCCCGGCGAGGAGGCCGATGGACTCGAGCTTCTCGGCGCGGCGCAGCTCCCGCTCCATCAGCCGCTGCTCGGTGACGTTGCGGATCACGGTGATCACCCGCACCACCGTGTCCTCCTCGACGACCGGGATCTTGCGGATTTCGTCCATGAACTCCTTGCCGCGGAACTCCAGCTCTTCCTCGGTGACCAGCGTCTCGCCCCGCTCGAACACGCGGCGGTACTCCTGGCGGTTCTGCTCGGTGAGGAAGGGCAGGAGCTCGAAGAGCGGCTGGCCCGGCCGGGGGCGGACCATGCCGATCCGGTCGCACAGCTCGACGAAGGCCTGGTTGCACAGCACCAGGCGGTAGTCGGCGTCGATCACGTGCACCGAGTCGCCCAGGGAGTCGAGGGTGGAGCGGTACTGGCTCTCGGACAATGCCAGCCGCTCCTCGGCCTCCTTCTGCTCGGTGATGTCGCGCATCGCGGCGACCATCCCGATGGGCGCTCCGGCGTCGTGGCGCAGCAGGGTGTTGTGCATGAAGGCGGGGAAGACGCTGCCGTCGCGGCGGGCGTGCCACACCTCGCCGCTGAACTCGCCGGTCTGGTGGCTCTCGCGGACGGCGGCCTCGACGGCGGGCATCTGCTCGGGGGTGTGGAAGATCGACAGGTGCCGGCCCACCACCTCGTCGGCGGCGTAGCCGTGGAGCGTGGCGAACGCCCGGTTGACGAACAGCAGCACCCCCTCCATGTCGGAGACGGCGAGGCCCTCCGAGGACTGGGCCATGGCCAGGGTGAGGAACCGCAGGCGCTCCTCGGCCTCCCGGCGGGCGGTGACGTCGCGCACCACGGCCAGGATGCGCTCCTGGCCCCCGATGGTGGCCCGCTTGAGGCTCACCTCCACCCAGAAGGTCTCGCCCGTCTTGCGGCGGGCATGCCATTCGAAGAGCTGCGGCCCCTCGGTGGCGGCCCGCCGCACGCGCTCCAGGGCCGCCTCCCGGGTATAGGGGCCCTCGCCGGTGCTGAGCGCCCCGGCGGGCATCCCCCGGGCTTCCCCCGCGGTGTAGCCGTACATCCGGGTGAAGGTGGCGTTGACATCGAGGATCTCGCCGGTGTGGGCGTCGTGGACGAAGATGGCGTCGTTGGCCGCGTCGAAGATGGCCCGGTAGTTGGCCTCGGACTCCCGAAGGGCCTCCTCGGCCCGCTTGCGCTCCGTGACGTTCTCGGCCACGGCGATGGCGGAGACCACTTCCCCGCCCCGCACCACGGGGGCCAGCCGCGCCGCCTCCCACAGCCGGCCCACGGAGGCCTCGAAGGGCATCTCGAACTTCGCGGTCTGGCAGGACTCGAAGACCCGCTCCAGCGCGTCGCGGAGGATGTGGCGATACTCGGGCAGCACGTACTGGTAGGCGTCCTTCCCCACCAGCGATTCGGCGGGGACGTCCGTGGTGGTGTGATTGACGAACAGCACGGTGCCATCGCGGCCCAGCTCGGCGATGATGCTGGGGGCATTCTCGACCAGCGAGCGCCAGCGCACCTCGGAATCGCGCAGCGCCTCCTCGACGCGCTTGTGCTCGGTGATGTCGCGGCACAGGCCGGCCACGGCCTCCACCTCGCCGCCCTCGCCCTCGAGGGGCACCAGGCGGGTGTCCACCCAGCGTTCGCCCTGGGGGAAGCAGAGCTTGGCCACGCGGCGGGAGGGTTGGCCGCCCTCGAACACCGAGCGCAGGTAGCGGCGCTGCCGCGCCGAGGTCTCGGGAGGGAAGAGCACGCTGTGGGGCTGGCCGAGCACCTCGTCGGGCCGCCGCCCCAAGGCTGCCGCCGCGGCGCGGTTCACGTACTGCACGCGGCCGTCGCGGCCGACGACGAAGAGGAAATCGTGGGCGGCCTCGGCCAAGCCCCGGAACTGGAGCTCACGGCGACGGAGTCGCTCCTCTACGCCTTGGCTCTGGGCGAGGCGGGTCTCCAGGTCTGCGACTCGCCGGCGCAGGCCGGCCAGCTCGTCCCGTAGCTGCTGCCTGTCCCCATCGCTCATACCGTTGCCCCTCCACGCGGGGCCGCGGCTCCGCCCGCCCGCTGGCCGCGGCCTGGCACGCGTCGCCCGATTATACGGATGGGCGAAGCGCGGTCAACGCCCCCCCGGGCGCAGACCGGCCCGACGCCGCGCGCGAGGGGCAAAACACCCTTGCCGCACGCGGTGGAAGTTGGTATCATGCAACGGCTTGACCCCGAGGCACATCCTCACGTCAACCCGAAGGGACGCGAGCGCAGGACGATGAAACTGGTGCTGGGACTGCCCAAGGGAAGCCTCCAGCAGGCCACCTTCGACCTGATGGCCAAGGCCGGCTTCCCCGTGGCTTGCGACAGCCGCTCCTACTTCCCCACCGTGGACGATCCGGAGCTGGAGCTGGTGCTCTTCCGGGCCCAGGAGATGGCCCGCTACGTCCAGGACGGGGTGGTCGACGCGGGGCTCACGGGCCGCGACTGGGTGGTGGAGAACGACGCCGAGGTGGTGGAGGTGGGCGAGCTGCGCTACGCCAAGCAGCGCCTCAGCCCCGTGCGATGGGTGCTCGCCGTGCCCGAGGACTCGCCGGTCCGGCGGGCGGAGGACCTCCAGGGCAAGCTGGTGGCCACCGAGCTGGTGCACACCACGCGCAAGTACCTGGCCGAGAAGGGCGTGGAGGCCAAGGTCGAGTTCTCCTGGGGAGCCACCGAGGCCAAGGCCAACCTGGTGGACGCCATCGTGGAGCTCACCGAGACGGGCTCCAGCCTGCGGGCCAACAAGCTGCGCATCGTGGACACGGTGATGGAGTCGGTGACCGTGCTGGTGGCCAACCAGGGGGCCTGGGACGAGGCGTGGAAGCGGGCCAAGGTGGAGAGCGTGCACCTGCTCCTCCAGGGGGCCATCGTGGCCCGGGAGAAGGTGTGCCTGAAGCTCAACGTGGCCCGGGAAAACGTCGACGCGGTGACCGCTATTGTGCCCGCCCTGCGCAAGCCCACCCTCTCGCCCCTGGCCGAGGACGGCTGGTTCGCCCTGGAGACCATCGTCGACGAGTCGGTGGTCCGCCAGATCATCCCCCAGCTGAAGCGTGCGGGGGCCGAAGGCATCATCGAAATCCCCCTGAACAAAGTGATCCCCTAGCTCACCAAGGAGCCCCGGCGTGCGTCCCCTCCCTGCCGTGCTCGCCTGCCTGCTGGCCTGCCTGGTCCCGGCGTGCGGCCTGGCCGCCGCCGAGGAGGCGTGGAGCCAGCGCCCGGTGCCCGCCGAGGCCTACGCCCGCTTCTGCCGGGGCGTGGCCCTCCACCTCCAGGGCGAGCACCAGAAGGCCCTCGAGACCCTCCAGCAGGCCCTCGAGCTCGACCCGCGGTCCTCCACCATCCTCTACCAGATGGCCCTCTGCCACTACCGGCTGGCGAACAACGAGAAGGCGGTGGACTACCTCAAGCGCTCGCTGGAGCTCCACCCCGGCTACGGCCCCGCTCACAAGCTCCTGGCCTTCGCCTACCGCGCCCTGGGCCAGCGTAGCGACTACCTGCGCCAGCTCGAGGCCGCGGCCAAGGCCCCCGTGCGGCCCAGCCACCACGACCGCCTGGTCCACCAACTGGCCTGGGAGTACCAGCAGCAGGGCAACCACGAGAAGGCGCTCCAGTGGTACCGCTTCTACGCCCAGTGCGGATACCGCCGCAGCGGCCTCTACCGCAGCATCGGCGACCTGGAGCTCAAGCTGGGACGCTACGAGGCGGCTCTGGAGAGCTTCCGCCGCATGACCCGCCACGCGGAGCCCGACCAGCCCATCGTGCCCGAGGTGGCCAGGGCCTTCGCCGCCCTCTCCGAGAAGCAGCGCGGCGAGGTGATCCGCCACCTGGAGAAGGCCGTGTCCCCCGACGACGCGGCGGGCCGCGAGGTCCTCGCCATGGCCTACCTGGCCGACGGACGCACCGAGGAGACCCTGGCCGCCATCGAAGCCGCCGCCACCCACGGCGACCGGCGGGCCGAGATCCAGAGCCGCTTCCTCGCCGAGCGCTTCGAGGAGGCGGGCCGCTACCCCAAGGCCATCCGCTGGCGTCGCCGTATCCTCGAGGCCCAGAAGACGCCCGCCAGCGAGGACATCGTGCGGCTCGCAGGACTCTACGTCAAGCACATGCGGCTCCAGGAGGCCGCCGAGACGTACCGCAAGGCCCTGGCCGCCGACCCCCAGCGGCGCGACCTGCTGCGCCGCATCGCCGACTGCCACGCCCAGCTTTACCAGTGGGAGAAGGCGGCCACCGCCCTCGAGGAGTTCCTCAGCGAGGAGGAGCTTGGGCCTCAGCACGCCGAGGTGGTCTACCAGCTCGGCGAGCTCTACGACCAGGCGGGCAAGGACGAACAGGCCGCCAAGCACAAGAAGCAGGCCTTCGAGCTCCTCACCAACGCCGTGGGCACCGGCGACGAGAAGTCCGACGCCGCCGCCATATACGTCCGCCTCGCACGGCTCTACTACGCCGAGGAGAAGCCGGCCCGTGCCCTCGGCTACCTGGTGCTTGCCCAGGAGGCAGACCCCCAGGACCACCGCAAGCTCCTCCTCGTGGCCGAAGGCTACGAGCGGGTGCAGAACTGGCAACAGGCCGCGACCACCTACCAGGAATACCTCGACCGAGCCGACCCCGAGCCCATCCCTGCCGCCGGCGTCCTGGCCAAGCTGGCCACCTGCCAGGAGTCGGCGGGCCGCGACGAGGAGGCGGCCGCCAGCCGCAAGCAGGCCCGGGGACGGCTCCTGAAGGCCCTCGCGGCCAGCGAGAAGGACGTCGAGAAGGCGGCCATCCGCGCCCAGCTCGGCGAAATGGCCTTCCGCCGCAACCGCGTCGAGGCCGCCCTCGAACACTTCCTCGAGGCCCTCCGCCTGAACCCCAAGCAGCACCTCTTTCACCTCTACCTCGCCGAATGCTTCCACCGCCTCGGCGACCCCAAGCGCGCCGCGGGACACTACAAGAGCTTCGTCAAGACCCTCGGCTCCGACCCCGACCCCGACGACGCCACCACCATATACCGCCTGGGCGCCGCACAGGAGCGGGCGGGAATGGCCGAGCAGAGCAAGCAGAACCAGCAGCGGGCCATCCAGCTGCTCACCCGCACCCTCCGCACTCTCGAGGAGGAAGGCCGCGGCACCCCCGCCTACAAGGCCGAACTGCTGCGCGACCTCGCCTCCCTACAGGCCAGCGAGGATGAGCACCAGAAGGCCATCGAGACCATGGCCCGCGCCGTCGAGCTCGCCCCCTCCGGCAAGCGCACCGAGTACACCCTGCTCCTCGCCTCCCTCCACGACGACCTGGGCGACTACGAACGCAGCGAGAAGATCCTCCTGCGGGCCTACGAGCGGAACCCCGAGGACCCCATGGTGCTCAACCACCTGGGCTACTTCTACGCCGAGCGAGGCAAGAAGCTCGACCAGGCCGTCCGCCTCGTCCAGCGGGCCCTCCGCTACGAGCCCCTCAACGGCGCCTACGTGGACAGCCTGGGGTGGGCCTACTACCAGCAAGGCAAGTACGAACAGGCCCTCGAGCTCCTCCTCCGCGCCGTGACCTTCGAGGAGGACGCCGTGATCCGCGACCACGTGGGCGACGCCTACTTCAAGCTCGACAAGGTGGAGGAGGCCCGGCAGGCGTGGCAGAAGGCCCTCCAGCTCGACCCCCACATCGAGGGGGTGAGGGAGAAGCTGGAGAAGACCCAGCCGCCCCAGATCGCCGACCCCCAGGAGCCCCAGGCTCCGTAGCCCGCGGCAGGCCCCCACCCAGGAGAAGCCACATGGCAGGCCACTCCCACTGGGCAGGCATCAAGCACAAGAAGGCCGTGGTCGACGCCAAGCGCGGCCGCCTGTTCTCCAAGCTGGCCAAGGAAATCTCCGTGGCCGCACGCCTGGGAGGCGGCAACCCCGAGGCCAACGCCGCCCTCCGCTCCGCCATCGAGCGGGCCAAGGCCGCCAACATGCCCAACGCCAACATCGAGCGGGCCGTCAAGAGCGGCACCGGCGAGCTGCCCGGCGTCACCTACGAGCGCCTGGCCTACGAGGGCTACGGCCCGGGAGGCATCGCCATCCTCATCGATGTGCTCACCGACAACCGCAACCGCACGGCCGCCGAACTGCGAAAGCTCTTCTCGCTCCACGGCGGCAGCATGGAGGGCTCCGTGGCCTGGATGTTCGAGACCCGCGGCCTGATCACCGTCCCCGCGTCCGCCATCGACGAGGATGAGCTGCTGGAGACCGTGCTGGAGGCGGGCGCCGAGGACCTCCAGCGGGTCGACGAAACCTACGAGATCACGACTGCCCCCGGCGACTTCCAGGCCGTCCGCCAGGCCATCGCCGAGCGCGGCGTCGAGCCCGAGGTCGCCGAGGTCACCCAGTTGCCCAATGCCCTCGTCCAGCTCGACCTGTCTACCGCCCGCAAGGCCCTCGCCCTGCTCGAAGAGCTCAACGACCACGACGACGTGCAAAACGTCTACACCAACCTCGACGTGCCCGCCGAACTGGCCGCCGAGGCCAAAGAGCACGTCTGACCGACTGCCGCCAGCTCCCCTGACAGGACGGACCGCCGCCCCGGGCAGGGGCTCTCGCCGGGCGCCTAGCGCCCCGGCGCTCCCGGCCGGGGGCCGTGGCCCGCGGAGCGCTCAGGCGATGGGAGTGGCCCCGGAATTGGCGTTGTGGAAGGCGTGGGGCTCGCGGAGGATGCCCCGGATGGTGCCCTTGAGCTCGCCCAGGTCGCTGCGCTTGATCACGTAGGCGTCGGCGGCCCAGGACATGAAGTTGTCCTGGTAGCTCGAATACGCCGTGTGGATGACCACCGGCAGGCGATTATTGATGTCCAGCAGCCGCCCCAGGAGATCGAGCCCGTCGATGCCCGGCATGGCCAGGTCGAGGACCACCAGGTCGGGCATGGTGCTGCTCACGATGTCCAGGGCCTGGGGGGCGCTGGTGGCGGAGAGGATGGTGTAGCCTTCCTCGCGCAGCTCCTCCTGGAGGAGGAGGTTCTGATGGGGGTCGTCTTCCACGATGAGGATGGCAGGCATGGTCCCACTCCTTCCGACACTCCGCAGGCTCGTCGTGTGCCACGCGCTGTGGGTTCGGCGCCAGGCGTACCGGGGGACAAGGCGACCGACGCCCCGCAGGACGCACGGGATCTTCTGCGGTCCGCTGGCGCTGCCGTCCAGGAGGGGAAGCCACGGCTGGCGCTCGGGCAGCGAGCCCGGCGCGGCGTCCACGAGGCCGGGTCCGCCGCGATACGCCCTCTAGCGATGCTCGCCACCGAGGGGGATTATACCTCCCCGGGGCGAGCGGAGGCAAGAGAAAAACTGTTTCTCACCGGGGCCTCGCGGCGCCGAGCTGGATCAGCTCGTGGTCCCCGTGACACTCGGTACACGAGCGCCGCTTGGAGGGCTCGGCCTCCATGGCCTCGGCGGCGTGGGCGGGCACTTCGCCATGGTCCGACGGTTCGTGGCAGGTGAGGCAAAAGACCCGCATGGCCTTGCCCCGGAAGACGGCGTCCGCGGGGGTGGCCCGCACCTCGTCGTCGATGTGGGGCTGGCTATGGCCGTGGCAGCGCACGCAGGTGACGCCGGCCCGCTGGTGGACGGTGGTGAGCTCCTCGCCCTTGAAGTCGATGTGGCACTCGTAGCAGCGGTAGTTGGCCTTGGCGGCCCGGGCGGCGCGGGCCTCGGGGGGCGGCTGGGCCTCGCCGGCGGGGCGGCAGGCCGCGAGCACGAGGGCGGCCGCCACGAGGGCGGCCGGGCCGATGGCGGCTGCGACGCCGCGTGCGCTGGGCATCGGGCGGGCGCCTAGTCGGTGGTCTCGGGGGCAGGCGGCGGGGAGGGGGTCTCACCGGGCTTCAAGGGGCGCAGCTCGATCGACTTGATGATGATTTTCATGTTCTTGAAGCCGCCGCCGCCGTGCACCTGGATGCCGATGCGTCCCTTGGCGTGGCGCTTGTCGTGCACCTCGCCGATCTTGTGGCCGTTGAGCCAGTGGACGAGGTGGTCGCCGTTGGCGTAGACCTGGCCGTGGTTCCAGCCCTCGCGGTTTTCTATCGACTCGTCGAGGTTGACGAACCCGAAGGTGCTCTTGGCCCCTGGGTAGAGGGCCCCGCTGTAGGTCTTGGGCCTCTTCCAGTCCAGGATGTCGAACTGGTAGCGGCTGCGGTACCAGATGCCGGAGTTGGCCGGCCACTGGACCTTGTAGGTGAACCGCAGCTCGAAGTTGTCCCATTCCCCGGTGGTGAACATGTCGGCGCCGCGGCCGTCGGTCTGGGTGCCCACCAGGCAGCCGTCCTCGATGAGGAACTTCTCGGGGTCGGGATTCTTCCACCCCGTGAAGTCCTTGCCGTTGAACAGCGGCTCCCACTCCTCCTCGGCGGCCTGGACGAGGGCGGCGCCCAGAAGGCACAGGCAGAGGGCCAGGGCTGACGTGAGGCTGCGACCCATGGCGACGTCCTTTCCGTGGCTCACACGGTGGTGTGGTTTCGGATCCAGGCGTAGTCGAAGGGCAGGTGTTCGAGGGAGAGCTGGGCGAGGCGCTGGACCTCGCGGCGCTCGGCCTCGGTGAGCTTCTTCTCCCGGTCGTAGGAGGCCTCGACGTTATTCTCGACCTCGTCCACGGTGGTCATCCCCGGGATGGTGGCGGTGAGGCGGGGGAAGGCCTGGAGAATTTTCTTCAGGCCCTGGACCGCGGCGCGGTTGAGGTCCGGCTCCACCCCCTTCTTCCTGGCCTCCCGCACCACGGCGCGGAAGTAGCCGTTGCCGTGGAAGGGCTTGAGGCCCACGGTGCCGATGTCCTGCTTCTCGACCACGTCGAAGAGGCTGTCCTGGACGCGGGGCACGTCGTGGACGCCGAGCATGAAGACGAAGCCGTGGTAGTGGTCGCCGTATTTCTCGAGCACCTGCTGCACCCAGTCGCGGTTGTGGGCGCTCATGCCCAGGTATTGGACCTTGCCCTGCCTCCTGGCCTTCTCGTAGGTCTCGAGCACGTTTTCCATGGTCTGTTCGCTGTGTCCCCCGCCGGTATTGGCCTGGGGGCGCCAGAGGAACATCCTGTCGACCTGGAGTCGTCGGAGGCCTTCGTCGATCTCGAACATCATTCGCTCGACGGTGCGGTTCTTGGGATTGCGGATGCACAGCACGTGGTCGGAGTAGCCGATGTGGAGCTTGACCCCGGTCTGCTTCATGCAGCGGCCGTAGATGGCGGCCTCGCCGCGGGTCGTGATGTCCAGGTAGTTGATACCCAGCTCGGCGCACTTGACCCACACGGCATTGCGGTTCATCTGCACGTCGGGCGGGGGGTCGTCGTTGGGGAAGCTGGCCCAGTAGCGTCCGCCGGAGCGGGTCTTCCAGTGGCCGCCGAGGCTCACCTCGGAGACCATGGTCCCCGTCTTCCCGAAGCGGCGGTAGCCCATCTTGGGGTTGTAGTTGAGGATCTTGCTCGTATCCGGCTTCGGCGCGGCCTGGCCCCCCGCAGCCCCGGCCAGGGCCGCTCCCGCGGCCATGGCCGCGCTGTGGCGGGCGAACTGGCGGCGCGTCAACGGCTTGTCGGCCATGGTGCACCTCCTGTGGAGCCCTGGGAACCCGTGTATTATAGGCCACCGCGGAGCGGTAAGTCAAGAAACGCAAGGCGCTCCCGCTCCGCACCATGGCCCCTTGACAGGCCGCACCGCCGGGGATTACCCTGGCCGCCACGGCGGCCAGGCCGGAGGGCCGCCGCCAGTCCCGTCCCTTCGCCAGGAGATTCCTCACGATGAGTGCCCACTCCCGTATCTGCGACCGCCGGAGCTTCCTCCGCGCCACGGGCTCCGCATCGCTGGGCGCCTGGCTGCTCGCCGCACCGCGCGCCGACGCCGCCGAGAAGCCCAACATCCTGTGGATCACCGTCGAGGACATGAGCGCCGACCTGGGCTGCTACGGCGACGCCTACGCCCACACCCCCAACATCGACCGGCTGGCCGCCGAGGGGGTGCGCTACACGGGGACCTACGCCACCGCCCCCGCCTGCTCGCCCGCCCGCTCGTGCCTCATCACGGGGCTCTGCGCCACCTCCCTGGGCACCCAGCGCCTGCGCTCCCACTTCCCCATCCCCGACCGCATGACCGGCTTCCCCTCCCACCTCCGCAAGGCAGGCTACTACTGCACCAACAACGCGAAGACGGACTACAACACGGCCAACGAGCGGGCCATCATCGAGGCCTCTTGGGACGCGTGCGGCGGCAAGGCCCACTGGTGGGGTCGGCGGCGCGGCCAGCCCTTCTTCGCCGTGTTCAACGACATGACCACCCACCAGTCGCGCTCCATGGTCTGGCCCTACGAGCAGTTCCGCCAGCGCGTCCAGAGCCAGCTCACGCCCGACGAGCGCCACGACCCGGCCAAGGCCCCCGTGCCCCCCTACTACCCCGACACGCCCATTATCCGCAAGACTATCGCCCGCAACTACGACTGCATCACCGCGATGGACAAGCACGTGGGCCGCCTGCTCGACCAGCTCGAGCGCGACGGCCTGGCCGACCAGACCATCGTCTTCTTCTACTCCGACCACGGGGCCGGCCTCCCACGCCACAAGCGGGCCCTCTACGACAGCGGCATGCACGTGCCCCTCATCGTCCGCTTCCCCCCCAGGTACCAACACCTGGCCCCCGCCCGGCCGGGGAAGACGGTGGAGCGGCTGGTGAGCTTCGTGGACTTCCCGCCCACGGTGCTCAGCCTGGCCGGCCTGCCCGTCCCCGGGGCCATGCAGGGCAAGCCCTTCCTCGGCCCCGCCGCTGTCGAGCCCCGCCGCCGCGTCTACGGCGCCCGCGACCGCGTGGACGAGGCCTACGACCTCGTCCGCTCGGTCCGCGGTCCCCGCTACCTCTACATCCGCACCTACATGCCCCACCTCTCCTACCACCAGCCCAGCGCCTGGCCGGGGCAGGGGGCCATTCGCCAGGAGATCACCCGCCTCGCCGCCGAGGGCAAGCTCGCCGGGCCCCAGCTCGCCTACGCCGGCCCCACGCGACCCGCCGAGGAGCTCTACGACTCCGCCAGCGACCCCCAGCAGATCCACAACCTCGCCACCTCCCCCCAGCACCAGCCCATCCTGGAGAGAATGCGGGGCGAGCTGCGCGACTGGGTCCTCCGCACCCGCGACCTCGGCTTCCTGCCCGAGTGGGAGGCCTGGCAGCGCTCGGAGGGCACTACGCCCTATGAGATGGCCCGCCAGAGCGACCGCTATCCCCTCCCCCGCATCCTCGAGGCAGCCGAGCTGGTGGGCCGGGGGCGCGAGGCGCTGCCTCGGCAGGTTCGCCTCCTCGAGGATTCCGACGCCGCGGTCCGCTACTGGGCGGTGATCGGCCTCCGCGCCCTGGGCAAGAAGGGCTCTCCCGCCGCCGAGGCCCTCCTCGAGCGGCTCGACGACCCCTCTCCGCCCGTGCGCATCGAGGCCGCCGCGGCCCTCGCCTATCTCGGCCAGACGGCGAAGGCCCTGCCCGTGCTCCAGCGCGACGTGCTCGCCGAGCACCCCTGCGTGTGCCTCCGCGCGGCGCGGGCCCTCGAGCTGCTCGGCGAGAAGGGCCGGCCCGCCGTGCCCCAGATGAAGAAAGCCCTCGAGGCGGCCGACAAGAAGGGGCCTCCCCTCGACATGTTCATCCGCTTCTCCCTCGAGGCCGCGCTGAAGGGTATCGGCGAGGCCCCCTGAGCCCCTGCCCGCCGGCCTACCGGCCGAGCAGCACCGACGCGGCGCACACGGTGTAGCCGTTGGCCCGCCCGGGGTCGGCGCAGCGGAACTCCAACGTCGTGTCCGGCGCCAGCCACCGGGGCTCGAGCGGCACCTCCTGCACGCGCACCGTCGAGGGCGAGGGCGGGAGGGGCACGCGGTGGCCTCCCACCGCGGCCACCGCCTCGCCGCGCCCGGCGCCGCGGGTCACCAGGCGCAAGCGCGCGGAGCGGGCCCCCTCGGTCTTCCCGCGCCAGAGCACCCTGGCGCGCAGCGTCTGGCCGGGAGCCACTGGGGCGAGCACGGCGTCGGCGAAGTGCTGCTCCGTGGCCGCGGTGCGGGAGGAGCGGTAGCCCGGCTTGCGAAGCATCCACCGAACGGCGGAGCGCCGCGGGAGGGCGACCGCCGGCCGCTTGCCGGCGGGCCCCAGGTCGTGGAGGGCGGTCTTGCCCTCCGCGGGAGCGGGCACGCGGGCGCCGTCGGTATCGCGGAGGTCGGCCTCGGCCCGGGGCGCGTCCGCGAGCAGCACCCTCGTATGGGCGAGGCGGAAGCCGGGGGGGATAGGCAGCTCGAGGCGCTGGTGCTGGGCCGTGTAGTTGAGAGCCACGACCACCAGCTCGCCCTCGCGGGGGGTGGCGGCCACGGCGATGACCTCGGGATGGGCGGCCTCGCAGCGCACGAGGGTGCCGCGCAGGGCGCTGAGCAGCAGGTAGGCGTGCTCCTCGCCCTTGCTGCCCAGGGTGAGTCCCCCGAAGTAGTGCATGGCCCGGGCCTCGGCCTTGTCGGGGCAGGTACGAAGGAGGGTGAGGATGTCGGCGATGTTGTAGGCCGCCTTGGCCGCGTCGGAGCCGAAGAGGTCGTTGGTCTCGGTGTTGCGGATGGGGATGCGGCGGCCGTGGCGCACGTCGCAGTAGGCGGTGGCCACCTCGTAGGCGGCGGCGGGGGTCCTGGGGTCGCCGCCGTAGTGGTGCTCGGTGAGGAAGTCGAGGCGGGGGTGGCAGCGGTCGATGATGCGGGCCACGTAGTTGGTGAACACCCCGAAATCGTCGCTCTCGAAGCTGGGCGCGGCGGGGCCGCCGAGGCGCACGTGGGGGTTGGCGCTCTTGGCGCCCTTGACGGCGGCGAGGAAGAGCGTGGCCCAGGCCTCGGCGCCCAGCTTGCCGGGGATGTAGCCGTACTGGGTGGGGTCGGTCCAGGCCTTGGCGCCCCGGGGGAGGCGGAAGCCCATGTTGATGTGCCGGCCCCACATGAAGGGCTCGTTCCACACCTCGAAGCGGCGGAGGAGGTTGAAGCGGTCGCCGGGCACCCAGGCCATGGCGCCCTGGCGGCGGTAGAATCGGCGGACCTTCTCGGCGAATTCGCGGGGGCTGGTGCGCATCCAGCTCGGCCGCGCCCACAGGTCCTGGGTGTGGCACCACACCACGTTGTCCACCAGGTTGCCCGCCCTGGCCCGGCGGTAGGCCCAGCTCTCGGGCTCCTGTGTGCGGGCCAGGCGCTCGCGGCGCATCTGGTCGATCTCCGCGTCGGTGATGGGCTCGGCGCCGAAGCCGGTGTGGACGATGGAGCGGACGTAGCCGGGCTTGAGGCGCTCCATGTACGCGAGGGCCTCGGCCTGCTCCCGGGGGTCGGTGGGTGGCTTGCCCCCGATGCCCCCGTGGAAGCCGAACAGGCCCTTGGGCACCCGGCTCGCGCCGTTGAGGGCCACGGCGACCGAGGGCTCCACCCGCACCTCGACCGGGCCTTCCCGGGGCGGGGCCTCGTCGCGGGGCAGGAGCTCGATGCGGCGGACCACGAAGGCCACGTCGCCCACCCCGTGGCGGTTGGCCACCCCCAGGCGCAGGGCGCGCACGCCGTCCAGGCGAGGGCGCCGCCAGCCGTACCCCAGGTCCTCGAAGGGCACTTCGAAGGTCACCTCGCCACCCAGCAAGGGCCCGGCGTCGTGGGCCGCGAACCAGCGGCCGCCGGCGCCCTGGAGAGCCACGGCCGCGGCCGCGTCGTCCCGCCGCTTCGCCGAGCCGACCGTGAGCCGCAGGGCGCGGAAAGGCCGCCAGTCCCCCGGCTCCTCGAGCAGCTTCTCCGCCCACGCGGTTCCGTAGGAGCCCACGCGATGGGGCGGCAGGCGGGCCAGGAGGCGCACGCCTCCGCCCGCCGCGGGGGCGAGCACGGCATTGCCCTCGACGCCCCAGCGGCCGGGCGCGGGCGCGGGGCTCACGGCGCCCACCAGCTCGCCCTCCCGCTCCCGGGCCTCCCCCTTCCAGGTCCAGGTGGCCCGGTAGGTGCCGGTAAGGAGCTGGCCGCCGAAGCGCGGCGTGTCCTTCCGCCAGGGGGGCATGAACGCCTCGCGGTCTTCCTGGTAGGGCAGCAGCCGGTCGGCGTGGCGGGTGGCCTGGAAGGCGATGGCGAACTGGTCGGGCGGGGTGGGGAAATGCTCCCTGCCCCGCCGCGCCCCGTCGGGGCCGATGGTCACCCGCACCTCGCCGCGGACGCCCTCGGGGCCGAGACGGCCTGCGACGAGGGAGCAGGAGTTCTTGCTTCGCTCGTTGTAGTCGGCGGCGGCGCGGTGGCCTTCCGCCCACTGGCCGCCGCGGCGCTGGAGCTGGACGACGACGTCGCCGGCGGCGCCGTCGAAGGGCCGGATGGCACGGAAGCGCAGCGAGACGACGAGGTCGGCGTCGCCCTCGGGCAGGTCGCCCGAGAAGTCGGTCAGCAGCATGGGCTCGCCCGCGGCCCGCGCCGCGCAGGGACCCGCGAGAGCCAGGAGGAGGGCCAGCCAGGGTCGCATCGAGAGGTCTCCTTCGGGATTGCCGGGGACGTCGCGCCGGCGTCATTGTACCGCGCGGGGGACGAGGGGCAAGCGGGGCCTCGCGGTTGCGGCGCCGCGCCCGGGGCGCTAGCATGTTCGGCCGAGGAGGCGCGATGGACGGAGCCGCTTCGACGCGTGGCATCTTCGCCCTCGCGGCGCTTGCCGTCGCCGGGGCGGTGGCCCGACCCGCGGCCTGTGGCCAGAAGATGGAGCTGGAGTTCGTCGAGCCCTGTCCGGCCCTCGAGGTAGTGGCAGAGCGGGCGGAGCTGAGGCTGGGGGGCACGACCCTCGAGCACCTGGCGAAGGGCCAGCGCTATTCGGCCACCGCCAAGCGCGGGAGCCGCTACCAGGTCCACGTGTTCTCAGGCAAGGTGATCCGCCACGGCTGGGTGGATGCCGGGGACGTGCGAGAGCTGGCGGAGGACGAGGTGGACCTGGCCGCCGAGGCCCTGCGCATCGCCGCGCGCCTGAAGCCGGGCATCGACGTGGCCGCCTGCCGGGCCCGTCTGGATGCCCTGACCCGCCGCGTGGCCGAGGTGGCCTCGGGCGCCGACTCCCCGCGGGGCCGCGTCCGGGCCATCAGCGGGGAGCTTTTCCGCGAGGAGCGGTTCCGCCTCAGGCCCGGCGTCCGCACCCTCGAGGCGGTGCTCGAGGAGCGGGGCGGGAACTGCCTGGGCCTCTCGCTGCTCACCCTGTGCGCGGCGCGCCGGGCCGGCCTGCCGGTGTGCCTGGTGGCCGTGCCCCGCCACGTGTTTGTGCGGTGGGAGGGCGACGGGGGGGCGATGAACATCGAGCCGACCCTGGGCGGGCGCGTGGTGAGCGACGCCACCGTGGCGCGCGCCCACTGCCCGCCGGGCGGAGCCAAGCCCCGCAAGCTCTCCTCCCTCCAGGTGGTGGGCGTTCTGCTCACGGAAGCGGGCGTGGCCCTGCACAAGAAGGGGGAGGACGAGGCGGCCTGCCGGCTGCTCGCCCAGGCCGTGGCTCTGGCCCCCCGCCACGGCGAGCTCTACCACAACTGGGGGAACGCCCTGGTCGCACTAGGCCAGTATCCTCCCGCGTGCGACCGCTTCTCCCGGGCCATCCGCTGCGACCCGCGCAACGCCGCCGCCTTCTACACCTGGGGCGTTGCCCTGGCCAGCATGGGAGAGCTGCGGTGGGCCTGCCAGAAGTACGAGTCGGCGGTGGAGATCGCCCCCCGCAGCGCGGGGGCCTTCTACAACTGGGGCCTCACCCTCCTGCGGATGGGCCGCGAGGGGGAAGGGGTGGAGAAGCTGCGCCGCGCCGCGGCCCTCTCCCCTCGCTTCAAGGCGAAAGTGGAGAAGCTGCTGGAGGCGGTTCAGAGATAGACCTCGATGAGCTTCTGGGCAGGCGCGGGGAGGTTCGCCCAGTCCCGGATCTCGTAGCGATTGCCATCCACGTCCTTGACCACGAAGCGGCGGCGCCCCATGCGGCGGACGTTCTGGCGCACGTTGCGCACCTGGAAGGTGCGAGGACCGCGGTTGGTCTCCACCTCCCAGGTGACCACGTTGAGTTCCTCGCGGATGTCGGCGATGTCCAGGATTCGGGGCATGAAGTAGGAGCGCTCGAGCTCCTGGCGCATGATGTCCCGCGACTCGGGGTCGAGAGCCCCCACGTTGTCCAGCATGCCGATCTCCTCGCCCTCGGCGTTGCGGAGGGAGACCATGCGGCCTGGGCGGGTGAGGGGAAAGGCGCCCATCACGGAGCCCAGGGGCTGGGTGCGGCCCCCGTAGGTGAGGATGAGGCAGCCCTCCTCGTCGCGGCGGACGCGCAACTCGGAGGCCTTGAGCAGGGCGATGTCGTGGTCGGGCACGGGCAAGTCTCCTGGGGCCTGTCAGCCCGCGGCGGCGACCTGGCTGGTGAACTGGGACTGGATCTTGACCAAGTTGGCGTAGACGCCGTCGCTGTCCATGAGCTGCTCGTGGGTGCCCTGCTCGATGATCTCGCCGTTTTCCATGACCAGGAGCCGGTCGGCGTTGCGCAGGGTGGAGAGGCGATGGGCGATGGCGATGGTGGTGCGCCCCGCGACCAGGCGGTCCATGGCCTCCTGGATGGCCGCCTCGGTGGCCGTGTCGACGGCGGAGGTGGCCTCGTCGAGGATGAGGATGGCGGGGTCCTTGAGCACGGCTCGTGCGATGGAGATGCGCTGCTTCTCGCCGCCGGAGAGCATCACCCCGCCCTCGCCCACCTCGCTGTCGTAGCCGTCAGGCAGGTTCATCACGAACTCGTGGGCATTGGCCGCCTTGGCGGCCTGGATGATCTCCTCCTCGGTGGCCCCGGGGCGGCTGTAGGCGATGTTCTCCTTGATGGTGCCCGCGAAGAGGAAGGAGTCCTGGAGCACCATGCCGATGTGGCCGCGCAGCGACTTGGTACGGATGTCCTCGAGGTCCACCCCGTCGAGCAGGATGCGGCCCTTCTCGGGGTCGTAGAAGCGGCAGATGAGGGAGACCAGGGTGCTCTTGCCCGAGCCGGTCTCGCCGACCAGGCCGATCATCTCGCCGGGCTGCACGGTGAGATTGATGTTCTTGAGCACCTTCTCGCCGTCGTCGTAGCTGAAGGAGACGTCGTGGAGCTCGATGCGCCCTTCCACGTCGTCCAGCTCCGTGGCCTTGTCGTGGTCAGCCACGTCGGAGGGCATGTCCATGATGTTGAAGATCCGCTCTGCGGACGTGGCGCTGTCCTGGAACGACTCGGTGAGGTTGAGAAGCTGCTGGACGGGGTTGTAGAAGCGTTGCATGTAGTTGATGAACAGGATGAGGGTGCCCAGGGTGAGGGTGTTGCCCAGCACCTGGCCGCCGCCCACGTACCACACGATGATGGTGCCCACGCCCATCATGAAGGTCACCGCGGGAGCGAACTTGGCCTTGGCCCGCACGGCGCCCAGGCGGGCCTCCGTGCAGTCGCCCAGCCGCTGCTCGAAGCCCTGGATCTCGCGGTCCTCCTGGGCGAACGACTTGACCACCCGCATCCCCGAGATCACCTCGGCCACGGAGGCCGAGAGGGCGGCGAACTTCCGCCGCACGGAGCGGAAGATGGTGTGGAACTTGCGGGAGAAGACGCGGCCGCACATCACCACCAGGGGAATGGGCAGCAGGGCCAGGGCCGCCAGCCGCCAGTGCATCACGAACAACACGGCCGAGATGCCGATCACCGTCAGCGAATGGACCACCAACTGCTGAAGCCCCTGGACCACGAAGCGCTGCACCGTGCGCGTGTCGCTGAGCACGCGGGTCATGATCCGCCCGGTGTGCTCCCGGTCGTAGTAGCTGAGGCTCAGCCGCTGGAGGGTGCGGTAGACCCTCCGTCGCAGGTCGGCCACCACCCGCTCCCCCAGGGTGCCCATGGTCTTGATGCGGAAGTGGTGGGTGACCATGCGGGCGGAGATGAGGGCCAGGAAGACGCCCACCACGATCAGCAGGCGGGTGCGACGCACCTCCATGGGCACCCCCTGGGCGTTGAGCGACTTGTCGACGAGCTGCTGGACGAGGATGCCCGGTCCCAGGTTGGCGATGGTGAACAGGATGGCCAGCCCGGCGCCCAGGGCGGCCAGGCGCCAGTGGTGGCTCATCATCCGCGCCAGGCGGAGCACCACCTGGCGTTTGCACGTGCACTTGGGACAGGCATCGGAGGGGTACTTGAGCGGATGGCCGCAGTTGGGACACCGGTAGGTGCCCTGGGCCTCTCTGGGGCCGGAGGTCTTGGCCACCTCCTCTTCCTGGGCCTCCAGCTCGTCGTCGGTGACCTCCAGGCTCTGGTTGATGCGCTCGGCGATCTCCTGGAAGGAGGGCGAAGTGGTCTTGGAGTAGCGGATGAGCTCCACCCGGCGTCCCTCGCGGGTCCTGACCTCCAGCAGGCCGTTGCCCACGAAATCGCGGCAGAAGGCCGAGGCCACCTCGCTCAGCGGCAGGCGCTTGGTGGCCGAGCCATCCTCCTCCACGAACAGCTCATCGTCGGCCAGCACCAGGCGCGTACGGCCGTAGCGGCCGGAAGCCAACAGATCGGAGTCCACCACCGCGCGCACCTCGGCCCGGGAGCCGGCGAGGCGCTGGATCTGCTCTCGCTCCTCGGGGGGCAGTTCATCCAGTTTGTAGATCGGACTCAGAGACGGCTCTGGCTCCTTCGGGGTCGCCAGGAGTTTGCCCACGACGCGCTGCCTTTGCGCTGGAAGGACGGTGTGCGCTGGAGCAAGGCACGACCTCGCCGCTCCCCCGGCGCACACTCAAGTTGTCAAGGGAGATTGCGATTGGTCTCAAAGAGCACCGCACACCTCGACGCGACTCCTGAGCCCTATCGCGGGGAGATGGGGGTCAATACCCTTCTAGTATACCATTGCACGCGACCAGATCAACCCCCCGAGGCCGATCTTCGCCTTTTTTTCGCTCGAAGCGGGGCGTCGACAGGACCCGCGACGGCGAGCCCCAGTGGGCACCGTCTAGAGGTTCACGGGGATGCCGTGCCGGCGGAGGAAGCGCTTGGCCTCACCGACGGTGAGGTCGCCGAAGTGGAAGACGGAGGCGGCGAGCACGGCGGCGGCCTTGCCCTCGCGCACCGCCTCCACCAGGTGTTCGAGTTTCCCGCACCCCCCGGAGGCGATGACGGGGAGGGCCACGGCCTCGGCGACGGCCCGGGTCATGGGGATGTCGTAGCCGTCGCGGGTGCCATCGGCGTCCTTGCTGGTGAGGAGGATTTCGCCGGCCCCCAGGTTCTCCACCTCCTGGGCCCACTCCACGAGGTCGTGGTCCGCCCGCTGGGTTCCCCCTGCGATGAGCACCTCGTATCGGTCCTCGCCCTTCTCCGCGTCGATGGCCACCACCAGCTTGTCGGGGCCGAAGGCGTCGGCGGCCTGGTGGACGAGATCGGGGTCGCGCACTGCGGCGGTGTTCACCGACACCTTGTCGGCGCCCAGGTCGAACAGGGCGCTCATGTCGTCCATCGAGCCGATGCCTCCGCCTACGCACAGGGGCACGGTGGCCTGGTCGGCCACGCGCTGGACCCACTCGAGGCGGGTCTTTCGGTCCTCGACGGTGGCGGCGATGTCGAGGAACACCAGCTCGTCGGCTCCCTGTTGGCAGTATACGGCGGCCGCCTCGGCGGGGTCGCGGGCGTCGCGCAGCTCCACGAACTTCACGCCCTTGACCACACGGCCGCCCTTGATGTCGAGGCAGGGGATGACGCGGACAGTCTCCATGGGATGGCCCTCCTGGATTCCAGGATTGGGTAGCGTGGGGGCATGCTAGCGCAGCGGACTCCGCTGCGTCAAGGTGTGGTCGGGGCGGGGACACGGCCCCTAGCGGATGGCCACCTCCTTGCCCCGCTCGGCGCTGCGGTAGAGGCCGTCGAGCATCTTCTGGACCACCAGCCCGTCCTCGCCGGGAGCGGGGTTGGGCGCCCCGCGGATGCTGTCGATCCAGCTTGCCATCTTCAGGGCGAAGGCCTCCTGGCGGTCGAGCACCTTGGGCTCGAGGTTGATCATCTTCCCGCAGTAGTCGGTGAACACGCCGGGGGCGCCATCGCCCACGCGAGCCCCGCCGCGGGTGCCCATGAGCACGGTGGAGAAGCTGTCGTTCTCGATGTGCGCGGCGAACGAGGCCTCGATACTCAGGGCGGCGCCGGTCTCGAAGCGGATGAAGCCCACCGCGAGGTCTTCCACGGTGTAGGTCTTGTAGTCCCAGTCGCCCATGGAGGCGGTGGCCTGGGGCTTCTGGTCGCCCAGGTAGGTGGAGGTGGCGGCGGACGCGGCGACGGGCCGGGGCTTGCCCATCAGGAAGTGGCTGAGCTCGAGGATGTGGACGCCGATGTCGATGAGCGGGCCGCCGCCCTGGAGCTCCTTGCGTCCGAAGACGCCCCAGGAGGGAATGCCCCGACGGCGCAGGGCGTGGGCCCGGCAGTAGAGGATGTCGCCCAGCTCGCCCTCGTCGGCCACCCGCTTGACGAAGCGGGCGTCGGGCCGGAAGCGCTGCTGGAAGCCGATGGTGAGGGTCTTGCCCGCCTTCTCGGCGGCGTCGCACATGGCCTTGGCCTGGCGGGCGGTCATGGCCATGGGCTTCTCCACCAGCACGTGCTTGCCCGCCTTGAGGGCGTCGACGGTGGGCTTGTGGTGCAGCCAGTTGGGGGTGCACACGCTCACCGCATCGAGGTCGGTCATCTTGAGCATCTGGCGGTAATCGGAGAAGGTCTTGACCCCGTCGAGCTGGTGGGCCGCGACCTGGCGCTCGAGGGCGCCCCTGGCGGGGTCGGCCAGCGCCACCACCTCCACCCCCTCGACGGGCTCCAGCCACCGGATGTGGGTGCCCGCGATGCCGCCCGCGCCCACGAAGCCCACCCGAATCGTCTTTGCCATCTCGTGTCTCCAACGCGCTGCGGGTCCTGGCCGGGCCGCCGTCCCGCGGCAGCCGGCGTCCTCTCGGGAGGCCAGAGCCTAGCCGCTGGAGCCTGGGATGTCAAGCCGGTCTCGGCCCTCCCCGCTGGCCGGCGAGGGTCCCCTGCTCCCCCACCCAGGGAGCGCGGGGGCGGGAGCCGAAATCCCCCGCCGCGCGCCGAGAAAAGGCTAGACAGCGCGCGCTCTACCCTGTATCCTTAGGCGGCATTCCGCCCCGCCGCCCGGACGAACCTCCGGCGGGCCCGGCTGGCGAATAAGCCCGGCGGCAGCGAGCGCGGGACGAAGGACGAGCCCATCCTGCATGATTACCGCTGCCTCCTGGGCAGCGGGGCGCGTCGAGCGAGGATTTCCCATGTCGAAAATGAAAGGCACCCTGCGGACCTTCTCCGTCGTTCCTGCCCTCCCCCGGGATCTCGCCCCTCTCGCGGATCTGGCCTACAACCTCTGGTGGTGCTGGAATTCCGAGGCCTTCGAGCTCTTCCGGCGGCTGGACTCCGAGGTGTGGGAACGCGTGCATCACAACCCCGTGCAACTGCTGGCCGAGGTGAGCCAGGAGCGGCTGGACCGCGCCGCCGCCGACCCCGGCTACGTGGCCGCCGTGGCGCGCGAACGGCAGCGGCTGGCCGACTACATGGCCGCGACCACCTGGTTCCAGGACGAGCACGGGGAGCTGGCGGACACCCGCATCGCCTATTTCTCCGCCGAGTTCGGCCTCAGCGAGAGCCTGCCCATCTACTCCGGAGGCCTGGGCGTGCTCTCCGGCGACCACCTGAAATCGGCCAGCGACCTCGGCCTGCCGCTGGTGGGCGTGGGGCTCCTCTACCGCGAGGGCTATTTTCGCCAGTACCTGGGCGCCGACGGGTGGCAGCAGGAGTTCTACCCCGAGCTCGACTTCTACACCATGCCCCTGGAGCTGGTGAAGGACTCCGAGGGGCGGGCGGTGACCATCGAGATCGAGTACCCGGGCCGCGTGGTCAAGGCCCGGGTGTGGCGCGCCCAGGTGGGGCGCATTCCCCTGCTGCTCCTGGATGCCAATCTGAAGGACAACCGCCCCGCGGACCGCGACATCACCGCCCAGCTCTACGGGGGCGACCTGGAGATGCGTATCTGCCAGGAAATCCTCCTGGGCATCGGCGGCGTCCGGGCCCTCAACGCCCTGGGCGTCCGGCCCGAGATCTACCACCTCAACGAAGGGCACTCCGCCTTCCTCGCCCTCGAGCGCTGCCGCATGCTCATGGCCGAGCACCAGGTGGCCTTCGCCGAGGCCGCCGAAGCCGTCGCCGCACAGACCTGCTTCACCACCCACACCCCCGTCCCCGCGGGCAACGACGTCTTCGGCGAGTCCCTCATGCTCAAGTACTTCCTCGGCTACTCCATGGCCCTGGGCCTCAGCTGGGACCAGTTCATGGGCCTAGGGCGCCAGAGGGCTGAGGACAAGGAGGAGCTGTTCTGCATGACCGTCCTGGCTCTCAAGCTGGCCGCCTCGCGCAACGCCGTGAGCCGGCTCCACGGCCAGGTCTCCCGGCGGATGTGGCAGAGCGTGTGGCCCGACGCGCCCCTCGACGAAGTGCCCATCCAGTCCATCACCAACGGCGTGCACGCCCGCACCTGGCTGTCCCGCGACATGGCCCAACTGCTCGACCGCTACCTCGACCCCCGGTGGGTGGAGCGCCCCGTCGACCAGTCGGTGTGGGAGAGCGTGGAGCGCATTCCCGACGCGGAGCTATGGCGCACCCACGAGCGCCGCCGCGAGCGCCTGGTCGCCGTGGTCCGGGCCCGGCTGGCCACCCAGCTCGCCCAGCGGGGCGCCAGCCCCCGCGAGGTGGGGCGGGCCGACGAGGTGCTCGACCCCGAGGCCCTCACCATCGGCTTCGCCCGCCGCTTCGCCACCTACAAGCGCGCCACCCTCCTGTTCCGCGACATGGACCGCCTCCGCTGCATCCTCAACGACCGCGAGCGCCCCGTCCAGCTCATCTTCGCGGGCAAAGCCCACCCCCGCGACAACGCGGGCAAGGAGATGATCCGCCGCATCGTCCAGGTAGGACGCTCCGAGGACTTCCGCAACCGCATCGTCTTCCTCGAGGACTATGACCTCTCCGTCGCCCACTACCTCACCTCCGGCGTCGACCTGTGGCTCAACACCCCCCGCCGGCCCCTCGAGGCCAGCGGGACCAGCGGAATGAAAGTCGCCGTCAACGGCGGACTCAACGTCAGCGTCCTCGACGGTTGGTGGTGCGAGGGATACACCCCCGAGAACGGATGGGCCATCGGACGCGGCGAGGAATACGACGACCACGAGACCCAGGATGCGGTGGAGAGCCAGGCCCTCTACGACCTGTTGGAGAAGGAGGCCATCCCCCTCTTCTACGACCGCGCCTCCGACGGCGTACCCCACGACTGGGTGCGCAAGATGAAGGCCAGCCTCCGCACCGTGTGCCCCGTGTTCAACGCCAATCGCATGGTCCACGAGTACACCGAGCGCTTCTACCTCCCCGGCATCCGCCGAGGGCGCAAGCTGCTGGCCGACGGGCTCGCCCCCGCCACCGCCCTCGCCACCTGGAAGCGACACCTCCAGGAACGGTGGGAGAGCATCCGACTCGTGGGCGTCACCCTCAACTCCCATGACGACTTCACCGTCGGCACCCAGGTCCCGGTCCGCGCCAAGATCCACCTCGGCGACGTCCAGCCCCACGAGGTCGACGTCCAAATCTACGAGGGACGGCTCAACGCCAACCGCGAGATCACCGACCCCCAGGTGCTCCCCATGGAATGCGGTAGCGACGACGGAGACGGGGTGTGGACCTATTCCGGCGCCATCCCCTGTCGCCGCGCCGGGCGCCACGGCTTCGTCCTCCGCATCGTGCCCCGCCACGACGACCTGGCCAGTCCCCACGACACGGGCCTCATCTTCTGGGCCTGACCGCCGGCGCCCCGCCCCACGCCCATGCCCGGCGCTCAGGGAGCCCACTCGCGGCAGGCGCTCCCCGCAGCGTCCAGGCGGATCGCCTGGCCCCCCTTCTCCGCCGCCGTGCCCCCGGCCATCAGCACCCGCGTCCGCCCGCCGCTCTCGCGGGCCACGAGCACGCGAGCGTCGCTGGCCCAGCCCAGGGCCTTCCACCGGCCGGGGCGATGGGCCACCACGACCCACAGCGTAGCCTCCTCGCCCTCGACCGTGAGGGCGGCCACCAGGGGCTCCCCCGCGTCCGCGAAGGCCACGGAACGCGGCGGCTCGCTCCAGGCGTCGAGCCAGTAGACGCAGGCGAAGCTGGCCCGGGGAGCCTGCTGGCGGGCGAGGGCCACGTGGTCGTCGTCAGGGCCGCGGCAGAGGAGGACCTCCTGCCCCGGCACGCCGGCCAGAGCCACGTGGAGCTTGCCCGCGGGACCCGTCCAGGCCAGGCGCTCGCCGGCCTTCTCGTCCACCGGCCACCGCTTGCCCACCTTGAGATGCTGGTAGCCGTCGCGGCGGCCGAGGGGCTCCGATGCGTCCTCGAGCCCGGGATGGCCGTCCAGGGTGCCGTGGAAGCGCAGCGTGCGGTCCCACGTGTGCTCGTGCTGGCTGCGGGCGTGGTAGAGGTCGACGATGGCGTCGGGGCAGACCACCACCGTGCGGTCGAGCAGAACCCCGGGATAGGCACCCGCGGCCTCGCCCCGCATGACCTTGATGGGGCCGGCGTCCTCGAAGACCAGGAGCTTGCCCGTGCAGGCGAGCTGGGAGCGGCCGTCGGCGGCGAGGGTGTTGTGGGCCACGGTGTGCCGGGTCCACTGGCCGTGGAGGGGGTCCTCGTAGCGGTGCATCACGGGCTCTCCGCCCAGCTCGTCGCCGCCCGCGAAGGCCAGGAGGTTGAGCTTGTCGAAGTGGCCGTGGACCCCGCCGTGACGGCCGTAGTCGAGCAGGAAGTAGCGGCCCGGGTCGCGGAGGATGGCGTAGCCCGTGCTGTGGAACACGGTGCTGGGGTAGGTGACGGCCTCGGGCTCGGGCAGCTTGCGATAGATACGCGTAGGGTAGTAGACGCCCTCGGAGACGAAGAGCTGGCGCGGAGAGGCGTTCACCAGGTAGGCGTAGCCGGGATCGCGATAGCGGAGCCAGGCGTAGTCGTAGATCATGGTGGCCCAGTTGCCTAGCCGTACGCGCCCAGAGTCGTTGATGCCCGGCGCCGTTCCGTCGGGGTAGGCGTATCGGAGCACGGAGTCGAAGGGCATCTTGATGCGGCAACCGCGGTATCCCCACAGGTCGTGGCCCTGTCGGGCCGCGGTCTCGAGGACCACGGTGAGGGCCTGGAGGGCGAAGAGCTGGTAGCCGATGGCCCCCTCGCCCCACATGCCGTCCTGGGAGATGCCGTCGCGGATGTAGCCCTTGACGTCGTGGACCGTGAGGTCCACCAGGTCGCCGTCGCCGAGCACGGCCCCCGCGGTGATGGCTGCGGCGGCGTAGAAGTTGAGCCAGTTGCCGATGGGCCCTCGGCGCTTGCGGGGCGGGGGGGCCTCGGTGCGCCAGTTGGGATTCTGGCGCTGGCGGTCGGCGACCCGCTGGGCCACGCTCTTGCGGTAGATGAAGCGCACGCAGGGGCGGATGAGCTTCTGCTCGATGCCCTGGCGCTCGTCGTCGGTCAGGAGGCCGCCGTCGTGGATCAGCTCGTAGCCCCGGATGAGCGGGATGAGCCACATGGCCTCGGACAGGCGCTGGGCCATCACCTTGCCCGTGTCCGAGCGGTTCACCCCCTTGTGCTCGGGGTAGAGCTCGTAGCGCTGGGCATAGCCGACGAGGATGGCCTTGGCCCGCTCGGCGTAGCGGCGCTGGCCGGTGAGGGCGTAGGCCATGGCCAGGGTGCCGCATCCCTGGGACAGGCGCTGGTGCGCGCGGGCGGGGGCGTCGCGGCGGTCCTTGAGCTGGGCCGGAGGGCCCTTGGGGTCGGGGAAGTCGAGCTCGCCCTCGACCATGGCGTCGGCGGCCGCCAGGAGTTTTTCATACGGCTCCTTGGCCCTGGGCTGGGTGCGGACGGCTTCCCGCAGCTCGGCCACCTCGGCCTCGCTGAACAGCGTGCAGGGGAACTCCCCCGGGGGCACGACCTCGGGCAGGTGGGTCTCGGTGGCCCCCGCGGGCTTCAGCGCCGGGGGATTGACGAAGGCGGGCGCGTCGGGGTCGTAGTGGGGCACGGCCAGCAGCTCGTCGAGGTCCACGGGGGTGAGCACCGCGATCTCGGCCAGCCCGCCCCAGTTCACCTCGCCCTCGTGCACCGAGGTCACGGTCACCCGGATCACCCTGGCCTCCTTGCCCACGGGCACCTCCTGCCAGGCGGGCCGGCGGCGCTGGGGGCGCTTGAGCTCGAGAGTGTGCTCGATGCGCGTGCCGTCGTCGAGCTCGATCACCACGTCCTTGGGAGCCCGTTCCTTGGCGTAGTCCGAGTGGGCGAAGGCCATCCGGGCCACGGGCAGGCGCTGGAGGAGCTCGATGGCGAAGGTGTAGGGCAGCTTGCCCCACAGGACGCATCGGCTGTGGGCGTTGTGGTCGAAGGTGTGCTCGGGCGGGGTGCGGGCGTTGCGCCCTGCGCCCTCGCCCCATTCGACCTCGACGCGAGCCCCGTACTTGGCCAGGGCCGCATTGGCCAGGCGCTCGCCGCCGGCGACCGGCGGCGAGAGGGCCAGGGCGAGAGCGAAAACGGCGAGCGGCCAGGGACTTCGAATCGCGTTCACGGCAACTCCTCGATTCACGGGGACCTGCGAATGGACGGCGGCCGGCTCACGGCACCGGCTTCACACGGATCACGATCTCCCCCGGCTCCATGGTGCGGTCCAGGGCTTCCAGGCGCAAGTGCAGCGTGGCCGGCCCCGCCTTCTCGCGGGGCCGCAGGTCGACGCGGAGGAAGCGCGGGGTGCCGGGAGGCAGCAGCACCCCGCCCAGTGGTCCCGGCGCTCCCCAGGGCTGCTCGCCCGAAGGCAGGGGATGGGCGGGAGTCACCGACAGGGTGCACTCCCAGGCCTTCGCTCTCTTGCCGGCGACGAGGGTGGCCCGCACGGGCAGCGGTTCGCCGATGAGGCACAGGGCGCCGACCACCAGGCTGGCACCTCCGCCGGGTTCTACGGCCAGGTCGGCCTCCGCGTGGCCGGGGCTCCCTCCGAGCCTTGGCGGCCGGCGGCCCGGCGCGCCGGGCTCCACGGCCCACACGGCCAGGAGCCAGGCTCCGAGGGCCTCCTCGACCGCATCGAGCGCCGCGTTCATCCGCTGGAAGTCGGCGGGCTCCGCGTCGCCGGCCTCGAGCTTTCTGTACGCGGCCCCGGCCTGCTCGAGCCGGGTGCCCATGGCGAGCAGGCCCTTCTCCTGCTCTGGAGCGAGGGGGGCCATGGGGGCGAGGTTGCGGCGGAGGGCGGCGACGTTGCGCCTCGCCCGCTTCAGCCGCCGGGTCAGCGGCGACTGGTCGAGCGGCAGCTCGACCAGGCTCACGTCGTCCAGCCACAGAGTCTTGCCCGGCCTATGGTAGTTGTTGGCCGAGAAATGCGTGGCGGTGACCCCCGGCGGCACCACCACGACCTCCTCGTGGGCCACCCAGCGGCCCTCGGTGTCGTGCTTGTCCAGCCGCCAGTCCTTGACCTTGGCCAGGGAGAAGCACGGTACTCCCCAGCCCCGGGCCTTGAAGTGGAAGCGCACGCGGTACGCCATGCCGGGCCTGACGGGGATAGGCCGGGAGGTCCAGTAGGCGTGTCCCCACTTCTCGTCGGGCCGGGCGGTCATCTGGAGGCACCGGGTGCCGGAGCGGGCCCCCTCGGCGGCCCAGGAGCAGGAGGTGTCGCCATGCGCGTGGGGCATCCAGCCGGCGGGCCGGCGCGGGTCGGCCTCGCTGGCCTGCTCGAAGCTGGGGTTGGGCGCCAGATTCCGCTCCGCGGTCGCGGCGGCGGGCAGTAGGCAGAGCGCGGCAAGCAGGGGGGCGCAGCTAGGCATCGAGCACCTCGCGCACCTTAGCCGCCAGCTGCTGGGGCGTGAAGGGCTTGCCCAGGAGGGGAGCCGCTGTCTCTTCGACGCCCGCCAGGGGGGCGGAGTGGCCGGAGATGTAGAGGGCCTTGGTTTCCGGGCGCAGTTGGCAGAGCCGGCGGTAGAGCTCCGGGCCGCGGCCCCCGGGCATCACCACGTCGGTGAGCAGGAGGTGAATCGCGTCGTCGTGCTGGCGGGCGATCTCGATGGCGCGCTGCGGCGAGGGGGCCTCCAGGACACGGTAGCCGCGGCTGGCCAGGGCATCGCGGGCCAGGCGCCGCATGGCCTCCTCGTCCTCGACGAGGAGCACGGTCTCCTGGTCGCCGGCGGCGGGGTGCCCGGTCGCGGGGCGCGGGTCGCTTTCGCCGGCCTGCTCCACGCAAGGGAAAAAGATGCGGAAGGTGGTGCCCTGGCCCCGTCGGCTGGCCACGGCGACGTCGCCGCCATGCTGCTTGACGATGCCGTAGACGGTAGAGAGGCCGAGCCCGGTGCCTCGGCCTACCTCCTTGGTGGTGAAGAAGGGCTCGAAGACGCGCTCCAGGGTCTGGGGCTCCATGCCCTCGCCGGTGTCGGCCACGGTGAGGCACACGCAGGGGCCTGGGCGGAGGCTGGCGGGCAGCTCGTCCTCTTGGCCGGCCTGGACGTTGGCGGTCTCGATCGTGAGTCGGCCGCTTCGGGGCATGGCGTCGCGGGCGTTGACGGCGAGGTTCATGAGCACGTGCTGGATCTGCGTGGGGTCGGCGCGCACGGGCCACAGGTCGGAGGCCAGCCGCACGTCGAGGGCCGCCTCCTCGCCCAGGAGGCTGCGGAGCATGGGCTCGAGCTGGCGGACCACTTCGTTGAGGTCCAGGGTCCTCATCTCCAGCATCTGCTTGCGGCTGAAGGCCAGGAGCTGGCGGGTGAGCTCGGCGGCTCGCCTACCTGCCTGCTCGATCTGGTGGATGTCCTCTCGCAGAGGATCGTCGTCGTCCAGGGTGCGCAGGGCCATGCCCGCGTAGCCGTTGATGGCGGTGAGGAGGTTATTGAAGTCGTGGGCGATGCCGCCGGCGAGGCGGCCCACGGACTCCATCCTCTGGGCGTGGCGGAGCTGGTCCTCGAGGCGGCGCCGCTCGGCGACGTCGCGCTCCCGACGGAGCGCGGCGCCGAAGATATCCGCTGCCACCCGCAGAGCGCCCTTCTCGGCCGGGCTCCACACCCGCTCCGCGCGGCAATCGTGGAAGCCGATGAAGCCCCACCACGCGCCGCCCAGAAGGATGGGAACGACGCCCACCGAGCGCACGCCGTAGGACTCGTGGAGCTGTCGCTCGGCGTCCGTCATCTGGCCCGTATTCAGGAACACGGCGCCGCCAGGAGGCAACGTGTCCTTGAGCCGGGCGAAGGCCGGGGACTCGTAGGACACTCCGTGCAGCGCCTCGTCGTCGAGGATCCGGGGGAAGCCCTCCGCCGCCCATTCATAGCGGAGGCTGGTGCGGAGGATGCCCTGGGGGTCGGTGGCGTTCTCGAAGACGAACACGCGGCAGGCGTCGGTGGTCTCCCCCAGGCGTCGGAGAGCGTCGGGGATGGCGGCATCAGGATCCTCGGCGGCCAGGAAGCGCCGGGAGCAGAAGGCCACGGCCTCCAGGATGGCGTCGCGACGGCGCAGGGCCTCCTCGGCCCGCCGCTGGGCGGTCACGTCGGCCATCACCGCCATGGCGCCCACCACGTGTCCCGCCTCGTCGCGGAGGGGGGCCGCGGAGACCCGCACATCGATGGCCGAGCCGTCCTTGCGCTGGCGGCGCAGCTCGAGGTCGGTGATGCTCTCGCCCCTCGCCAGGTGCTCGCGCAGGGCGTCGTGCTGGCCGCGCCACTGGCCGGAGGCCGTGGGCACGGGGCCGCCCACCGCCTCCTCGGCGCTCCAGCCGAAGGTCCGCTCCGCCGCGGGGTTCCACGTCCACACCTTGCCCTCGATGTCGATGGCCACGATGGCCAGGGGCGAGGCGTCGATGAGCGCGGAGAGCGATGCCTTGGCCCCCCGGAGGGCCGCCTCCGCGCGGCGCCGGCGCGTCAACTCCTCCGCCGACCGCTGGGCAAAGACAAAATGCAGCAGCAGAGGGAACAGCAGCACCTCGGCGTAGTCCTCGTAGGGGTCCAGCCGCGCCGTCACGCCCGTGTGCTGGAGCACGTTGGAGAAAGCGCCGAAGGCGAAGGCCGCCAGCGAGGCACATAGCACCGCCCGGGCGCCCGCCCCGATGGCCCGGCCGGGCGCCCGCGCCGCGCCCGCCAGGGCCGCCAGCAGGGCGAGGAGAGCCACCAGGTCGAGGAGCGCGATGGGGCCCATCATCCCTCCTCGCCGTCCTCTTCGCTGGCAGCGGGGAAGCGCCAGCAGCCGATGGCGAAGCACAGGCCCGCCGCCGCGTAGCAGCCGTGCTCGGCGGCGTTCAGCCCTGCCTCCCACACCAGGCCCTCCGCCACCGTGAAGAAGTTCGCCGCCACCATCAGGCCCGCTCCCGCGTAGATCAGCGAGAGCCGGGGCAGGCGGCGCGCCCGGTGGAGGAACACGATGGAAACCACGAAGATGATGGCCAGGACGAGGCTCACCACCTCGCTTCGCTCGACCACGGTTCACCTCCTCCGCCGGCCCCGCCCCCACCTATCTCATGGCCCGCACGCGGGCGATCTCGCGGGCCACCCGGGCGCGGGCCACCCGAATGCGCTCATCGGTCTCCTGGGTATTCGGAGGGAAGAACTTCTCGGTGATCACCTCGTCGACGGCTTCCTCCAGGACGGTGTGAGCCGGGGCCAGCTTCCGGGCATCGACCCCTCGCTTGCGGGCCTCGGCGATGGCTTGTTCGAGGGCATGGAGCAGCTGGTAGTCCTCCACGCCGTCGCGCCAGGCCTCCCAGTGTCGGGTGGCGAAGCCGCCGCCCTGGCGCATGGGGTCGTAGACGAGGCCGAAGTAGAGAAAGAAGCCGATGGCGTCGAAGTCGAACTTCATGGCCCGCCAGCCATAGGTCCGGAAGTCGGTGAGGGGGCGCGACTTGGGAGTGCAGGGCATATTCCAGCTCCAGATGGGCTTGCCCTTGGCCTGCTCGGCATGGAAGAAGTCCCACTGCGCCTCCCCCCACATGGCCCCATTGCGGTTGACCCACACGTCCACGTGGGGCGCCATTCTCTTCAGATCCTCGAGGCCCGTCATGATGGTCATGGCGGTGCGGACCCTAGGGTCGACCTCGCGGATCAGCGGCGTGGTTTCGACCACCTGTTCGACCTGGTGGCCGTGGGCCTCGTCGATAGTCTGGAGAGCGAAGTCGCCGTAGTCCAGACCCGCCTCCCGCCACTCGACCACCATGCGGGCGAGGACCTTCTTGAAGAGGGCCTTCCAGCGGTCGCTCATGTAGGGGATTTGGCGCTTCTTCGCCCAGTCGATGAAGGCGCCGGTGTAGCCGTAGGAGAAAAGGAACTTCTCAGCTCCCTGCTCGAGGCGCTGCTTCACCCGGTCGATGTCCGACTTGTAGGTCGTGATGTTGCCCTCTGCGTCGACTTCCAGCCTGTGGGGGAAGGAGCCGCGGAACCAGATGTTCACCTTGTAGCAGCGCAGCCACTGGAAGTCGCCCGCATAGTCGAAGCAGAAGACGCCGATGGGCGCCTCGGTCGCGATGCGGACAGGCCACACCGTCAGCTCCACGGGCACCGCCAGGGCCGGCAGCGGGCGGCTCAGCGGCACCAGCCGCAGGCGGTGGGTGCGGGTGCCCGGCTCCATCTCCCCGGTGTGCACCGTCACCCACACCTGGCGCGTGCTCAGGGGCTGGACGAAGAAGGTGGCCAGCTCGCCCAGCTCGATGAGGGGCATGGCCAGCCCGTCCTCCTTCTCGGGCAGGTCCTTGGGCTTCTTGCCCAGCAGGCGGGGGTGATGACGCGCCAGCTTCTGGACCGTGGTGTCCAGGCCCGAGCGGGGGCGACCGGCCTGGCCGGGCAGCCGCCCGTCGAGCTGGAACTCCATGGGCTCGTCGGACAGGTTCGTCACGTTCACCACCACGTGCTCGACCTCGTTCTGTGCGGCCTGGACGACCAGCTTCGGCGGCGCCCCGAGGGCGGGGGGCATGGAGGACGGCCCCGTGGCGATGTAGGGCGAGCAGGTCCAGACGACGAACGTGGTCGCCGCCTCGACCTTCGCCACGCGGTCGTGGAGCGCACGCCAGGCCTTGCGCTCGGCCTCGTCGGCGGCCCGGCGTTCGAGCCCCGCGAGGAGCGCCTTGGCCTCGGCGGCGACCGCCTCCAGCTCGGCCGCCTGCCGCCCGATGCTCCTGGCGAACGCCGAGCCCTCCTCCGCCTTCTCCTCCAGCTTGGTCAGCCGCTCTGTCACGCGGTCCGAGGCGGTGAGGACACGGGGCACGTGGAAGGGCACGCGTGTGCACGAGAGCACGTCGCCGGACTCGGCGTCGCGGACCAGGAGAGCGAGCAGCTGGGTGCCTTCGGTGGTGATCTTCGCTGCCACGTTACCGTCCACCAGGCCGCCCGGCGGCAGATTGCCCGAGGCCGAGCCGACGACGGTCGTCCCTTCGCTGCCGGCCACCTGGACCTCGAGCTTGACGCTACCTGGCTTCGAGCCGCCGAGGGGCGCGTTGAGGATGTTGAGGCCCAGAAATGGTCTGGGCAGCCGGATCGCCTGGCGCACGCCGGCGAAGCAGATCTGGCCGAACATCTCCGGCCGCTCGAATCCGCCCGTCAGCCCGCTCCACGTGCTCTGCTCGACGACGGCCTTGTAGGCGGCGGCGTAGCGCTCGCGAGCGAAGTTGGCCCCCCACACCTCGCCCGGCTTCGGGGCCTCTGTGCCCAGACCGGCGAAGGGCAGGGCCAGCTCCACGGTCCAGGCGCCGGGCGCCACGCGAGCCGCCACCTGGAGGCCCGCCAGGTCCCAGCCCTTCCCTCGCCTCACGCCGGGAGGGTTGCGGGCGTCGTAGACCGCGCCCTGGCTGTTGACGATCAGGTGGACGTGGCCCTCCAGGTCGGGCGGCGCGAGGAAGAGCTCCACGCAATCGTCCCACCACAGGTCGCCGTCGTGGGGGTCCTCGCGGGGCTTGACCTTCAGCGTCTCGGTCTCCGGCTCGACAGAGCGGAAGGCCACGTAGAGATAGCTGGCGTCGTAGGTCACGAACACCCAGCTCTGGGCGTCCACGTGGTCGAAGCCGCCGGTGCCCTTCCACTTGGCGTGGTCGATGCCCACGAAGTCGGTGACCTGGGACGCGTCGCGCCACTCTTCCTCGCCGATCTCGCCGTCGATGGCCGGCGGGGTCGCCGTGGGGGCGAGGGCCAGGCGCGGCGGCGGGAGCTTGTGCCACAGGGCCTCGATGTCCGGCGGCGAGACCGCGGCGCCCGCGACGCCGCACGCCAGGAGGACGAGAGCCGTGAGGGGCAGGTCGCTGCGCTCCATCGCCAGGTGCTCCTGAGGGGGGTCGGACGAGCCGTCTCAGGTCCCGCCGCGGCGTTTCTTGCTCGGCCAGTGCTTCGACTCGGTGCGGCAGGCGGCCATGCGGGCCTCGATCTGTCGCACCACGTCGGGGTGCTTGGCCGCCACGTCGCTCGCCTCGCCGGGGTCCGCCTCGAGGTCGTAGAGCTCCAGGGGCTCGCGGGTACCGTAGCGGATGCCTTTCCAGCGGCCCATGCGGAGGGCCTGGGCGAAGTCGCGGCGCAGGAACTCCCAGTAGAAGACCTCGTGGCCAGGCTGCTCGCGGCCCAGGAGCGCGGGCAGGACGGAGATGCCGTCGGTATGCTCCGGGGGCTCGACCCCGGCCAGCGCCGCCGCCGTGGGCAAGAAGTCCCAGAACGCCCACGCCAGGTCGCTGGTGGTCCCCGCGGGGATGCGGCCCGGCCACTGGACGACCATGGGCACGCGGATCCCGCCTTCGTGGAGGGACCGCTTGTAGCCCCGCAGCGGGCCGCAGCTCTCGAAACGCTTCCACCGCCTGGCCGCCCCGTTGTCGCTGGTGAAGAAGACCACCGTGTCGCGGTCCAGGCCCAGCTCGGCGAGGAGGGTCATGAGGCGACCCACGTCGCGGTCCATGCGCGTGACCATGGCGGCGTAGCGTTTCTCCGTGTCGCTCCAGTCCTCGTCGGTGTAGGGCTCGACGCTGGGCACCTGGTACTTGCCGTGGGGAATAGTGTAGGCCAGGTAGAGGAAGAAGGGGCCTTTGGCCGCGCGGCGCACGAAGCCCAGCGCCTCCTCGGTCATCAGGTCGTGCGAGTAGTCGGTGCGGGGCTTGCTGCGGTTGCCCTCGAGCACCACCTTCTGGGTGTTCCGCCACAGGTATTCGGGATAGTACTCGTGGGCTCGGCGCTGGTTGAGGTAGCCGAACCAGAAGTCGAAGCCCTGCTGGCTGGGGATGCCCGGGGTGCCGGGCTCGCCCAGGCCCCACTTGCCCACGATGCCCGTGGTGTAGCCGGCTTGCTTGAGCACCTCGGCCACGGTCACGTCCTGGGGCCGCAGGGGCACGCGGCCCTTGCCGATGGCCGAGAAGTTGCCCCGCACGGTGGTGTGGCCGGTGTGCTGGCCGGTCATGAGCACGCTGCGGGACGGGGCGCACACGGTGCTGCCCGCGTAGCACTGGGTGAACCGCATCCCCTGGGCGGCGATGCGGTCGATGTGGGGGGTACGGATGCGCTTCTGGCCCGTGCAGCCCAGGTCGTAGGCCCCCAGGTCGTCGGCCATGATCCAGATGATGTTGGGCTTGCGGCGGCCCTGGGCGAGCAGACGGCGGGGCACCGCTGCGGCCGCACCCAGGGCGACGAGGAACTGGCGGCGGTCCATAACGGTCTCCTACTCGAGGCGCCGGACGTCTACGTAGCGGACCCCGAGGCGCTTCTCCCCTGGGCTCACCCACGCCTCCAGGCGGCCCTCGCCGGCGGCCAGCTCGACCTGCTCGAAGGTGGTCTCGGACGCGCCCTTGGCCACCGCCTTGCGGCGCTCGACCTCGCCCAGGCGGAAATGGGCCGTGGCCTCGGAGCCCAGGCGGTGGAAGCGAAGGCGGACGGCGTAGGTGCCGGGGCGGGCGACCTCGACCTCCCAGTAGCCCAGCGAGCCGCGCCCCCATCCGGCCCGCGGCCCGCGCCAGTCCTGTCGGGTGAGGATCGTGGGGTTCTCGTGGGGCGTGCCCAGGTGGATGCGCGGCGGGGCGTAGCCGCGGGTGGCGGAGACGTCCTGGAACCAGGCTTGGTAGCCGGCCCGCATCCTCTCGACCAGGTCGGGGTGGTCGGCGGCGATGTTGTGCTTCTCCCCTGGGTCGGCCTTCAGGTCGTAGAGCTCGTTGCCGTGGACCAGCTTGTAGCGGGGGCCGCGTGCCGCGGCCTTGCGGAACGGCTGGGGCTCGTCGCCGCGGTGCCACTGGACGTAGATGGTGCGGTCCGGCAAGGCGGCCTGGCGGCCGAGCAGCAGGGGCAGCAGGCTGGTGCCGTCGAAGGCGACCTCCGGGGGCTTGGGCACCTGGCAGGCATCGAGGAGGGTGGGAGCCACGTCGATGTGCGCAGCCAGCGCGTCGAGCTTCCTGCCCGCCTTCAGCCTGGCCGGCCATCGGACGAAGAAGCAGGTGCGGATGCCGCCCTCGTAGACGCTGCCCTTGTGGCCTCGCAGGCCGCAGTTGTAGCGCTGGCCGTTCGGCCCGTTGTCGGTGAGAAAGATCACGACAGTGTTCTGGTCGAGGCCCAGCTCCTCGAGCTTGGCCAGCAGCCTGCCCAACCCCTCGTCGATGTTTTCCACCATCCCATAGACCTTGGCGGTGCGGTCGTCGAGGCCTTTCTGTTTGTAGGGCTTCCAGTAGCGCTCGGCGATCTGGAAGGGAGCGTGGGGGGCGTTGGTGGCGATGTAGGCGAAGAAGGGCCGCTGGCGGTTCGCCTCGATGAAGTCCATGGCCGCGTCGAAGAAGATGTCGGTGCAATAGCCCTCGACGCGCTGCGGTGAGCCGTTGTGCTGGAGGACGGGGTCGAAATAGCGGTTGCCCGGAGGATCGGACGGCTGGCCGATGCCGCCGCCCTTATGCACCAGGCACTCGGCGAAGCCCTGGTCCTGGGGGCGGAGCGGGTAGTTGTCGCCCAGGTGCCACTTGCCAAAGATGCCCGTGCGGTAGCCCGCCGCGCCCAGCATCTCGGCCAGGGTCACCTCCTCGGAGTACATCATCGCCCGGCCCAGATAGGTGTCGACCACGCCGGTGCGGTAGTTGTAGCGCCCGGTCATCAGGCTGGCCCGCGTAGGGGCACAGACGGGGCAGACCAGGAACTGGGTGAGCTCCACGCCCTCGGTGGCCAGGCGGTCGATGCTGGGCGTCTGGAGGTGGGGGTTCCCGTGGCAGCTCATGTCCCCGGTGCCCTGGTCGTCAGTCATCACGAGGACGACATTGGGCCGGGGCTGCTTCTCCTGGGCGCGGGCGGAGGGAGTGCGGTGGAGGGCGACGCCCAGGGCCGCACCGCCCGTGGTCGCGAGGAAGTCGCGTCGATTCATCATGATGGACCTCCTTATGGTCGGCCATTCTAGCGCTTTCGGGGGCCGGATGCATCCCCCGGCGGGGGCGGGTGCCTCGTTGATCCTCGGGTACCGCCGCGCTATAATTCGCTGGCACCTGCAAGTCCCTGCTCCAGGAACCGAAGAATGAGCCGAGGGATCGGGATCGACATCGGCGCGGAGTCGGTGAAGGTCGCCGAGGCACTGGTGCGCGGGGCGGAAGCCCAGGCGGCGCGGGTGGCGAGCTTCGCCCGGGCCGAGCTGGGCGTGGACTCCTCGGACCCCGACGCCCTGGCGCGTGCCGCTGCGGCGCGCGCCGCGGACCAGGGGATCCGCGGTGGGCCGGCCGTGGCCGGGCTGTCGGGCCGCGATGTGATCCTTCGCTACATGAACGTGCCGCCCGCCCCGCTGTGGAAGCTCCACCAGCTCATGGACTACGAGGTGGGCGAGATCACGGGGGCCGACCCCGGGGAGTTCGCCCACGACTTCCGCCCCCTCACCCTTCCCCAGCGGATGACCGACGAGCTGCTGCTCCTGGTGGGCGTGGCGCGCAACGACGTGTTGGAGCGCCGCCTCGAGGCATCCGCCCAGGGCGGGCTGCGCGTGGCGTCCTTCTGCCCCGACTCGGTGGCTCTCTTCGAGGCCTTTCGCCGCAGCGTGGAAGCCCCGCCGCGGGAGGTCGTGGCCCTGCTCGACGTGGGCGCGGCGAAGACGGAAGTGGTGATCGTGCGCAACCAGGCCCTGGTCTTCGCCCGCAGCGTGATGCCCGGCGGCCGGGAGTTCACCGAGGCCGTGGCCGAGACCCTGGAGGTGAGCCTGGAGCGTGCCGAGGAGATCAAGCGGCGGCGGGGAGCCGTGCTCGATCGCCAGGAGCTGCGCCAACGCACGGGCCAGGAAGCGGAGTTCGCCGAGGCCCTGGCCGCGGTGGCCAGCCAGCTCGTGGGCTCCGTCCAGTCCACCCTCATGTTCGCCCGCACGCAGACCAAGCTCACCGAGCTGGAGCCCAGCCGCTACTACCTGTGTGGGGGCGGGGCTCGGCTGCGAGGGCTGCGCGAGCACCTCGCCGGAGCGCTGGGCAGGCCCGTGGAGTGGCTCGACCTGGCCCAGGGCTTCCAGGGCCTGGGGGACGCCCCCGAGCCCCCTTCGCCCTACGCCGTGGCCCTGGGCCTGGGCGTGGCGGCGGCCTCGCCCCGGGCCTTCGCCCTGCGGCTGCTGCCCGAGCGGGTTCGCAGGCGGCGGGCCTTTCGCCGCAAGGGGGCGTTCGCCTACGCGGCGGCGGCCATGGTGCCCCTCGCTCTGCTGGTGAGCCTCCTGGGCACGCTGCACCACTGGCGGGCCGCCCGCCGCCAGGTGGCGGAGGCGGAGCAAGCCCTCCGGGACGCCGCGGCCGAGCAGGAAGCGGTCGAGGAGACCCGCGCCCGCATCGACGAGACGAGACGGAAGGTCACCCTCCTGGCCGACCGCGTCCGGGCCAACCAGTTCGCCCTCAAGACCCTTCTCGCCCTCCGCGAGGAGACCCCCGACGCCATCGTACTCCAGTCCCTGCGCCTCGAGGTGGAGCCCGCCCGCGAGGCTCTGCCCGGCGAGCAGCCGCGCACGGTGACCTTTCACATCCGCGGCGTGGCCACCCAACGCTACGGGCCGGATGCCAACGAAGAGCTCGCCCGCTTCCTCGACCGCCTCCGAGGCCCGCCCCTCTACGCCCGAGTGCGCTACGACGACCGCACGACAGGCACCACCAAGGCCAACGAGGTGGCCTTCGAGGTGGGTTTCGCCCCCTCGGAGTCCCTCATTGCGGAGGACCGCCGTGAGCCTGGCTCGGGAGGATAGGCGCTTCGCCGTGGGCCTGGCCGTGGCCGTGGCCCTTGTGGCGGTCTACTACGTGGCCGTCGAGGGGGCGTTGCGCGCCGCGACCCGGCGCCGCGAGCGCGACCTGCGCGCCCTCCAGCCCAAGCTCCAACAGTACTTCGGCAAGGCCAAGGCCGTGCCCTTCGAGCGCGCCAGGGAGGAGCTGGCGGAGCGGGCATCGGAGCTGGCGAAACGCCTCGCCGCGCTGCGCGGAGCCGTGGAGTTCGACCCCGGCCCGCTCGCGCCGCAGGGGGACGGCGGCGGGCCCTCGGCCCTCTACTTCGCCCTCAGCCGCCGTCTGCACGGCGAGCTGAAGCGCCAGGCCGACCTGGCATCCGCCCACGTGCCGCTCAGCTTCGACCCCCAGGGCGAGGACATCCAGACTCCGCCCGCCGACCGGGTGCCCAGGCTCCACCGCCAGCTCGTCATGGCCTACACCATCCTCACCGCCGCCATCGAGCATCGCGTGGCCATCGATTCCCTACGCCACCAACTCCCCGAACGCCTCTCCGCGCCTCGCCGCCTCACGAGCCGTTACCTGGAGGAAGCGGCCGCCACGGTGGAGGCCCGGGGAAGCCTGGAGCAGGTGGCGAGCTTCCTCCACGCCCTCAGCCGGCCCGCCATGTCGACCGAGGGCTCGCGGTTCCTCAGCATCCGACGCCTGGAGGTCTCCCGCGAGCCAGGCGAGCCCGAGGCCGTCCACTACGTGATCACGTTCGCGGCCACGCACGTCGATCCCGAGGCCGAGTTGACGGCCCCCGCCAAGGACCGCGCGCCGGGCCGGGGCCGGCCCTCTCGGCGGCGTCCGGTTCGATTCTGACCCTTCTATGCGGGAGGGACGGACGGCGCGATGCGCACCGACTTGTGGAGCTTCCTGGCCGCGAACCGCGAGCGGCTGGCGTGCGCCGCCGCCGCCCTCCTCCTCGCCCTGGCCACCTACCGCACCGTGGCGCGGTGGCCCTCGGCGGAGGAGCCGGGCCCCGCGAAGACGCTTCTCGGCAAGCCCCAGCCGCTCCCCCCGGCTTCCTTCCTCCGCCGGCCGTTCGACCACTACTGGACCGCGGGCCGCCGCGACCCCTTCCTGCCCCCCGGTCGCCAGGCCCTGGCCCGCGGCCCCGCCGAGCTGCCTTATCCTCCCCTGCCCCCGCTGCCCCTGGCGCTGCCGCCCGCAGACCCATGGCCCTCGCTCTACCGCGGCCCTATGCGGGACCGTCCGCACCTGCTCACCATGGTCGCGCCGCTCGAGAAGCCGGCCCTGGCCAGCGGCCGCGAGTGCACCATCCAGCCCCGACCCTACGACGAAGTCCTGGTCAAGGGCGACCCCCAGCCCCTCCAGGGCGAGATCCGCAGCGAGGTCCAGGGCCAGCTCATGTTCTACTACGACAATCCCAAGGGCAAGGGCAAGGTGGGTCATCCCAGGAACCCCCTGTCGCCCGACGAGGTGGTCTACGTCAAGCGGCGCCAGAGTACCTTCGAGGAGGCCTACCAGGAACGTGCCGAGGAGGCGGGCGACGACGCCGCGGCCCACCTGGAGCTTGCCCAGCGATGCTTCGACTGCGACCGCCCCGCCGAGGCCCTGGCCGAGCTCCGCCGGGCCATCGAGCTGGCCCCGGAGCGGCCTGCGGCCTACCTCAAGCTCGCCGACTTCCATCTGGCCCAGGGCAGCCGCGACGACGAGGTGGCCGTCTACCGCCAGGCCATCGCCGCGGGCGCCGACTCCCCGAGGGTGCGCCTGCGGCTCGGCGAGCGCTGCTTGGAGCTCGGCCTTTTCCGCCTGGCGAGGGAGCACTTCGACCGCGGCTTCGCGCTTGCCGCCGGCTTCGCGGTCAGCGAGGTCCTCGCCGGCCGTCAGGCGGTGCCCGGGGCCGCCCCCTCCCGGCGGCTGCTGCGCAAGGCCGCCGAGCTGCGACTGATCGACGGGCAGCGGGCCGAGGCCACCCGCCTCCTGGAGCGGCTGCGTGCAGAGGCCGGCGACGACCTCGCGGCGGCCAATGCCCTGGCCCTCGCCTACCTCCTGGCCGGCCGGGTCGCCGAGGCCGGCGAGCTGCTGGAGGCCATCGTCGGGCACGAGGGGAATACGCGCCCCGTGAGCGCCCACAACAGCCTCGGTGCCGTGCGCTTCCACCACGGCCGCTACGCCGAGGCCCTGGGCCACTTCCAAGCCACCCTCCAGGCCGCTCCCGAGCACCACAAGGCCGGGGGCAACGCCGCACTGGCTCAGGCCGCCCAGGGCCGGCTCGACGAGGCCGCTCAGGCGCTGGCCCGCCTCGACGACCCGCCCCCCGCCTCCCTGGGCTACCAACTCGCGCTGGGCACCGTGCGCGAAGGCCAGGGGCAGCACGCCGCGGCCATCGCCGCCTACCAGGCCGCCCTTGAGGTCGACCGGGCTAGCCTGGATGCCCTCTGTGGGCTTGGCCGGTGCCGTCTGGCCCTCGGCGAGCTGGCGCCTGCGGCGGCGCGGTTCGACCAGGCGCTGCTGGCGAGCCCCGACCACCCTCGCGCCCTGCGGGGCCTGGCCACCTGCGCCTACCGGGCCGAGGAGTACGGCCGCGCGGTGCGCCTGTTCGGCCAGCTCGCGGAGGCGGAGGAGGCCTCGGCCCTCGATCTGGCCCGCCACGGCATCGCCTGCCTCCGCTTCCAGGAGACCCGCGCCGTCGCCGCCCGGCGGTTCGAGGAGGCCTTGCGTCGCCCCGGCGAGCCCAGTGCCCACGCGCTCATGGGCAAGGCCTACCTGGCCTACGCGGCGGGCCGCGAGCGCGCCGGGGAGGCCCGGGCGGCGGCGGAACGCGAGGCCGACGACCTGTTCGCCGCCGCCCAGGCCCAGGCCGCCGCCCCCGAGGCGCGAGCGTACGTGGAGCGGGCGCTGCGGCGCATCGCCCGCTCCCGCCGCGAGGTGACCACCCCCATCGCCTTCGAGGGCGACTATGCGACCACCCTGCCCGCAGGCTGGAGCCAGGAGGGACGGGGGGCTCCCGCGGTGGCCATTCGCGACGACGCCCTGGAGTTCCGAGGCCGGCCCGCCGAGGCCAACCTCCGCCAGGTGGTCCGTACCGTGCCGATGAAGACGCCGGAAGGCAGGGCCTTTGCCCGCGTCGAATTCCAGTTGCGCGCCCCGGTGAGGAAGTGCAACAGCACGGTGGGGGTGCTCCTGGGCTCGGGCACGGAGCGCCTCCAGTTCGGCCTCCGCACCCAGCACGGTGCGGAGTTCACCCGACGCCTGGCCTACCGCGTGGTGCGCGGGGGCAAGCCCTCGCCGTGGACCGACCTGGGCGAGCCGGTCTCGGCCAAGGAGTTCGCCCTGGGACTGGGCTTCGGCGAGCAGGACCGTCGGCTCGTGGAGCTTCTCCACGAGGGTCGGCGGGTGGGGGCGGCCCCCTTCGGCGCCCGCGGCGATGAGCTGGAGATCGGGGTCTTCGCCCAGGTGGGCAAGGACCAGTCCTGCCACTTCACGGTGCTCGGGGGCGAAATCGTGCGCAAGGAGCCCGAGAGCGAGGGGCGGTGAGCCCCGCCCGCGGGCCTCCGCCCGGTCCCTCAGCGTTCCCATTCCCGAGGCTTCCGCCATGACGACGTCCGTAGCATCCGCGCCCGCGGAGTCGGCCGCGGCCGAGCCCCTGCTCCGCGTGCGCGGCCTGCGCAAGAGCTTCGAGGTGCGGCGGGGCGCGTGGCGGCGGCTCGCGGGCCACGTCCACGCCGTGGATGGTGTGGACCTGGACTTGGAGCGAGGCGAGTGCCTGGGCCTGGTCGGGGAGTCGGGCTGCGGGAAGACGACCTTCGGACGCACGGTGCTGCGCCTGCTGGAGCCCGACGGCGGCTCGGTGCGGTTCCGCGGCGAGGAGGTGTGCGCTCTGGCTTGTGGACAGCTTCGGGCCTTTCGCCGCCACGCCCAGATCGTGTTCCAGGACCCGTTCGGCTCGCTGAACCCGCGCCGGACCGCGGGGCAGACGGTGGCCGAGGGGATTCGGGTGCACGGGCTGCGGGCTGGCCGTGGGGCGGTTCGGGAGCGGGTGAGCGAACTCCTGGGTCTTGTGGGGCTTCCGCCTGACGCGGCGGGCCGCTATCCCCACGAGTTCTCGGGCGGCCAGCGCCAGCGGGTCGCCATCGCGCGGGCGCTGAGCGTGGAGCCCAGCTTCGTGGTGTGCGACGAGCCGGTCTCGGCGCTCGACGTCTCCGTGCGAGCCCAGGTGATCAACCTCCTGCGGCGCCTCCAGCGGCGGCTTGGGCTGGCCATCCTGTTCATCGCCCACGACCTGGCGGTGGTGCGCCACTTGTGCGACCGCGTGGCGGTGATGTACCTGGGGCGCATCGTCGAGCAGGCCCCGGCGGACGCCCTGTTCGGCTCTCCCGCCCACCCCTACACGATCGCGCTGCTCTCCGCGGTGCCCGTGCCCGACCCGCGGGTGCGGGTGAAGCGCCTGGTGCTGAAGGGCGACGTGCCCTCCCCCCTTCGTCCCCCACCGGGATGCACCTTCCATCCCCGATGCCCGCTGGCCGAGCCCATCTGTCGGGAGGAGCCTCCGCCGCTGCGCCCTGTGGCCTCGGGCCACGACGCGGCCTGCCAGCGCTTGGACGCGGCGCGGGAGCTGGCCCGCTCGTTGGGCGTGCCGGGAGGCTAAGCGTCGGCCCACGACGAAGGCGGCCCGTCGCGAGGGCGGGCCGCCTTGCCTGGTGTCGCCGGATTGCCGATAGGCTCAGCGGCGGCGACGGCGCCGCAGCAGGGCCAGGGCGCCAAGGCCGAGAAGGGACATCGAGGTGGGCTCGGGAACATCGACCCGCAGGACGATGGGGGAGTCGAGCGCGTCGCCATCCCAGTCCGCCACCTGGAAGCCCAGCTTCGAGATCTCGTGCAGGTCGCGGTCGTTGATGGCGTAGATTCCCCCGTCGGGCCGGCCCAGGCCGCCGCCGGTGTGGGGCACCTTGTTGTCGGAGATGTTCCACGCCTCGGCGGCCGAGAAGTCGAGCGTCAACCACTTGCTCTGGCCCAGGGCGAGAGAAGTCCACGGCCCGCCCCAGAAGGTGTCGTTGGTCCCGTCGTTGGAGGGGTAGCCGCTGGGGCCGGTGAGGCCGGTGTTGAGGAACAGCCCCACGTCCACGTCGCTCCCCGGCGGGCCCGCCATATAGGTGACCAGCATTCTATAGCTGTCGTAGGCGGCCAGGCTGCTATTGTCGTGGGGCTTGCACCCGCCGGGCACACCGGGGTCGCGGTCGAGGCCGGCATCCGGGTGGATGGGCCAGTCGTCGCCCAGGCCTATCTGCTTATCCCCGCCGCTCGGAAGATAGAGCAGGAAGTCCACGCCAGGGGCTGGCGGGTCGTCCCTGCCGAGGAGCAAGCCCGAGCCCCAGACCTTGTCAACCTGCGAGCCGGCCATCTCCGCCTCGGGCGGGACGTAGGGCACGGCGAAGGCGAACCCGGCGAAGCACACAGTGGCCACGACGAAAGCGGCAGCACGCATTCTCGGGCGACCCTCCTCCAAACAGGACACCATAGGCGGACCAACGTTTGGCTCTTGGTTCGGGGGTTGCAATTCCCATGCCGGCCTCGGCGCATCGCCCGCTCGACGTGGCCTTCGCCGTTAGTGCTTCCGAGCAAGGGAGTTGCAGCCGCGCATGGATGGCACGGGGCAAGGACGCGGAGCACTTGGTCTGGGATGCCGGACAACGCGGCGGGCAGGAGTCCGGGAAGTCTGGCGCGCTCGGCCTCCCCTGCCTTCAGGCTCGGCGACGGCGCCGTCGGAGAAGGCCCAGGGCGCCCAGGCCCAGGAGCGCCAGCGAGCCGGGCTCGGGGATGAGCATCCGGTCGGAGAGGACGATGCCGTAGAAGCTGGAGTTGGGGTCGTCGAGGGCGTAGAGCGAGATGGCCTCGCCGCCCGCCGCCTCGCCCTGGAAGATGGAGAAGGGCAGGCCCGGCTCCTGGAAGACGTCGAAGCGGGTGTCGAAGAAGCCCATGTCGGCCATCCACTGGGGCACGTCGTGGCCGGCGATGTAGCGGTCGTCGAGGAGGATGTATAGGAACGAGTCGTCCTCGGGCAGCAGGGAGTAGTCGACGAAGCTGAAGCCGGCGTCGTCGTTCTCGGTGAGCATGTAGTCGGAGCCGACGAGGGGCCCTGGGATGCCGGTCCAGGCGCCGGGGGCGTCGGCGTAGGCGGCCACGCCCTCGAAGAAGCCGCCCGCGATGCCGTGGGGCTCGACGGCGTCGGGGTCGCCGCCCAGCTTGGAGAAGGCCGCGAGCACGGGGGTGACGGAGAAGGAGCCGCTCTCCGCGGGCCCCGTGCCGCCGGGCGCTGCGGCGCCGGCGAGCTGGAGGATCAGGGCGTCGACGCCCGCGCCGTCCTCGCGCATGGAGATGCGGATGGTGTAGATGCCGGGGTAGTCGAAGGTCCATCGGGCGGGCTGGTCGCCGCCGCCGCCGCTGGTGCTCTCTGGGGCTCCGTTGTCGTCCCAGGGGTCGGTGGCGAAGTTGCGGTCGCCGCCCTTGTTGTAGCGGTACCAGTCGGCGGCCCCGCCGCCGCCGTCGGCGAGCTCGAGGATGCCGGCGTAGAAGGAGTCGGAGGTGCCGTCGAGGCCGCCGCCCAGGCTGTCCCAGCGGACGTAGAGCTGGTATTCGCCGGGGGTCTCGATGCGCACCCTGTAGTCGGCGTAGGGGGCCTCGTTGGGCGAGCCGCCGGCCAGGCCGTCGGGGAGGGCCTCGATGAACTGCCCGCCGCGGGCGTTGCTGAAGGGCAGGGAGCCGCTGCCCGGGAAGTCCTCGTCGGGCATCACGTACCAGCTCTGCTCGGTCCCGCCGACCATGACGCTCTGGCGGGCGCTGAAATGCTCGCCCTCCATCACCAGGCGTCCCGGCTCGGCGGGGTCCTCGACGAAGGTGCGGCCGCCGGTCAGGGAGCGGTAGACGTGGGCGTCGGGGGCCAGCTGGCCGCGCACGCCGGCCACGCCGTACATGTTGGTGCCGCCCTGGTTCTGCTCGAAGAGGTCCACCGCTCCGGCGGGGAAGTTGCCCCAGAGGACGGAGGAGTACCTGTCGATGCTGCCGTTGCCGCCCTCGTCCACCCCGATGTCGGTGCCCGTGTCCAGGAACCCGTACTTGGCGAGCCAGGGCCGGCGGCTCACCCGGTTGTCCCAGAAGATGTAGACGGTGGCGGGGTCGGAGAGGCCGACGTTGAGCCGGAAGTTGCTGGCGCCGCGGTCGTCGTTGGCGATACGGACGTAGTCGGCTCCCACCAGCTCAGGATGCGCGGGCGGCAGGTCGTTCCACTCGTGGGGGCGGTCGGCGAAGGCCAGGGCGTCCTCGCGGAGCCGGAAGGGCATGACCAGGGGCTCCTGGGGGTCGGAGCCGCCGGTGCGGGTGGCGTGGGTGATGAGCGGGGGCGCGGCCTCGTCGGCGGTGACTCGGAAGGGCTGGGAAGCGGCGAAGACGCTGGCCCGCTCGTCGGTGTGGCCGCGCTCGCCGTCGCCCACCTGGTCCTCGTCCACGATGAGATTCACGGACGAGGCGGAGACGGCGCCGCGCCGCAGCCAGCCGCCGTCGCCGCCGTCGCGGGTGGCCTGGTTGCCGATGACCAGGGGCGGGCTGGGGAAGGTCTGGTTGAAGGCGATGGTATTGCCCGAGCCACCGGTATCGTCCCAGCCCTGGATGTCGTCGGGGGAGATGAAGCTGTCGAAGAGCACGGTGGCGGCCGAGTCGTCCACGAAGGAGGAGGCGGCCTGGGCGATGGCCAGGTAGCCGATGGTCTCGGGCACGGCGATAGTCCCCCCGTCGTCGGCCTCGGCGCGCTCGAGGGCGATCTGGGCGGTATCCGACGACAGGTCCTGGATGGTGGTGCTCAGGAAGGGGATGGAGGGGTCGCCGGGGGGCGCGCCCGATTCGTTGGCCAGGGTCTGGATCTGGCCGAGCAGAGCCGGGGGGCTGTCGAAGTAGGTGGTGAAGCTGATGGTATCGAAGCCCCCGCCGCCAGCGAACTTCCGTCGGTTCGTGGTGGTGGAGATGGACGCCGCCTCGAACGCCGTGCCGTCGGAGAGCACCCCGCGGCCAGGCTCCACGGCCACGTAGTCGATGGTCATGGCTCCGTGCGTCCCATCGCCGCCCGCCGGCTCGACCTGGGCGATCTCGAAGCCCGTGGCCGTGACGTTCCGGACCCGCAAGTCGCACGGGTCGGCGCCCTCGCTGGTGGGCAGGGCGAAGACCAGCGGCGTGACGCCGAACGGACCCTGGAAGCTCACGCTGTGGAAATCCGTCTGACCATCCACCGTGGCGGGAAGGGTCACGGTCTCGGCCTCCATCAGCAGACCCGCGCAGGCCGCCGCCGGAAGGGCCAGCAGGACCGCGAGAAGGGCAATTCGGCGAGAGGGACTACGGTGCATCTGCGAACTCCTGTCCGAGACTCGTTGGGACACCAAGTAGGATATGCCGGGGGACGAAACACTCCTTACGGGACCAAGGAGCAAATCCCGTGCCGGGCGCCGAGCTTTTGCGGCGCCACCGCCGCCGCCGCAAGGCGCTGGCGAGCAAGAACTTGGCGATCCGAAGCCACTGGCCGCCCGGCGGCGCGACCCGGCGCACGAGGGCCTCATGTTGCGGCGCGGCAACGCGAAACCGGCCCTTCGCCCCATCCTCTTGCGCTGCTGGCACTTAGCATGTTGATATCCGGCAACATGGCGCGCCCCGCCGTCAACACCGGCCCGGCGGCACGAACGCGATGGCGGAGGGAGCGCTGGCCAGGAGGCCGTGGCCGCGCGCTAGCGCATCTCCCAGGCCTCGGGGAGCCTGGTCCGCCGGCCCTTGTACTCGAGACCGCGGACCTGGACGCGGCCCTCGATGGCGTAGAGGCCGATGTAGCCGGGCCGAAGCTCCTCGGCCCTGGCGGTGAACAGGTGCTGCCCCCGGAAGACGACCCGCACGTTGGTGCCCTCGACGTCGATGACCGCGCGGTGCCACACCCCCTCGTGCCTGCCGGCCACCCCCCGTCGGGCGATCACCTCGCGCTTCGCCTCGGGCTGGACGCGGCAGAGGGCGACCTCGCGGCGGCCGAAGTGCACGGCGTGGTAGGTGGCGCTGTCGGTCGAGCCGAAGAGGACGCCGAAGGCCCGCTCGCCAGTGCCCGCGGACTCGACCATGAACTCCACCTCGATGGTCACGGACTCGAAGGCCAGGTCGCGGCGAAACACGGCCACCCGCTCGTCGGGCCGCAGGGCGTCGACGCGCAGCATCTCGTTGTGGCTATGGGCCTTGTTCGAAGTCCGGTGCCAGTCCTTGAGCCATCTGCCCCCGGCGAAGGGGTTGTCCAGGGCCTCCGCGCCCTGGGCCCACGGCCCAGCGAGGGCCGCCGCGGCCAGGACCACCGTCCAGCTTCCCGTGCGAGTCATCGCGTGCGTCCTCCGGTAGCGCCGGCCATCCTCGCCTCCCTCCTCCCCGGAGTATACGCCACAACGGGGGGGAAAGCAATGCCCTGCCCGCGGGCACGGCGGTTGACGGCCCCGCGGCGCGGCGGTAGCCTGGGAGCCGCTGGCCGTGACGCACAGCCCGAGGCTGGCAGGAGGCCCCCGTGGCCCGCGTGCTGCTGGTGAACCCGAACCGGATGCGCCCCCCGGTGAGCCCCGTGGCGCTCGACCACCTGGGCGAGCACTTGCGACGGACGGGCCTCGAGGTGGGCCTGCTCGACCTGGCCTTCGAGCCCTCGCCCCGCGAGGCCATCGACGCGGCGCTCCGCGAGCCGTGGCTGCTGGTGGCCGTGACCGTGCGGAACGTGGACGACTCCTTCCGGGCCTCGCAGGACTTCTGCCTGGAGCGCACCCGCGGGCTGGTCCGCCGCATCCAGGCGGGCGCCGACTGCCCCGTGGTGCTGGGGGGATGCGGCTTCTCCCTCTTCCCCCGGGCGGCGATGGCCTACTGCGGGGCCTCCTACGGGGTGCAGGGCGAGGGCGAGGAGCCGCTGGCCCGCCTGGCCCGGTGCCTGGCCGAGGGGCGGTCGCCCGAGGGGGTGCCGGGCCTGCTCCGCCGCAGGGAGGGCCGCATCGTGGCCGAGGGGCCGCCCCTCCGCCACGACCTGGCCCGGATGCCCCCCTGGCGGCGCGACGTGGTCGATAACCCCCGCTACCTGGCCGAGGGCGCCCAGGTGGGCTTCGAGACCAAGCGCGGATGCCCCCGCCCCTGCGCCTACTGCGCCGACCCCGTGGCCAAGGGCACCCGCGTGGTGGCCCGCACGCCCCCGCAGGTGGCCGACGAGCTGGAGGCCCTGCTCGGCCAGGGGGTGGACGTGCTTCACACCTGCGACGCGGAGTTCAACGTCCCCCCCGACCACGCCCTGGCCGTGTGCCAGGCCCTGGCGGCTCGCGGCCTGGGCGAGCGTCTGCGGTGGTACGCCTACGCGGTGCCCGACGGCTTCGACGAGCCGCTGGCCGAGGCCATGCGGCGTGCGGGCTGCGCGGGCATCGACTTCACGGCCGACCACGCCGACCCCGCGATGCTCGCCCGCCTGGGCCGCTCCCACACCGCGGCCGACCTGCGCCGCGCCGCCGCGGCCTGCCATCGCCACGGCATCCCCTTCATGCTCGACCTCCTGCTCGGCGGCCCCGGGGAGACCCGGGAGAGCCTCCGCCGGACCATCGACCTGGCCCGCGAGCTGCGGCCCGCCCGGGTGGGCACCAGCGTGGGCGTGCGCCTCTACCCGGGCACGCCCCTGGTGCGGGGGCTGGCCGCGGCCGGGCCGCTGGCCGAGAACCCCAGCGTCAGCGGCCTGGCGGACAACGCCGCCATGCTGCGGCCCGTCTACTACGTGGAGGCGGCCCTGGGGGAGGGGGTGGAGGACTACGTGCGGAGCCTCATCGCCGGCGACGAGCGGTTCCTCTTCCCCACCGGCGAAGAGTCAGCCGAGAACTACAACTACAACGACAACTCCGTGCTCTGCGAAGCCATCCGCAACGGAGCGCGGGGGGCCTACTGGGACATCCTTCGCCGCCTGGGCTGAGCCCTGCGGGGCGCCATTTTGCGTTGCAAAGGCGCCGCGCATCTGCTATATTCGGCCTCTCCTGAGACCTCCTCCAGCATCCGGCAGGCAGCGGGCAGGAACGCTCCAATGAAGCTTTCCGACTTGCTCGACGAGAGCGCCATCAAGGTGGGGCTGGAGAGCGAGGACAAGGAGGAGGTCTTCGCCGAGATGATCGAGCTCCTGGTGCGGGCCGGACGCCTGGCCGACCGCGACGCCGCGCTCGGGGCCATCCTCGCCCGCGAGGAGATGGCCACCACGGGCATCGGCAACGGCGTGGCCGTGCCCCATGGGAAGGACCCCTCGGTCCAGCGGCTCACCGCGGCGCTGGGCATCTCCAAGACCGGCATCGAGTACGACGCCGCCGACGGAGCCCCCGTCTACGTCGTCTTCCTCGTCCTCGCCGAGGCCAACAACCCGGGGCCGCACGTCCAGTGCCTTGGCGAGATCGCCCGCCTGCTCCAGGTGCCCGGCTTCTACGACCGCCTCTGCCGGGCCGAGACCCCGCAGGAAGCCCTCGCCGCCATCCGCGACGAGGAATGAGCGAACCATACGCCTCCCCGCGACCCCCCGATGCCCCGCTCGGGCTCGCCGGGGACGCGGCTCCCGCCGACCCGCGCTGGCCGAGGCCATGAAGGAAATCATCCAGCAACTCCTACAGGTCGAGGACGAGGCGAAGCAGATCGCCGCCCAGGCCGAGGAACAGGCCAAGAAGACCGTCGCCGACGCCAGGGCCGAAGCCCACCAGCGCGCCCGCGACATCCGCGACCAGGCCGCCCAGGAGGCTCACCAGCTCGTCGAGCAGCGCCTCGAAGAGGCCCGCGACCGAAAGAGCCGCCAACTGGACGAAGCCACCCAGCGCAACCGCGCCGCGGCCCAAATCCCCGACGAGGCCGCCGAGGAGGCCATACAGACCATCTGCCGCGCCGTGATGGGAAGCCACGATGCCCCTCAGCGGTGACTTCGACTACATCCAGGCCAAGACCCACGGCCTGCGCAGCCGCGTCTACGAGGGCGGTCGCCTGGACGACCTGTGCGACCTGCGAGCCGTCACCCAGCTCTGGCACCGCCTCTACCCCGAGGCCGAGCCTGCCGACCACCGCGAGCTCCAGCGTCGCCTCCTCGCCGACCACGTGGCCACCCTCCAGACCATCCGCCAGCACCTGCCCCAGCGCCTCCAGGCCTTCTTCACCTGGGTGATGCGCCGCTTCCAGATGGAGAACCTCAAGGTCCTGCTCCGGGCCTGGAAGGCGGGCGAGCGGTGGGAGCGGGTAGCCCCCTTCCTCGCCCGGCTCCCGACGGCACTCGAGCTGCCCGCCGAGGCCCTGCTCCAGGCCCAGAGCCTGGCCGACTTCCTGATGCTCATCCCCGTGCGCGCCTTCCGCAGGGCGGGGCAGCGGGGAGCCGCCCACCACGCGGAGACGGGCCAGACCTTCGTCGTGGAAATCGGCTTCGAGGCCGGCTACTACGAGGCCCTCCTGGGCCAGCTAGGCCGCCTGCCGGGCAAGCACCGCCGGGGGGCCAGCCCCCTGGTGCGCCAGGAAGCCGCGATCTACAACCTCCTGGCCCTCTTCCGAGTGAAGCTGGGCTACGAGGTGCCCTTCGAGCGGGCGGCCAGGTTTTTCGTGCCCGTGGAGCCCCATCCCTTTCGTATCGAGCGCCTCTACGCCCTGCCGCACTTCGACGACATGGTGGCGCTGGTGCCCCGGGGGCTGCTGCCGCGGGGGATGGAGGCACCGCTGCGGACCATCGCCGACCTGGAGCGCGCCCTGTGGCAGCGGATGCTGGTGGTGGCCAACCGCCGCTTCTACCGCTCGCTGGAGGACGTGGGCGGCATCCTGGCCTTCGCCCAGATCAAGCGCGTGGAGCTGGCCAACCTCATCCGCGTGATCGAAGGCGTGCGCTACGGCCTGGACGCCGGGGCCATCCGCCAGGGGCTCATCCGCCTGCCCCAGCCCGTCGCTTCGTAGGCCAGAGGGCCATGCTCAAGCCCGCCGAGATGAAACGCGTCGAGCTGCTGGTCCTCGAGCGCGACGCCCGCGCCGTGACCGAGGGCCTGGGCCGCATGGGCCTGGTGCACCTCTCCAAGGCCCAGGCAGCCGAGGGCGGCGACCTCGTCCAGCCCACCCACCTGGAGGACGAGCTGGCCAGGGTCCACGCCCTCTTGGAGCGGGTGGATACCCTGTGCGGGGCCCTGGACATCCCCGAGGACCATCCCCCGGCCGAGGTGGCCTTCGTGCGGGCCGGGGAGCTGGACAAGGTGCTCCAGCCCATCGAGCAGCAGCTCGATTCCATCGTCCAGCGGCGGCGAAAGCTCGACTCGGAGATGGAGACGGAGTACCAGGTGCTGCGCGACCTCGAGGCCTTCCGCCCCGTGGAGGCCCCGCCGGAGCGGCTCCGCGAGCTCGACTTCCTGCACTTCGCCATCGGCACCCTGCCTGGCGGCGAGGTGGACGACGTGCGGGAGGAGGCCGGGGAGCGGGCCGTGCTCCTGCCCTTCCGCTCGCCCGACGGGCAGCAGCGGCTCATCGCCCTGGCCAGCCGGGCGGGCCGCTTCGCCCTCCAGTCGATCCTCGAGGAGCACGGCTTCCAGCCCGAGCGCCTGCCCGACCTGGGGGGCGATACCCCCGCCGAGGTGGCGGGCAGGACCCGCCAGCGGCTGCTCGAGCTGGCCAAGGACCAGGAGAGCCTCCGCGCCGAGAGCCGCGACCTGGCCCGCAGCGTGGGCGGCCAGCTCGCCGCCTACCGACAGCGCCTGCGCGTGGAGGAGCAGCTCCTGGAGGCCCAGGCCTACTTCGGCCACACTGCCTCGACCTGCCTGATCAGCGGCTACGTGCCCACTGAGCGGGTGGACGCGCTGCGCGCCGAGCTGCTCCGCCTGACCGACGGGCGGGTGGTCGTGGAGGTCGAGGACCCGCCGCAGGGAGACCTCCAGACGCCCACCATGATGCAGAATCCCCGGCTCCTGCGGCCCTTCGAGCGCCTGGTGGCCGGCTACGGCACCCCGGGCTACAGCGAGGTCGAGCCCACGCCCCTGGTGGCCGTCAGCTTCCTGCTCATGTTCGGCGCCATGTTCGGCGACGTGGGCCACGGGCTGGTGCTGGTGGCCGCGGGCCTGGCGGTGCGCCAGCGGGCGACCAAGCCGCTGGTCCGCGACGGGGCCACGCTGCTGTGGATGGCGGGGGCCAGCGCCGTGGCCTTCGGCTGGGTCTACGGCAGCGTCTTCGGGGTCGAGGGGGCGCTGGCCCCGCCGGTGGGCGGGTGGTTCGAGCCCATGGCGGGGGGCAACGTGCGGCGGCTGTTGATGGCCGCCGTGGGCCTGGGGGCGGTGGTGATCGCCCTGGGGGTGGTGCTCAACATCATCAACCGGGTGCGGGCCGGCGACTACTTCGCCATGGTGGTCGACCGCTTCGGGCTCGTGGGCCTGGTCTTCTACGCGGGGGTCCTGGGCCTGGCGGTCCGCAGCCTGGCCGTGGGGGGCGTGGCCCCCCGGGCCTGGGAGGTGGCGGTGTTTGTGGTCCTGCCGCTGGTTGTGCTATTCTTGCGCGAGCCTCTTCACATGCTGATGACTCGCCGGGACCGGCCGCCGGCGGCGAGCCTGCTGGGCGGGCTCTTCCGGGGGTTCGTGGACATTTTGGAGACGGTGACCGCCTACGTGGCGAACACCGTGTCGTTCGTGCGCGTGGGGGCTTTTGCCCTGGCGCACGCGGCGGTGTGCGTGGCCATTTTCGCCACCGAGCGGATCGTGGCGCAGATGCCGGGCGGCCCGGTGTGGAGCGTGCTGGTGGTGGGGGGGGGCAATGCCTTCGTGATCGTGCTGGAGGGCCTGGTGGTGAGCATCCAGGCGGTGCGTCTGGAGTACTACGAGTTTTTCAGCAAGTTCTTCCGTGGGGAGGGCAAGGCCTATCGCCCGTTCAAGCTGAGCTAGTCTTTTGGAGGTCCAGGAGGAGCCATGGAAAACCGGGTGCGCGTGACGATCACAGTGACGGCGGCCCTGGTGCTGGGGGTGGCGCTGGTGCTGGGCCTGGGGCTGAGCGCGGCCATCGCGGGGGCCGGCCCGAAGGGGGCGGAGCAGGAGGAGGGCGCCCCCGCGGCGGTGGAGCGCGAGCCCCAGGAGACCGTGGCCTTCGCCATCAGCGTGGCGGTCACCACCTCGATGGCCTGCGTGAGCGCCGCCTACGCGGTGGGCAAGGTGGGGGCCGCGGCCCTGGGCGCGGCCAGCGAGCGGCCCGAGCTGCTGGGGCGCTCGCTGCTGTTCGTGGGCCTCGCCGAGGGCATCGCCATCTACGGCCTGATCATCTCCATCCTCCTGCTCGGATACCTGGGCTGAGATGCGCTACCACGTGATCGGCGACGAGGATACCGTGCTCGGCTTCCGCTATGCCGGCATCCCCGGCCAGTGCGTGGGCGACGCGGAGGAGGCCCGCCAGGCCCTCCAGGACGTGGTGGACCAGGGGGACGTGGGCATCCTCGTCATCACCGATCGCGTGGCCGACACCATCCGCGAGGCGGTCAACGAGGTGCGCTTCTCCCGCTCCCGGCCCCTGGTGGTCGAGGTGCCCGGCCCGCACGGCCCCTCGCCCCAGCGCCAGGACCTCCTGGCCCTCATCCGCGAGGCGGTGGGCATCCGCGTCTGAGAGCACGCAGAGGCACGCACGCATGTCCAGCGAGAAGGCCCTTTCGGACGAAATCCTCCAGGACGCCCGCAAGAAGGCCGACCGCGCCCGGCGGCGGGCCGAGCGGGAGGCCCGGCGCATCGTGCGCGAGGCCGAGGAGGAGGCCCAGGAGGACCGCCAGAAGACCCTCGAGGCGGCCCGCCAGCGGGCCGAGCGCCAGGCCCGCTCGCTGCTGGCCACCCTCGACCAGGAGGTCCAGCGCGACCTGCTGGAGCAGCGGCAGGCCCAGCTCGACCGGCTCTTCGACGCCGCCCGCGAGCGCCTCGCGGACCGCGAGAGCTACCACTATCCGGCGGTGCTCGCCCATCTCGCTGCGGAGGCCATCGAGGCCATGGGCGCCGAGCAGGTGGTGGTCGAGCTCGCCGAGGAGGACGCGGGGCTGGCCACCGAGCAATGGCTGGAGCGCGTGCGCGAGGGCGCGGGCCGCGAGGTGGACATCGAGGTGGCCGACGAGCCGGCGCCCATCGAGGGCGGAGTGGTGGTCCGCAGCGCCGACGGCCGCCTGTGCTACGACAACTCCTTCGAGGCCCGACTGCGCCGCCTGCGGCCCCAGCTCCGCCACCAAATCGCCGCCATGGCCTACCCCGAGGGCGGGGGAGAGAGGCCCGGCGACGAGGAGAAGGCGGAGACGGAGGCACAGTGAGCCCCGCGACCAGCGGCCCCCGGCGCCTCGAGGGAGGCGGAAGCGAAGCCAAGCGAGGACCATGAGCCAACAGGGAACCATCTCCCGCGTCAGCGGGCCCATCGTCCAGGCCGTGGGCATGCCCGACGCGACCATGTACGAGGTCATGGAAGTCGGGCCTCTGCGCCTCATCGGCGAGGTCATCCGCGTGGAGGGCGAGCGGGTCACCGTCCAGGTCTACGAGGAGACCACCGGCCTCCAGCCCGGCCAGGCCATCGCCCGCACCCGGGCGCCGCTGTCGCTGGACCTGGGGCCGGGCCTGATGGGGAACATCTACGACGGCATCCAGCGCCCCCTGCCCGACATCGCGGCCCGCAGCGGATGCTACGTGCGGCGGGGCGAGAAGGTGGCCCCCCTGTCCACGGAGACGGCCTGGAGCTTCGAGCCCCGGGCGGCCGAGGGCGACGCCGTGGAGCCCGGCCACCTCCTGGGCACCGTCCAGGAGACCCGCTCCGTCGAGCACCGCGTGCTGTGCCCGCCGGGGGTGCGGGGCACGCTGGCCTCCATCGCCGAGGAGGGCGACTACACGGTGGACGACGTGGTGGCCGTGGTGGAGGACGAGGCGGGCGGGGAGCGCCGGGTGGGCCTGTGCCAGCGCTGGCCGGTGCGCCAGCCCCGGCCCTACCGCGACCGCACGCCGCCCTCCGCGCCCCTGGTGACCGGCCAGCGGGTGGTCGACACCCTGTTCCCCATCGGCCGGGGCGGCACGGGGGCCATCCCGGGAGGCTTCGGCACGGGCAAGACGATGACCCAGCACGCCCTGGCCAAGTGGAGCGACGCGGACATCATCGTCTACGTGGGCTGCGGGGAGCGGGGCAACGAGATGACCGACGTGCTCACCGAGTTCCCCCAGCTCACCGACCCCCGCAGCGGCAACCCGCTGATGGAACGCACGGTGCTGATCGCCAACACCTCGAACATGCCGGTGGCGGCCCGGGAGGTGAGCATCTACACCGGGATCACCATCGCCGAGTACTACCGCGACATGGGCTACGACGTGGCGGTGATGGCCGACTCCACGAGCCGCTGGGCGGAGGCCCTGCGGGAGCTGGCCGCCCGCCTGGAGGAGATGCCCGCCGAGGAGGGCTTCCCCGCCTACCTGCCCAGCCGCCTGGCCGGCTTCTACGAGCGGGGCGGCGCGGTGACCACCCTGGGCGGCCAGCAGGCCTCCATCAGCATCGTGGGCGCCGTCTCGCCTCCCGGCGGCGACTTCTCCGAGCCCGTCACCCAGCACACCCGCCGCTTCATTCGCTGCTTCTGGGCCCTGGACACCGACCTGGCCAACGCCCGCCACTACCCCGCCATCCACTGGCTGCGCTCCTACAGCGAGTACGTCGACGACGTGACCGCCTGGTGGCAGAAGGTGGAAGCCCAGTGGCCCCACCTGCGCCAGCGGATGATGGACATCCTCCAGCGGGAGGACCGCCTCCAGCAAATCGTCAAGCTGGTGGGGCCCGACGTCCTGCCCGACAGCCAGCGCCTGGTGCTCATGGCCGCGGAGATGATCAAGAACGGCTTCCTCCAGCAGAACGCCTTCGACGACATCGACATGTACACCACTCCCCAGAAGCAGGCCGCCCTGCTGCGCCTGATCGTCGACTTCTACGAGCGGGCCGACCGGGTGATCGACCGGGGAGCCCCCCTGGTGCGCATCCGCGAGCTCGAGTGCCGCGACGAGATCGTCCGCGCCCGCTCCACCGTGCCCAACGACCAGCCCCAGAGGCTGGAGGAAATCCACGACCGCATGCGCTCCCAGCTCGACGAGCTGGAAAGGAGCTACGCCTGATGGCCCTCGCCGACCGAGGTCTGGAATACGTGGGGGTCGAGGAGATCAACGGCCCCCTGGTCTTCGTCCAGGCGGTGCGCGACGTGGGCTTCGGCGAGGTGGTAGAAGTCACCGACCCCCAGGGCCGCCGGCGCGTGGGCACCGTGCTCGAGGTGTCCCGGGAGCGGGCGGTGGTCCAGGTGCTGGAGGGCACCTCGGGCCTGGGCGGGCGGACCACCCGCGTGCGCTTCCTGGGCCGCCCCCTTACCCTGGCCGTCTCCCGGCGCATGCTGGGGCGCGTGTTCGACGGCCTGGGCCGGCCCATCGACGGCGGGCCGCCCCCCCTGGGCGGCGAGGAGCGGGACATCAACGGCGACCCCATCAACCCCTACGCCCGGGAGTACCCCCGCGACTTCATCCAGACCGGCATCTCGGCCATCGACGGGATGAACACATTGGTGCGGGGCCAGAAGCTGCCCATCTTCTCGGGCAACGGCCTGCCCCACGACCGCATCGCGGCCCAGATCACGCGCCAGGCGAAGCTCCTGGAGGAGGAGGTGGAGTTCGTCATCGTCTTCGCGGCCATGGGGGTGAAGCACGACGTGGCCCACTTCTTCACCCGCAACTTCGAGGAAAGCGGCGTGCTGGGCAACGTGGCCCTGTTCCTCAGCCTGGCCAGCGCCCCCTCCATCGAGCGCCTGCTCACCCCCCGGGCGGCCCTCACCCTGGCCGAGCACCTGGCCTTCGACTGCGACCTCCACGTGCTCGTGATCCTCACGGACATGACCAACTACTGCGAATCGCTGCGCGAGATGGGCACCGCCAGGGGCGAAATCCCCGCCCGGAAGGGCTACCCCGGCTACCTCTACAGCGACCTGGCCTCCGTCTACGAGCGGGCGGGACGCGTCCAGGGCTCCCAGGGCTCCATCACCCAGATGGCCATCCTCACCATGCCCAGCGACGACATCTCGCACCCCGTGCCCGACCTCACGGGCTACATCACCGAGGGCCAGATCGTGCTCGAGCGCGACCTCTTCCAGCGCAACGTCTATCCCCCCATCGCCGGCCTGCCCTCCCTCTCGCGCCTGATGAAGGACGGCATCGGGCCGGAGCGCACGCGGGAGGACCACGCGCCCCTGGCCAGCCAGCTCTTCGCCGCCTACGCCCACGTCAAGCAGGTCCGCGGCCTGGCCGCGGTGATCGGCGAGGAGGAGCTCTCCCCCCTCGACAAGCGCTACATGGAGTTCGGACGCACCTTCGAAAACCAGTTCCTCAACCAGGACGAGGACGAAGACCGCCCCATCGAGCAGACCCTCGACATGGGATGGGAAGTCCTCCGCCTGCTGCCCCGCGACGAGCTCTACCGCATCAGCGACGAGCTGCTCGACCGCTACTACGAGGCCCCCGCCGAGGCCGAGGTCGTCGAACGCGTCTCCGCCGAAGAAGAAGGCGCCGAGACCGAAGGCGAAGACCAGGGCGGCGCACAAGATACCCAGGAGTAAGGACCCGTGGCCAAGCTCGACGTGCCCCCCACCAAGTCCACCCACCTCGCCCTCCGCCGCGACCTGGAGTTCGCCCAGGAGGGATACGACCTGCTCGAGCAGAAGCGCCAGATCCTGGTCCTCGAGCTGATGGGGCGGCTGGAGGGGGCTCGCCGCGCCCAGGAGGCCGTCGACGAGGCCATGGCCCAGGCCTTCGAGGTCCTCCGCGAGGACGCCCTGCGGATGGGCACCGAGGCCATGGCCCGGGAGGCCATGGGCATCGAGCGGGAGCACCAGCTGTCCATCCAGAGCCACCAGATCATGGGCCTCGAGCTGCCCTCGGTGGAGGCGGAGCACGAGCCGCCGCGCCCCGAGTTCGGCCTGGCCTCGGGCAGCGCCCTGTCCGACGAGGTGATGCGGCGATTCACCGAGGCCCTCGATGCCGTGGCCCGCCTGGCGGAGATCGAGAACGCGGTGTTCCGCCTGGCCAGCGAGGTGCGCCGCACGCAGCGGCGGGTGAACGCGCTGGACAAGGTTTTCATCCCCGACTACAAGGAGACCATCGCCTACATCGAGGACGTGCTCGAGGAGCGCGAGCGGGAGAGCTTCGTCATCATGAAGATGACCAAGGAGCGGCTCCAGTAACGGGAAATCGGACATAGGCCATGGCACGCGCACCGTTCCGTCACATCCTGACCGTGGTCGACGGCTCCGAGTCCTCCATGGCCGCGGCGAAGTACGCCATCCAGCTGGCCAAGAGCTGCAAGGCACGCCTCACCGCCGTGGCCATCGTGGACACGGCGACCCTCAAGCGCCTGCTCTCCACCCAGATCATGGTGGCCGCGGAGATGGAGGAGTACGAGCAGGAGCTCCAGGAGTCGGGCCGCAGCCACCTCGCCTACGTCGGCGGCCTGGCCAAGGAGGCCGGCGTCAAGTGCGAGACCGCGCTGCTGCGCGGCGCCTCCCACAGCGCCGTGCTCGCCGAGCAGAAGGAGAGCGGCGCCGACCTCATCGTCCTCGGCGCCTTCCGCTGGACGCTCGCCCACCGCGACCAGATCGCCCGCGAGCGCCAGCTCCTGCTCGACGAGGCCCCCTGCCCCGTCCTCGTGGTCCGATGACCGCCCTCCTGGAGGCCCGGCCGTGAGCGCCCACAACATCCTCCTCTCCGGGCCGCCGGGGGTGGGGAAGACCACCGCCGTCCGCCGACTCGCCGACCTCCTGGCCGACCGACGGCTCGCGGGCTTCACCACCGAGGAGGAGCGCGTCGGCGGCTCCCGGCGCGGCTTCCGCATCCGCACCTTCGACGGCGAGGAGGGCACCCTCGCCCACGTCGACATCTCCTCGCCCCATCGCGTGGGGAAGTACGGGGTGGACGTGGCGGGCTTCGAGCGGCTCGCCTGTCCCGCCCTGGAGGGCGCCGCGGAACGGGCCGACGTGGTCCTGGTGGACGAGGTCGGGAAGATGGAGTGCTTCTCCGAGCGCTTCTGCCGGGCCATCCGCGAGCTGGCCGACGCCCCCGTGCCCCTGGTGGCCACCGTGGCCGCCCGGGGCGGGGGCCTCATCGCCGAGGTCAAGCGCCGCCCCGACGCCCGGCTCCTGCGCATCACCCGCGCCAACCGCGACGAAATCCCAGGCGAGCTCGCACGCCTCCTGCCATGAGCACCACCGCCGCCGCGCACTGGGCCCGCCCGGTGGCCCGCCACCTGGCCAGCTACGCCCCTCGGCCCCCGCGGGGCTTTCGCCCCCAGCGCATCGTGCTCACCCGCGGGGCGCTGGCCACGGAGGCCCGCCGGGCCTTTGCCGAGCGGCTGTGCGCCGTCTACCCCCAGGCCCGGCGGCTGGAGGCCCTGGACCGCACCCACATGCAGCTCGCCGGCCTCCTGCCCCGGGGCTCCGCGGCGCGGCGCGAGGCGGGCCGTCGCACCCTGGTGCTGGGCACCATGGGCTCCGTGCTCCGCCGCTCGACCGAATCGCGCATCTGCTGCCCCAACTACCTCCACATCTCGCCCACCAGCTCGTGCACCTACGCCTGCGCCTACTGCTACCTGGCGGGCACCCGCTCATCCGTGCTCGCCCCCGCGGCGAAGATCCACCTGAACCTGGAGGACCTGCTGGCGGCGGTCCGGCGGCGGGCGCGGCGCCTCGAGAGCCCGACCAGCTTCTACCTGGGCAAGCTCCAGGACGCCCTGGGGCTCGACCCCCTCAGCGGCTTCTCCCGCGTGCTCGTCCCCTTCTTCGCCGACCAGCCCCGGGCACGGCTGGTGATGCTCTCCAAGAGCGACGCCGTGGGCACCCTGCTCGACCTCGACCACCGCGGCCACACGGCCCTCTCCTGGAGCGTGAACCCCGAGGCCGTGTGTCGCGAGTTCGAATGGGGGGCAGCGCCCCTCGCCCGACGGCTGGACGCCGCCCGCCGATGCCGCCAGGCCGGCTACCCCGTGCGCTTCCTGATCATGCCCATCCTGCCCGTCGAGGGCTGGCGGCGACGCTACGCGGAACTGGTCGACGCCCTCTTCGAGGCCGCCGAGCCCCAGCGGATCACCCTCGGCGGGATGTGCAGCTTCCCCAACGCCCTGGCCATCACCCGCCAGGCCCTGGGAGCGGGCAACCTGCTGGACCGCCACGTGGCCCGCCAGGCCTCGGCCGACGGCCGGCGGCGCTACCCCCGCGAGCTGCGCGTCCGCCTCTACCGCCACCTGCTGGAGGCCATCCGCCGCCGCGACCCGCGCCTGCCCGTGGGCCTGTGCCTCGAGGAGCGGGAGGTGTGGGAGGCCTGCGGCCTGAGCCCCCATCCCCCCGCGTGCAACTGCATCTGGTGAGCCCAGCAAGGAGGAATCCGTGGACATCGAGGCGAGCAACCACCGGCAGATCGAGCGGCTCAACCAGCGAGGCGGCCGCACCCTGAGCATCGTGGACCTCATGGAGGCGGGCACCATCTCCCCGCAGATGGCCGCCTACGCCCTGCGGGCCATGGCCGGGGGCGCGTCGCTGCTCACCGGCGCCGTGCCCGGCGGCGCGGGCAAGACCACGCTGATGGCCGCCATCCTCCATTTCCTCCCGCCCCGCGTGCCCATCGTCACCACCGACCGCTCGGCCGTGATCCGCGAGGCCCTCGCCCGTCCCCCCGAGCCGGCGTGCTACCTGGCTCACGAGATCGGCTCGGGCCACTGGTACGGCTACATCTGGGGCGAGGACGTGGCTCGCTTCCTCTCCCTCATCGAGGGCCCCCGCCGCATCGCCTCCTGCCTCCACGCCGACACCCTCGAGGAGCTCGCCGGGATTCTCACCGCCCCGCCGCTGGGCGTGAGCCCCGAGGCCCTGGGCCGCGTGGACCTGGTGCTCTTCATGCACGTGGACCGCGGGCTGCGCGGCACCCGCCGCCGGGTGTCGACCTTCCACGTGGCCGACGGCCGGGGCGGCCATCGCCTGCTCTACCAGTGGGAGCCCGAGGGCGACACGTTCCGCCAGGCGGGCGACCTGGCCGATCCCCAGGGGCTGGAGCCCTACGCCGCGTTCGTCCGCCGGCTCGCCGAAGACGGCGAGACCGACTGCCGCGCCGTGCGACGCAAGGTCCTCGCCTTCTACCAGCGGGGCGAATGAACGGCCCTCAGGCCTCTCCCCGGCCGCCCACGTGGTGGCGGAGCAGGCTGGCCACGGCGAAGCCCACCACCACGCCGCCGAAGTGGGCGTGGAAGCTCACCTCCGGCGTGCTCAGGTCGAAAACCACCTGGAAGAGCACCACGAAGACCACGAAGCCCAGCCGCCGCCTGGCCACCTGCGCACGCTCCCTCGCCCAGCCCCGCAGCAGCACCGCACCCGTGGCCCCGATGAGCCCCATGATGGCCCCTGAAGCGCCCACCACGAACTGCGCCTCCCAGCCCAGCCACTGCCCCAGCACCACGATCCCCCCCATCGAGCCGATGCCCGAGGCCAGGTAGGTGACCAGGAACCGCCACCAGCCCAGGGCGAACTCCACGAACGGGCCCAGCAGCAGCAACGCCGCCATGTTCACCGCCAGGTGCAGCCATCCGTAGTGGAGGAACGTGGAGGCCGCCAGCCGCCACCACTGCCCCTCGGCCACCGCGTGCGTGTCCAGGGCCCCCAGGCGGTAGAGGGTGAGCGGGTCGGTGCTGCCCCCGTGGACCAGCTCGAGGACGAAGACGGCGACGTTGATGGCCAGCAGGACCTCGGTCACGTGGGCTCGCCCGCGGAGGAGCACCTGGCGGGGGCTGTAGCGCTCCTCCTGGTCCAGCTCGTCCTCGATCGCGGCGAGCTGCTGGCGGGCCTCCGGGCCGAGCGCCTCGTCGGCGGCGGGCAGGGGCCACTCCAGACGGCGCTCGATGCCCGCCCGGGTGAGCGCGTCGGCTTCGTCGCGGGCCGCCTCGAGCTCCTGGCGGGCCTCCTCGGCCCGGCCCGCGGCCATCTGCGCGGTGGCCAGCCAGAAGCGCTGCACGCCCTGGGGATAGAGCGCCAGGGGGCCGTCGAAGAGCCGGGCCACCACGTCCCTGCGGCCGCAGAAGGCGAAGACGAAGAGGCGGCACATGTTGCGATAGATGCCCAGGCCCATGCTGCGGATGGCGGCATCGAACTGGCCATAGGTCCGCAGCAGCCCCTGGGGGTCGCCCAGCTCGCCGTAGGTGCGCAGCATGAGAGCCAGCATGTTGGGGTCGCGGGCCAGCTCCGCGGGCGAGAGGTTGGCGTGAAGCCAGTCCTGGAGCTCCTTCCACTGGTTGTGCAGGCGGTAGAGGAGCGCCACGCCGAGGCGCCCCACGCCGGTCTGGCCGGAGCGGTCGGCCTCGCGTTCCGCGGCGGCTTCGGCCACGGCCTCGGGCCGGCCCGACTCGAGGGCCTCGAGCAGTCGGGGCAGCTCGCGCCAGCCGTCGGCGGGATGGAGCACTCGCAGGGCGGCGGCCAGCCGCCGGGCCTTGCCATACTCGCCCCGCACCGTGTGGTGGAACAGCCGGCGGTAGCCGGTGAGCGGAGCCACCACCAGGACGGCCAGCAGCCCCCCGCCCACGTAGCCCGCCAGCGAGGGCCGGACGGCCAGGGCTCCCCCCGTGGCTCCCAGCACCAGGAGGGCCACCACCACCCAGCCGCCGCGCCTGGCCCGGCCCGCCCGGTAGAGCATCAGGAGGCCCGCCGCGGCCACGAACCACAGGAGCAGGGTATTGAGGTCCACTGGCGCCTCGCCTTCGGGGGGACACGCGGTCGGCGGCGAGCGCCCCTGGCCCGCCGCGGTGGCCACCCGAGCATAGTGCCCCGGCGGGCACGGGTCAAGCTTGCTTCCCGCCCCGCCGGGGAGTAGACTGCCGGACAGACCGAGCGCCCGGGCCCAGCGGAGGTGCGAGATGAAGGAGACCATCCAGCGGTTCCGCGACCTGTTGGTGGCGCGCCTCGGCGTGCTGGAGGAGGAAATCCGCCTCGCCGAGGCCCGCTACAAGGAGCAGGAGGGCGACTTCCACTACGTGACCCTCGAGAACACGGCTATCGTCGAGCGGCAGCTCCACGACCTCCACCGCCTCCGCGAGCGGCTGCGCACCATGGACATCGAGGCGTTCGACAGCATCGAGCAGTTCCGCCAGTTCGTCCTCACGCAGCTCCAGCAGCTCTACGACGCACGGGCCATCATGCGGCCCAGCATTCGCATGGTCATGGAGTGCGTCCGCGACCTCGTCCAGCCCACCTGAGCGGCCCGGGAGGAGGCCCTCAGCGGCCCAGGCCCGCCAGCAGGCTCTCCAGGCACGAGCCCATGGCCGACCGATAGCGCGGGGCGGCCCATCCGCCGGGCCTGCTGGGCGCCCATGTCCAGCACGATCCCCCGGATGTCTGAACGCAAGAACGCTTAATAGGGGTAGGGAAGGCCAGTTGCCTGGCCTCCCCTCCCTCCGAACCGTGCGTG
>JBKHIY010000072.1:0-24218 GCA_046538415.1 Candidatus Brocadiia bacterium | reverse complement strand
CCAAGAACGCGGGGCAGAGACGCCCCGCCTACACGGTCAGCCGCACGCGGCCCCCCCGGGCGCTCAGGCGGCGCTCCTCGCGCTCCATCAGGTCGGTCTCGACCACCTCTCGGAGGGGCAGGGCTGTGCGGAAGGTGCGGCGGCCGCGGCAGCCGTGGGCCTCGTAGAGCCGCACGATGAGGCCCTCGCCGTCCTCCGCCCTCTTCACCGTGTCGATCACCACGTTTTCGCCGCTCACCGACATCCAGCTGGCCTGCGGCGCGGCGCCGCCGGAGGGCTCGACGGCCTGGGCCAGCACGGGCACGTTGAGCTGGTAGCCGGCCCGCACCACGCCGTTCGTGTGGTCGCCGGCGTGGGGCAGGAGGGCGTAGGTGAAGCGATGGGTCTTGCCCACGTCGGCGGTGGGGTCGGGGCTCTTGGGGGCTCGGAGGAGGGACAGGCGGATGACGTTTCCCCGGATGTCGTGCCCGTACTTGGCGTCGTTGAGGAGGGCCACGCCATAGTCGCCCTCGGAGAGGTCGGCCCACTTGTGGCCGCAGACCTCGAAGCGGGCGAAGTCCTGCGGCGTGTTCCAGTGGGTGGGGCGTGCCACGCTGCCGAACTGGATTTCGTAGCGGGCCTCGGCGGCCCGCACGGCCACGGGGAAGGCGACCTTGAGCAGGACGTTCTCCTCCTCCCCCCAGTGGATGGTGGTCAGGAAGTCGACCCGCGGCGAGCCGGCGACGAGAATGACGTCCTGGGAGACCACCGAGCGGCTGATGGCCCGGCGGACCCGCACCACGGAGCCCACGGGGCCGGTCTCCTTGACCTCGATGCCCAGCAGGCGACCGTCGGCCTCCAGGAGCTTCTCGTTGTAGAAGATATCCACGTCCCAGGCGTCCCACGCGGCGGGCTTGTCCTCGAAGAGCAGGAACTGGTTGGCGGCGGCGCCGCGGGCCACCACCTCGCGGCGCGACCGCTTGTCGACCAGGCTGCGGATGCGCCCCCGCTGGTCGAACCGCAGGCGCACCACGTCGTTCTCCATCCCTCGCTCGGTGGCCTCGACCTCGGGGGCCTCGCCGCGGCCCCGCCGGATGTGGAACACCGCGTGGCCGACCGACGGCGTGGTGGCGACGAAGCGCGCCAGCCCGTCGCCGCAGAGCTGCACGGGGCTCTCCGTCCCGTCGGGCCCCACGGCCACGGTGCTGGCGTCGCGGCGCAGGCCCTTGACCCGCACGGCCACGAGGTCGCGGCGCTCCCAGGACAGGGAGTTGAAGGCCAGGACGGGGGTGCCCTCGCCGCGGGTGTCGACGGCCTCGGCGTAGCGGTCGAAGGCGGCGTCGCGCACCTCGCCCACGGAGTCGAGCACGCGGGCGTAGTCGCGGGCCGAGTCCTGGTAGACCAGGGCGATGGAGCTGCCGGGGATGATGTCGTGGAACTGGTTGAGGAGGACGGTTTTCCACGCCTGGTGCAGCTTCTCGTGGGGGTAGGGCTGGCCGTCGGCGAGGCCGAGTGCGGCGAGCATCTCGGCGTCGCGGAGGGCCAGCTCGCAGCGGCGGTTGAGCTGCTTGTTCGCCGCCTGGGTGGTGAGGGTGGCGCGGTGGAGCTGGAGGTAGAGCTCGCCCACCCAGGTTCGGAGGGCCTCCGAGTCCTTTTCCAGGGTTTGGAAGAACTGGCGGGGGGTCATGGGCCGCAGGCTGGGCATGCCCTCGAGGTCGCCGTATCGGCGGAGGCGTTCGAGGTGGTCGCGGGTCGGCCCGCCGCCGCCGTCGCCGAAGCCGTAGGGCACGGCCTGGATGGGCGAGCGGTCCTTCTCGCGGTAGCGCGCCGCCGCGGCGCGCATCTGCCCGGCCAGGAGCTGGCTGTTGTAGTCGTTGGCCGGCGGGAAGTGGGCCAGGACCCGCGAGCCGTCGATGCCCTCCCACCAGAAGGTGTGGTGGGGAAAGGTGGTGAACTGGCTCCAGGAGATCTTCTGGGTGAGGAAGTACGGGATTCCGCTGCGGCGCAGAATCTGGGGCAGGGCCGCCGAGTAGCCGAACACGTCGGGCAGCCACAGGCAGCAGGCCTCGTGGCCGAACTCCTGGCGGAAGAAGCGCGTGCCGAAGAGCACCTGGCGTACGAGGCTCTCGCCCGAGGGCACATTGCAGTCCGCTTCCACCCACATGCACCCCGTGGGCACCCACTGGCCGCGGCGGACCTTCGCCCGAATCCGCTCGTAGAGGGCCGGGTAGCGGTCGCGGGTGAACTCGTAGAGCTGGGGCTGGCTCTGGCAGAAGACGTACTCGGGATACCGGTCCATGTAGGCCACGGCGGTGCTGAAGGTCCGCCCGCACTTACGCACCGTCTCGGCCAGGGGCCACAGCCAGGCCACGTCGATGTGGGCGTGGCCCATGCAGGCGATGGTCTGGGCCGAGGCGTTCGCCCCCTGGGCCAGAAGCGGCTGGAGGGCGCGCCGCACCCGCCGGGCCGAGCGGCGGAGGCCCTCCCGGGAGCGGTCCAGGTAGTCGAAGCGGTCCACCGCCTTGTTGAGCCCGAAGAGCAGGCGCGCCCGGCGGGTATCGTCCTCGGGCAGGGCGTCCATCAGCCCGGCCAGCGCGGCCAGGTCGTGCCCGGCTTCCCACAGCTCGGGGTCGAAGACGGCGAGGCGGGGCTGGCCCATGGTGCGCGGCGCGAAGCCGCCGAAGGTCTCGTTGGCCCCCGCCTCGACGTAGAGCGTGAGCCGCTCGCCCCCGCGGGCCTTCTCGAAGAGCACCACGTCGCTGCGATTGCGGTCCAGGGCCTGGACCGGCTGGCCGTCGCGGAAGACCAGGCACTCGCCGCCGGGCGCGAAGAGCAGGGCCACCGTCTCGCCGGCGAAGGCCCGGGGCACGCGGATGCGAAGGCGGAACCAGCCGGTGCCCCAGGGCCGGCCCCAGCGGTGGCCCTCCGCCACCTTGCGGAAGTCCAGTCGCGCGGCCTGGCCGGGGCTCAGGTGGTCGGGGGTCTCGGCCAGGGCCACGTCGTCGACGGGCACGTGGTCGGTCCAGATATAGCGTTGGATTTCGCGGATGCGCTGGTGCACCTTGGTGGCGTAGAGGCGTTCGAGGTTTTTCATTCCCTGGTCGGCCATGGGGCATCCTTTCGTCTGGGGCTGGCGAGGGCGCGCCCCTATACCCCCATTCCGCCGCGATGTCAAACGCCTGGAAAGGGGCCCGACGCCAGGGCCTCGCGCCTTGACAACCGCGCCGGGGCGGCGTACGATGGGGACGCTGCGGCATCGCCGCAACCCACGCCTTGCCTCGCCTGACGGGCGCTGGACCCTTCTCCCCGTTTTCTGGAAGGGCGAGCCCGTGGTCGCTATACCTCGTTGGTGTCGCCGACGCCGGGCGCTCACCCGCGCGGGCATTCCGCCGCTGGTGGGCGCCGCGGCGGGGGCGGTGCTGATCCTCGTGCTGCTGGTCGCCGGCCCGCGGGGCGAGCGCCAGGAAGCCGCCTCGCCCCCGCCCTCCGCGCCCAGGCAGGCGGTGTTCCCCGAACCCCAGCCGGGCCAGGACGCGGAGCCGCCGTCGCCCCAGCCGCCTGTCCCGCAGGCGCCGCCACCTGGGCCCGACGAGCCGCCCGAGCCGCCCCCCGAACCGCCGCCTGAGCCGCCCCAGCAGCAAGCCCCCCGAACGCCCGAGGAAATCCGAGCCGCGCTGAAGGCGGCCAACCCGGAGTACACCGGCGAAGGCACCTTCACGGCCCGCGAGGAAGGAGGGCCCGTCGAAGAGGTGGTGCTCAGGAACTGCCGGGTGCTCGACCTCTCGCCCCTGCGCGGCCTCCCGCTCAAGAGCCTCGTGTGCGCCTGGAACGGCATCACCGACCTGGGGCCGCTGGCGGGCATGCCCCTCGAGCGGCTCGATTGCAGCCGCAACCCCGTCGCCGACCTCTCGCCCCTGCGGGGCATGGGCCTCGAGGAGCTCAACTGCGGGCACACCAAGGTGACCGACCTCTCGCCCCTGGCCGGCATGCCCCTCGAGACCCTGGGGCTCGCGGGGCTGGCCGTGGCCGACCTGGAGCCGCTGGGGAAGCTGCCGCTCCGACGGCTCGTCTTCTCGCCCCGGGCGGTGAAGGGCGACTACGACTTCCTCCGCCAGCACGACTCCCTCACGTGGATCGGCGTCGGCGACGGCGACCTGGCGGCCCCCGCCGAGGTGTTCTGGCTGGCCGTGGACGTGGAGCGGGGCCGCCACCGCCTGGCCGCGACCCTGGAAGGGCACAAGGATGCGGTGACCGACGTGGCCGTTTCTGCGGATGGGCGCCGCATCGCCTCGGCCAGCGCCGACCGCACGGTGCGCGTGTGGGACGCGGCGACCGGCCAGTGCCTCCGCGCCCTCGAGCACCCGGCGCCGCCCGTCGGCGTGGTGCTCGCGCCCGACGGCTCGCGGCTCGTGACGGGGGCCGAGGACGGTCGCCTGCGGCTGTGGGACGCGGCGGCGGGCAAACGGCTTGAGGAAGCCGACGCCGGCAGCGGGCCGCTCGCCGCGATGGCCCGCCAGCCCCAGGCCGAGCCCGAGAAGCCCGTCCTTTTCGCCACCGCGGGGCGCAACGGCGCGGTCAAGGTGTGGTACGTGGACGACCTTCGCTGCCTCCAGACCCTCAAGGAGCCGCGGGGGCCGCTGCGGGACATCGCCTTCTCGCCCGACGGCCAGCGCCTCGCCCTGGCCGGCAAGGAGCTGGGGCTCTGGGCCTGGAGCAAGGAAGCCGCGGTGAGCCCGGTGCACGGGCGGCGCGGCCCGTTCACCGCGGTGGCCTTCTCGCCCGCCGGCCGCCAGGTGGTGGCCGGCGGCTCGCGGATCGACGCCTGGGACATCGCGACCGGCGCCCTGGAGCGGACCATCCAGTTCCACAACGACGGCCCCCTCCACCTGGCCTTCTCGCCCGACGGCCCGCGGCTGGCCACCGGCGGAGGCCGCCGCCTGGTGGTGTGGGGGCCGGAGGGCGAGTTGGAGCCGCTCTCGCCCGTCGCCGCCGAGCTGCGCTGCCTGGCCTGGTCGCCCGACAGCGGGCGACTGCTCGCCGGCCAGGCCAATGGCGCCGTGGCCGTGTGGGCCAGGGGCGGGCCGGATCCCCTCGAGCTGCGGCGCCTCGAGGAGGCCTGGCGGCGCAACCTGGACGAGGCCCTGGCCCGCAAGGTGAGCTTCGACTTCGTGGACACCCCGCTCCGCGACGTGCTCGCCTTCCTGGCCAGCCTGGCCAACGCCACCATCGCGCTCGACCCCCAGGCCGTGGCGGGCGAACCGCCCACCGTGACCCTGCGGGTGAAGGACATGCGCCTCGACAGGGCCCTCACCTGGGCCTGCCGGCTGGTGGGCCTGGCGCCCGTGCGGCGCGACGGCGGCATCCTGGTGACCACCGCCCAGGGGGCCAGGGAGGCGGCGGAGACCGACGCTCGAATGCGGCGCCTCCAGTGGCCCCCGGCCGACGAGGCGGTGTACTGGCTGCCCCGGCTCTTCGCCCCCGTGAGCTTCGACTTCGTGGATACCCCGCTGCGCGACGTGGCCACCTTCCTGGGCTCCCTGCTCGATGCCCCGCTGGTGGTGGACCCCCAGGCCCTGCGGGGAGACCCGAAAGTGACCGTCCGCGTGGCCGGCATGCCCGCCCACGACGCCTTGCGCTGGGTGTGCCGCATGACGGGGCTCACCTACGTCTGCCACGACGGCCCGCTCTTCGTGGGCAGCCCGGAGCGGATCGAGGCGGTGCTGCGGCTCGACGAGGCGCTGCGGCCGGCCCAGGAGCTACCCCAAGAGGCGGCCGCCAAGGCCGCCAGGCCGGTGAGCTTCGACTTCGTGAACACCCCGCTGCCCGACGTCGTGGCCTTCCTCGGCCACCTGGCCGAGCTCAACATCGTCGTGGACCCCGCGGCCCTCGAGGAGGGCGATGCGAGCGTGACGCTCCGCCTGAAGGAGGTGCCCCTCGACCGGGCCCTCGGCTGGGTGTGCACCACGGCCCAGCTCGCCTGGGTGTGGCAGGACGGCGCGGTCTTCATCACCACGCCCCAGCGGGCCCGCGACATGGCGGCCCGCCGCCGCTAGCCTCGCCCCCACAGGATGCGCCGTCGATGAGCAGCCCGGGCCGGGAGAGCCGCATCCGCCGCGTCACGTGGATAGGCCTGGGGGCGAACCTGGCGCTCAGCGCCCTGAAGCTCGCCGCCGGCTTGCTCGGCCACAGCCGAGCCGTCGTCGCCGACGGCGTCCACAGCCTCTCCGACTGCGGCACCGACGTGGCCCTGCTCGTCGGCTCCCGCCTCTGGGCCCGGCCCGTCGACCACGACCATCCTTACGGCCACGCCCGCATCGAGACCGCGCTCACCGTGCTCCTCGGCCTGGCCCTGGGGGGCGTGGGCATCGGCATCGGCGCCGAGGCCATCGCCAGCATCCGCGAGCCCCATCCGCGTCCCCCCGGGGTGGTGGCCCTGGTCGCCGCCGCAGCGTCCATCGGGGCCAAGGAGGGGCTCTACCGCTGGACCCTGCGGGTGGGCCGGGAAGCCCGCTCCTCCGCGGTGGTGGCCAACGCCTGGCACCACCGCTCGGACGCCCTCAGCTCCGTGCCCGCGGTGCTGGCCGTCAGCGGCGCCCTGGTGCTGCCCGGCTGGTCGTTCCTCGACCCGGTCGGGGCCGTGGCCGTGTGCCTCCTGATCCTCCAGGCCGCCTATCGCATCGTGCGGCCCGCCATGGGACAGCTCGTGGACACCGGGCTGCCGCCCCGGGAGATCCAGGCCATGGTCGAGGCCGTGAGGGGCTGCCCGGGGGTGGAGGAGGCCCACGGCCTGCGCACCCGCTACCTGGGGCCCGCCGTGGCCGTGGACCTCCACATCGAGGTCGCCCCCTCCCTCACCGTGGCCCAGGGCCACGACATCGCCGAAGAGGTCCGCCACCGCCTCATCGAGCGGTTCCCCGACGTGGCCGACGTGGTCGTCCACGTCGACCCCCTGGGCGTCGACCCCGACCACGAGAGCCGGGCCGCCCGCCAAAACGTTGAACCCTGACGGCGAAACCGCTACACTGGGGCATGAACCGCCGATGCCTCTATCATCCCGCCCAGAGAGACCGTGATGAGCAAGAACAAGCTGAACCTCCTGGTCGACGTCCTGGCCTACCTGGCCATGGCCTGCCTGGCCGCCACGGGCCTCATCATGCTCTACCGCCTGCCTCCCGGCACCGGGGGGCGGCACAGCGGAGAGCCGGCCCTCACGCTGCTCGGCCTGGGGCGCCACGACTGGGGCAACATCCATTTCTACATCGCCCTGGGCCTCCTCGGCCTGGTGGTGCTCCACATCGTGCTCCACTGGAAGTGGGTTACCAACACCTTCGGCTCGCTGGTGCGGAGGGCCGGCGCCCGCCGACCCGGCGCCGGCCCGGGGGGTGCCGCCTTGCTGGTTATCCTGGCCGTGGTGACGCTGCTCCTGCTCGCCGCGCCCTGGCTCCTGCCGCTCCAGAAGCAGGAGGCCGCCACCGGCGGCAAGGGACGGGCCGGAGCGCAGGACGAAGGGCCTCGCCGCCGCAGCGAGAGACGCTCCGAGAGCCAGGGCGAGCGGGATGAGGACCACGAGGAGCGCATCGCACGCGACGCCACGGTGGCCGAGGCCGCCGACTACGCCGGGGTCTCCACCCAGCGCCTGCTCGAGGCCCTGGGCTGGCCCCCCGAGACGCCGGTGGACCGCACCCTCGACCAGTGCCGCCCCCGGGGCCAGCGGATGCGCGACGTGAAGGACGCCGTGGAACGCCTCCGCAGGGGGAGCCCACAGCCCTAGCAGCCTGCCCATGGGGAATCCAGAGCTCGACGAGCGCTTCTTCCGCGTCATCCTCGACAGCGTGGCCGACGGGGTGTTCACCGTCGACCGCGACTGGCGGATCACGTCCTTCAACCGCGCCGCCGAGCGCATCACCGGCGTGAGCCGCGAGGACGCCCTGGGAACCCCCTGCCACCAGGTGTTCCACGCCAACATCTGCCTCACCGCCTGCGCCCTGCGCCACACCCTGGACACCGGCGAGCCGGTGGTCGACCAGCTGATCGACATCGTGGACGCCGAGGGCCGCCGCGTGCCCGTGCGCATCTCCACCGCCGTGCTCCGCGACCCCCAGGGCCGGGTGAGCGGCGGGGTGGAGACCTTCCGCGACGTCTCCGCCATCGAGGAGCTGCGCAAGGAGGTGGCCCAGAAGTACACCTTCGAGGATATCGTCAGCAAGAACCACCGCATCCACGCCATCTTCAACGTCCTGCCCGACATCGCCCACAGCGACAGCACGGTGCTCATCCAGGGGCCCAGCGGCTCGGGCAAGGAGCTGTTCGCACGGGCCATCCACAACCTCAGCCCCAGGCGCCAGGGGCCCCTGGTGGTGGTCAACTGCGGGGCCCTGCCCGACACCCTCCTGGAGAGCGAGCTGTTCGGCTACCACGCCGGGGCCTTCACCGGGGCCAACGCCGATAAGCCGGGCCGCATCGCCCTCGCCGAGGGCGGCACCGTGTTCCTCGACGAGGTCGCCGACATGAGCCCCGCGCTCCAGGTCCGGCTCCTGCGCGTGCTCCAGGAGCGGGAGTACGAGCCGCTGGGCGCCACGGCCCCCGTGGAGGCCGACGTGCGGGTGATCGCCGCCACCCATCGCGACCTCGCACGCCAGGTCGACGAGGGCGCGTTCCGCCAGGACCTCTTCTTCCGACTCAACGTCCTCAAGATCGAGCTTCCCCCGCTGGCCGAGCGCCGGGAGGACATCCCTCTGCTCGTCGACCACTTCCTCCAGCGCCTCAGCCGCACCCGCGGCAAGCCCATGCCCCGCGTGCCCGAGGAGACCCTCCGCCTGCTCCTCCGCTACGACTACCCGGGGAACGTCCGCGAGCTGGAGAATATCGTCGAGCACGCCTTCGTCCTGTGCCGCGGCGGCGAGCTCGACCCCGAGTCCCTGCCCCGCGAGTTCCTCCAGGCCGTCCGCGGCGAGCCCCGCGCCCGGGAGGCCCCTCCCGGCCAGGAGGCACGCCCGGCCACCGTCCGCGAGCACGAGGTCCGCCTCATCCGCGAGGCCCTGGCCCGCCACGGCGGCCACCGGGCCCGCACCGCGGCCGAGCTGGGCATTCATCCCACGACGCTTTGGCGGAAGATGAAGCGCTACGGCATCGAGGAGCCGTGAGCCCCCCCTGCATTGCATCCTGCACCTTGCCTTGCTTTGTGCATTGCAGAGCCGGCGGGCGGCTCAGGGGCCGGGCCCCGAACGCCGTTCCTAAGCCATCCAATAAACAACACTTAGGTCGATAGACGGCCCGCCGGGCCGGCTCCGGCACGCCATGTGCATCCCCATGGAGCAGGAGCCGGGAATGAAGGTGGCCATCCCCGTGTTCGGGACCCGCGTCTCCCCGCGGTTCGACTGCGGGCCGGTGCTCCTGCTCGCGGAGGTCGACGATGGCGAGGTGACCGCCTCGCGCTACGTGGCCGACGCGGCGGAGGACCCGCTGCGGCGGATCGCCCGCCTGCGGGAGCTGGGAGTGGAGGCGGTGGTGTGCGGGGCCATCACGGGGTTCCTGCTGCGGCACTTGGCCGCCAACGGGATTCGGGTGTTTCCGTGGATTTTCGCCGAGGCCGGCGAGGCGCTTGCGGCTCTCGCCCGCGGCGAGCTTGTCCCACGAGCCGTCGGCGGTGTGGGGCGTGGCCGGGGCCGCGGGGCCGGGGGCAGGGGCCGGCGCGGCCCTCGCTGGCCTCGTTGACCGCACGACAGCGATGGAGGTGAGCGCGATGCCACGAGGCGACGGAACAGGCCCCCCAGGGGGCGGAGGACCAGGCACCGGACGCGGACGGGGCGCACCCGGCGGACGCGGACGCGGCCGGATGGGCGGCTTCGCCGCCGGCCCCGGCGGCTCCTGTGTCTGTCCCCGCTGCGGGAAGAAGGTCGCCCACCAGCGAGGCACGCCGTGCACGTCGATGGACTGCCCAGCGTGCGGCACCCGCATGACGCGGGAGCGCTGACCCAGGAGACGACCGAACGAGCACGCACAGGCGATCCGCCGCGGGCAGGACTCTCGGGCCGGGCCTGCCCCGCGGCGGTCGCCAAGCATCTACGAAAGGAGAACGCCATGCCCGGTGGAGATGGAACCGGACCGCTCGGACAAGGCCCTATGACCGGACGCGCCGCCGGCTACTGCGCCGGCTACCCCGTGCCCGGCTACATGAACCCCATTCCGGGCCGCGGCGCCTGGGGCTGGGGACGCGGCTTCGGCCGCGGCTGGGGTCGGGGACGAGCCTGGGGCGCCGGCCCGTGGGCCTACGCCCCGCCCGCCTACCCGCCCCCCGCCTACGGGCCGCCTGCCCCTCCGTGGCCCCAGGTGAGCCCCGAGCAGGAGGGCGAGATGCTCAAGCGCCAGGCCGAGGCGCTCCGAGCCCAGCTCGATGCCATCCAGAAGCGCATGGACGAGTTGGCCGCCCAGGATACCAGCGAGTGACGCACTCCGCCGGGGCGCCGGTGGCACGTGCCACCGGCGCCCCGGCCCCACCGCGCCAGGAGGATGGCATGAAGATCGCCATCGCAAGCAGCGGCGAGACCCTCGACGCGCCCGTCGACCCCCGCTTCGGACGAGCCAGGGCCTTCATTCTCTACGACACCGAGTCCCGCGAATGGTCGGTCCTGGACAATGCCCAGAACCTCAATGCCCCCCAGGGCGCCGGCATCCAGGCCGCCAGCCAGGTGGCCAACGCAGGTGCCCAGGCGGTGCTGGCCGGCAACTGCGGGCCGAAGGCCTTCGCCGCACTCTCCGGCGCCGGCCTGGCCGTCTACACCACTCCCAGCCTCACCGTCCAGCAGGCCATCGAGAAGTTCCGCGCCGGCGACCTCGAGCCCGCCCACGAGGCCAACGTCGGGGCACGCTTCGGCACCGGAGGCTGAGGGCGTGGCGCGGAAACGGCCCTCGCGCCCCTCGAGCGCCGCCCCTAGCACCGCTCCCCGACGGGGCCAGGAGAGCGCGCTGTGAAAATCGCGGTGGCCAGCGGCAAGGGGGGCACGGGCAAGACCACCGTGGCCACCAGCCTGGCCCTGGCCCTTCAGGCCCGGGGCGCGGTGGCGTTCCTCGACTGCGACGTCGAGGAGCCCAACGCCCACCTGTACCTCAAGCCCCGGATCGAGACGCGGGAGGCGGTGCACGTGGCCGTGCCCGCCATCGACGAAGCGAAGTGCACCGGCTGCGGGCTGTGCGCCGAGGTGTGCGCCTTCAACGCCATCGCCGCCATCAAGGACGCCGTGATGGTGTTCCCCGAGCTGTGCCACGGCTGCTCCGCCTGCTGGACGCTGTGCCCCGAGCAAGCCATCGGCCAGGCCCCGCGGGAGGTGGGCGTGGTGGCTCGGGGCTGGGCGGGGCCGATGGCCTTCGGCCACGGCTGGCTGCGGGTGGGCGAGGCCATGAGCCCCCCTCTCATCCGGGCCGTGAAGGCCGACGAGCGGGCGGCGGACATCGTGGTTCTGGACGCGCCGCCGGGCACTTCCTGCCCCGTGGTGGAGACGGTGCGGGAGGCCGACGTGGCGGCCCTGGTCACCGAGCCCACGCCTTTCGGGCTCAACGACCTGGAGCTCGCGGCCGAGATGGCCGAGGAGCTGGGCGTGCCCGCCGGCGTGGTGGTCAACCGCGCGGGGATCGGCGACGGCCAGGTGGCCGCCTTCTGCCAGGCCCGCGGGCTGCCCATCCTGATGGAAGTGCCCTTCGAGCGGCGGATCGCCGAGGCCACCTCGCGCGGCGAGCCCCTCGTCGCCGCCTTCCCCGAGTACCGCCCCCGCTTCGAGGCCCTGGCACAAGAGCTGGTGAGGATGGCGAGCCGGTGAGGCAACTGGTGGTCATCAGCGGAAAGGGAGGCACGGGCAAGACCACCCTGGTGGGCGCCTTCGCCGCGCTCGCCACCAACCCCGTCCTCGCCGACTGCGACGTGGATGCCGCGAACCTCCGCCTCCTGCTCGACCCCCAGACCCTCGAGGAGGGCGACTTCACCGGCCCCCTCGAGCCGCGGATCGACGCCGCCGCGTGCACCGGCTGCGGGGCCTGCGTCGAGGCCTGCGTCTTCGGCGCCCTGGCCACGGAGGACGACGTGGCGGCGCTCGACCCCGTGGTCTGCGAGGGCTGCGGGCTGTGCGCCCGCGTGTGCCCCGCGGAGGCCATCGCCATGGAGCGCGTGGTGGCCGGGCGGTGGTTCGTGGCGGCCACCCGCTTCGGCCCCCTGGTCCACGCCCGCCTGGGCGTGGCCCAGGAGAACTCGGGCAAGCTGGTGACCCTGGTGCGCCGTAAGGCCGCGGAGCTGGCCGAGGCGGAGGACGCAGCCTGGCTGCTGGTGGACGGCTCGCCGGGCATCGGCTGCCCCGTGATCGCCTCCCTGGCGGGGGCCGACGGCGTGCTGGCCGTGGCCGAGCCCACCCTCTCCGGGCAGAGCGACCTGGGGCGCGTGCTCGACCTCGCCGCACACTTCCAAATCCCCGCCCTGGTGTGCGTGAATAAGTGGGACATCAACCCGGGGCTGGCCGAGGCCATGGAGGCCGACGCCCAGCGGCGGGGATGCCGCCTCGCGGGGCGCATCCCCTACGACGATGCGGTGCCCCGCTCCGTGGTCCAGGGAAAGCCCCTCGTGGAATTCGACGACGGACCCGCCGCACAGGCCGCCCGAGACGTCTGGCGAGCGAGCGAAGACGCATTGGCCCATGAACCGGCCGAGGGAAAGGACACCGATGGCGAAGGATGAGTGCAAGACATGTGACAACCGCGGCAGCCCCGCCTGCCCGGCAGGACGGCGCCGGGAGGACGAGACGGACCAGCAGTTCGCCGAGCGCCAGGCCCTCGCCCGGCGGATGGGCCGCATCGCCCACAAGCTGCTCGTGCTCAGCGGCAAGGGCGGAGTGGGCAAGAGCACCGTGGCGGCCAATCTCGCCGTGGCCCTGGCCCGCAGGGGCCGCCGCACGGGCCTCCTGGACATCGATCTCCACGGCCCCAGCATCCCCAAGCTCCTGGGCCTCGAGGGCCAGGCCCTGGAGGCGGACGGCACGGAGATCCGGCCCGCCACGCTGGGCGAGCGCCTCAAGGTGGTGTCCATCGGCTTCATGCTCCAGCGCCAGGACGACGCCGTGATCTGGCGCGGCCCCCTGAAGATGGGCGTGATCCGCCAGTTCCTCAAGGACGTGAACTGGGGGGAGCTGGACTACCTGGTCGTGGATTCCCCGCCGGGCACGGGCGACGAGCCGCTGAGCATCTGCCAGCTCCTCGAGGACGCCGACGGCGCCATCGTGGTCACCACCCCCCAGGACGTGGCCACGGCCGACGTGCGCAAGTGCATCACCTTCTGCCGCAAGCTCAGCCTCCCCGTCCTCGGCGTGGTGGAGAACATGAGCGGCTTCGTCTGCCCCCACTGCGGCCAGCGCACGGAGCTGTTCGGCGCCGGCGGCGGGCGGCGCATGGCCCAGACCATGGGAGTGCCCTTCCTGGGGGCCGTGCCCCTCGACCCCCGGGTGGTCGCCTCCGGCGACGAGGGGAGGCCCTTCGCCGCCTCCCCGGCCACGTCCGAGACCGCGCGGGCCTTCGAGGCCGTGGTCGACCGCCTGGGGGGCGAGGCCCCGCAGCAAGAGGAGACTCCGACCATGAAGATCGCCATCCCCACGGCCGAGGGGCGGCTGTGCCGCCACTTCGGCCATTGCCAGCGCTTCGCCTTCATCACCGTGGAGGACGGCCGCGTGGTGGGCAGCGAGTCGCTGGCCCCCCCGCCCCACGAGCCCGGCGTCCTGCCCCGCTGGCTCCACGAGCAGGGAGCCGACCTGGTGATCGCCGGGGGCATGGGCCGCAGGGCCCAGGCCCTCTTCGAGCAGCACGGCGTCCAGGTGGTGGTGGGCGCCCCGCCCGAGGAGCCCCAGAAAGTCGTCCGAGCCTACCTCGACGGAGCCCTCCAGACCGGCCCCAACCTGTGCGACCACTGAAGCCCAAAGCCCCTCGCACCGCGAGAAGGCGTTGACGCCGGCGGCCCGGACCCGTATAAGAGGCGCAGCGGGAGCACCACCACGAGGCGTCTTGCAGGAGGCATCGACATGGCCGACGACGGGATCAGCAGGCGGGGATTCCTGGGCTCGGGAGCCGCAGCCGCCGGCGCCGCGAGCCTCGCGGGCTGCCAGGCCTTCCAGGCCAGGAAACCCATGAAGGTGCGCTACGGCCTCAACCTGCTCCTCTATACCGCCACCTTTGACCGCACCCAGCTCGACCTCATCCCCAAGGTGGCCGACATGGGCTACGACGGCGTCGAGGTGCCCTTCAACGACCTGGCCGTCCTCGACCCCAAGGGCACCCGACAGGCCTGCGAGAAGGCCGGCGTGGGACTCACCGCCTGCTGCGTGATGATGCCCGGCACCAACCCGTGCAGCCAGGACCCCGCGGAGCGCAAGAAGGGGGTCGAGCGCCTGAAGAAGATGGTCGACCTCACCGCCGAGATGGGCGGCGACGCCGTGGCAGGGCCCCTCTATGCCCCCGTGGGACACCTCACCGGCCTGCCCCGCACCGACGAGGAGTGGGAGTGGTGCGCGGAGGCCCTCGCCGCCGCCGCCGAGCACGCCGAAAAGGCCCAGGTCGACCTCGCCATCGAGCCCCTCAACCGCTTCGAAACCTACGTGATCAACACCGTGGGCACCGCCACCGAGATGGTCCAGAAAGTGAACCATCCGCGGCTCAAGGTCCAGGTCGACACCTTCCACTGCAACATCGAGGAGAAGGACACCGCGGCGGCCATCCGCGCCTGCGGGGCCCACGTCGGCCACTTCCACGCCTCGGAGAGCGACCGCGGCACCCCCGGCACCGGCCAGGTGGCGTGGGAAGAGTCCTTCGCCGCCCTCAAGGACATCGGCTACGGGCGGTGGGTGACCATCGAGAGCTTCGCCCAGGGCATCGTGGACCTCTGCGCCGCGGCCTGCATCTGGCGGCCCATCTACGAATCCGCCGACCAGCTGGCCGTCGACGGCCTGGCCTTCCTCAAGAAGATGGCCGCCACCGCGTAGACCCCACGGGGATGGCCGGGGCTACTTGCGGTGGAACTGCCGCTCCAGGTCCTCGCGCGAGAAGACCAGAGCGACGGGCCGGCCGTGGGGACAGGTCTCCGCCTTCGAGCCCAGCGCGTCGCGGCGGCTCAGGAGGGCTTCGATCTCGCTGGGGCGGAGGCGCTGGCCGGCCTTGATCGCCGCCTTGCACGCCAGGGCGCAGGCGAGCTGGTGGCGGCGGCGCTCGACCGATGTCTTGGCTCCCTCCTCCGCCAGCTCCGCCAGCAGGTCGTGGAGGAGCTGCCCCACGTCCACCTCGCCCAGCAGCCGGGGCACGGCCTGGACCGCCAGGGTGTCCTGGCCGAACGCCTCGACCTCGACGCCCAGGGCCGCGAGCTGGTCGAGTACCTCCGAGGCCGCCGCCGCCTCCCCCGCACTGAGCTGCACGACCTCGGGCATCAGCAGGCGCTGCGACTCCACGCCCGCCTCTCCGCTCCGCCGAATCAGCTCCTCGTAGAGCACCCGCTCGTGCAGCGCGTGCTGGTCGGTGACCCGGAAGCCCTCCGCCGTCTCCTCGATGATATACGACTGGTGGACCTGGAAGAAGGGCGGGGGGGCGCCCCCGGAAAAGGGCTGCGATACGGGCGGCGCGGCGCGGGGCACCGTGCGAGCCTCGTCCAGGTGGTCGGGCGCCGCGCCGAACGACAGCCCCTCGGAGGGCGGGCCCATGCGCGGCGGGGCCGTGCGGCGGACCTCCTGCCACGACGCGGGCACCGGGCCGGAGGGCCGCAGGGGCGGCGCCAGGTCGGCCTTGGCCAAAGCCCCCCGGATGGCCTGGAGCACCTGGCTGTAGACCCGTCGGGCCTGGCGGAAGCGCACCTCCACCTTCGTAGGGTGCACGTTGAAGTCCACCTCCCGGGGGTCCACCTGGAGGAACAGGAAGAGCACAGGATGGCGGCCCGGCATGAGCAGGCCCTCGTAGGCCTGGCGAATGGCCCGGGCCAGGGCGCGGTCGCGCACGTAGCGACGGTTGAGGAACAGGAATTGGGCGGAGGTGGAGGCCCGGGAGAGCGCCGGCGGCCCGGCGAAGCCCTCCACCCGCACCGGCCCGCTGCCGCCCTCCACGGGCAGGAGCTGGCGGGCCAGGTCGCGGCCGAAGAAGGCGGCCACGCGGTCCCGGCGGTCCTCCGACGGCGGGGTGTTCACCAGCGTCTTCCCGTCGTTGGCCACGGCGACGTGGATGTGCTCGTGGGGCAGGGCGATGCGCGTGGCCATGTCCATACAGTGCCCCAACTCGGTGCGGGGGGTGCGGAGGAACTTCTGTCGCGCGGGGGTGTTGAAGAAGAGGTTCCGCACCTCCACCGTGGTGCCCGGGGGCGAGCTGGCGGGCCGCGGCTCGCCCAGCTTCCCGCCCGAGACCTCGATGGCCGTGCCCGAGGTCGCCCCCTGGGGCCGGGAGACGAGCCGCACCTCGGCCACCGCGCCCACGCTGGGCAGGGCCTCGCCGCGAAAGCCCAGCGAGGTGATGAAGAAAAGATCCTGCGAGGTGCGAAGCTTGCTCGTGGCGTGGGAGCGGAAGCACATGGCCACGTCCTCGGCGTCCATCCCCGCGCCGTCGTCGGCCACGCGGATGAGCTTGCGGCCCCCTTCCTCGAGGGCCACGTCGATGCGCGTGGCGGAGGCGTCGATGGCGTTCTCCACCAGCTCCTTGACCACGGAGGCGGGCCGCTCGATCACCTCGCCGGCCGCGATCTTGTTGGCCACCAGCTCGGGGAGTTCCTGGATGCTGCCCACGGCCTTTCCTCGGCTCCTTCGATGCGCCTGCCAGGGGCTCAGAAGATGGCGTAGAACATCGGGCCCAGGGGGCTGGAGGTGATGACCAGCAGGAGCGAGAGCAGGAGCATGACCACCACGATGGGCGTCAGCCACCAGCGCTTGCTGGTCCACAGGTAATAGGCCAGCTCGCGCACCAGCTCCAGGAAGCCGCGCATCAGCCGCCCTCCGGGGCATTCTTGGTCACCACGCAGTCGCCCAGCACCAGGGTATCGAGCCCCGTGTGCCGGAAGCAGGCGTAGGCGTCGGCGGGGCTGCGCACGATGGGCTCGCCGCGGACGTTGAACGAGGTGTTGAGCACCAGGGGCAGGCCGGTGCGGCGGCGGAACCGCTCGATGAGGTCGTAGTAGAGCGGATTCTCGTCGCGGGCCACCGTCTGGAGCCGCGCCGTGCCGTCCACGTGGGTGATGGCCGGCACCTCGCGGCGGCGGCCGGGGTGGACGTCGGCCACGAGGAGCATGAAGGGGCTCGCGGCGTCGACCGCGAAGTAGTCCCCCGCCCGCTCCAGGAGCACGCTGGGGGCGTAGGGGCGGAAGGGCTCGCGGTGCTTCACCCGCGCGTTCAGGGTGTCCTTCATCCCCGGGTCCGCGGGGGTGGCCAGGATACTGCGGTTGCCCAGGGCTCGCGGCCCGAACTCCATGCGCCCCTGGAACCAGCCGACGATCCGTCCCGCGGCCACCTGGCCGGCCACCTCCTCGAGCAGCTCCTCCCGCTCGCAGCGGCGGTAGGCCGCGCCCTGCTGGTCGAGGAACCGCCGCACGGCGGCATTCGAGAACTCGTCGCCCAGGTAGGCCGTGCGCAGCGGCGCCGCGCGGGGATGGCCCATCAGCGCGTGGTAGAGGTAGGCGGCGCAGCCGGCGCTCGTCCCGTCGTCGCCCGCCGCGGGCTGGACGAAGACCTCCTCGAAAGGCGTGTCGCGCAGCACGCGGCCGTTGGCCACGCAGTTGAGGCCCACCCCGCCGGCCACGCACAGCCGCTGGAGGCCCGTCTTGCCGTGCACGTGGCGGGCGATGCGCACCAGGGCCTCCTCGAGCACGTCCTGGAGCGTGGCCGCGATGTCCTTGTGCCGCTGGGTGAGCTCCTCGCCGGGCTGGCGCGGCGGGCCGAGGAGCTGGGCCAGGCGGCGGTTCGTCATGGTCGGCTTGTGCAGGTAGCCGAAGTAGTCCATGTCCAGCCAGAAGGAGCCGTCGGGCCGCACGGTCACGAGCTTCTCGAAGGCGTCGCGCAGGGAGGGCCGGCCGTAGGAGGCCAGGCCCATGACCTTCCCCTCGCCGTTGTTCACCCGGAAGCCCAGGTGGAGGGTGATGGCCGAGTAGAGCAGGCCCAGGGAGTGGGGGAAGCGGATCTCCTCGTCCAGCCGCACCTCCGTGCCCCGGCCCAGCCCCGTGGCCGTGGTGGTCCACTCGCCCGTGCCGTCCACGGTGAGGATCGCCGCCTCCTCGAAGGGCGAGAGCAGGAAGCAACTGCCCGCGTGCGACAGGTGGTGCTCGACGTAGTAGACCTCGCCCCTGAAGCCCAGCTCCTTGCGGAAGATGGCCGGCGTGCGCAGCTTCTGCTTGAACCACAGGGGGATGAACCGCCGGAAGATGGGAAAGCCCCGGGGAAACGTGGCCACGCTCGATACCAGCAGCCGGTCGAACTTCTTCACCGGCTTCTCGTAGAACGCGATGGCGTCCACCTCGCCCATCGAGATGCCCTCGTGGGCCAGCGCGGCCTGGATGGCCCGGTGGGGGAAGGCGATGCAGTGCTTCTCGCGGGTGTAGCGCTCCTCGGCGGCCGCGAAGGCCACCTCGCCGTCGCGCAGCAACGCCGCCGCCGAATCGTGGTAGAAGCACGAGATGCCCAGAATGTACATCGCCGACCTCTCGTTTGGAGTTCTCGCCTTCAGGCGAGCCCTGGGCCAGCGTACCGAGGCCCGATGCACGGCCTGAAGGCCGCACTCCAAACGCCCGTCCGCGCCCCTCTCGCCCCGGGACGCCTCACGACTGGTGCCTGGCACGCTCCAGCGACGGCTCCTCGGCGGGACGCTCCTGCCAGAAGGACTCCCGGTCCGCCCGCCGGGTGCCCAGCAGGTCCCGCCGTGCCAGGCGAACGACCAGCGCCAGCGGCCCGAAGAGCAGGAAGTAGAAGACCGCCAGGAGCAGGAAGTTCTGGGCCAGCCCGAGGGCGCGGAAGGCCTTGCGGAGGCCGTGCCAGAGCTTCGTTCCCACGGAAAGCGGCCCTTGCTGCGGTGGGCTGGAGGGGCAGCCACTCGCCCGAACCCCACAGCCGGCATGCTAGCACATCCCGCGGCGCGGTGTCAACGCCCCGATGCCGCCCCGGACCCGACCCCGGGGCCGGCCCGCCGGGCCTGGCGCGGTAAGGCTCCCGCTACACTACGCCTCTCTACGAGCCTCCTGGGGCCATCTCGGGCAAATTCGCGCGCCAAGTGTCCTGGGTCGCGCCCGGCCCCTAGCGTGCCTAGGACGGCATTCTCGGGCGTCTGGTTTTTCGGACTTGTAACGCTATACATGAGAAGGGCTTACGGAGGGGCCCCGGCGGCCATGGAGCCCCAAATCGACGTAAGTCAAGGCGCGGCCGGGGGCCGCCTCACGGCGACGCCGCCCGCCGCTCGAGGACCACGACCTGGTAGATGCGCGTCGGCGGGAGGGTAAAGCAGCCCATGCCGCCCTCCTCGTCTACCGTGCAGGGCAGGGGCATCGGCTCGGCGCCGGGGCGGTAACGGGTGGCCCGGGCCGCGGTCCAGCCCTGGGGCAGGGGGACCTGGACGGGGGTGGGCGGGGCGACGAGGACGGGCCTACCCTCGGGGAGCAGGCACACGTTGTAGTTCACGGCGTGGAGGGCGAGGCGGCGGCCCTTGCGATAGAGGGCGAAGCGGAGGGAGCGGCGGCGGCCGTCGCTGGGCGCGATGGGGGCCGTGGGCGCCAGCTCGCGGCGGGCGGCGGCCCGCTCCGTGGCCGCGTCGCCCTCGGCGGGCAGGTCCATCCCGCGGGCCAGCCGCCAGTCCCACACCGCGCCGTTGTCCCCCTCGGCCAGAGCCCGGCTCTCGATGCCCAGCAGCTCGGCGGCGGGCCGGCCGTTGAGGGTCAGGCCGGGATGGCCGAGGATGATCCCCCGCCGTTCCTTCGCGTGCTGGCGCAGGGCGGCGAGCTGGGCCTCGCCGAGCTCGTAGGCGGGCGACGGGAAGTAGAGGGCCCGGAAGGCGGCCAGCTCCCCGGCCCGCTCGGGCAGCGAGCGGTCCACGAGGGCCACGAACGGGCGGTGGCTCTCGCCCAGGGCATCGGCGATGGTGGGCTGCGAGCCGGGGCGCTGCGGGTCCAGGGGGTTCGGGCCCCAGTAGGCGTAGACGACGGCGGCGGGCGCCGTGAGCGTCCAGCCCTCGAAGAGCCGGGGATAGGCCTTGAAGAAGGCCCTGTACCTGGCCTGGGGCTCGCCCCGGCCGGCCACGCCGCCGCCTCCGCCGAAGGCGGCCATCTCGGCCAGGGCCAGCTCCTGGACGCTGTCGTGCTTCCGCGCCTCGTAGCTGAGGTAGATGGGCGCCGCGTACATGTGCTGGGTGAAGAGCAGCTCGGCCAGGTGCGTGCGGCACACCCGCCCCCGGGAGAGCCGGGCGACGTGGGGACGGAGGGTGGTGGTCGCGCGGTGCGAATCGTCGGTGTAGCGGAAGGCCAGCCACACCCCGTAGGTGCCCGGCTCCGAGGGCCGCCAGGTCGCGCCGAGCGTGGCCGGCGGCTGGCGGGGCTTCCGCGACGACGAGGTGCCGCCGACCGGGCCCGGGGGCTGGAGAGGGAGGGCGGCCTCGCGCCCCTGCTCGTCGCGGAGCAGGAGGCGGAAGTCCTCGGCCGCGTCGCCGTCGCGGAGGCTGGCCCCCACGCTGCGCAGCCGGACCTCCAGGCGGACCGGGCGGCCGGCCTGGGCTCGCGCCGGCAGCTCCACGTCGGCCTCCAGCTCGATGTGCGTCACCCGGTCGGCGAGGCTGTAGCGGACCACCGTGCGGTCGGGCTCGACCGGCCCGGGCACCACGGCGATGGTCACGGCGTCGCTCGCGGGCGGCTCGCCGGCGCAGGCGATGCCCGGCGCGAAGGTGCTCTCGAACATCAGGCGGTCGGCCTTCCCGCCCACCTGGAGGCACTCGTCGATGCGCCCGCTGTTGGGGAAGATGGCGAAGCCGGGCTTGACCGTGCGGCCCGTCTCGCGGAGCCTGCCCAGGTGGTCGCGGGTGGCGAGCACGCGCCAGCGGCGCACCAGCTCGGGCGGCACCCCGGGCGCGTCGAGGGCCAGCTCGTCGAAGTCCAGCCCCTCGGTCAGGCGGCGGACCCAGGCGAGGTCGCGGTGGGCGCCCAGCCACCGGCGGAACCGCCGCTTGCAATGGGGGCAGAAGCAGGGGTCGGGGTGAGCATTGTCCACGAAGCAGCCGTCGTAGCCCACCTCGGCGATCATCCGCACGAGCCGGCGATGCCATTCGGCCCACTCGGGGTGGTGGATGCACGCGCGGTAGCGGTGGAGCGGGGCGTAGTAGTCGGGCGAGTATCCGCCGCAGGAGCCGGGGAGCAAGCGGCCCTCGCGGTCCACGGCGAGCCACTCGGCGGGGTCGTGCTCGGGCTTCGGCCCGGCCCACCGCTCGTACGGCTCCCAGTGGTCGTAGAAGTTCCAGAAGCCGAGGCGCTTGCGGTGGTCGCCGGCCAGGGTGTGGTAGGAGATGTAGGGCACGATCTCGGGGATGCCGACGGCGTGGTAGCGGCGAAGCGTCCGGCGGATGGTGGCCACCCGCCGCTCGAGGGCCTGGGGCGAGAGCAGGGCGATGTTCTCCCAGCTCAAGGTGTGCCCCGGCCCGCCGGTGTACTGGTTCTCGCCCTGGTAGAGGCGGATGGGCCCCCAGTGGTGGGAGATGGGCACCGCCTTGCCCACGTGGAGCAGGTCGGGCGGGGCCTGGCGGAACCGCTCGATGTAGTCCGGCTCGGCGAAATAGCGGCCCGAGTAGTTGATGACGTAGACGATGGGCGGCGCGGTGGGAGGCGGGCCAGGGCCCGCGCCCAGTGCGGCGGCGGCCAGGAGGAAGGGCAGGCTGGGACCCATAGCTCGGCTCAGTCCAGGAACTCGCGGATGTCGCCCCGGGCGACGCCGATCACGCTATCGGCGCCGCCGTAGTAGACCCATAGCTCGCGGCCGAGGAGCACGGCGCCGCAGGCGAAGACCACGTTGGGCACCTCCCCGCGCCGCTCCCACTCCGTCTCCGGCTCCAGGATGGGCTCGGCCTGGCGCCGCAGCACCTTCGAGGGCTCCTCGAGGTCGAGGAGGGCGATGCCCAGGCGGTAGACGTGGCCCTCGGCCACCCCGTGGTAGACGCACACCCAGCCGGCGTCGGTGCGGATGGGCTGTGCCCCGGCCCCGATCTTGGCCCTCTCCCATTCCTGCTCGGGCCCCATCACCACCGCGTGGTCGGTCCACTCGGCGAGGTCGCGGGAATAGGAGAGCACGATGTTGGGCGGCGGACGGTGGAGGGCCGCGTAGCGGCCGGCGAAGGTGCGGGGGAAGAGCGCCGCGTCCTTGTTGTCGCCGAACAGCTCGTGGCCGATGGCCACCCCCTGCCGCCGCCACGAGCGCAGGTCGGCCGAGGTGGCCCGGGCCACCTCGGTCTTCGTCCCGTCGTAGGCGGTGTAGAGCATATGGAAGGTCTCGCCGATGCGCGTCACCCGCGGGTCCTCCACGCCCTTGGCCTCCCCGGGCACCTGGCCGGGCCGCAGGACCGGCTGGTCGAGGCGGTGGAAGTGCAGGCCGTCGTCGCTCCACGCGTAGCCGATGGACGAGCGGTTGCGGTCCCCGGGGCGGTGGGCCACGGCGCGGTAGAGCAGGTGGACGCGCCCCCGGTGATGGACGGCGGCGGGGTTGAGCACCGCGTCCTTCTCCCACGGCACGTCCTCGCGGGGGGTCAGGACGGGGTCGGGGCTGAGGCGCTCGAGCTTCATCCGGGGCCTCCGGTCGGAGGGCGAAGAACAGGTCGTATAGGTCCTATAGGACGTATAGGCGGGGGCCGTTAGGCGTTCGGCAGGTAGGCTCCCATCTCCTTGAGGCGGGCCTGGAGCTGGGGGACGGGGACGCCGCGGGTGTCGGTCCCGCCCTCGACGGCCAGGGCGGCGGCCGTCCCTGCGGCCTGGCCGGTGATGAAGCACGCGGGCATCACGCGGATGGAGCCCTGGAGATAGCGGTCGGCGCTCACGCACCGCCCGGCCACCAGGACGTTGCTCAGCCCCCGGGGCACCAGGACGCGGTAGGGGATGCCGTAGCTCTCGCCCCGCTCGTAGCGGAGGGTGCGGAACTCGTGGGCGAACTTGCGGTAGTCCGACTCGTCGGGGCGCGAGGCGTGCACGTCCACGGGATAGGCGAATCGCCCGATCTCGTCGGGGAACACGGCCCGCCGCTTGAAGTCGTCGATGCCCAACACGTAGTCGCCCAGGATGCGCCGGGACTCCCGGATGCCCAGCAGGGAGCCGGTGGCCACCAGCTTCATCTGCTCGAAGCCGCGCAGGTAGCGCTTGTAGTAGCGCTCGTACTCGAGGACCAGCTTGCGGCCCCACATCAGGGCCTGAGTCACGGACCGCTCGTCGGTGCTGTCCACGCCGAAGGTGTGGCCGACGTTGCCTCCGCCCAGCTCCTCGCCCACCCGCCACATGCCCGGCAGGTGGCGGTCGGGGATGGAGAAGACCCCGTCGCGGAAGGCCTCTTCGAGGCGGCTCTCGCCGGTGCCCAGGCCGCCGGCCTCGACGGCCTCCCAATCCACCCCGGCCCACAGGCTGCACAGGGTGCCGGGCATCAGGTTGCCCGCCTCGTCGCCCTTCTCGAAGGGGGCGCCGGCGAGTGCCGCCAGGTCGCCGTCCCCCGTGCCGTCCACGAAGACCCCGGCCCGCACGGCGAACAGCCCGCTCTTGGCCCAGCAGATGGCCAGCCCCACGCGGTCGTCGGTCTCCTGCTGGACGCCGATGAGGGCGGTCTCGAAGGTGAGGGCCACCCCCGCCTCGGTCGCCAGGTCGTCGTAGAGGCGCTTGAGGGCCTCGGCGTCGATGGGCAGGATGCGCCCCAGGGGCAGGCCGCTGGCCTCGGAGAGCTTCCTGGCCACCTCCTCGCCGATGCCCCCGGCGAGGAAGTGCTCCCCGTCGCCGAAGGGCATGAACGCGGGCACCAGGCCGGCCGTGCCCATCCCGCCCAGGCACGTGTGGCGCTCGGCCAGGAACACCCGGCGCCCCTGGCGCGCGGCGGCCAGCGCCGCGGCCAGGCCCGCCGGACCGCCCCCGGCGACGAACACGTCGACTTCGTGGCGGACCGGGACCTCGCGACGGAAGGTGACCGATGCGGGCACGGCGCTCTCCTCTCGATGGCGGCGCCGCCCATTGTAGGCCGCCGGGGCGCCGGGGGCAACCGCGGATG
>JBKHIY010000071.1:0-24267 GCA_046538415.1 Candidatus Brocadiia bacterium | reverse complement strand
GGACTTTGCCGGTGTGGTACTTCGGGCATTCTGACGAAATTTGTTCGCCACTTTTACAATTTTTCGTGGCCGCATTTGAGGGGGAAAACGGGTTGTAGTAGTAGAAGGGGGGCGCACTTCCTGGCCGGGCGACGGCGATGGGTGGCGGAGGGAAGCCTCTTGGTGCGGCCATCGCCGCGGCGGCGATGGCCGAGGGCGTGCCGCCGGTCTTTGGGGAGGAGCGGGTGCGGGGGAGGCGCCGCTTTCCGCCCAGAAAGGGGGCGCCTCGCCCACAAGTCCTGTGGCCGCAAGGCTTTCAGCGGGTGGGCTGGACTTCCACCTGCCACTCGGCGAGGAGCTGCTTGAGGCGGCGGAAGTCCTGAGGGCGCTGGGTCTTGAGGTCGTGCTGCTCGGCGGGGTCGTCGGCGAGGTCGAAGAGCCATTCGTGGAGCTCGCCCCCGTCCTGGCGGGAGAGGTACTTGAGCGTGCCTTCGCGGACGGCTCGCCAGGTGCGGTCGGCGCGGCGCGCCCGCCAGTAGAGGGTGCGTGGGAAATCGGGGCGGCGGGCGGCGGCGTGGGCCAGGATGTCGATGCCGTCGAAGGGCTCCGGCGGGGTGACGCCGGCGGCGCGGGCGATGGAGGCCGTGAGGTCCATGGTGATGCAGGGCTGGCCGCAGACCTCCCCCTCGGGCAGGATGCCCGGCCAGCGGGCGATGGCGGGCACGCGGATGCCGCCCTCGTAGAGGGTGCTCTTGTGTCCCGAGAAGGGGCCGTTATCGGCCTGTCGGGTGCCGCCGTTGTCGCTGGCGAAGACCACCAGGGTATTGTCCGCCAGGCCCTTGTGGTCGAGGGCCTCGAGGATGTCGCCGACGCCCCGGTCCATGTGCTCGACCAGCTCGACGTAGTCCTGGCGGGAGCCCTGGTTCCACTGCTCCTCGGGCACTCGCTGAGGCTTTCGGTCGTCGGGTCCCTGGTAGGGGCTGTGGGGGGCGGTGTAGCATACGTAGAGGAAGAACGGGGACTTATGGCTCTGGCGGCGGATGAAGTCGACGGATTCCTGGGTGATGAGGTCGGTCATGTAGCGGTCGTCGGTGGCCGGCTGGTCGTTCTCGTAGAGGGTCTTGACGCCGGTGATTTCGCAATAGTGGAAGTAGTCGCAGTGGCCGCCGAGGATGCCGTAGAAGTGGTCGAAGCCGTGACGGAGGGGTTGGAACTGGGGTTCGTAGCCGAGGTGCCATTTGCCGTAAGCGGCGGAGGCGTAGCCCGCCTGGTCGAGCATTTGGGCGATGGAGTTTTCGGACGTGGGCAGGCCGAGCTGGCGGGCCTTGGCGAGGCGGATGGCGTCGTCGTAGCGCCCCACGTTGGTGGTGCCGATGGCGCATTCGAGGCCGCCGACGCGCTGGAGGTAGCGGCCGGTCATGAAGGCGGTTCGGGTGGGCGTGCACTCGGGTGCGGCGGCGTAGTATTGGGAGAATCGCACGCCCTGGTCGGCGAGGCGGTCGATGCAGGGGCTGGCCAGGTCGGTGGCTCCGTAGCAGCCGAGGTCGCCGTAGCCCTGGTCGTCGGAGAGGATGACGAGGATGTTGGGGCGTCGGGCCATGGGCGGCGTGGTGAGCGTGCAGGCTCCCACGGCGGCGAGGGCGGCGGAGCCGCCGGTGGCTCGGAGGAAGCCGCGTCGGGTGGTCTCATTGGCCATCGTCATCTCCTTGTGGGCTGGGGGCTTGTGTCGGCGCGTCGGTGAGGTTTCGGCCCAGGGTCTCCTGGGCGTCGCCGAGGTCCACGGCCTCGTGCTTGCCCGGCGCGCCGCGGGACAGGTCGACGAAGATGTTGGCGGTGTTCACGATTCGGGAGCACGAGCCGGTGGCCTTGATGGCCTCGGCGGCCAGGCCGCTGAAGAGGTTGCCGGTGATGGTGATGTCGCGCGTGCCGTGGAGCTCGATGCCCCGGGCCGCGTCCTGGCCGGGCTTGGGCCGTCGGAGCTTGCCCTCGCCGACGTAGGTGTTGGAGAAGTTGTTGCCGGTGACGGCGATCCGTCCGCTGCCCGGCCCGACGAGCAGGCCGTGGCGGGTATTGATGGTGAAGGTGTTGGCCGAGACGGTGCACCCCCAGGCGTCGCGGAGGTCGACGCCGCCGCGGTTGTGGGCGATGACGTTGGCGCTGATGGCGATGCCGTAGCAGTCGCGGTCGAGCACGATGGCCGTGCCGCGGCATTCCTCGATCATGTTCCCGGAGAGGACGGAGCCGTAGGTGTTCTCGATCACGACGCCGTGTCGGGTGTGGTCGTCGAGGTTGTTGCCGGTCATGCAGAGGTTGAAGCTGTTGATGCATCGCAGGGCGTCGCGGTTTTCCTCGAACTGGTTTCCGCAGACCACGATGTCGTGGCCGGCCTGGATGTTCAGGCCCGCCTGGCGGTTGTAGGTGAGGATGGAGTCGGCGACGCGGGGGTCTTCGTAGCAGTTGGCCAGGTGGATGCCGTCGCCGCCGTTGTGGTCGACGGCGAGGCCGTGGATGTAGATTTCGTTGATGCCCCGTGCAAGGACGCCGTGGCCGCTCTTGGGATTGCCGCTGATGCGGAAGTCGGCGAGCTGGACGCGCCAGAGCTTGGCTCGCCGATTCTCCTCGTAGTCGGGCGGCTGGACGAGGAGGGCCGGCTGGCCCTCCGTGTTGCGGTTCACCAGGTGGGTGGCGGCGCCGCATCCCTCGATGCGGCTATCGCCCCGGGCGAGGCGCAGGGGCTCGGCCAGCTCGAAGGTTCCCGGCGGGAGTCGCACGATGCCGCCCGCCTGGGGCAGGGCGTCGAGGGCGGCCTGGAGGCTGGGGTGCTTCGAGGCGTCGACCGTCGCGGGCGGGGCCTCCCCCGCCAGCCCCTCGGCCAGGAGCGCCAGGGCGAGCGGGAGCGCCAGGCGTGCCATCGGACCGATCGTATGCATGGCGAATCCCCCACGGGCTATGCGTAGTCGTCGGTGATGGAGCGAACGAGCGAGACCCACTCCCGGAGGTCCTCGGGCCGGCCCCCCACCGTCTGGACGTCCTTGAGCGTGATGTCCACGATGCAGTCCCTGGCGGCCTCCATGCCCCGCCGGATGACCCTGCGGATGAGGTCGGGCTGGAAGCCGCAGCAGATCATCTGGCTGGGGTTGGGCCGCCAGGAGAGGACGTAGTCGGTGCCGATCTGCCGGGCGCAGGCGGCCACGTCGGCCACGGGGGTGACGGCGATGCGGCGGAGGTTGGGCACCTGGCGGAGCATGTCGATCTTGCGCGTGAGGTCCTCGCAGCAGCCGTAGGCCGCGAGACCGAACTTCTCCAGGATGGGCATCTGGTATTGGAGGAGGAACTCGTCGTGCATGGCGGGCGAGATGAGGGCGTACTCCTGGGCGGCCATGAAGACCCACAGCCTGTCGCGGCTCGCGGGCCGGGGGTCGGCGGCGGGGTCGGGCAGCTCGGCGGCGTAGGGCATGGCCTGGTTGCGGTGGTTGCACAGCCGCCAGTCGCCGGCCGCCTCCGCCTCGTCGTGGGTGCGCAGGATGCCCTCGCTCATGAAGCGGAGCACCCCGTGGAGCCACGCCGGGTGGTCGACCATGTCGAGCATCAGCTGGTGCAGGCCGCGGAGCTGGGCGAGGTGGGTCGCGATGTCGCCGGCCCACACGGTGTAGGCCGGCGAGCGGTCCACGACGATGGGCACGATGTCGCCCACGGCGTCGTGGAGGCGTGCGGCGTTGCGCTCGGTGGCCTGCTCGTCGATGCGGTGGCGGGGCGCCACCATCTTCTCGGCGTCGGCGAGCTCGACGAGGGTGGGCTCGAACTGCCAGCTGCCCCGCGGGTCGGTCTTCGCCGAGTGCTTGATGGGCAGGCCCCACAGCCCCTCCGGCGGGGTGAGCACGGTGGCCCGCTGGGCCAGCCAGGGCTCGATGATGTAGTCGTCGCCCAGGGTGTCCTGGAAGAGCATCTGGCGGAGGAAGCGCTCGTGCCCCCGGTAGAAGGGCTCCTGGCACTCGAGCCGCGCCTGCGGCGCCTCGTGCCACGCGGCCAGCCATCGGACGTAGACCAGGGGCCGGGTTCGCTGGAGGCTGTTGTGGCGCCGCCACAGCTCGCGGCGCTCGTCTTGGACCGGCTTGGCCGCCACCTCGGCGTAGCGGCGGGCCAGCTCGCGGAGAATCCGCACGTCGCCGTTGGAGGACACGTCAGGCCCCTGCACCCCGTCTCACGCCATAGCTCCGGCGAGCTGCTTGTCCGAGAGGATCCGTTGGCTCACGGCCGAGATGACACCGGCCTTCCCGCGCGCGATTCGCTCGACGAAGGCGAGCCCCCTGGTCGCCGGGCCGGGCGCCGGCCTCGAGCCTGCGCCGGGCCCGTTCCGAGCAGTCGCCCTTTTCCACCTCATGGTCCTTCCCAACGACGTGTGGCCTGGAATTCGCCATCCATCGAGACCCTCAAGGGTCCTCGATGTCCATCAGGCCCCCCTTGAGATCGAGCGTGAGGCGGAAGTGGCGGAGGAAGGTGAGGCCCAGGAGGGCAGAGACCTGGGCTCCGGGCATGTCGTAGCAGAGCGCTTCGACATCCGTCGCTCGCAGCTCCCCGACAGATGCCTCTGCCAAACAGACCTTCGGGGCCTCCACAAGCCCGTTGGCGGTGATCACTCGCACCCGAGCAGCCCGGGCTATCTCGTAGCCGATACGCAGGGCCACGTTCGTCGGGATCACGGAGTATGTGGCCCCCGTATCGAGAATCGCCAGCAGCTCCCGCGAGCCGGCCGGTCCCCTAAGCTTGACGAACAGCGCCACCGCACCCAAAGCACTGGGCAGAGGGAGCCGCATATCAATAGAGAACCCCGTAGCCCTCTGGAACGACGTCGCCTGCGTACATCAGGCAGACTTCCTGCTCGCCCTTCACGGCCTCGTCCGCCTCCAAGCGCGTAGGCGCGCGAGCGAGAACGATGCCCGCGACCGGCTGGCCGGCTTGGTCCCTCGCCGTCACCCGAACGGCCAGCCATTGGCCGCGGTACTTGCGGACCATCTCGGGAAGGGACAGGTTCTTCTCCGTGGTCATGGGTCCACCGCCTTCCTTGGACCGGCGTTCAACGCGGGCTCAGGGCCTCTACCCTCTTCTTCTCGCGCATGGTACGGTCGGCTGCCAGGTGTGTCAACTCTCGGGGCAACCGGCGCCGCCGAGGAGCCCGGTGCCCGGGCCGACGGGCATGCATCCGCCCGGCTACTTCCCACCCGCGGGCACGAGGTCCACGAGCCCCAGGTCGATGTACTGCCCGCCGCGGGTCTGGCGGCAGTGGACGGCGATGACGTTGGTGCCCGGCTTGAGGGCCGCGCGGCCCTTCTCGGTGAGGGCGACTTCCTCGTAGTCGGTGGTGTAGCCGCCGACCTTGGCGGCGAGCACGCCGTTGATGTAGACCTCGGCGTCCTCGTCGTGGTGCAGCCACAGGTGGGGGTCGACGAGCTTGGCCTCGGGCAGCTCGACCTGGCGGCGGATCCAGATGTCGGAGCCCTTCCACTCCGTGCGCACCACGGCGCCGGGGGTGCCCCGGGTGCCGAAGCCGGCGGGGCCGGTCTTCCACGCCGAGTCGTCGAAGTCGGGCTTCGTCCAGCCCTCGGGCGGCTTCTCGGTCGTGTAGCGCCAGGCGTGTGGCTTTTCCTGGGAGGTGGGCACGAGGGTCTGGATCTGCGGCGGCGGCGGGAAGTCGCCGCGGTTGGCCTTGACCATCAGCTCGGGGACGAACTTGACGACGGCGCGGTCGTAGGTCATCAGGCCGTTGCACTCGGTCTCCACGTCGGTGGTCTGGGTGTAGATGGCCCCGCTGAGTCCGTCGCGGCGATGGCGGTCCCAGAGCTGGCGCAGGAGCTTGACGTACATTTCGGTGAGCTGCCGGGAGCCCGAGGCGCCGGTGTAGCCCCAGGTCTTCTGCTGCCAGGTGTGGCCGTCGACCTTGAGGCCGAGTCCGCCGAACTCGCCGATCACCGCGGCGCGGTCGGGCTCGGGGCTGACCTTCTTGAGGCCGCGATAGCTGTGGATGTCGTGCACGTCGCCCACGCCCTTGTCGCTCCAGCCGCTGGCGTTGTTCACCAGGCGGGTGGGGTCGAGCTTCTCGATGAGGGCCACGTAGCGCTCGGTGTCGTGCTGGCCCCATCCCTCGTTGAAGGGCACCCACATGACGATGGAGGGGTGGTTGTAGAAGCCGTTGACGAGCGCGGTGAGCTCGGCCTCGAACTGCTTTTTTGCCTCGGGCGTCTTGTTGTTGCCGTTGGGCATGTCCTGCCACACCATGAGGCCCAGCCTGTCGCACCAGTAGTACCACCGCTGGGGCTCGATCTTGACGTGTTTTCGGGCGCAGTTGAAGCCCAGCTTCTTGGTCGCCTCGACGTCGTAGCGGAGGGCCTCGTCGGTGGGCGCGGTGTAGAGGCCGTCGGGCCAGAAGCCCTGGTCGAGGGGGCCGATGTGGAAGATGGGCTGGTCGTTGAGCATCATCACCGTATGGCCGTTGGCGTCCTTGCCCAGGGAGACCTTGCGCATGGCGAAGTAGCTGGTCACCTGGTCGCTCACGGCGTCGGCGTTCTTGAAGTGGGCGAGGCGGAGCTCGAGGCCGTAGAGGAAGGGCTGGGCGGGCGACCAGAGCTTGGGCTCGGGGATGGGCACCTCGATGCGGCCCAGGCCGCGGCCGCGGGCCACCTCCTTCTCGCCGTCGAGCACGATGGCGTGGAGGGCGTGGGAGCGGGAGACGAAGCGGGCGTCGGTCTCGATGACCACGCGCTGGCCGTCCACGTCGGGCGTGATGCGCAGGCCCTCGATGCGCCAGCGGGGCAGGGGCTCGAGCCAGGCGGTCTGCCAGATGCCGGTGGAGGGGGTGTACCAGATGCCGCGGGGCTTGTTCACCTGCTTGCCCCGGGGCTGGTCGCCGCTGCTGGTGGGGTCGAAGACGCCGACGACCAGCTCGTGCGTGCCGCCGGCCCTGGCGGGGATGTCGAAGGAGAAGGCGTCGTAGCCCCCGCGGTGGGTGCCCACCACCTTGCCATCGAGGTAGACCGTGGCCTCCCAGTCGACGGCCTGGAAATGGAGCCGCACGATCTTGCCCTCCCACGCCGCCGGCACCTCGATGGTGCGGCGGTACCACAGCCGCTGGTCGGCGCCCACCCGCCGGCCCACGCCGGAAAGGGCCGACTCGACGGGGAAGGGGACCAGGATGTGGCCCTCGTAGTCGTCCGGCGGGCCTTCGGCCTTGGGGCGGATGGCGTAGTCCCACAGGCCGTTGAGGTTGAGCCACTGCTCCCGCACCATCTGGGGCCGGGGGTACTCGGGATGGGCGTTGGCGGGCGAGACGTCCTTCGCCCATCGGCTCATCAGCGGCCCCTTGGCGGGGCGCCATTCGCCGCCGACGGCGGCCTGAACGAGGAACGCGACGGCCAGGGCGAGCGCGACGGCCTTCATCCTCGGTCTCCTAGTCCTGGGCGCCATGGGGCGCCCCCAGTCTACGTCGCAGTCCATAGGGGGTCAAGCGCCCCGGCGGCGCTGGGCCAGGCGTCGGCGGTAGTGGTCGGCCACCGCGGCGACCACGATCACGCATCCCGTGATGATGGTCTTCGTGGCGTGGCCCGCCCCCAGCTGGCTGAGGCCCACGCCCAGGACGCGAATGATCAGCACCCCGAAGAAGGAGGCCACCACGGAGCCGCGACCGCCCATCAGGCTCGTGCCCCCGATCACCGCCGCCGCGATGGCCGCCAGCTCGAAGCCCGCCCCCGTCTTGGGGTCCGCCGTCTCGAACCGCGAGGTGTGGAATACCGCCGCCACCGAGACCAGGAACCCGCACAGCGTGAACACCGCGAGCCGGATGGGCCGGGGGTCGATGCCCGAGAGCCGCACCGCCTCCTCGTTCGTGCCCACCGCCACCACGTAGCGCCCGAAGACCGTGCGCGAGAGCAGCAGCTGGCCCCCCACCACCACGACCAGCGCGGCCACGAAGGGCAGGGGCAGCCCCAGCACCGAGGCCGCCGCGAGGGCCTTCACCCGCGCGCCCAGGTAGTAGCTGTGCGAGCCGCTCACCAGCTGGGCCGTGCCCCGGGCCACCTGCAACATGCCCAGGGTCACGATGAACGAGGGGAGGCCCCAGGCCACCGTGGTCAGCCCGTTGAGAGCCCCGCAGACCAGCCCCACGCCCAGGCAGGCCAGCACGGCGAGAGCCAGCGGCACCTCGCCGTCCACCAGGGCGAGGCCCATCACCACCCCGCTGAGGCCCAGCACGGAGCCCACCGACAGGTCGATGCCGCCCACGATCAGCACCAGGGTCATCCCCGAGGCCAGGATCACCGCCACCGGCACCTGGCTGGCGATGGCCCGGAACGTGCGGGCGTCGAAAAAGCCCTCCACGAACACCGAGAAGACCACCACCATGGCCGCCAGCACGCCGGCCAGGGCCACGTAGGAGGAGGCCCAGGCCCACAGCCCGCGCCGCCAGGAAGCTCGCTCTTGGTCGTCCATCATCCCGCCGCCCGTGCCTCGCCGCCGCGCTCCTCGCCGAGCGCGGCCGCCATGATCTTCTCCTGGCTCCACTCGCCCCGGCGGAAGGTGGCGGCCAGGCGGCCCGAGGCCATCACCGCGATGCGGTCGCAGATGGCCAACAGCTCGAGCAGGTCGCTGGAGGCCACCACGATGGCCTTGCCCCGGGCCGCCAGGTCGGCCAGCACGGCGTAGAGCTCGAACTTCGCTCCCACGTCGATGCCCCGCGTGGGCTCGTCGAAGAGCAGCACGTCGCTGTCCCGGAACAGCCACTTGGCCACCACCACCTTCTGCTGGTTGCCCCCGCTGAGCTGGGCCACCGGCTGGTCGGGCGAGCGGCAGCCGATGGCCAGCCGCCGGGCCGCGGCCCGGGCCGCCGCACGGTCCCGCCCCGCGTCCACGATGGCCCCCAGCCGGGCCACGTCGCGGAGCCTCGCCAGGCTCACGTTCACCCGCACGGCCAGGGGCAGGAGGAGGCCCTGCTCCTTGCGGTCCTCGGTGAGCAGGGCGATGCCCTGGCGGACGGCCTCGCGGGGGGAGCGGATGCGGGCCGGCCGCTCGGAGCCGCCGAGGTAGATGCGGCCCCCGTCCCGCCGGTCGGCGCCGAAGATGGCCCGGAGGGTCTCCGTGCGGCCCGAGCCCATGAGGCCGGCCAGGCCCAGCACCTCGCCCTCTCGCACCTGGAAGCTCACCTCGCGCACCGCCTGGCCCCGCCGCAGGTCCTCGACGCGGAGGGCCACGGGGCCCAGGGCCTTGCCCTGGGGCGGCTCGATGGTGCCCAGCTCGCGGCCCACCATGAGGCGGATGAGCTCGTCGCGGGAGACCTCGCCCGCGGCGCGGGTGCCCACCACCCGGCCATCGCGCAGCACGGTGATGCGGTCGGCGATCTGCTGCACTTCCTCCAGCCGGTGGGAGATGTAGAGGATGCCCACGCCTTCGTCGCGGAGCTTTCGCATCTGGGCGAAGAGCAGCTCCACCTCGGCATCGGTGAGCGCCGCGGTGGGCTCGTCGAGGACCAGCAGGCGGCAGCGGCGAGAGAGCCCCGCGGCGATCTCCACCAGCTGCTGCTGCCCGATGCCCAGCTCGCCCACCGGCCGCCGGGGCTCGACGCCCCGGAGCCCCATGCGGGCCATCAGCGCCGCGGCCTGGGCGTGGAGCGCCGGGTAGTCGACCACCCCCAGGCGATGGGGCAGGCGCTGGAGAAAGATGTTCTCGGCCACGGAGAGGGTGGGGACGAGGTGGAGCTCCTGCATCACCAGGCGCACGCCGTGGCGCTCGGCCTCGAGCTTGGTGGCGGGGGCGTAGGGGCGGCCTTCGAGGCGCATGCGGCCGCCCTGGGGCGGGGTGAGGCCGGCCACGATGCGGGCCAGGGTGGTCTTGCCCGCGCCGTTCTCGCCCACCAGGGCGTGGACCTCGCCGGGCCGGAGGTCGAGGTGGACGTCGCGGAGGACGGGCTCGGCGTAGGCCTTGGCCAGCCCGGAGAGGGTCAGGAGGCGGGGCTCACTCGCCATGGCCTTCCTTGAGGTCCTCGGCGGTCACCAGGTCGACGGGGGTTTCCTTGTACTTGGGGGCTTCCTTCTTCTCCAGGAGGTCGAGGGCGATGGTGATGCCCTCGATGGCGATGCGGTCGGCGTGCTGGTCCACGGTGCACAGCACCCAGCCCTGGCGGATGTATTCCTGTACCGCGGAGAGGTTGTCGTAGCCCACCACGTAGATGTCCCCGGGCTGCTTCTCCAGGTCCTTCAGTGCGGTGACGGCTCCGATGGCCATCGAGTCGTTGGCGCAGAGGATGGCCTTGAGGTCGTAGGGCTTTCGGAGCATGGCGGAGACGACTTCCTCGGCCACGGCCATTTCCCAGTTGCCGGACTGGGAGAGGGCGATCTCCACGCCCGCCGCGTCCATGGCGTCGCGGAAGCCCAGGTTGCGCATTTCCGCGTTGTGGGCTCCGGGCATGCCTTCGACCCGGGCCACCTTGTCGCCGGGCTCGAGGAACTGGGCGAGGTACTCGCCGGCCAGGCGGGCGCCCTTCTGGTTGTCGGGCCCCACGAAGGGCACCTCGAGCCCCGCCTCCCGCAGGGCCTCGGCGTCGAGCTTGTTATCGATGTTCACCACCACCACGCCCTGTTCGGCGGCCTTCTTGCACACGGAGACGAGGGTCCGGGAGTCGGCGGGAGCGATGACGATGGCGTCCACGCCGGTGGCGAGCATCTCCTCCACGCGGTTGACCTGCTGGGTGACGTTTCGCTCGTCGTCGATACCCACGGCGATGAGCTCGTAGCGGTCCTGGTTTTTCTGCTGGTGGGCCTTGGCCCCCTCCTCCATGGTCTTGAAGAACTCGTTGCTGAGGGCCTTCATCACCAGGGCGATGCGGTATCGCTCGCCCTGGGGCTCCTGGTCGTTGCCGCAGCCCCCGAGGCCGGCGGCGAGCAGCGCGGCGCCCAGCGCCCCGGCCAGGAGGCTCTTGGTGGGGGGGGTGGTCATGGCATCGCCCTTTCCCAATGGATGCGGTCCTGGCCCTCGCTCACCGGCTCCTGACGGCGATCTCCGCCCAGTAGGCGGCCTCCCACGACCACTCGTCGGGGTGGTTGACGAGCTCCAGCTCGACGGTCTTGCCCGCGAAGGCGGAGAGGTCGACGTCGGTCTCCAGCCATCCGTCGGTCACGGTGTCCCTGCCCACGGTGGTCTCCAGGAGTTTCTTGCCACTGGCCTTGACGACGAGCAGGAAGTCGCCGCGCGGGTCGTGGGTCACGGCCAGGTGGAGCGCGGTCCTCTTGCCCTCGGGCACCTCGACCTTGCGGCGGAGGGTGCAGCCCGTGGAGCGGTCGAGGGGATGGGTGCACAGCACCTGCTTGCGGCCCCGGAACTCGGCGCGGAGGCCGGGGGCCATGTCCGGCCCGCAGTTCTCGCAGCTCCATCCTGGGGCCACCTTGGCCACCGCCGCCGAGAGGTCCACCTTCCTGCCCTCCCGGGGCCTGGGAGCAGTGATCCGGGCCATCTCCTCGTCGGTGAACCGGCTGTTCGCCGGCGGCTCGGGCTCCCAGCACTGGACGAGCTTGCTGGGCCGGGGCTGGCGCACGGGGATGACGAACACCTCCCGGCCCTCGGCGTCCTTCTCGACGCGCCCGCCGGCCCGCTCCACCGCCTGGCGGGCCAGCCCCTCGCACACCTCGAGCAGCCTGGGGAAGGTGTAGGGGGTGTGGCTGAAGGTCCGCTGCGGGTCGAGGGCCGAGGTGAACCGCGCCGGGAGGTCGCGGAAGCCGATGGTGGTGAACAGCACGCCGCCCGCGTTCGACGGATTGCAGTCGGAGTCCTGCCCGCAGCGGGTGGAGATGATGATCGTCTTGTCGGGGTCGCGCTGGCCGTAGAGGAGGCCCATCACGATGTAGGCCCCGTTGATCTTGGCGTCGATGTTGAAGGCGCCCTTCGGCCCCGAGCAGGAGAAGCGGCGGTAGGCGGGGTCGAGATGGTACTTCTGGTTGACGAGCTCCCAGGTCTTCTCCCAGTCGTCGGGGTGCTGGCGGTGCCAGCGGAGGACGTCGCGGATGCACTCGGCGTACTGGCTCTGGGCGGGGATGCAGGCCAGGCCGGCCTCGACGAGCGCACGGGGCTCGGCCTCGAAGAAGGCCTCGGCGTACATGCCGCCCACGAACTGGCCTCCGTAGAGCCCGTCGCCGTAGTTCATCAGGCGGCCGAACTTCTCGCCCAGCTCGACGGCCACCCCCGGCAGCCCGGGGGCGATGAGGCCCGAGTAGTCCGCCTCGATCTGGTAGTCGATGTCGTCGGCGTGGCGGTTGAACTTGGGGTGCCCGGAGTCGGGCGGGGCGATGCCCCGCCGCAGGTTGTCCCGCCCCGCCCGGTTCGCGTGCCACAGGGGGTAGGCGCTGTTCGCGAAGTCGATGCCCGCCTGGCGCCGCGACACGTCCAGGCCGTGGACCTCCAGGGAGCGGAGGAACGTCATCTCCACGTAGATGTCGTCCTGCCGGAACTGGTTGACCCGCCGGGGATGCCACTGGGGCATCCGGTCAGCGGGCATGAGGGTGCCCTTGAACTTGAATTCGGTGGGGCCGCCCCAGCCTACGCCCACCATCTGGCCCACCCAGCCGGCCTTCATCTTGTCCAGGTAGTCGGCCACCGGCAGGCGGCGGAACTCCCCCGCACCGCCCGCGCAGGCCCACGCCACGATCACCGTCAGCAGCTTCCAGCGCATAGGCATCGCGATCCTCCGACCTCGGCCCTCCGCCCCGTCGGCTCAGGACTATACCAAGTGCACACTCCTGGCGCAAGCCTCCGCACCCCTTCTGGCAAAACCCAGGCCCGGCGGGTATCATTGGGGCCGCACCGAACCTGGCGGAACCAGGGGGACGCCTTGTCCCACGCCGACCCCCGAGACGACGCGGCTCTCGTCCAGGCCATCAACCGCGGCGAGCCCGCGGCCTTCGAGACCCTCTACCGACGCTACCGCGACTGGGTGCTCGCACTCGCCCACCGCTTCACCCGCGACCCCAACGACGCCCTCGACGTCCTCCAGGAGACCTTCGCCTACCTCCTCGACAAGGCGCCCGAACTCCGACTGTCCGCCAAAATGACCACCTTCCTCTATCCCGTGGTCAAGAACCTGGCCCTGGGAACGATCCGAAAGCGCGACCGACACCAGAGCGAGGCCGACGCGACCTGGCTGCCCGCTCCGCCGCGGGAGCCGGGGCCTGAAGAGGCCCGCGCCCAGCTCGCCCACGTCCTCGCCGCCCTCCCCCAGGGCCACCGCGAGGTGGTGCTCCTGCGGTTCGTCGACGACATGGCTCTCCGCGAGATCGCCGAAGCCCTCGATATCCCCCTGGGCACCGTCAAGTCCAGGCTCCACAGCGCCCTCCAGCGCCTGCGCGACGACCCCCGCACCCGCCGCTACTTCCTCGGCGAGGAGGCCCAACGCCCCGACGACGAAGGAGAAGAGCATTGACATTCCCCCGCCCGTCCGATACCGGAGTCCAGCGCATCGTGCCGCCCCCTCAGGCCTCGCATAGAAGGAGGACGAAAGCGATGAAGCCCGCCCCAACCCCCGCCCTGTGCTTCCTGGCCCTCGGCCTGGCCGCGGCCGGCGGGTGCGCCGCCATGGCCGCCCGCGACGCCGCCATGAAGACCGCCATGGCCAAGGACGCCGCCGCTGCCCCGCCCATGGCCGCGGCCGCCGTCGCCCAGCCCCAGCTCGACCCCGTCCGCCAGAAGCGCGTCGTCATCTACAACGCCGCCATCCACCTCGTGGTCCAGCACATCAGCGACGCCCTCGCCCAGATCAAGACCTCGGCCGAGCAGATGGGCGGCCACATGGAGGCGATGAGCGGCAAGTCCATCACCGTGCGCGTCCCCGCCGAGAAGTTCCACGACGCCATCGCCGCCATCGAGGCCCTCGGCGAGGTGACCAAGAAGGAGATCAAGGGCACCGACGTGACCGACCAGGTGCGCGACCTCGATATCCGACTCGAAAACGCCCAGAAGCTCCGAGAGCGGCTGCTCAAGCTCCTCGAGCGAAGCGACAAGGTCGAGGACGCCCTCGAGGTGGAGAAGGAGCTGGGCCGCGTCACCGAGACCGTCGAGCTGCTCAAGGGCAAGCTCCGCCACATCCGCAACCAGGTCGCCTACTCCACCATCACCGTCCACCTCAACTCCCCCCTGCCCCAGCGAGAGCTCGAGCTCGCCATCCCCTTCGAGTGGGTGCGCGAACTGGGACGCGACCTCGCCCGGGGCACCGTGGGCCGCCCCTCCCGCTGGCAGCGCCCCTGGTGGCTGCCCGAGAAGCTCGCCCTGCCGCCCGCCTACGTCACCTACTACGAGAGCCGCTCCACCCTCCGAGCCATGTCCGCCGACGGCGTGATGGTGCTCCTCGAGCGCCACCGCAACCACGACCGGGGCGAGCTGGGCTTCTGGGCCCCGCTGGTGCGCCGCGCATTGGTCGACAAGCAGGCCATCGCCCTCGACGAGCCGGCCGAGCTGCGGCTGCGAACGGGCGTGCCCGCCCGCCTCTTCGCCGGCCATAAGACCATCGGAGGCAAGAACTTCGGATACCTCTGCGCCGTCGTCGCCCGGCCAGGCCACGTCTACACCATCCAGGCCTGGGGACCCGCCGAGGCCCTGGAGGGCGACCGCGAGAAGCTGGAGAAGGCCATCCGCTCCCTCCGCGTCGGCCCCTTCCACCGCAAGCTCCTCGCCCTGCTCTTCTAGCGGTGCGGCGGACAGCGAAAAAAAGAAAGAAAAGATGAACCTTTCGGCCCCCTGCCGCGCTGTAAAAGGCGAGGAAACCCCATGTCCGAACCGCACGACCCCCAGCACGATACGCCAGAGGCCCAGGCTCCCAAAGCGCTTAGGGACGACCTGAAGGCCCTCTTCCAGCCCCCCATCGAGGTGCCGCCCGAGGTCGACCGCGCCGTGCTGGCCGCCGCAGGCCGACGGCTGGCACGCCGCCGCCACCGCTCCCGCCCGCTGGTCCGCTGGGCCGTTGCGGCGGCGGCCGCGGCCGCGCTGCTCCTGGGCGTGGGCCTGCTCTTCAGCGGGCTCGTCGTCCAGGTCGTACAGGCCGTCCGGCCGGCGGAGGAGAAGCCGGCCGGCGACGAGTACGTGGTCGACCTGGCGAAGAAGGAGCTGGAGGAAAGGCCGCGGCCCGAGCTCGGGCCGCCTCCCCGCCAGGTGCCCGAGCACCTGGCCGTGGCCCCGCCCTGGCAGCCGCCGCTGCCGGAGTCGGTGGAGCCGCCGCCCGTGCCCCGGCCGGAAGGCCCGCCGCGGCCCGCCCCCCACCCCTCGATGCCCGTGATGACCGCCGACCTGCGGCCCATCTGCCGCCTGCCCAGGTACTTCTGCTCGGTGGCCGAGGCCCCGTCGGCCGGCGGCGGGCCGCTGCCCATCTCGTGGCCCGGCGGCTACGACGAGGTGTGGGTGATCGCCCGCTCGAGGGCCACCCCCGGCCTCCGCCGCCCGTCCCGGGGGCGCGGCGCCCTGGTGGTCCGCAGGCCGGCCTCGCTGGAGGGCCGCACCCTGCCGCTGCTGGGCACCGAGGCCCGGGCCGCCATCAGCGGCTGCGTGGCCACCGTCGAGGTGGAGCAGACCTTCCGCAACCCCCTCGAGGAGGCGGTGGACGCCACCTACGTCTTCCCCCTGCCCGACGGGGCCTCGGTGAGCGACTTCCTGGTGACCATCGGCGAGCGGCGCATCCGCGGCGTGGTGCGGGAGCGGCCCCAGGCCGAGCGCATCTACGCGGCACTCCTCGAGCGGGGCGCCACGGCCTCCCTGGTGGCCACCGACCGGGGCAACCTCTTCGCCCCCACGCTCGAGTCCATCGCCGCCCGCGCCCGCGTGGCCGTGCGCCTGGCCTACATGCATCCCCTGGCCTACGTGGACGGGTGGTACGAGTGGGTCTACCCCCTGGTCACGGAGCGGGAGTCGCCCAGCCGCAGCGGCGAGGACCTCTCGCTGGCCGTGGACATCGCGGCGGGGGTGCCCGTGGGCGAGGTGGTCTCCCTGCACCACCGCATCGACATCGAGCGGGCCGGTCCCGAGCGCGCGGTCGCCCGGCTGCGCCCCCGCGAGCGCATCGCGAACCGCGATTTCGTGCTCCGCCACCGCGTGGCGGGCCGCACCGTGCGGGCCGGGCTGCTCGCCCACGAGGGCGAGCGGGGCCGCTTCTTCGCCCTCCTGCTCTATCCCCCGGCCGACGCCGCCCGCGTGCCCCGTCGGCCCATGGACGTGGCCTTCGTGCTCGACTGCTCGACGGGGATGGCCGACGGCGGCCTTCGCCAGGCGGCCCGGGCCGCGGCCCACGCCCTGCGGCGGCTGGGCCCGCGCGACCGCTTCGGGCTCTACCGCGCGGCGTCGGGCGAGCCGGCCCTCGGCAAGCGCCTCGTGCCCGCCACGCCGGCCAACCTGCGACGGGCCTTCGAGCACCTGGCCGGCCTGCGGGCCACCGACCCCGCGACCGCGGCCGCCGGCCTGCGAGCGGCGCTGGCGGCCCCCCGGCGGCGCGGCGTGCGCGGCGTGGTGTTCCTGAGCAACGGAGCGCTGGACGATGAAGCCGCGGCCCTCCTGGCGGCGCGTGCCCGCGCCGACGACGTCCAGCTCTACAGCGTGGGCGTGGGCGAGCACCCCAACCCCTTCCTGCTCGAGCGCCTGGCACGGGCCGGCCGGGGCGCGGTGGCCTACCTGGACCCCGAGGACGGCTCGGAGGCCCTGGAGCTGTTGATCGAGCGCATCGCACGCCCGGTGATGACCGACCTGTCGGTCCGCTGGGGCAAGATGCAGGCCAAGGACGTCTATCCCCGCCGGATTCCCGACCTCCTGGTGGGCCGGCCGGTGGTGCTCACCGGCCGCCTGGTCGGCGGCGGGCCCGCCACGGTGCGCATCGAGGGGCGGGTGAACGGGAAGAGGCGGCAGATCGAGGTGTCCGTCGACCCCCGCGAGGCGGGCCCCGCCCACCGCGGCCTGGCCCACGCCTGGGCCACGGCCCGGCTGGCCCACCTGGTGGAGCGGGTGGTCTCGGAGCAGGCGACGGACCTCTACGAGCGGATTCGCGACCTGGCCCTGCGCCACCGCCTGGTCTCGCCGCACACGGCGTTCGCCACGGTCGAGTCCAGGGAGCAAGAGTAACTGTCCGCCCCGCACGCGGGGCGGCCGGCGACACCATGGAGAGGAGCGTCGCAGGCAAGGAGAGCAGCGCGAGCCTCTGGCGCCCCTAGGTGCCCTGCGACGCTCCTCTCAGGCATCCTCCCCAATCGTCTTCAAGCGCGCTATCCCTCCCGCAGCGCCTCGGCGGGGCCGTAGGGGGCGAGGCCCACGGTCACGTAGCGGTTGATCGCCGTGTCGCCCTCGCGGAGGGCGAACTGCCACAGCCGCCGGGCCAGGCCCCGCACCACCTCGGCATAGGCGGGGTTGGCCGCCTGGTTGGTCATCTCGTGGGGGTCGGAGCGCAGGTCGTAGAGCTCGTCGAAGTCGAAGCCGTTGAACACGTACTTGAACTCCCCCGTGGTCACCGAGCGCTGGGTGTAGTAGAGCTCCACGCCGTTGCACTGGGTGAAGAGGGCCTCGCGCCAGCCGTCCGGCGTCTCGCCGCGGAGGAAGGGGGCCAGGCTGGCGCCCGAGAAGTCGCGGCCCGCATCCACCCCCGCCAGCTCGAGGAACGTGGGCGCGAAGTCGGCCAGCGAGGCCAGCGCCTCGACCCGCCGCCCAGGGGCCTGGCCCCCCGCCGGCCAGCGCACCACGGCGGGCACGTGGTAGGCGCCGCGGAAGCAGGGGATGCCCTTGGCGAACAGGCCGTGGTCCCCGCAGTAGTCGCCGTGGTCGGAGCCGTAGAGCACCGCCGTGCGCTCGGCCTGGCCGGTGGCCTGGAGCGCCTCGAGCACCTGGCCGAACATCTCGTCGAGCCAGGTGCAGTAGGCCCAGAAGTGGCGGATGCCCTCGCGCACCTCCCGCTCGCTGAGCTGGTCCCACACGGTGTGGCGCATCCGGCGGTAGATGTTCGGCTTGTCGGCCAGGTCGTCGGCGTAGCTGGGCGGCAGGGGCACGTCGTCCAGGCGGTAGCGGTCGAGGTAGCGCCGGGGCACGAAGTAGGGGTCGTGGGGGCCGTTGACGCCGATGAAGAGCGCCCAGGGCTGGCCGCTGGCGGCGAGGCGGGGCAGCTCGGCCAGGCCGGCCTCGACGATCTGCTCGTCCCACGACCTGCCCTCGCGGGTGCCGTAGAGGGTGTAGGTGCCGTAGCCGGGCCGCAGGGCCTGGCCTTCGCCCCGTGCGGTGTCGGGGGGCTGTGCGGCGAGCTGGCGGTAGGTCTCCCAGTCGGTCTCGTGCTCGCGGGGCTTGTGGCCGCCCACGTGGGTCTGGGCGTGCCAGCCCCGGTCGGCGGGCATCTCGCGGGTGCTCACGTGCCACTTGCCCGACCAGGCGAGCCGGTAGCCTGCTGCGGCCAGGTCCTCGCTCCACAGGCGCACGCCCTCGTCGAGGCCGCGGCTGAGGGCCTGGCCGTTGCAGATGTTGTTCCACACCCCGGTGCGGGAGGGATAGAGTCCGCTGTGGAAGGTGGCCCGCGACGGGCAGCAGTGGGGCGCGGGGCAGAAGGTCTGGGCGAAGGTCACCCCCTCCTCGGCGAGCCGGGCCACGTGGGGCATGATGGCGGGGTGCTCGGGCAGCACGGTGTCGCCGCGCTGATGGTCGGTCATGAAGATGAGGAAGTTCGGGCGGTCCACACGCTCGCTCCTTTCCGGGCCTCACTCCACCTCGAGCACCAGGACGTCGTGCAGGTCGACGCGGGGCACCGTCACCTGGCCGTCCTCGCCCACGGCCAGCTCCTGGTCGGCGACGACCAGCCGCGCCGACCTGGGCTTCGCCTCGGCCAGGCGGAAGACCACGTCGGTCGCGGGCACCAGGGGGCCGCCGATGCGGCGACCGGTCTCGGGGTCCCCGGTGTGCTCGACGGGCGCGGAGGGACGGCCCACGCCGCGGAAGCCGGTGTCGCCGCCGGGGAAAAACGGCGAGACGTTGAGCAGGTGCACCCACCGCTCCCGACCGTCGGGACTGCGGAAGAGGTTCACCACCAGGGTCTTGGGCGCGTCGACCTGGAAAGGCAGCTCGACCCTCCGCGCCGCGCCGAGGAGGGCCTGGGCGGCCTCCGCGTCGCGGCGGCGGCAATAGGCCAGCCCCGGGTCGTCGGCGAGCCAGAGGATAGAGCCCTCGCCGAGGGCCTGGCTGCGGGCCGGGAGGAGGGGCCTGGGGCGCCGCTCGCCCCATTCGTCGTAAGCCCCCGTCTCGGCGCTGGCCACCACGTGGCCGCCCCGGCGGGCCCACTCGAGCACGTTGTGGGCGGCCTCGGCGGAGAGCGCCGCCGCGTTGGGCAGCACGAGGAGGGCGAAGCCGGGGGGAACGGCCTCCTGGAGCTGATTGTCGAAGACGAACTCGAAGGGTACGTGGCCCTCGCTGAAGACCATCCACGTGCCCAGGAGGCCGTCGCGGTAGGCCGCCAGGTTCTCCGTCCCCGGGATGTGGCCGTAGAAGTCGTGGGTATTCTGGGAGTAGAGGACGGCGACGTTGGCCACGTGGCGGCGGGAGAAGTAGCGCTCCCGCCGGGCTACCTCGGCGTGGATGCGGGCCGAGAGCTCGATGGGCCCCTCGATGGTGCTGTGCCAGGGGGCGATGCCGTGGGACAGGCCGGCGAGCAGGAACGTCGTGATCTCCAGCTCGTGCCAGGCCATGTCGGGCTCGCCGCGTCCGCAGGTGTGGCGATACGCGCAGGCCCGCCACATATCTGTGTGCCGGGGATTGATGTCGCGGCCGATGCGGGCCTTGAACCCGGGCATCAGCCACTTCTGGGCGAAGTCGCCCGAGTAGCCGTGCTGGGAGACCCCGAAGTCGCTCACCCGCCACACGGGGATGGCCGTCTCCCAGTCCTTGTGTCCGAAGGGCCAGATGTTGTAGTTGAAGGTGCAGGTGATCCGAGGCCGCACCTTTCGCATCTCGCGCTGGAAGCGGCGGGCCACGGCCAGGAGCCGTTCGTTGCGCCACCGCACCCAGCGCTTGAAGCCCATGTCCGTCCAGTCCACACGCTCAGGGAGGTCCAGCCCGGTGTCTTCCTTGAACTTCCTGCGGCAGTGCTGGCACACGCACCCGGGGCGCACCGGGTGGGGCACGCCGCCCAGGTAGAAGCCGTCGAAGAAGAAGCCGTCGATGTCGAACTCGGCGGCCTCGCACAGCTTCTTCGCATGGTGCTCGATGTACGGCGAGGAGACCACGCAGATGCCCGTGCGCGGCGGCCACTCGCGTCCCGGCGTCGCGATATACTCCATGGCCCACTGGGGGAAGCGGCGGGCGGGCACGAAGTCCCCCACGTCCCTCACGTCCTGGACGTTGAAGCACACCCAGCAGAGCACGTCGACGTGGCGGCGGCGCAGCTCGGCGATCACCTCGGGCAGCCACCGGGGGTCCATGCGGGGATGGGGCACGCCGTGCTCGGAGGGGAAGAAGACGTGGCCGTGGCCGTTCATCGCGCCCAGGGTCACCACGTCGGCGCCCTCCATGGCCAGGCGCTCGGCGAAGGCCACGGGATCGCCGGCGGGGGGCCGCCGCTCGATGCCCCGCACGCGGTCCAGGGTGGGCACGTCCTTGCTGCGGGCCATGAGCCTCTCCTTGAGGGACGGCGGGGGGAGCTGATCGAGGGCTCGGATGCGGACCCTCGCGATGATGGCGAACAGGGTGCGCTTCTCCCGGCCCGCGGGCCGGCGGGGCCGGGCGGCCGAGCCCGCCAGCTCCAACCTCTCCCGCTCGCCGACCACCTCCCGCGGCACCACGAACGTGTATTCCTGCCTGGCCCCCGCCAGGCCGATGAGCATCGCCGACCACCGCTCGCCGACCCGCAGCACCATCCGCCCGCTGAAGTGGGCCCGCAGGCACACCTGGTTGTGGCGCCGGGGGAAGACCGGCAGGCGGAGGCGGAAGCGGTTGGAGGCCCAGCGGAAGTCGCAGCGCTTGGCCATGGGGATGCGGGCGTGGGAATACGGCCCCTCGCGGCCATAGAAGCCCTCGCCCACGTAGGCCTCGTCGCCCTCCGCCCCGATGTCCACCACCCGCTCCGTCTCGGCGGCCGCCGCGGCCCCCGCCAGGGCCATACAGAGCGCCGCGGTGAGCGACCGCGCCAGGCACCGCACAGGTGCTTTCGCCATGGGCTTCGGCTCCCGCAAGGGATCCGGGGGCGTCGTCTCTGGCCGGGGAGCTGCCGGCCCGGGGGACGGACCCGCTTCTACCAGAACGCCGGGCGGCTGTCCAGCGCCGGGGAGCCGACCCCGCGGTGCGACGCCGCGCCGGCTTTGATATAATGCGGGGGCCGCGCGGAGCATCGAATGTGAGGCATCGGCAGATGGAACTGGCTGGCATCGACGTGGGCTCGCGGACCATCGAGCTCGTCGCCCTCGAGGGCGAGCAGGTGGCCCTCCGCCGCCGCACGGAGACCACCTACGACCCCCTGGCACAGTGCCGGACCCTGATGGACGGGGTGGACGGCGTGCCCGTGGTGGCCACGGGCTACGGGCGGAAGCTCTTCGCCGAGGCCTTCCACGCCCCCGCGGTCACCGAAATCCGGGCCTACGCCCTGGGCGCCCGCCACCTGTTCCCCGCGTGCCGGGCGGTGCTGGACATCGGGGGCCAGGACACCAAGGCCATCGCCCTCGGCCCCCGGGGGCGGGTCGAGAAGTTCGAGATGAACGACCGCTGCGCCGCGGGCACGGGCAAGTTCCTGGAGTTCATGGCCGCCGCTTTCGGAGTGCCCGTCGAGGACTTCGGCCCTTACGCGCTGAAGGGCCGGCCCGGCCTGTCGATCAATAGCATGTGCACGGTGTTCGCACAGACCGAGGCCACGTCGCTGATGGCCCGGGGGCAGCGGGCCGAGGACATCGCCCTGGCCCTCCATCATTCGGTGGTGCGCCGCTCGCTGGCCATGGTAGGCCGCGTGGCTCACGCTTCCCCACTGGTCTTCGCCGGGGGCGTGGCCCGCAACCCCTGCATCGTGGAGCTTCTGCGCGGGGAGTGCGACCTCGAGGTGCTGGTGCCCGAGGAGCCCGACATGATGGGCGCCCTGGGCGCCGCGCTCCACGCCCGAGGCACGCTGGGCCGCTAGCCCAGGCCCCCTGTCCTGCATCCCCGCGCCCGCCGCACCAGGAGAACTCCCATGCGCCAAGCCCTCGACCCCGGCAACGTCGCCCGACGCTGGTGGCCGCTGCGAATGAGCGACCACCTGAACCTCTACCTCGGCAGCGGCCGGTGCGGAGCCTGCCTCGACCCCTTCGGCCTCATGCACAACGGCTTCCGAGACGCCCAGCGCCAAAGCCAGGGCCACACCGCCCTGATGCACGCCGACCACTGGCACCGAGGCGTCTACGGCCTCGACTACTGGCTGCCCCTGGCGCGCCTGGTCTGGGCCGACGAGCCGCCAGGCCCGCCCGCCGACTACCGCCAGCGGCTCTGCCTCCACGACGCCGTGCTGGCCACCGAGCTCGCCTGGCCCCGCCTCCACCTCCGCTGGAAGGCCCGCTGCCACCCCGAGCGCCGCGACCTCATGGCTTTCCACCTCCACTACGAAGGCGAGATGCCCGACCTCCTCCTCGCTCCCCAGACCCACGTCCGCACCCACTACGACCAGGAGCTCGCCGGCCACGCCCACACCATCGAGCTGGAGCCCGGCCAGGGCTGGTGGCTGTGCCGCCTGAGCGTGGGCACCGCCGACAGCGTCGTCGCCCTCCGCGTCGTCTCCACCGAGGGAACCGCCGAGCTGAAGCCCGGCGACGAGGGCCTGCGGCTCCGCTTCCCCGACCCCCGGGGCCGACACCTCCTGCTCCTCGGCGCCGCAGCCTTCGCCCGCCGCGACATGCTCGCCGCCGAGATGCACTCCATCCGCGTCCCCGAGCAGTTCGCCGCCGAGGCCCGCCAGGCCTGGCACCGACGCTGGGGAAACGCCCGACTCCACCTCCCCGTGCCCCAATACCAGGCCCTATGGGCACGCTCCCTCTACTACGTGCTCGCCAGCTACGCACCCGACGTGCGCTCGCCCGCAGCCCCCATGGGCTGGACGGGCAACGGCTGGCCATTCCACTTCCCCCAGGACGTCTCCTACATCCACCCCGCGCTCCTCCGCCTCGGCCACTTCGACATCGCCCGCGCCTGGGTCGAGTTCTACCGCGAGCGCCTCGAGAGCATGCAGGCCTACACCCGCCGCATCTACGGAGCCGACGGCGCCATGTGGGCCTGGGAGTTCCCCATCGGCCCCGACTCCCAGCTCCTCGACGACGGATTCCCCAACTGGTGCCAGTTCGAAATCCACAACGCCGCATACCCCGCGCGAATGGCGCGCGATACCGCACGATACCTCCACGAGCCCAAGTGGACCGAGGAGGTGGCCTGGCCCGTCATCCGCGAATCCGCCCGATTCTTCGCCTCCATACTCCACCGCCAGGACGACGGCTCCTGGGGCATCGCACTCCAGCCCTCCTTCGGGCAGGACGAAATGGGCGGACACAACGCCACCAACTACCTCTGCGCCCTCTTCAGCGCCCAGTACACCCTCCAGGCCGCGCTCCACACCGCACGCCGACTGGGCCACGACGAGCCCGACTTCCACCGCTGGCGACAGGTGCTCGACGACGGGCTCGCCTTCCCCGCCCTCCGCGACCCCGACACCGGCATCCTCGCCACCTGCCAGGGAGAGCCCGGCACCCGACAGCTCGGACGCCAGAAGCACCCCGTCCAGCTCAACCCCCTCACCTTCCTCCCCCTCGGACGCCCCGACAAGCACGTCGTCCGGGCCTACAACCGCCGATACGACCTCTGCACCGGCGCCCGGGAGGGGCGCTTCCACGGCTGGACACTCGCCGCATTCTGGCTCGCAGCGTCCCACATGGGCGACCCCGAGGGCCTCGCCCACGACCTCGGACAGGCCCAGCCAGCCCGCATCGTCGACCCCCAGTGGCTCCAAATCTACGAGGCCTCCGCCGCCACCCACGCCCCCTACTACGTCACCTCCCACGGACTCTACCTCCAGGCCCTCGCCGACGCCCTCGTCTCCGACTACTTCGCCGATACCCGCATCGGAGCCGCCTGCCCCGAAGAGTGGGAGGAGCTCGCATTCCAAAGCCTCCACACCGCCGAGGGCTCCGTCATCTCCGGCCGGAAGCACGAAGGCCGATGGCACACCGAGACCCGCATCCGACAATGAGCCCCTCGCCGGTCCCGTTTCTTGACTCCCCGCCGTCGCGGGGGTAGTATACGCCGGAAATCGCCTCGCGC
>JBKHIY010000070.1:0-24291 GCA_046538415.1 Candidatus Brocadiia bacterium | reverse complement strand
CTTAGCTCCGCCCGAGGGAGAAACGAGGAGCGACGCCGAGGACGCGCCACCGGCATTGACGACTCAGGTCCGCCGAGGCTCGCCAGCGGACATTGAAGGGTCAGGCCCGTCGACGCGAGAGATGGTCTCTCGCCGGCGGGCCTTCTCTTTGGGCCACAGGAAGGAGCGAGACGACGCACACGGTCCCGTTGCTCCCGGCCCTCGAGGAGGAGCCTGCTGGCCAATCGCCAACTGATGCGGAAGGGTCAGCCAGGTGCTGCTGGGATGCACCAAGCGCCCGGGGAAGAGAGAAGACCCGAAGAGGCCCGACACCCCCGACTTACTGTCGAGGGCGGTGGGAGCGGTGTGCCTGTCGTGGTCACGCTCTCGACACAGGCCGCTTGACGGGCAGGGGGCGATGTCTATAATCGGAGGCCGGAATCCCTGACCCCACGGGCGGAAGGAGAAGCGCGCATGGCCCAGGCCGTCGAGTGTCCCAACCGCGAGGTGAATCTCCAGATGTGCCCCTGTCCCTCGGAGGACTGCGAGCGCAAGGGCGTGTGCTGCCTGTGCATCGAGCACCACCTGGCTCGCGACGGCAAGAGCTATTGCATGCGCGACGTCGAGCGCCCGCCGCACACCCGGTTCCTCGAAGGCGTCCGCGGCGAGCCGTGCGACCGACAGGCCGCGAACCTCGAGGCCTGCGCCTGCGACTACGAGCCCTGCGGCGAGCGCGGCACCTGCTGCGATTGCGTGCGAAACCACTGGGGCAACGCCGTCTACCCCGCACCCGCGTGCATGAGAGCCTGAGGGAGCGCCCGCCCCATGCCCCCCTCGCGCCGCCAGCGCTACCAGAGCCCGCTCGTCGAGCGCTACGCGAGCGACGAGATGAGCGCCCTGTTCAGCCCCCAGCGCAAGTTCGCCACGTGGCGCCGCCTGTGGCTCGCCCTGGCGGAGGCGGAGCAGGAGCTGGGCCTGGCCATCACCGACGAGCAGCTGGGCCAGATGCGCGCCCGCCTGGACGACATCGACTTCGCCGCCGCGGCGCGCTACGAGAAGCGGCTCCGCCACGACGTGATGGCCCATCTCCACGCCTTCGCCGACCAGTGTCCCGCGGCACGCCCCGTGCTCCACCTGGGGGCCACGAGCTGCTACGTGGGCGACAATACGGACCTCATCCTGGTCCGCGAGGCCCTGGGGCTGGTGCGCCGACGGCTGGTGAACCTGCTCGACGCCCTGGCCCGCTTCGCCGCCGAGCACCGGGAGCGGGTGACCCTGGGCTTCACCCACTACCAGCCCGCCCAGCCCACCACGGTGGGCAAGCGGGCCGCCCTGTGGCTCTACGACTTCGTGCTCGACTATCGCCAGGTGGCCGGCCTGGAGCGCGAGCTGCCCTTCCGCAGCGTCAAGGGCGCCACGGGCACCCAGGACAGCTTCCTGGCCCTCTTCGAGGGCCGCCACGCCAAGGTGCGGCGCCTGGAGAAGCTGGTGGCCCGCAAGATGGGCTTCCAGCGCGTGGTGCCGGTCAGCGGCCAGACCTATACCCGCAAGCTCGACAGCCAGGTGCTGGCCGCCCTGGCGGGCGTCGCACAGTCGGCCCACAAGATGGCCACCGACATCCGCCTGCTCCAGAACCTCGGCGAGCTCGAGGAGCCGTCGGGACGCCGCCAGGTGGGCTCCTCGGCCATGCCCCACAAGCGGAACCCCATGCGCTGCGAGCGCATCTGCTCCCTGGCGCGCCACCTGCTGGTGCTGGCCCACAGCGCCCCGCTCACCGCCGCCACCCAGTGGCTGGAGCGGACGCTGGACGACTCGGCGGGCCGGCGGATGGCCATTCCCGAGAGCTTCCTGGCCGCCGACGCCGTGCTCCTCGTGGCCCACAACGTGGCCGCGGGGCTGGTCGTCCACCCCAGGGCCATCGCGGCCCGCCTGGCCCAGGAGGTGCCCTTCCTGGCCGCCGAGCGGCTGCTCATGGCCGCGGTGCGGGCCGGGGGCGACCGCCAGGACCTGCACGAGCGGCTGCGCCGCCACGCCCTGGAGGCCCGACGGCGCATGACCGACGAGGACGCGCCCTGCGACCTCGCCCAGCGGCTGGAGGCCGACGAGGCGTTCGCCGCCGTGCGCCACCAGATCGCCGACCTGATGCAGCCCCAAGGGCTCTGCGGGCGCGCCCCGCAGCAGGTCGACGAATTCCTCCGACGAGAGGTTCAGCCCATACTCGACTCCGAAGCCGCGCTCCTCGGCGGCGACAGCCGCCTCGCCGTGTAACTCCCCAAAGGACCCACGCCATGACCGCCCGCCTCGCCGCACCGCTGGCCGCGCTGCTCGCCGCCCTCGTCCTGGCCCCCGCCCTGGGCGCCGCGGGCGAGCCCAAGGAGGAACCCGAGGGCCAGGAGCCCCCCGCCGCGCCGCGCGTGCCCGTCCACCTGTGGGCCGACGGCGAGCTGCGCTACATCCGCGACGAAAACCGGGCACGGGCCTCGGGCAACGTGACCGTGATCAAGAAGACCCTCCGCATCGACGCCGACCAGGTCGACGCCGTGATCGACCCCGAGACCAACCAGTTCCAGCGAATCGTCGCTCGCGGCGACGTCCACATCTACTCCGTCCAGCCCATCGAGGAGCACACCTCCGAGAGGCCCGAGCTCGACCTCCAGAAAGAGCTGCGAAAGGCCATTGGCGAACAGGCCGACTACGACCCCGTCAACGAGGTGGTCGTGCTGCTGGGAACCGCCAAGAAGCAGCCGCGGGTGTGGATCAACACCGACGAGGTGCAGGCCGACCACATCACCTACGACCACAAGAACGACGTGGCGGTCTTCGAGGGAAAGGTCCGCCTCGCCGCACTCACCCCCGTGAGCAAGACGGGCGAGGAGGAGGGGGAGAGGCCCGCCGCCACGCCCGAGTGACCTCGCGCGACGATGGATGGGGCACTCGCTCCCCCGCCGAAAGCCCGTGCCGCCGACCTGCCTGCCGCCTTGGTGGCGAAGGCATCTTGCCCGCGGCTGTGGTCCCGGCGTGCGCGTTTCGCGGTTGGCCGCCACGCGGCGCGCTCCCCTCCACCCCTACAAACCGAAGCCCCCCCTCGCATGCGCGGTAAAAGATTGTAAAAGCGGCGAAAAAAATCGCGCGGGACGCCCTACGTCTCGAAGCGAGGGCACCTTACGGCTACATCTCGTCCCGAGGATCCGGTCCCCCCGTCGGGACGAGGAGAGAAAGCGGGAGCGTGGCGGCGAGGGAGGGCTGATGGCGTGGGGCCGAGCAAGGCAAAGGCGTGCCGCGGCTCGGGGCGCGCGGCCGGTCGCGCGGTGCCTCGCGGCGGCTCAGCTCTGGCCCGCCAGGTCGGCCACGGCCTGGCCGAGGTTGGCCACCAGCTCGGGGATCTGGGCTTCGGGCACGGAGCAGAAGGCGATGCGGATGCCGTTGACCTTGCCGCTCTCGGTGGGCACCACGCCGGTGCGGTAGCGGGTCATCAGGTGGTCGGCGAGAGCGGTGGCGGAGAGGCCCTCGAGGTCGCAGAAGCAGAAGAAGCCGGCGTTGAAGGGCAGGGGCTTGAGCTGGGGCGGGGCGGCCTCGGCCAGCTTCCGGGCCAGCAGCCGGGCGCGGCGGCCGAGCACGTCGATCACCCGCCGCCGCTGGTCGAGCACTTCGCCCATCTCGCCCAGGGCCTTGAGCACCGCGGCCTGGACGGGGCGGGGGCCGTTGGAGACGGTGCTGCGGACCACCGCGGCCACCTTGTTGTCCAGCTCGGCCTGGAGGGCCTGCCGGTCCACCTCGGGGGCGGAGGGCAGGCCGAAGCTGAGGGCCCCCACGCGGCCGCCGTAGAAGAGCAGCTCCTTGGAGGCCCCGTCGAGCTTGATGGGCAGGATGCGGCGGTGGGCGTCGCACAGCTCGGCGAAGAGCGAGCGGGCGAGCACGCCCTCCTCGTAGACGTAGCCCTCGTAGGCGTCGTCGACGAGGACGACCAGCGACTTGTCGGTCTCCTCCACGGCCTCGACGAGGGCCTCGACCAGCGGCCCGGCGCTCTGGGCGGGCAGGCCGAAGCCGACGGGGTTGTTGGGGAAGTTGAGCATCAGGAGGGCCTTGGGCTGGCTGGCCAGGGTGCCGACGAGCTTTCGCTGCATCCCCCTGATATTGAAGGCGGTGCCTTCGAAGAAGGGGAAGGTCTCGATGCGGCCCCCCACGTTGCGCTCGATGATGTTGCTGTAGTTGCCCCACCGGCGGTCGGGGGAGACGACCACCTCGCCGGGCTCGACGAAGAGCTTGGCCGCCACGTGCAGGCCGCCGGTGATGCCGGGGGTGATGGCGGGCAGGCTGAGGCAGGGCTCCACGCGGTCGCGATGGTCGGCGAGCTTGGCCAGGATCCAGCGGCGCCAGGCGGCGCGGAGCTCGGGCAGGCCGAGCATGGGGGCGTAGGGGAAGGTCTCCTCGCTGGTCAGGGTGCCGAAGTAGGCCTGGAGGGCGGGGAGGTAGAAGGTCACGGTCTGGTCCGAGCCGCCGTCCAGAATCTCGCTCTCCGGCCCGCGGGCGGAGCCGATGGTGGCGTTGATGCGGGCCTCCTGCTTCGCCCTGCCCAGCCAGTGGAAGATTCCCTGGGGCAGGAAGATACTCCTGCCCAGCGAGGAAAGCAGGTTGGCTATACCGGAACGCTTGAGGGCATCGAATTCCATGGGCGGGCGCTCTCCTTCTCGCTTCGCTGCCCCGGCCCGGCGGGAGCCCCCTGGGGGAAGGTGCGGCGCACAGTATATGTGCCTCCCTGGAGGGAGTCAACGCGACCGAGGGCAGCGGGGCGGGCGTCTTGACGGGGCCGCCGGGGCGGGGCTACAATGAGGCCGCCATGGGTCCGACGCCGTCCGCCAGCCGCCCGGTCCGCCGCTGGCCCGCCGCCCTGACGGCGGGGGTCGTGGCGGCGCTGTTCGCCGCCCTGGTGCTGTGGGGCATCGAGTGGGGCGTGCCCAGCCGCGAGAGGGCCGCCCTGGAGGGGGTGGCCGAGGAGGCCCGCCACCTGCCCCCGGAGCTCAAGGAGGAGCCCTGGCGCCACAAGGGCTCGCGGGGGCGGGAGAGCGAGCTGGCCGAGGGCTTCCACCGCCACCTCTTCAACCCCCTCCGCTCCTACCACCCCGACGAGTACCAGGTGTTCAAGAGCCTCAGCTCCATGCGCCCCCGGCGCCTGGACTTCGATCCCGGGAACTACATCTATCCCTCGCTCCACACCTACCTGGTGGGGGGCGCCCTGGGCGCCTGCTCGCTGGTGGGCGCCGTGCGCCTGGAGCCCGACCTGGAGTACTACTTCGACCATCCCGACGCCCTGGGGCGGCTCTACCTGGTGGGGCGGGCGGTGAGCCTGCTGGCCGCCCTGGCCGCGCTGGGCCTGGTGTGGCGCGTGGGCGAGCGGATGCAGCGGGGCACGGGGCTTCTGGCCATGGCCCTGCTCGCGGTCATGCCGGCCCTCATGGTCCATAGCCACAACCTCACCCGCGACACGTGCACGGCGGTGGCCGCGGTGGTGCTCTTCGCCTGCTGCCGGCGGCTGGCCGCCACGGGGAAGGGCAAGTGGTACGACTACGCGGGCGGCGCGGCGGGGCTGTGCGCGGCCTTCCAGTATTTCGCGGTCGTGCTCTGGGCCCTGGTGCCCGTGGCGGCGGGCCTTCGGCTGTGGCGTCGGGGGGGCTCGGGCCGGCGGGCCGCGGTGGGGGTGGGCTGCTCGGCGGCGGTGATGGTGGCCGTCTTCTTCCTCACCAGCCCCTACCACTTCGTGAACGGGGAGCAGTTCCTCGCCGATTTCCGTTCGGAGACCGCCCACGTGGGGCAGGAGGGCGTGGTGGGCCGCCTGGCGAGCTTCGCGTGGGCCACCCACATGGTGCGTATGCTGCCCGCCATGGCCACGTGGCCGCTGGCGGCGGTGGTGGGCCTCGGGGTCCTGGTAGCCCTGGTGCGGCGGCGGGCGGGCGACTGGCTGCTCCTGGCGTGGCTGGGCCTGTGGGCGGGGGTAGTGGGCTTCGACGGGCGGTCCTACTCCCGCTACTACGTGGGGCTGCTGCCGTGCCTGGCGCTGCTGGGCGGCGGCGGGCTGGCCTGGCTGGGCGGCGCCGTGGGCCGGGCGGTGCGCCCGCGGGGCGTGCGGGCGGGGCTGGCCGCCGCGGCGCTGGCCGGGGTGCTGGTCCCTGCGGCGGCGATGTCGTGGGGCTGGGCGCGGCTCTACTCGCGGGAGAACGTGCGGACCGTGGCCGGCCAGTGGATTCATGGGAACGTGCCCCCGGGCGCCACGGTGGGGGTCACGCGGTGGCCCTGGCAGTTCGAGCTTCCGCCGCTGGACTCCGAGCGCTATCGCCTGGTGGTGCTGGCGGAGTCGCGGCCCCAGGCGCCGCGCGACGCGGCGCTCCTGATGCAGCTCCGCCCCGATTACTTCGTGACGAGCAGCCTGCAATTTGGTAAGATCGACGAGGGATCGGAGCCTACGAGTCGAGCCGACCGCTTCTGGCATTTCCTGCTGGCCGGCCGCCAGGCGTACCGCGTCGCGGCGGAGTTCCACCTTCCCCTCAGGGGGTTCGGCCGCGAGGTGGACCTGTGGGGGTATCCCGAGGATATGCGCTACGTGAACCCCCGGATCGTGGTCCTCGAGTGGCACCCGGCGGAGGCCATGGCGGCTCGCCCAGGAGAACGGCCATGAGCCGGGGCTGCATCACGCTGCTCACCGACTTCGGGACCACCGACCCCTACGTGGCGGCGATGAAGGGCGCCGCCCTGTCGGTCAACCCGGCGGCCCAGCTCGTCGACATTTCTCACGAGGTCGCCCCCCACGACGTGGCCGAGGGGGGCTACGTGCTGGCCGGCTCGTTCCGCTACTTCCCCCAGGGCACCGTGCACCTGGCGGTGGTGGACCCGGGGGTGGGCAGCGAGCGGCGCATCCTGGCCGCGGAGGTCGACGGCCATATTCTCGTGGCCCCCGACAACGGGCTGCTGGACGTGGCTCTGTGCGGCTCCTCGCCCCGCCGACTGGTGCACGTGAAGAACGCCCACTACTTCCGCCACCCGGTGAGCATGACCTTCCACGGCAGGGACATCTTCGCCCCCGTGGCCGCCCACCTGACCCTGGGCGTGGACCTGGGCGAGATGGGGCCCCAGGCCGACGACTACCAGCACCTCGAGGCGGGGACCGCACGGGCCAGCGAGGAGGCCGTCGAGGGACAGGTGATCCACGTGGACCGCTTCGGCAACCTGGTGACCAACGTCTCCCGGGAGCACATGGCGGGGCTGCGCGGGGGACAGCTCGCCGCCCTCCGCGTGGAGATCGCGGGCCAGCGGCTCCCCCGCATCCACAATACCTACGCCGAGGTCGGCGTGGGCGAGCTGATCGCCGTGGTGGGCAGCGCCGGCCTGCTCGAAGTGTCGGCCAACCGCGGCTCCGCCGCCGACCTCCTGGGCGTGGGCCGACGCACCCCCGTGCGCGTGGTCCCCCCTCCCGGGCCGTGACGGGGCCGAGGCCGCCCACGCGCCTCGCCCCCGGCGCCGCCGGACCCGACCGCCGCTTTCTGGAACGGACGCCGTGACGGAGCCCAGGCCCAAGACCTTCGACGTGATCGTGGTGGGCGCCGGCCACGCGGGCTGCGAGGCGGCGCTCGTCGCCGCCCGCATGGGGGGCCGCACGCTGCTGCTCACCACCAGCCTGGATACCGTGGCCAAGATGTCGTGCAACCCGGCCATCGGGGGCCTGGCCAAGGGCCAACTGGTGCGCGAGATCGACGCCCTGGGCGGGGCCATGGGCCAGGTGATCGACCAGGCGGGCATCCAGTTCCGGATGCTCAACCGCAGCCGCGGCCCCGCCGTCCATTCGCCCCGCGCCCAGGCCGACCGGGCCCTCTACTCCCAGACCATGAAGCTCCGCCTCGAGCGCCAGCCGGGCCTGTGGCTCGGCCAGGGGGGCGTGTGCGGCCTGCTCGTGGAGGCAGGGCGCTGCGTCGGCGTGCGCGACCAGCTCGGCATCGCCTACCGGGCCAGGACGACGGTGCTGGCTACGGGAACGTTCCTCAACGGCGTGGTGCACCTGGGCGAGAGCCAGGTGGCCGCGGGCCGCTGGGGGGAGCCGCCGGCCGGGGGCGTGAGCGACCAGCTGCGCCACCTGGGCTTCGAGGTGGGCCGGCTGGCCACCTGCACCCCGCCCCGCATCGACGGCCAGAGCGTGGACTACGCGGGCCTGGAGCCCCAGCCCGGCGACGAGCCGCCCCGGCCCTTCTCCTTCGCCACGGCCCGCCTGTGCCGCCCCAGCCGGCCCTGCTACATGGCCCGCACCAACGCCCGCACCCATCGCATCGTGGCAGCCCACGCGGCGCGGTCGCCCATCCACAGCGGCCAGGCGGCCGGCGCCCAGCCCCGCTACTGCCCCTCCATCGAGGACAAGGTGGCCCGCTTCCCCGACAAGGACTCCCACCTGCTGTTCCTGGAGCCCGAGGGCGAGCGCACCTGCGAGGTCTACTGCAACGGCCTGTTCACCGGCCTGCCCCCCGATGTCCAGGAGGCCATGGTGCGCAGCGTGGAGGGCCTGGAGCGTGCGGCGGTGGTTCGCTACGGCTACGCCATCGAGTACGACTTCGTGCCGCCCTACCAGCTTCGGCCTTCGCTGGAGACCAGGGGGCTGGCGGGGCTGTTCCTGGCCGGGCAGATCAACGGCACGTCGGGCTACGAGGAGGCCGCGGCCCAGGGCCTGATGGCGGGCGTCAACGCGGCGCTCGCGGCACGAGGCGAGCCGCCCCTGGTGCTCGGCCGGTCCGAGGCCTACATCGGCGTGCTCATCGACGACCTGGTGACCCTCTCGCCCCGGGAGCCCTATCGCATGTTCACCTCCCGGGCCGAATACCGGCTCCTGCTCCGCCAGGACAATGCGGACCGGCGGCTGATGCCCCACGCCCGCCGCCTGGGCCTCCTCGACGACGCGGCCTGGGCCGCCCTCCAGGCCAAGGAACGGGCCATCGCCGAGACCCACCGCCAGCTCGACGAGCGGCGGCACCAGGGGGTCGCGCTGCGCCGCATCCTCCGCCGACCGGGCACGACCTTCGCCGACCTGGAGCGGCTCGACCCCGAGCTGGCCCGCCGCCGCCTGGCCGACGACGTGAAGGAGCAGGTGGCGATCGAGGCCAAGTACGAGGGCTACATCCAGCGACAGCTCGCCGAGGCCCGGCGGCTGCGCGAGATGGAGGCGCGGCCCCTGCCCCAGGACCTCGACTACGCCGCCCTGGGCGGCCTGCGCGGGGAGGCCAGGGAGAAGCTCGCCGTCCTGCGGCCCGCCTCCCTGGGCCAGGCGGCGCGCATCGCCGGCGTGTCCCCGGCCGATGTGGCGGCCTTGGCAGTACACCTCGAGAGGCTCCGACAGGAGGGCGGCTCGGACGCCATGGCGAGGGAGCGGACGTGAGCGCTGGCGGCCTGAAGAAAGCCCACTGGATCCTCATCGGGGCCTTCGCCCTGGCCCTGACCACGGCGCTGGCCCTGAAGTACCTGAGGACCGATCGCCACCGCGTGCGCCGGGTGGCGCGGAAGGTCGTTGGGCGGCTGGAGAGCCTGGATGCCGCGGGTACCTGCGTGCTGCTCGCCGAGGACTTCCGCGACCCCTACGGCCACCAGTCGCGCCGCGACTTGCGGGCCGACCTGACCATCGCCCTGCGGATGCTCGAAGAGCTGTCCATCAGCATCTACGACCTGGAGGTCGCCGAGCTGCACGAGGACACGGCCGTCGTCGAGTTCTACACCCTCTCCCTGGTCAAGCAGCGCGACCGGCGACGGGCCTGGAAGCACCGCACCCGCGTGCGGCTGCACCTCCGCAAGGAGGAGGGAGAGTGGCGGGTGGCCGCCGCCGAATACCAATTGCCCGATGGCGTGCGCCGGCGGCTGTGACCGGGGCGCCAGGCCGAAGCGAAGCAGGAAGGACGGAGTCGCGATGGCGGAACGGCCCCTCGCCGTAGTCCTGGCCAGCGGGGGGATGGACAGCTGCGTGCTCGTGGCCATGGCGGCCCGCAAGCACCGGCTGGCCATGCTCCACGCCACCTACGGCCAGCGGACCGCGGGGCGCGAGCAGCGGGCCTTCGCCGCCATCGCCGACGCCTACCACGTGCCGCCCGACAGGCGGCTGGTGGTCCGCTTGGACCATCTGGCCGCCGTGGGCGGCTCCTGCCTCACCGACCGCGCGATGCCCGTGCCCGAGGGCGAGCCCCGTGGCCAGGGCGTGCCCGCCTCCTACGTGCCCTTCCGCAACGCCAACCTCCTGGCCATCGCCACCTCGTGGGCGGAAGTGCTCGGCGCCCGCACCATCTTCTTCGGGGCCATGGAGGAGGACAGCTCCGGCTATCCCGACTGCACGGAAGCCTTCGTCCAGGCTTTCAACCGCCTCGTCGCCGTGGGCACCCGGCCTGCGACCACCGTCGCGGTGGCAGCCCCACTGCTCCACCTGACCAAGGCCCAGGTGGTGCGGCAGGGCCTTGGCCTGGGAGCCCCCTTCCATCTCACCTGGTCGTGCTACCGCGACGAGGAAGCGGCCTGTGGCCGGTGCGAGAGCTGTCGCCTCCGTCGCCGCGGCTTCCGCGAAGCGGGGGCCGAGGACCCCATTCCCTACGCCGCGGAGCCCGGCTAAGGCGCGCCCCTCGCCGGCCCCCGCGCCGGGAGCCGAGCGGCCACAGAGCAGGAGACCTGACCATCGCCAGACGACGCGCTCAGCGAAACGCTCAGCAGCCCAGGGAGGTCCGCCGCGTGGTGGTGGGGCTGACGGCGTTCGAGGTGGCCCTGGTGCTATTGCTCACGTGGCTTTTCTTTCGGTCGGATTTCGCGCAGCATGCCAGCCGCTCGGCGAGTCCTACTGTAGGGGACTGGCTGGTGATGGCCGCGCTGGGGGCCTGCCTGGCCTTCTTCGTGTTCGTGCTGGCCTTCTGGCAGTGGCGGCTCTCGGGACGGGCCCGGCTGCGGGTGCTGGTGGTGTGCTTCGTGAGCCTGTTGTGGTCCTTCTGCGGCTTCTGCTGGTACGATATCACTCGGGCGGCACAGGAACTGAGCGGCGGAGCTGAGGGGCCGAGCGTCTCGCAGCGCATCGTCGAGCGGACCACCGCGGTGGGCGTGAGCGCGGGGGCGCTGGCGGTGGGGCTGGCCGCGGTCGTGGCGGTCTTGTGGCTCGAGCGACGCTCCTTGAATCGCCAGGGGGCAGGTGGTAAACTTCGTGAAGAGCCTTAGCGGCCGACTCCGGCCCCGGGGTCGCTCTTCCAGGGTGCGACGGGCGTCTTTCCGCCGTGGCGGCGGGGCGTAGGTAGGGGATTCGACCATGAAGCCAGTGCCATCTCTCGTCCTCGCCGCGCTGTGCGCCTTGGTGGGCCTCCTTGGCTGTTCCGGCGGCGCGGACGACGCCTCCGAGGCCGTGGAGGGCAGCGACTCCAGCTCGGACACTCCAGTGGCGCACCTCCAGGACCAGGTCGACCAGTTGCGGGCCGAGGTCCGCAAGCTGCGCAAGGACGTGGACCAGCAGAAGGTCCAGGACCAGGACTTCGACCGGCGTCTGGGCCAGGTGCGCCAGGACCTGCTTTCCCGCGTCACGGAGTTGCTACAGGAGGCGAGGACGGGGCGCGTGCGCCCGCAGATTCGGGCCGCGCGGCCGCCCGTGCGCTTCGAGGAGCGCCCCTACATGGGCTTCGACGGGCAAGACATCGAGCCCGAGGTGGCCGAACACCTGGGGCTCAAGGCCAAGACCGGTGTCCTGGTCACCAACGTCCGCGAGGACAAGCCGGCCCACGCCGCCGGCCTCCGCAAGAACGACGTCGTCCAGGGCCTCGGCGGCAAGGACGTGGCGAACTTCGAGCAGCTCAAAGAGGCCCTCAAGGGCAAGAAGCCCGGGCAGGTCGTGACCCTCGACGTGCTGCGCGGCGAGGAGAAGCTACAACTCGAGATCACCCTCGGGACGCGCCGAGTGCGCGTGGTGGGGGGCGAGGACTAGGCTGCCCCCGCGAGGCAGCACCGTTCGTGGAGCCCGACGGCCGATGCGGACCTCCCTGCACATTGCAGCCCTTGCGTCCCTCCTGTGCGCCGCCCCTGTGGCCGGCGGGGAGGAGATGACGTGGCGCCGCCGCGCCCTGCGGTCGGCCCCGCCCGAAGGCTACATCGCCGTGGTCTCCCTGGAGCCCGGGGACGAGGGGCCGGCGGAGGCGGCGCTGACCTGTGAGGCGGAAGGAGTCGAGCTTCGGCTCGAGGGCGACCGCTGGCGCCTCACCGGCCCGGACGGGGCGGAGGCCAAGGGCGTGGTGCGGGGGACGGCCCGCCGGGGCTTCTTCGTCAAGCGCACGGCCCGACGCCTGCTCCTCGGAGCCAACGGCGAGTGGGTGCACGGCCTGGCCGCGGGTCCGCTGGCGGCGCCGCCGGCCATCCGCGTGGGGCTCGGCGGCGGGTGGCGCCTGGGCTCGATGCGCATCATGCCCCGGGAGCCCGTGCGGTTCGCCACCGACTTTCCCGATCCCGAGCCGAGGACACAGCTGTGGCAGCCGGTGCGGGGCCGGTGGGTCCTGCGGTCGCTGTCCTCGCCCGAGCAGAGCGCCAACCCCGCGGAGCTGGCCGTGGTGTTCGACTCGATGGAGGACGTGGCGTCGGCGGGCCGTACGCGAGCGGCGGACATCGGGATCGGGGTGCAGTTGCAGGGCGGGAGCACCGTGCGGGTCGCCCGGGTGGCGCCGGGCTCGCCGGCGGCGCGGGCCGGGTTGCGAGAAGGGGACCGCATCGAGGCGGTGGACGGCAGCTCGGTGGCTACGCCTGCCGAGGCCGCGGCACTCCTGGAGGGGGCCGTGGGGACGTCGGCGGTCCTCACCGTCCTCAGCGACGGGGGGCGTCGGCAGGTGGAGCTGGAGCGCGAGGTCGTGGTGTGGGGCCAGACGCACCGCCACGTGCCCATCCCCCCTTGCGAGGAGGACGGGGAGGCCCTCATCGTCACCGGCTACGACTTCTGGACCGACTACCGCTTCACCGCTGCCGTCCAGACGCGCGGGGTGGGGGCCTTCGGCCTGGTGTTCGCTTGGCTCGGCCCCGAGGACTACCACGTGTTCCGCTGGCTGGGCGCCCAGGACGTGCGCCGGGGCTACGGGCGAATGCAGGTGGAGCGCGTGCGGGACGGGGTGCGGCACGTGGTGGCGGCGCGTGACGGCGGCTTTCTGGCCCAGGACTTCTACCGGCTCAGCGTGGCCATCGAGGGCGACCGCCTGGGCGAGGTCCGGGCGGTGTGCCACGTGGACGGTCGCCAGGTCCTGGAGGCCTACGACGATGCCATCGTGCCCGGCAAGCTGGGCTTCTGGGCCGGCGAGCCCGGTGCCGCGTGCTTCGACGACGTGGTGGTCGGCCAGCACCAGGAGGGAGAGGGGGAGGGCAGCAGGAGCTCCGTCCAGCGTCGCGACCGGGTGATGCGTGCCTGGGCCGACCCGTCCTTCTCCTGGCAATACGTGGGCGAGCAGGAGACCTGGTGGCATAAGGAGAACTTCTTCGGCGACGTGACGCTCCGGGCCCCTGCGACCGTGTCTAAGTCCCTTCGCCTCGTGGTGGGCGCCTCGAGCCGCGACCCCGCGAGCGGCTACTGCCTGGAAGCGGCCGACGAGGGCAAGACGCTGCGCCTCGTGCGCGCCGGCTCGGTGCTCAAGGAAGAGGCCCTCGCCCAGCCGCCGCCAGAGAGCATCGCCCTCCAGCGCCAGGGCAGCCGCATCCGCCTGCTGCTCGATGACAAGGTGTGCCTCGAGCACCAGGACGAGGCCCCGCTGACAGGGAGCAACGTGGGCGCCGGGGGGGGGAACATCCGCGACGCCAGCGTCTCCTCCCCCAACGCGGTGACCGACTACTTCAACGGGTGCCCCGTGGACTGGCACGTGATGCACGGGGACTGGGAGGTGATGAACCGCTGGGTGTGCGACCCCCGCTGGTCCTTCTTCGGGGGCCGCAGCGAGGGCGTCCTGGCCGCCTGGAGCAAGCGACCCCTGGAGGGCGAGTGCGCCCTCAGCGTCCACGTGGGAGTCCTGATGATGGCGCGCAACCCCCGTTACGACAATTGGCGCGACATCGGGCTCACCCTCTGTGGCGACGGCAAGAACCTGGATAGCGGCTATGCCGCCATCGTCGGCGCCGGCGGCAACCAGGTGACCGTCCTGTGCCGCAACGGCAAGGTGGTCAAGGCCACCGAGTGGCCCGCCGCCCTGCTCCCCACGCGGCGGGGCGGCGGCGGCGAGCTCTATTCCCAGCACCGGGGATGGGTCCACATCAAGCTGGTCAAGGAGGGCGACACCGTTCGCCTCTTCGTCTGGGACCGCGAGGTCCTCTCCTACCGCGACCCCCATCCCCTCGAGGGCGGCCGGGCCGCCATCTGGAGCGTGAACAACGGGATTCTCCTGGCCAAGGCGCGGCTCGCGGCATCGGCCCTGGGGGAGCCCCGCCCGGCGCTCCGCCACTACCGGCCCTACGCCGATGCCGTGCTCACCAACGACTGCGAGGGGGCCAAGACCCGCATCGAGCGCACGGGCTCCATCCACGCCATCACCAACACCGTCGGCGGCGGCACCTTCGCCGCGGCCCTGCGGCCACGCGTCTTCTCCGCATACGACCGGCCGAGGCTGTCCTTCGAGGTCAAGCTCCAGCCCGATGTGAAGGTGGACCTCTACCTGACCTGTCGGGGCCAGCTCTATCGGGTCATCCTCTCCGGGCCGGCCGACGGCCCCTGTCCCGCCGAGATGCTGGGCACGTTCGAGGGGGTGCGGGCCGACGGGCAGTGGCACCGGGCCAGCTTCGACCTCCTGGGGGCGTTGCGCCGCCGCCACCCGGACGACGGTCTGCTCATGGTGTGGGAGCCGAGGTTCGCCAACTACAACAACCTCCACTACCTGGTCGCCGGCTTCGAGGGGAACCACGCGGGAGCCACCTACTGGCTCCGCGACCTCGCGTTGCCCTTCGAGGCCAGGTCTGGCCGACTTTCCGCCGCTCTCTCTGCGTCCCGGTCGCCGTGAACGACGTGCCTCTCCCGTCGTCGCCTGTCCCCCCTGCCCAGCGGCGCCCCCCGCGAGGGGTCATGGCCCGCCTCCGCGCCTTTCTCGCCAGGAGCCGCGCGTGACCCCTCGGCACCGCCTGCTGCGCACGCTGCGCGGAGGACGCGTTGACCGCGTGCCCCTCGTCCTGCCCGGCTTCCAGTGCTCTTCTCGGGAAGGCCTGACGGAGATCGGCGATCCGCGGCGCCGTCAGGTCGCCGAGCGCGTATTCGACCGCCTCCACTTCGACGTGGGTGTGCCCGCCCACGCCAACCGCATGCTGGTGACCCCCCCGCAGCGCATCCGCACCGAGGCCGAGGAGCTTGCCGGCGGCCACCGCCGCATCCGCGGCGTCATCGACACGCCGAAGGGCGAGCTGGCCTTCGTGCGGGAATGGAGCCCCGAGGCGAACACGTCCTGGGCCATCAAGCATCCCGTGAGCACCTACGAGGAGATAGAGAAGATCGCCTCCGTGCCCTGGGAGCGGCCGGAGGGCCTGGCGCCGCCCGACCTGGGCGAGCTGCCCGCCGACTTCCCGCGTCGGGGTATCGTGGCGACCCGCATCTCCTCGCCCTTCGTGTGCGTGGCGGGCATGATGCCCCGCGAGTGGTTCCTCGAGCTCTGCCTCACCGACCTGGAGCTCGTCCGCGAGCTCACCGACATCTGCCGGCAGCGGATGCTCGACATCCTGGGCGTGCTGCTCTCCCGCCCGGGCATCGAGTACGTGTGGATCGGGGGCAGCGAATGGGTCACCCCGCCCATGGCCTCGCCTCGCATCTACGACGCCCTGGTCCAGGAGCAGGAGCGGGACCTCATCGCCTGCGCCCACGAGAAGGCCGGCGCCGTGGCCCACATCCATTGTCACGGGCGCGTGCGCCACGCCCTGCGGCGCACCATCGAGCGCGGCGGCGACTACACCGAGCCCGTCGAGCCCCCGCCCGACGGCGACATCACCATGGCCGAGGCTAAGGCCCTGGCCGCGGGGCGGATCACGCTGGGCGGGAACATCGAGTGCCGCGTGCTGGCCTACGGGACGCGGGAGGACGTGGAGCGGGCCGTGCGGGCCGCCTTCGAAGGGGGCAAGGAGCGCTTCGTCCTCCGCCCCACCGAAGGCCCCTCCCCGCGCCTGGATCCACGGGAGTTCGAGAACTGGATGATCATGATCGATCTGTGGGAGGAGCTCTCGCCCATCCCATGACCCCCGCCGCACCGGGAGACGGGGAGCAACCGAGCGCCGCCAGGAGACAGCCAAGTGACCCCTCGCGAGACCGTCCTCGAAGCCCTCCGCCATCGCCCAACCGACGTCATCCCCTACGAGCTGAGCATCCACGAGGAAATCCGCAAAAAGCTCGACGCCTACTACGGCGGGGCGGAGAGCTTCCCGGCCCACGAGAGCTTCCTCGCCGCCCGGGGCGTCGAGTGGCGCTGCGAGGACCTTCCCAACGGCCACTTCCGCGACATCTTCGGCGTGGAGTGGACCCAGGGCAACATCTTCCACATCGTGAAGCCAGTGCTGGAGCAGCCCTCCCTCGAAGGCTACCGGTTCCCCCGGCTCGTCCGCGACGAGCAGGTGCCGGAGCTGGCGGCGTGGTGCGCCGAGCACGCCGGGAAGTTCACCACCTTCAACTTCGGGCTCACCTTCTGGGAGCGGGCCTGGGCGCTGCGAGGGATGGAGAACATCCTGATGGACCTGGCCGCCGAGCCGCGGTTCGCCCACCAGCTCTTCGAGCGGCTGATGGAGCTCCACCTGGAGGCCATGGACAAGATGCTCCATCTGCCCTTCGACTCCATTCGGTTCGGGGACGACTTCGGGGGCCAGCGGGGCACCCTGATGGGGCTTCCCCACTGGCGCACCTACATCAAGCCCCGGCTGGCCAAGATGTACGCCAGGGTCCGCGACGCGGGCAAGACCGTGAGCATCCACAGCTGCGGTGACAACAGCGAGATCCTGGGCGATCTCATCGACATGGGGCTCGAGATCTTCAATCCCGCGCAGCCCGAGGCCAACGACCTGGCGGCCCTCAAGAAGGAATACGGCCAGCACCTGACCTTCGAGGGCGGCATCGGCACCCAGCGCACCCTGCCCTTCGGCACGCCCGAGGAAGTGCGCGACGAGGTGCGCCGCTGCCGCCAGGTGCTGGGCGAGGGCGGGGGCTACATCATGACCACCACCAAGCCTATCCGGCCCGAAGTCCCGGTCGAAAACGCCGTGGCCTGCGTCGAGGCCATTCTCGAAGAAGCGGGGAAAGGAACCCCGAGATGACCGCCAACGCCCCGGCCTCCAGCCTCGCCGCGGCGGCCCTGGCGCTCGCGGGATGCTCGACGCTGGCTCTCGATGCCCCCGCGCCGAGCCCCTTCCAGGTGGCCCGGGACGGCGAGCCGCGCTGCACTATCGCGATTCCCAACGACGCTCCGCAGGAGCACCAGGCCCTCGCCGGCGAGCTCCAGCGATGGCTGCGTGAGGTGACCGGCGCCGCCGTGCCTGTCTGCACGATTGCGGGGGAGGGCAGCCCGAGCGGGATCGTCCTGGGCACCGGCGAGCAGTTCCCCCGTCAGGCGCGGAGGCTGCGGGTGGCCGAGCTGGGGCCGGAGGGGTTCGTGGTCCGCAGCGAGGAGGGACGCCTGTGGCTGCTGGCCAATACCCACCTGGGCCTCCGCCACGCGGTCTACGCCTTCCTCGAGGAGGCGGGTTGCCGGTGGTTCTTCCCCGACCCGGTGTGGACGGTGGTACCCGGGCGGCCGGACCTCGAGGTCGCGGTGGCGCTGCGCCAGCGCCCGGGGTTCGACTTCCGCCGCATCTGGTACGGCTGGGGCGCCCGGACGGAGAAGCTCAAGGCGGACTACAACGCCTGGATGCGCCACAACCGCCAACTGGGCCACTTCGTGACCGACTGCGGCCACGCCTATGAGCGTTACGTGCCCCGGCGACTCTTCGACCAGCACCCCGAGTGGTTCGCCCTGGTGGACGGCAAGCGCCAGGCGAAGCAACTGTGCGTGACGAACCCCGAGGTGCAGCGCCGCGTGGTCGAGGGGGCGCGAGCGGCATTCCGCAAAGACCCGGACCGCGACATGGTCTCCGTCGAGCCCAACGACGGCGGCGGCTACTGCCAGTGCCCGCGATGCAAGGCCCTGGGCTCGCCCAGCGACCAGGCCTTCTACCTGGCCAACGTGGCGGCGAAGGGGGTGCGCCAGGAATTCCCCGACAGGTGGGTGGGCCTCTACGCCTACGCCCATCACAGCCAGCCGCCCCGCTTCGACCTCGAGCCCGGCGTCTACGTGCAGGTGACCACGGGATTCCGCTACCTGGACCTCACCTTCGAGGAGCAGGTGGCTGCCTTCCGCGAGCGCGGCGCCAAGCTCGGAGTCTACGACTACTTCAGCGTCTACGTGTGGGACTACGACCTGCCGGGCAAGGCCAAGGCGGGCCGCGTCCACGAGCTCGCCGACTCCATCCGCCGCTACCGCGGCCTCGGCCTGACCACCTACGACGCCGAATCGGCCTGCAACTGGGGGCCCAACGGCCTCGGCTACTGGATGGCCGCCAGGCTGATGTGGGACCCCGACCTGGACTCCCACGAGCTGGTAAACGACTTCTGCGCCCGCGCCTTCGGCCCCGCGGCACCGCCCATGCGTCGGCTCTACGAGCGCTGGGCCACGGGCCAGCGATTCTCTCGCCGGGGGCTCAAGCTGGCGCTCCTGGACCTCCAGGAGGCCCGCCGCCGGGCGGAAGAGGCAGCCGTTCGAGCCCGGCTCGACCGCCTGGCCATGTACCTCCACCTGCTGCGGCTGTGGACGGACTACGACCGCGGCCTGCGCGTGCACCAGGGCGAGCGGGAGGGAATCCTCCGTCGGGCCAGGGCAGTGATCGTCTATGCCCGGAGGCTGATGGACACCGGGCTGGTCCACGCCTGGCCCATGCTCTTCAGCAGTCGCTTCAAGCACCGTTTCCGCGCCCTCGAACGGCTGGAGGGCTTCTCCCTGGAGGATGCGGAGCCGTGGAAGAAGGAGCGAACAGACATCCCCGACGCCCAGGAGGTCGCTCGCGATTTCGAGGGCGACCTCGAGGCCCTGGGGGACGTCGAGGCCATCGAGATCGAGGGGCGGTCCTACTCGCCCCGGCTGGTGCCCCTCGCTCGGCGAGTGCCAGGCGCGGTCGAGGCCTGGGGCCGGGTAGCGCGCTCGCCCCTGTGCGTCGAGACCGGGCTCCACTGCTTCGTGGGGCGGAGAGGAGAGACGGTGAAGGCCACGTGGACGCCTTTCGGGCCGCGCCATCAGGTCAAGGGCCACTGGGAGCTGCACCGCCTGGGCGAGAAGGAGGTGCTGGCCGAGGGCGACCTGGAGGCGGAGAAGGGGCACAAGACGTCCGTCGCGATCGCCTTGCCCTGCGACGGCGTCTTTGCCCTCGACCCGGGCACGGGCTACTGGCGAGCGGCGGAGCTGGAGCTCGACGGGCGGCCGATGGCCGTCTGGGCGGGCCGCGGGAGCCAACGCAGCGCGCTGCGGCTGTGGCGACCGCGGGCCGACCAGCCGCTCTACTTCTACGTCCCGGCGGGCACGCGTCACTTCGTGCTCGGCTTCCCCAGTATTGGCCAGCGGTTCACCGCCGTGAGACTGCGCACGGCGGAGGGCCGCACGGTGCTCGAGGACGAGCGGGTGGTCGCGGGCGACGAGGTGGCCGTGCGGGTGCCCGAGGGCACCGACGGGTCGGTGTGGAGCCTGTCCCTGGAGAGCCTGCGGGGCGTCGTCGAGCTCTACGACGTGCCGCCCTGCCTGGCTCGCCATCCCGGGGAGCTGCTGGTGCCTGAGGACGCCCTGCCCCCTTCGAGGTGACCTGCGGCCCGGCCGTTCCGGGCCGTTGCTCTCGCAGGCGACTTGGGGTAATGTGATGGGCGTCGAGGACGGCTGGGTCCAGGAGGCTCGCCGCCGCTGGGTCGCCCCGGTCGCCTTCAGCCTACACCCTCAACGAGGAGATACGCCGTGAGAGGCGTCCGCTTGCCTGCCTTGGTTCCCGCGGTAGCCATCGTGTTGGTATGCGGCTCGGCCCTGGTGGCCGGGCCGCAGAAGGAGCGTTTGCCCATCGGTGAGTTCACCGCGCGGAAGATCGACCCGCCGGTCGTGGACGGGAAGATCGGGGCGGGGGAGTGGGACAGGGCGTTCACCACCTCGGGGATGATCACGCCCTTTGGCCACGACCTTCATCAGGCGGAGACCACGGTCGCCCTGGGCTTCGACGAGGCGAATCTCTACTTTCTCTTCAAGTGCCGGCGGACGGACCGCGAGTGGTACCTGCGCAAGAGCGTGCGCGAGAACGACGGCTACTCCTTCGGCGACCCCTCCGTCGAAATCTGGGTCACACCGCCCAAGCTGGTGCCCGAGACCTATCAGAATATCATCAACACCTTTCCCGCGGTGCTCGACCAGAAGATGATCCCCACCCGGGGCTACGTGGCCCAGGGATGGTCGGGCCGCTGGACGCTGGGCGTCACGGAGACGGAGACCCACTACGTCCTCGAGGCCGCCATCGCCGCGGCCGACTTCGGGATCCAGAAGGTGGAGGATGGCGCCACCTGGCGATTCCTCCTCTGCCGCACGGCACAGGGCGCCAAGCCCCGGGCGCAGGCCTCCTGGTCCGTCACCCAGGGCTTCAGCGAGATTCCCCAGCATCCGCAGGTCCACCTGAGGCACGACGAGGCGGTGGTCCAGCTCTACGGCGTGACCTCGGTGTTCACCGGCCAGCACCGCTTCCCCATGGCCGTGGTGGCGCCCGAGGCCGGGCCCGCCGAGGTGAGCGTCGAGCTACGCTGGCACGCCGAGCCGAGCGGCGAGAAGCCTCTTCACGTCGAGAGCCGCACGCTCGAGCTCGATGCCGGCGAGCGCAAGACCTTCGAGTTCGCGGGCGCCGTGCCCGAGCCGCTTCGAGACTCCAAGGAGAAGGGCTACTTCACCCTCGTCGCGATGCGGAAAAACGGCACGGAGATCTACCGCCAGAGCTTCCCCTTCGTGGTCAACGGCTGGACGCCGAGCCCCAGGCCCCACAAGCCCCCGGACGCCAAGCCCCCCGCGGAGCTCGAGTTCCAGGCCATGTACGGCCCCGAGTCGAACGTGATGATCGTGCGGGCGGACATCATCGACCTGCCCCAGCGGGAGAAGGTGGCCGGCGGCACCATCCGCCTCCTCCGCGCCGACGGCGGCAAGGAGCTGCTCACCGTGCCCATGGGGCCGTTTCGCCACTGGTACTCCAATACCCACTTCTTCCTGGACAAGCTGCGCGTCCCCGTGCTCGACGTGGCCAAGGCGGACAAGGTCGAGGAGCACAACGAACGGGTCCGAAAGCTCAACGAGGAGCGGAAGAAGCAGGGCAAGAAGCCCGAGCCGCTGTGGAAAGTCCCCACCGCCGAGCCGTTGAAGGTCGTCGTCGAGGCGACCGTGGCCGGGGCCGACGGCGAGTCCATCAAGACCAAGTCGAGGGAAGTCGAGCTATTGCGCAAGAAGTTCGCCTGGTCGGACAACTCCATCGGCATCACCGACCAGGTGATCCCCCCGTGGACCCCGGTGACCTACAAGGACGGCCGGGTGGGCGTCTGGAACCGCACCCTCGAGCTCGACGGCCTCGGGCTCCTGGAGAGCATCGACAACGGCGGCATCGACCAGGTACGCTCCATGCGTCTGCTGGTCACTCGGGACGGCGAGGCGAGCGAGGTCGAGCCCAGCGAGCCGGCCCTCCTCCGCCACGTCGACGCCCAGGTGGACCTCGAGGGCTCGGGCCGCTGCGCCGGCCTCGCGGTGGATGCCAGGACGCGGGTGGAGTTCGACGGCTTCGTCCTCAACGAGTGGACCCTCCGTGGCGGGGCGGAGAAGCTCACGGTCGAGGTCGTGCTGCCCGAGGAGGAGGCCACGCACTTCTGCTCCACGGCGGGCGGCTGGGCCGCGGTCCACGACGTCACGCCCGACTACTGGTCGAGCCAGCAGACGGGCTCCGGGGTGCTCATCGGCGATTTCGTGCCTTACATCTGGCTCACCAACAGCGACCGCGCGTTCCTCTGGGTGGCGGACAACGACAAGGGCTGGGTGACGGACGACGATCGCTCGCTGCCCACCCAGGAGATTCGCCGGGAGGGGGACACCGTGGTCCTTCGCATCCACTTCATCGAGCTGCCGGCGGAGCTCAGCGAGCCGACGACCATCACCTGGGCCTACCAGACGTTCCCCTCGCGTCCTCTGCCGCCGGGTTGGCGGTCCATCATCTGCTCGGGGCGCAAGGGCCTCCTGCCCAGCGCTCGCAACACCTATTTCTGGTACGACCGGCAGGCCGACTGGGCGGTGCTCTGGCCCTACTACTGTAGCCCCTACCCGTGGAGCCTGGAGAAGTCGCGGGAGGCCTTCCGCCGCTTCCTGCCGCGCACCGACCACCGTCCCATGGTGGGCTCCATCGCCCACTCCATCGCCCGCTACCGCGACTACCAGGGCCACCAGTTCCCCAACTACGTCGTGGACTGGGGGATGACCCCCGGCGACCGCTCGAACGGCAACTGCACCCAGGGCAAGGGCCCCATCGACTTCCGCGTCTACCACTACCGCATGTGGGTCCGCGATGCGGGCTTCCGGGGCCTCTACGTGGACGAGAACTACATCGGTCTGGACCGCAACTTCCTGACCGGCGGAGCCTACATCCGCCCCGATGGCCGCCTCCAGCCGGGCTACTCCTACCTCGGCCTCCGCGAGTACTTCAAGCGGCTGAGGGTGATGTTCTACGAGAATAAGGTCCCCGCGCCGAATCTCTGGCAGCACATCTCCTCGGGGGCCGCCTACCACGCGTGGCTGGGCCATATCTTCTTCGAAGGCGAGAACGTGGAGCCCACGGACCTGGAGTTCGACTACATCGAGGTCCTCCCCGCGGGCCGCATGCGGGCCATCGGCAGCGCCAAGTGCGCGGGCGGGGTGATGACCATGATGTGCCAGTCGCAGCGGCACGCCACGGTCCACGAGCCCAAGCACACCCATCAGTTCGTCGGCTGGGTGATGGCCCACGACATCGTGCCCGAGCAGGTGGGCTTCTACAGCGTCATCGCCCAGGAGGCGCGGCTCTACGAGGACGACGTCGAGTTTTTCGGCTACTGGAAGGACGACTGTCCCGTCTCGACCCCCACGCCCGACTGCCTGGTCTCCGCCCATCGGAGCCCCGGGCGGGCCCTCCTGTGGGTCGTGAATACCGCGCGGGAGGACCGCACGGCCGAGGTGAGAGTGGACTACGGCGATCTGGGCCTCCGCCGCCGCAGGGCCGTCGCCCTGAACGCCGAGACGGGGGAGAGCATCGAGCTATCGCGACGGGGCCTGTCCGTGCCCGTGCTTCGGCGCGACTTCGCCGCCGTCCACCTCGTCGAGCGGCGAGTGCTCGAGAGCGAGGAGAGCTTCTACGCTTCCTTCGACGGCCGCCGGGAGGCCGACGAGGCCCTGGGCTGCTGCGTGCTGGAGCCCGCGGGGCGCGACGCCACGCTGGCCCTCGCCGACGGCGTCGAGGGGCAGGCCTTGCTGGTGGGGCAGGGGATGGAGCTGTGGCCGCGCCTCCACCTGACCGACGCCGAGGGCCGCGTGACCTTCCAGGCCCTCCTGAGCGAGGAGGGCCTGGGCCCCATCCTGGCGTCCACGCCCAAGCGGGCGCGGCGCGGCGGCTCCCCTGGCGTTCCCCCTATCGCCATCTCCCTGGAGAAGGAGGGGCTGGTCTTCGAGCGGCTGCCCTCCAAGCGGGGCGCGGAGGACGGCCAGCGCATCGTCGCGCCCAGGCCGGGCGGGGGCGAGACCGGGCAGCGGCCAGAGGGCTGGCACGCCTTCGACCTCGCTTGGAAGGAGGGCTCGGCCACTCTCACCGTCGACGGCCAGGAGCTCGGGGCCATCCGCATCGAGGGGCTGAACATCGGCGGCGGCAGGGGCGCGGCGCTCACCGAGGCGTGCCGTTTCGTCTTCGGCGGGAAGGGCGACGCCCTGGTGGCCATCGACGAGCTTCGCTGCTATCGGCCCGTCCGCCGCTACTCGGGGTGGTGGTAGGGAGGCCCGGCCTGGTCGCCCCGCTCCGAGCCACTGTGGGGATACCGCGCGCCAGCGGCCTGCCCGCAAAGCTCTACGTGCTGGACAGGCCGCAGTTTACATCTGGTGGGTGGAGGCGGAATCGAACCGCCGACACCAGGATTTTCAATCCTGTGCTCTACCCCTGAGCTACCCACCCGGGGTCGCCCTTTCCCAAAATATAGCAGGTGCCCGAGCGGATGTCAAAAGGAATCGGCGTCCAGGCCGGGTCGTCGGCGGG
>JBKHIY010000069.1:0-24350 GCA_046538415.1 Candidatus Brocadiia bacterium | reverse complement strand
TGCAGCGGCGGTACCAGCCGTCGAGGCCGCGTGCCTCGGCATAGGCCTCCTCGCCGACGACCATGATGCGGAGCGGGTGGTCGTCGTAGCCCCAGAGGGTGGAGCCGTCGAGCTGGCCGATGAGGCCGTCGGCCCACCGCATGCGCACCATGCGGGTCCAGCCGCCGGGCTCGGCGGGCTCGCCGAGGACGCTCACCGCCTGCGGCCGGCCCAGGGTCCAGAGCACCTGGTCGATGACGTGGGACCAGCAGTTGAAGTGGGCTCTGGCGCGGACCATGCGGAGGCGGCCCAGGCGCCCCTCGGCGACGTCGGCGTGGAGCCTCTGGAAGTGTCGGAAGAAGCGGTAGTTGAAGTCGATGCCCAGCTTCAGGCCCGAGCGCCGCCAGAGGGCGATGGCGGGCGCGGCGACCGCGGCGTCGGCCTCCCGGATGCGGAACTGGCCTTCGAGGCCGCACAGGGGCTTCTCGGTGAACACGTGCTTGCCCGCGGCCAGGAGCTGGCGGAGCGGGGGGATGCGGCGGGTCTCGTTGACGATGAGGAGGGCCAGCTCGAAGTCCGCCTCGGCCACCAGCTCCTCGATGCTCGTGTAGCCGGGCACGGCGAGCTCCTCGGAGGCCTTCTCGAGCAGCTCGGGCACCATCTCGCACACGGCGACCAGCTCGGCGTTGGGCAGGTCGCGGAAGTTCCGTCCGTGGGTGAGGCCCAGTCCCTTGCCGCTGATGAGGGCGCACCTGACCATGGGAGTCCTCGCTTCTCCAGGGGGACCGTGGCCGGCGACGCCGCCGGCGACTCGGGCGAGCAGTGTACGCCAGCGGGGCGTGGAGCGCAAGGGCCCGCGCGCGGGCAGGAAGGGAGGGGGGATGTGGGCAGGGAGGCACCTTCTTGGCCAGACGGTCACCCCGGCGCGGCCGTTGCAAGACCTCCCAGGCGGCTCTGGGCGGGCGGGGTCCCAGCGATTCGGGGGGGAGCTCAGGGGACGCGGAGCGGTTGCGGCGGTGATTACGGTTTAGCGCTAAACCGTAAAGTCCAGCACTGACAAGGGATTAGGCGGGAGAACGAGGGGCTCGGCCCCGGACCGGGGCTCATTCCTCGCCGAAGACCTCGGCGGTGTAGACGTAGACCTCGGCCTCGCCGGTGCGCCAGGCGTCGGGGCCGAGGCCTGCCTTGTGGGCGCAGCAGGTGGAGAGGAACTGCTCCTTGCTCATGCCGTGCTCGGTGGCGACCTGGGGGAGGAAGGTGCCGCCGCGGCCGCCGGGCCCGACGATGTAGATGCCGTGGGTGCCGAGCTGGAGGTCGAGGGGGTTCTCCAGCTTTTCCATGGGGGATAGGACGGAGATCTCGATGGACAGCTGGGGAAGCTCGTCCTCGGTGACCGGCTGGGCGAAGAAGCGGAAGTCCTCGGTGGCCGCGCTGCGGGCCATGGCGGCGACGACCTTCCACAGGGGCTCCTTGGCGGTGAACTGGCCGATGCACCCGCGCAGTCGCCCCTGGTTCTTGAGGGTCACGAAGGCGCCTCGCTGGGCCTGGAGCTCGGGCTCTTCGACCTGGAATGCGGGCGGGGGCTGGCGGCGCACCGCGGCCTCGGCGCTGCGACGGGCGATCTCGAGGAGGCGCTGGCGGGCGTGCTCGCTGAGGGGGTGGGTCATGGGGGAGGCCCTCCGCGATGACGGGTGGCACGGGAGCTGTGGGGGCCGCGGGCCGGGGCGGCGCGGCGGAGCGTTCAGTGGGCGGTCGGCTCCCCGTCGTGCTGGGGCTGATCGGCCTGGGGCACCTGGTCCTGGCCGTTTTTCTCGGCCACGCGCCCCACGGCGACGAGGCGGTCGTCGTCGTCGCAGGAGATGATCCTGACGCCCTGGGTGTTCCGTCCCTTGGGGCGAATCTGGGAGACGGCGGTGCGCACGACTTTTCCGTGTGCGGTGATCATGACGATTTCGTCGTCGTCGAGGACGGTGAAGGCTCCGATGACTTCTCCGTTTCGCTCGGTGGTCTTGATGTCGATGACGCCCAGGCCGGCGCGTCCCTGGCGGCGGTATTGGTCGAAGTGGGTGCGCTTGCCGTAGCCGTTGGCGCACACGGTGAGGAGGGTGGCCCGCTCGTCGACGACGGCCATGCCCACCACGGCGTCGTCCCCGCGGAGGCGGATGCCCTTGACTCCGTGGGCGGTGCGTCCCATGGGGCGCACCTCGGTCTCGGGGAAGCGGATGGCCATGCCGTGGCGGCTGCACAGGACGATGTCCTGGTCGCCGGTGGTGAGCTGGGCGCGGATGAGGCGGTCGCCTTCGGCGAGGCGGATGGCGATGATGCCGATGCCGCGGGGCCGGCCGAAGGCGGAGAGGGCGGTGCGCTTGACGATGCCCTTCTGGGTGGCGAAGACGACGTGGCGGTGGTCGAAGTGGCGGACGGGCACGCAGGAGGCCACTTTCTCGCCGGGGTCGAGGGTGAGGAAGTTGGCCAGGGCGCGGCCTCTGGAGGTGCGGCCTAGCTGGGGGATGGTGTAGACCTTTCGCCAGTAGACCTTCCCCTGGTCGGTGAAGAAGAGGAGGTAGTCGTGGGTGGAGGCGATGAACAGGTGCTCGATGAAGTCGCCTTCCTTGGTGGCGGCGCCGGCGATGCCCTTGCCGCCGCGTCCCTGGCTGCGGTAGGTATCGAGGGGCACGCGCTTGATGTAGCCGCCGTGGCTGAGGGTCACGGCCACGGTCTCCTCGGCGATGAGGTCCTCGTCGTCGAGGTTGATGGGCTGGTCGCTGATCTCGGTGCGCCGCTCGTCGCCGTAGCGGCGCTGGAGGGTGGCCAGCTCCTCCTTGATCATGTCCCGGACCAGGGAGTCGCTGGCCAGGATGGATTCGTATTCGGCGATCTGGTCGAGCAGCTTGCGGTATTCCTCCTCCAGCTTGTGGCGTTCGAGGCCCGTGAGGCGCTGGAGGCGCATCTCGAGGATGGCCGTGGCCTGGCGGTCGGTGAGCTCGTAGCGGCGGGTGAGCTGGCGGTGGGCGGCCTCCACGTCGTCGGCCTGCTTGATCAGCTCGATGATCTCGTCGATGTGGGCGAGGGCCACGCGCAGGCCCTCGATGATGTGCGCCCGGGCCTGGGCCCTGTCGAGGAGGAACTGTGTGCGCCGGCGGATGACCTCGACGCGGTGGGCGATGAAGCAGGCGAGCATCTGCTTGAGGTTCAGGGTGCGGGGGCGGTTGTCCACCAGGGCGATCATGATGATGGAGCAGGAGCTCTGGAGGGGGGTGTGCTGGTAGAGCTGGTTGAGCACCACCTCCTCGTCCTCCCCGCGCTTGAGGTCCACCACCAGGCGCTGGCCGGCGCTGCCGCTCTCGTCCCTCATGTCGGCGATGCCGGGGATGGTTCCGCTGTTGGCCGCCTTGGCGATGCGCTCCTTGATGGCCGTGCGGGTCACCTGGTAGGGGATTTCGGTGATGACGATGCGCTTCCTGCCGCTGTGGCTCTCCTCGAAGGAGGTGCGTCCCCGCACGTGGACGATGCCCCGCCCCGTGCGGTAGCCCTCGAGGATGCCCTTGCGGCCGCAGATGGTGCCCCCGGTCGGGAAGTCGGGCCCTGGGACGAACTCCATGAGGTCGTCTACCGAGGCGTCGGGGTTGTCGATGAGGTGGACGAGGGCGTCGACCAGCTCGGAGAGGTTGTGGGGGGGGATGCTGGTGGACATTCCTACGGCGATGCCCGTGGCGCCGTTGCACAGGAGATTGGGGAATCGGCTGGGCAGGACGGTGGGCTCGGTGCGCGTCTCGTCGTAGTTGGGCATGAACTCGACGGTGTCGTACTCGAGGTCGGCGAGCATCTCGGCGGCGACGGCGCTCATCCGGGCCTCGGTGTAGCGCATGGCGGCCGGGGGATCGCCGTCGACCGAGCCGAAGTTGCCCTGCCCGTCGATCAGGGGGTAGCGGCAGGTGAAGGTCTGGGCCATCCGCACCAGGGTGGGGTAGACCACCTCCTGGCCGTGGGGATGGTAGTTGCCCGAGGTGTCGCCGGCGATCTTGGCGCACTTGCGGTGGCCCGAGCGGGGGCCCAGGCCGAGGTCGTCCATGGCCACCAGGATGCGCCGTTGGGAGGGCTTGAGTCCGTCGCGGACGTCGGGCAGGGCGCGGGCGATGATGACGCTCATCGCGTAGCGCAGATAAGCGTCCTTCATGTCCTCTTCGATGGCGATGTCGCGGATTCGCTCGCCGGGCTCGGCCATGCGCGGGCTGCTTCCTCTCCGGGCCTCTGTAAGTGCTTGAATAGAGCGGGCTTACGTGCCGGCTCTGCGGGGAAGCTCGGGCAGGCGTGCGGGGGCGGGGCCCGCCCGTCCGCCAGATGCGAATTATACCATTTCCGGGCCGCTTTCGGCAAGCGTTTTTTGGCTCCCGACGCCCCCGCTCGCACGCCCTTGACTCCGCCTCCCGCGTCCACTACCCTACCGGAGCAGGCCCCGCCTCCGAGACCCTCGAAGTGCCTGTCAGGGAGCGAGCATGGAGCTGCCGCGCGTGGACTTCTGTGGGCTGTCGGTCAGCCGCCTGGCCGTGGGCGGCAACCCCTTCAGCGGCATCGGGCACCAGGATGCGGCTCTCGACCGCGCCCTGCGCGACTACTACACCACGGCCCGCATCAAGGACACCCTGTTCCAGTGCGAGGAGCTGGGCATCGACACCGCGTTCCTCCGCGCCGACAACCACATCATGCGCCTGCTCCACGAGTACTGGCGCGAGGGCGGGCGGATCCAGTGGTTCGCCCAGCACGCCCCGGAGCGGCGCGACCTGCTCCACAACATCCGCCAAGCCCGGGGAGCGGGGGCCGCCGGCATCTACATCCAGGGCGGCCTCGCCGATACCCTCCAGGAGCAGGGCCGGCTGGGCGAGCTGGCCGAGCCCCTGGCCCTCATCCGCGAGCTGGGCTGCCCCTGCGGCATCGCCGGCCACCAGCCCAGGACCCATCTCGACGTCCAGGCCGCGGGGCTCGACCTCGACTTCCACATGGTGGCCTTCTACAACATCACCGGCCGCCGGGGACAGATCGACCAGGCCGACCCCGACGAGCTCTACCGCCCCGAGGACCGGCGGCGCGCGGCACGCCTGCTGGGCCAGCTGCGCCGCCCCTGCGTGGCCTACAAGGTCATGGCCGCGGGGCGCAACGACCCCCGCGAGGCCATCCCCTACGCCGCCCGGCACCTCAAGCCCACCGACATCGCGTGCATCGGCTTCTTCCCCAAGGACCGCCCCGACGAGATTCGCCAGGACGTCGAGCTGTTCGCCCAGGCCCTCGCCCAGCAGGAGGCGGCCAGGCCCGCTCCCTGAGCCCGGGGCGGGGAAACGAAAGGGACACCTGCCCATCATGAACGGCCTAGCGATCCGCTGCTTCCTTCCTCTTCGCGTCGGGCCCCTGGCCGCCCTGTGCCTGGCCGCTGCGCTCGGCGGCCAGGCCGAGGAAGCCGCCCAGGAGGCCCTGGCCCCGTCGGCGGTGCGCCGCCTGGGCGGCTTGCTCGCCCGGCGCGTGGAGGCCAACGCGCGCCTCCTCGCCGGGTTCGACCCGGGCCCCCACCTGCGGCGGTTCGAGGAGCAGAGCGTGCGGGGCTGGGAGCCCGCCGGCCAGGGGCTGGGACAGTGGCTGGAGGCCGCCGTCCTCGCCGCCGAGCATACCGCCGATGCCGAGCTCGCCCGCAAGGCCCGCCGCACGCTCCGGCGCCTGCTCGAGGCCCAGGACGAGGACGGCTACCTGGGGGTGACCCCCCGCGAGCTGCGCTCCGGGCGCCAGCCCATCCGGGGGATGGAGGCCCTGGAGCTGGCGGCGACTCTGGACGCCCTGCTCGCCGCCGCGGAGCACTGGGACGACGCCGCCGCGCTGGAGGCCGCGCAGCGCCTGGCCGACTGGCTCGTCGAGCGCGTCGGCCCGGGCAAGGCCGCCTTCTGGCCCCTGCCCCGGGAGGTGACCATCGCCGGCGAGCCCCAGCACTTCGGCCTCGACGCGGCCGTCCTCGCCGGCCCCCTGGCCCGCCTCGCCCGACTCGCCGGCGAGGAGCGATACGCGGAGTGGAGCCGATGGGTGGGCCGGAGCATCGACCGCTGGTCGGGCGCCGGCATCCTGGCCAACCTGCGCCAGGTGGCCGAGGGGCGGCTGGGCCTCCACCAGGTGCTGCCCCTGGTCCCCCCCCACGAGCTGCACGCCAGCCTACTGGCCCTCCTCGAGGTGCCCCGCTCGGAGGCCTACGGCCCGCCGCTGCGGGAAGCCCAGGCCGCCTGGCGGGCCATCGTGGGCTCCCGGATGTATCGCACCGGCGGGGTGGGCCTCGACGGCCGCTACCACGGCCCCCACCACCTGCCCAACGCGGGCCGCGCCGCGGCGACCGAAGCCACCCTCTCCTGGCTGCGGCTCAACCAGCGGCTGCTCGAGCTCACCGGCGAGGCGCGGTTCGCACACGTCGTCGAGCGCCTGGTGTGGAACCAGGTGCCCGCCGCCCAGCGGCGCCACAAAGGCTGGCGAAGCCACACCCCGCTCGCCGGCGCGGATCCGGAAGGCCCCTCCGGCCGGGGGCCGGCCAGCGGCCCGCTGCTCATGGCCCTCCTCCCCACGCTCCTCTACGCCCGTAGCCCCGACGGCGTCGCGGTGAACCAGTACGCCGAGTCCGAGGCCACCGTGCGCCTGCCCTCGGGCAACGAAGTGGCCGTCCGCCAGCGCACCGACTATCCCGCCGGCCAGCGGGTGCTCATCGAGCTGGCCATGGCGCGGCCCGAGGCCTTCGTGCTTCGCCTTCGCCTGCCCGCGTGGTGCGCGGAGCCGGCGGTTGCGGTCAACGGCCAGCCGCTCGACTCGCCGCCCGAGCCGGGAAGCTTCCTCGCCCTGCGCCGCCGCTGGGCGTCCGCCGACCGCATCGAGCTCACCTTGCCCATGGAGGCCCGCTGGCTGCCCGGCGCCCACGGCAACGACGGGCTCTACGCCCTGGTGCGCGGCCCGGTGGTCTACGCCGTGGACACCGCGTGGTGCGACGAGCCTACCCGCCAGGCCCTGGCCGGCGAGGGCGGACCCCTCGGGGGCCTCGGGGGCGTGGCGCTCGACCCGCGCGAGCCCACCGCGGGACTGGCTGCCGCCCCCTGCCCCGAGGGCGTCCTGGGCCCCGTCTACCGGGTCCGCATCGCCCTGCGGGACGGCCGGCGGGCGCTGGCCACCCTGGCCCCCTTCGCCAACGTGGGGGCGGCCCCCGGCGCCGAGGGGCGGCGGCACGGCTGGGCGGTATGGGTGGGGGAGGCCACCAGCGGGCGCTTCCGCACGGTGGACCTCTCGGGAGCGGCCAACGTGCACTCGAACAGCGGGCGGGGCCTCTTCTCCAGTCCCCTGCGTTCCGAGGAGAGCTTTCCCTTCTCCCGCTACGGGCGCTACCGCCTGGGCGGCGTGCCCTTCCACGTCCTCGACCCCGCGGCCCATGGGGGCCGCAATCTGCTGGTCCTCGACGGCGGCCCGGCGGATGCCCCGGCGCGCCGCTACCCGCGGGGCGCCGCGGTGGCCGTGGGCTTCCGCTGCCGGGCCATCCACATCCTGGGAGCGGTGGGCGGCTGGGCCCATCCCGCGCACCGGGGCAGCGGGCGGCGCGGCGACCTGGTGGTGCGCATCCGCTACGAGGACGCGCCCACCCAGGAGCACCGCCTGCGCAACGGCGTGCACCTGGCCGACTACGCGGCACGCCACGACGTGCCCGGCTCGGCCTTCGCCCTGGACGTGGGCGGGCGCCAGCTCCGCACCCTCCGCATCCGCACGCATTCCCGCAGCCCCGTGGCCCGCATCGAGTTGCGCGACACGGGCACCGTGGTGGCCCCCGTGGTGGCGGCCGTCACGGCGGAGCTCCCGCGCGATTGAGCGGCGCGGCGTCAGGCCACCCGGACCGGCTCGCCCCACTGGAAGGAGCCGAGGATGGCCTGATTGATGTTGGTCAGGTGGTCGCCGATTTTCTCGAAGTTGGCGACGAGCTCGAGGAAGACGAGGCCGGAGCTGACCTGGCAGATGCCGTCGGTGAGGCGCTGGCTGTGGGTCTGGCGGTAGTTGGCTTCCAGGTGGTTGATGCGCTCTTCGTGCTTCAGGGCGCGCTTGGCCACGGTCTCGTCGTCGGTGCGCAGGCCTTCGAAGGTGTTGTTGAGCATTTCGGCGAGCTCGTCCCACATGGCCTTGAGTTCCTCCACGGCCTCGTCGCTGAAGACCAGGCGCTCGTCGATGCGGCGGCGGGCGAGCTCGGTGATGTTCTCGGCGTGGTCGCTGATCCGCTCGATGTCGTTCACGGTGTGGACGAGGACGGGGAAGGCCTCGGCGTCGGCGGGGTCGAGGTTGCGGCGGGAGATTTCCACCAGGTATTCGGTGATTTCTTTCTGGAGGCGGTCGACGTTGTCCTCCTTCTGGCCCAGGCCGCGCAGGTAGCGGCTGTCGTTCTCCAGGAAGGCCGTGGTGGCCAGCGAGACGGACTCGCGGGCGATGTCCATCATCCGGCAGATCTCCCGGCGGGCGCCGTCCATGGCCGCGCCCGGGGTATCCAGGAGATGGGGCTCCAGGTAGCGGGGAGCCCCGTCCTCCTCTTCCCCCCTGCGGCCCCCCGCCAGGAGCACGGAGGCCCGCTCCAGGAAGCCCACCAGGGGGGCGAAGGCCAGGGTGTTGATCACGTTGAACACGGAGTGGGAGGCGGCGATGTGGGCCACCGCCGCAGCGCCCACCACGGCCCCGGGGATGACGTTGTCGATCAGCCACTGGTACCAGCCGAGGTAAACCAAGGGCAGGACCCAGGCCACGCCGAACACGTTGAAGAGCATGTGCGCCCGGGCCGCCCGGCGCGCCGAGCGGCTGGAGCCGATGGAGGCGATCTGGGCCGTGATGGTCGTCCCGATATTGTCCCCCAGCACCAGGGGGATGGCCGCATCGAGGCCGATGAGGTCCTGGGACGCCATGGCCTGGATGATGGCGATGGTGGCGCTGGAGCTCTGGAGCAGCATGGTCACCACCGTGCCCACGGCAACGCCCAGCAGGGGATTGGCCCCCAAGCGGCGGAACAGGTCCTTCACCGCCGCCGAATCGCGAAGCGGGTCGAAAGCCTCCTTCATGAAGCTCAGGCCCAGCAGCAGGAGGCCCAGGCCCAGCAGCGTCTGGCCCGTCAGGCGAGCCCGGCGCGAGCGCAGCACCAGGCCCATGAAAAAGCCCAGGCCGATGATGGGCAGGGTGTAGAGGCTGATCTTGAAGGCCTTCACCGACAGGCCCGCCGCCACCAGCCAGGCCGTGATGGTGGTCCCGATGTTCGCCCCCATCACCGCCCCAATGGCCTGGCGGAGGCCCAGGAGGCGGGCGTTGACGAAGCCCACGACCATCACCGTGGTGGCGCTGGAGCTCTGGATCAGGCAGGTGACCGCGGCGCCCAGCACGATGGCCATGGGCACCGTCTTGGTGAGCACGCCCAGGATGTGCTCCAGCTTGCCTCCCGCGGCGCGGCGCAGCCCATCGCTCATCTGCCGCATCCCGTAGAGGAACAGCGCCAGACCGCCGATGAGTGGGAAGATCGTTTCCTTCAACCGCGCCCTCTCTTCCACAAGAGGAGGCCCATGGACCGGCCGCCGGGCGGCATTATACCCGCTTTCCCGCGGGCCGCAAGGGCGGTCGCCGGAGCGCCCTTGCCAGGCCCCGCCGGCCGGCGCGCCCCCTCACTGCCCTTGGGGAAACATCATGGCGTCGGCGAAACGGGACTGGAACTCGGGCAGGGCGCCGAGCTCGAGATACTCCGTGGTTCGCGAGATGGCCTCGCCCTGGTCGCGGTAGCCGGTACAGGCGAGCACCATCTTGGCGCCCACCAGCGCGGCGTTGCCCACGAAGTGGATGCGCTCGTGCTCGATGGGGGGCAGGAGGCCGATGCGGATGGCGTTGCGGCGGCGGATGAAGTTGCCGAAGCCCCCTGCCAGGAGCACCGCCTGGAGCTCCTCGTCAGCCGCGCCCAGCTCGGCCTTGAGGGTCTCGACGCCGGCCCGCACGGCACCCTTGGCCAGCTGCACCTCGCGAATGTCGCGCTGGGTGAGCACGACGGGGCCGTCGATGCCCGTCTCGTCCTCGCGGGCGAGGACGAAGTAGGTGCCCCGGTCGTCATTCCCCACGCGGCTGCGGAGGGGCTGGGGCACGGAACCCGGCAGGTCGTTGGGAGCCAGCAGCCGCCCCGTGGGCTCCACCAGGCCGGCCCGCAGGAGCTCGGCGAGGGCGTCGATGAGTGCCGAGCCGCACACGCCGCGGGGCGGCACGGCGCCGATCACGCTCAGCTCCACGTCGTCGCCGAAGCGCACCTGCTCGATGGCCCCCTGCGCGGCCCGCATACCCATATGGATGCGAGCCCCCTCGAAGGCGGGGCCGGCGGCGGTGGAGCAGCTGACCAGCCGCCGGCGGCTGCCCAGCACCATCTCCCCGTTCGTCCCGATGTCCACGGCCAGGGCCACGTCCTCCCGCTCCAGCAGCTCGGTGGCCAGGATGAGGCCCACGGTGTCGCCGCCCACGAAGCCGGCGATGTTGGGCATCGTGTAGATGCGGCCCCGGGGGTGGATGGCGATGCCCAGCTCGGCGGCGGGCACCACGGCCCCGTGGCGGAGCACCGCGGGGAAGGGAATCTGGGCGACGTTTCGGGGGTCGAGCCCCAGGAGCAGGTGGTTCATCGTGGTGTTGCCCACCACGGTGAGCTCGTAGATGGCCTGGGCGGGCACGCCTGCCGCGCCCGCGAGCTCCTCGATGAGGGCGTTGACGCAGCCCACGACGCTGGTCTGGAGCTCGGCCAGGCCGTCGCCCTCGCCCGCATGGGCGATGCGGGAGACCACGTCGTCGCCGTAGCTCACCTGGGGATTGGTCTCGGAGGCCACGGCGAGCTGGCGCCCCGTGCCCAGATCGAGCAGCGAGCCCACGATGGTCGTGGTCCCCACGTCGAAGGCGGCGCCCAGGCACTGGCCGGTGGTGTCGCCGGGCTCGAAGGCGATCACGTCGTCGCCGTGGACCACCGCCGTGAGGCGGCACTCGTCGGCGCGGAGCGCCCCGGCCAGCTGGCGCGCCGCGCCCAGGTCCAGGTGCAGGCCCTCGTCGCCCAGGGCGGCCCGCACGCGGTCGGCGTCGGCCCGCTGGTCCTCCAGTGTGGGCGGGGGGGCCTCGACGAGGCGCTTGCGCACCGCGGGAGAGAGGCGGGCCTCGCCCTCCACGCCTGCGGTCAGGATGCGCTGCTCGAAGAAGCGCGAGCTCTCGGGCACGGTGACCGCGGTGTCGGTCAGCACCTTGGTCTGGCAGGCCAGCCGAAGGCCCTTGGCCAGCTCCTCGGGAGCGAGGAGCCGGCGCTCGGTCTCGTTCGGTTCCGAGCAGCCGTCGCGGACCACCACCCGGCACTTCCCGCACGTGCCCCGGCCGCCGCAGGGCGTCTGGACGATGATCCCGGCCCGGGCCGCGGCCTCCAGCACCAGGCTGCCGGCCAGCACGTGGGCCGCGCTGCCCTCCGGCTCGAAGACGACCTTTACGGTGCTCGCCATGACGCAACGTCCCTCGATCCCCACAGGGCGCCGGAGCCGAGGATGCTAGCGCAATGCCCGGCGAGGTGTCAAACGTGTCCGACCTGCCCCTTGACTCCTCGCCGCTCCGACTGGCACAATGCGGCCAGCGGCTCCCCGGCAGCCGCAGGCCGCGGCTCGCAGCGCGGTCTGGGCGGGAAGCCGCACGAGGCGGGGAACCCCGGACCTGCCCCAGGAGGGCCCAGCCGTGCGCCCGTGTCTGCTCGTGCTTCTGGCGATCCTCGCCACCGCGGCGGAGGCAGGCGCCCCGCGCCGGCCGCCCGCGCCAGCCCCTCCCGGCCGACGGGAGCCCTCGGGCTGGCTCGACGGCATCATCGGCGAAGGCACCTCGGCGGCCCGCAGCGTGGCCACGGGCTCCGTGGCCTACGTGAGGAACCGCGTGCTCGACGCCGTGGACGTGGTGGAGCTGAACGTGGGCGTCGGCCCGGGGGCCAAGGCGGGAGTCGAGTACGGCCTGGCGCGGACCACGCTGGGCTGGGTGCAGTCGCAGCGCATCGGGCTGGATGGCCGCCAGGCGGGCATCTGGAGCGAGCGCAACGCCTCCTACGGCATCTTCCCCGCCAGCGTCGCCTTCCTGCCCTTCGAGCTGGTGCGGGAGGCCGGCGACACCTGGCAGGCACTGGCCGTCTACGGCTTCGAGCTGGGCACCTTCGGCATCGAGCGCATCGAGCGCGACCGCCTGGCCACCACCACCGTGCTCTACCACGAGGCCAAAGCGGCCGGGCCCGTGCACGAGCGGCTGGGCGACGCCTTCTCCTTCGGCGGCGACGTCCACGCCGGGCTGCTGGGCGCCCGCGCGCGGGTGAAGCCCCTGGAGCTCTTCGACTTCGTCCTCGGCTTCGCCGGGGTGAACCTCGACCGCCACCTCGCCCACCCGGCCCCGCATCGCAAGCCCTGAGGGAGCCCTCCATGGCCACGCGACCGTTGCGACACCTGTGGCTCGCCCTCGTCGTCCTCGTCCTGGCGGAGGCCGCCCGGGCCGGCTCGCGCCCGCCCCTGGCCGCGCGGGTGCTCCTGGCCCCCGTCCGCTATCTGCGCGACCGGGGCCAGGACCTGATGGACGCGGTGGAGGTGAACGTAGGGGTGAGCCAGCTCAAGGGAGGCCCCAGCCGCTACGTGAAGCTCGACCTGAAGTATGGCGTCCACTTCTTCGGCTTCGGGGACGACGTGCGCACCTGGCGAGCGGGCAACATCGACCGCCGCGCCGGCTACTGGCGCGAGCTGGACACCGAGCTCAGTCTCTTCCCCCTCAGCCTGCTGGCCTGGCCGGTCCACCACGCGGCCCAGCTCTGGGGCTGGCAGGGGCTCGCCCGCGATGCCCGCTTCGTGGCCCGGGCAGGCACCAAGGGCATCCAGTATGTCGACCGCAAGGAGCTCAACGGCGACCCCGCCTTCCTGTGGAAGGACACGGTGGAGGGCTATCGCCACACCTGCTGGGGCGATTCCTTCCCCATCGGGGCCGAAGTCCACGCCCTGCTCGGGGCGCGGCTCATGGTGCGGCCCCTCCAGCTCGCCGACTTCGCGGTGGGCCTGGTGGGGCTGGACATGGACCCCTGGCTGACGAAGCGCCCCTGAGCCGCGGTGCTGCCGCCTGCGAGGAGCCGCCATGCCCTGGCGCGGCCCCGTCCTCCTGCTCGCCCTCGCCGCCCCTGCCGCAGGAGGCTCGGCCCCTGGCGGAGCCAGTGTGTTGTGGGCTCCGGCCCGCTACCTGGGCGGCCGGGGGCTCGACCTGCTCGATATCCTGGAGGTGAGCGTGGGCCTCGGCCCGGGGGCCAAGGCCGACGTGAAGTACGGGATCAACTTCCTGGGCGTGGGGCGGGTGCGTGCCCTGCGGATGGGCATGGACGGCCGCAGGCCGAACGTCTGGTGGGAGGCGGACGACCAGGTGGGCCTCTTCCCCTTCAGCCTGCTGGGCTGGCCGGCGCACCTGGCGGGCCGCCTGCTCGACGACCCGCAGCTCACCGAGCGGGCCATCCAGCTCGCCATCGCGGGTAGCCTGGGCTCCCAGACCGTCCAGCGCAAGGAGCTGGCCGAGGAGGGCGCCGTCGTGCTCAGCGACGTGGTCCGGATGTGGCGCCACACGCGGTGGGGCGACTCCCTGCCCGTGGGCGCCGAGCTGCACGCCGGCCTGGCCGGGGCGCGGGTGATGCTCAAGCCTCTCCAGGCCCTGGACTTCGCGGTCGGCATCGTGGGCCTCGACCTCGACCCCTGGCTGGCCAAGAGCCCCTTTTGAGCGGAGGAGCGAGCCCGTGGCCGTGGTCGGGGGAATCGACGAGGCAGGCTATGGCCCCCGCCTGGGGCCGCTGGTGGTCAGCGCCACGGCCTTCCGCGTGCCCGATGGGCAGGCAGAAACCTGCCTGTGGCAGCTGCTTTCCGCCGCCGTGTGCCGCTCGCCGAGCGACCGCCACGGCCGCCTCGCCGTGGACGACAGCAAGAAGCTTTTCAGCCAGGCCACCGGCGTGCGGCACCTGGAGCGGGCCTCCCTGGCCTTCGCCGCCGCGGCGGCCCGCATGCCCACCAGCTTCCGCGGCCTGCTGAGCGCCCTGGCCGATCTCGCCGAAGACGCCGATGCCTATCCCTGGTACGCGGGAGCCGACTTCCCCGTGCCCCTGGCCGCCGAGGCCCCACGCCTGGCCAGGGACGCCGAGCGGCTGCGCCGCGCCGGCGACGTGCGTTTCCTCGGGGCACGCATCCTCCCCGTCCTCGTGCGGGAGTACAACCGCCTGGTCGACGGCGTGGGCACCAAGTCGGCGGCCCTTTTCCTCAAGACCTCGCAGCTCCTCGCCTGGCTCTGGGAGCAGTGGGGCGAGGAGGGCCTGGTCGTGCTGGCCGACAAGCACGGCGGACGCGACCGCTACGGCCTCCTCCTCCACCAGACCTTCTTCGGGGCCACCGTCAAGGTGCTCGGGGAGGGGCGGCAGGCCTCGCTCTACGAGGTGGTGCGCGGCCCACGCCGGATGCGCATCGCCTTCCACGCCAACGGCGACGCCAAGCACATGCCCATCGCCCTCGGGTCGGTCTACAGCAAGTACTTGCGAGAGCTGTTCATGCGGAGCTTCAACGCGTATTGGACGGGCCATGTGCCCGGCCTGCGCCCCACCGCCGGCTACGCCGCCGATGCCCGACGCTTCCTTCGCGACATCGAGCCCGCCCGCCAGCGGCTGGGCGTTGACCTTCGCCTGCTCGTCCGCATCGTTTGAGACGGGAATGGCCGCTACGGCTCGACCGCGGGCTTGTCCCCCGCTGTGCCCCTGTCGCGGGAGTAGAGCCAGCGGGCCTGGCGCAGGAGGGCCTGGTGGAAGGGCCGCTCGGAGGACAGCCTGGCCCACTCGGCTTCCGTGTAGACCAGGAGGTCGGCGGGCACGGGCAGACGGGAGGTGTCCCACCGCGCGGAGCGCCGCTCGAAAGGCAAGTCGGACCGCTCCACGACCACCACCAGCTCGAGATCGCTGCCCACCCCCCAGTCCCCCCGGGCGTAGGAGCCGAAGCAGCCGATGCGCACCACGTCGTCGCGCTGGCTGAGCACCTCCGCCACCCACCGCTCCAGGGCACTCTCCACCCTCGAGGCGTCAGGCCATTTGAGCACGGACGAAGTCAATGATCTCACGGGCATAGCCGACCGCGTCCTCGCTCTGGAGCGGGCCGAAATGCTCGAAGGGCGCTCCCTCGGGGTGGCTATTCGGCTAGCGTGCGGGGATGTAGAAATTGTCCAGCACCCGGGCCTTCTCCACCAGCTCGTCGGCGACGGACACTGAAGCAGGCAGGTCGCGCAGGAGTCGGGCCACCACGTGGCCCCACGCCTCCTGGCCGAGGTGCAGGTGGAGGGCCCTGACGGCCTTCTCGGCCCCCTGGTGGGCGGCGAAGCAGGCCCATTCGTGGCGCCCCGTGGAGCGGGAGCTTTCGGCCTGCTCCAGGTCGCGCTGGGCCTGCTTCAGCCAGTCCTGGGCGCGGTTGGCCATCGCCGTCTCCGTTCCCTTCCGCTCGGCGTGGGCGCCCCCTCTCCCCGGTCGCCGTCCCGCAGCAGTGTACACGCGGCGCGCGGGCCATTGCAAGCCCCGCAGGGAAGGCGGCTTGAAGCCGGCGGGCGGTTGGGCTATGATGCGGGCCGCAATCCAGCGGAAGGCCGCGACAACGCATTGGAGAAGGATGCCATGGACGGGAAGGCACTGGTCGTGGCCCTGGCCGCGGCCCTGGGAGCCGCCGCGGTCGCCTCGGCCGCCGGCGAGGCGGAGAAGGGCTTCGTGCCGCTGTTCAACGGCAAGGACCTCAGCGGCTGGCAGGGCTCCACGAAGGGCTACGTGGTCGAGGACGGCACCCTGGTGTGCCTGAAGAGGGGCGGCGGACAGCTCTACACGGAGAAGGACTACAGCGACTTCATCCTCCGCTTCGACTTCCAGCTTACCCCCGGCGCCAACAATGGCCTGGCCATCCGCAATCCCCCCGGCGGCCACGCCGCATACCAGGGGATGGAGCTCCAGATCATCGACAATACCGCCAAGCGATACAGGGGTATCCGCCCCTGGCAGAAGCACGGCTCCATCTACGGCGTCGTGCCCGCCGAGACCGGCCACCTGGAGCCCGTCGGCCAGTGGAACTCCCAGGAGGTCATCGCACGCGGGCCCCACATCACCGTCATCCTCAACGGGGCCACCATCGTGGACACCGACCTCACGCCCTACATCGAGGGCGAGAAGAACACCGCCGACGGCAAGGGCGTCAAGGGCCACCCCGGCCTCAAGCGCACCGGCGGCCGCATCGGCTTCCTCGGCCACGGCTCCCGCGTGGCCTTCCGCAACATCCGCATCAAAGAGCTCGCCAAGAAGGGGCAAGTGACCAGGGACGAGTGAAAGGCCAAGAAACCACCGCCCGGCCCCCTTTCGTTTGGAGTTCTCGCCTTCAGGCGAGCTCTTGGGAAGCCGGCGCAGGCCAGACCCACGGCCTGAAGGCCGCACTCCGAACGCCCGGCCCCGTGCCTCCTCCCACTCGTCACTCCTCACTTCTTCCTCGCTCCCGGGGAGCCGTGAGCGCCGCCCCCGTTACCGGGCGATGCGGTAGCGGTGGACGGCGTAGGGCGCGAAGCCATCGCTCAGCCGCCCGCCTCGAACCGCCACCGTGCGCTCCTCGAAGAGCACTTCCGCCTGGCCGTCGCCCACGCCCCGCACGGCGATGGTGGCCTCCGCCGGCTCGCGAACCATGTTCACCGCGAAGACGTAGGTCGCGCCGTCGTGGCGCGCCACCCGCACGTCCACGCCTCCGTCGCCGCCCGTGGCCACGGTAGCTCCGTCGGGCACCGCGGGGCTGTTGAGGACGGGGGCCAGGCGGTGGACCTCGGCGTTGATGCCCGCGAGGGCCTCGCGCATCTGGGGCTCGATGCCGCTGACCTTCAGCCGCTTGCCCGCCCAGGAGTGGCAGAAGAAGCCGTAGCCGTCGGCCCCGTGGACCAGGGCCATCCAGACCTGGGTCTTCACCTCCTCGGGCGTGGGGGCGCGGCCGGGGCCTTTGTGGATCTTGTTCGCCTCGATCCAGCACCACACCAGCTTCTCCGGTCCCCCCCACGTTCGCAGGCGGGCGATGCCCTTGGCCACCAGGTGGAGACGCTGGGGACCGCGGGGCCGGATGCTGTTGCAGGGATAGACGTCGAAGGACAGGATGTCGCAGGCATCCGCGTAGGCGGCGTACTGCTCGTCGGTGGCGGCCCGGCCCACGAACCGCTCGTTGGCCACGCCCTGGCCGAGGTTGAGGTAGACGCGGTGGGCGGGGTCGTCGCGGCGGATGCGGGCGAAGGTGGCCAGCAGCTCCTCCGGCGTGTGCTTCACCTGGCCCGTCTGGCGGTCCGCGTTGTCCGGCTCATCGCCGAACATCCAGCCGAGGAAGGCGGGATGCTCGTGGAGCTTCTCCTCCACGTACTGCTTCTTGTAGGGGCAGATGGCGTAGTGGCCGTGCTTGTGGATGGCGTCGAGGAACGCCCGGTCCCTGGGCCGGGGGTAGGAATCGACCCCGCCCACGTAGACGTTCACCCCCATCCTGGCGTAGGTCTCGGCCACGCCGGCGGGCTGGAGCCAGACCCCGATGGGGAAGAAGTCGGGCTCCTCGAGGGGGCCTTCCTCGAACCGGGCGGGCGGGATGTTCGCCGTGTCCACGGGCTCCACCGGCTTCGGCGGCGCCGCGAGCACGTAGCGCTCGGCGGCCAGCTCGGCGCCGTCCTTGCGGACCTTCACGGTGAACTCCAGCCCTTCCCGGGGTTGGGCCCATAGCTTGCGCCAGGGCAGTGGGGTGCTCTGGCCGGGTTCGAGGCGGAGGCGGAGCTCGAGCCCGTCGAGCGTCACCTCGACCTCCTGGGCCTGGGCGCCGATGTTGCGCAGCCCCATGCCGTCGACCACGATGCTGCGGCCGTCGAAGACCAGGTCGGGGTACTCGCGGGGGCGGTTGAAGCCGCCCTGGAAGCTGGAGACCTCGGGCGGGTCGCTGTGCTTCTCGCGGTTGAAGCCGAGGGCCCACACGCTGTCGGGGGGGATGGGATGGCCGAAGGCGGCGATGGGCACCGCGGCTTCCATCGTCCACGCCCTCTCCTCGCGGCCCGCGGCGGCCTCCAGCTCGGGCTCGGGGCCGCGGGTGGGCTCGCCCCATTCGTCGGGCACCCAGGTGGCGCCGCGGATGCGCCCGTCGCAGGAGACGACGATGTGGGAGAAGAACAGCTCTTTCTTCTCGGGCACGATGAACAGCTCGACGCAGTCGTTGCGCCACAGGGCGCGCCCCTCGAAGTCGGTGACCAGCCCGGCAAGGTCGTCGTCGAAGCAGCGGGCGGCGAAGTAGAGCTTCCGGGCATCGCGGCACACGAAGCCTTCGGTCTGGGTGCGCACCGCCCGGTCCTTGTAAGCCCACAGGCGGAGGGGTTGAGCCCGGGCCCACGCGGCATCGTCGAGCTTCCCGTCGAGCTTCGGCGGCGGCTCCACCAGCGGCGCGGCGAGCACGCTGGCCTGGCGGACGGGCACCAGCGGCTGGGCCGCGCTCCCCCAGGCGCCGAGGAGCAAGAGAGCGACGAGGAGGGACAGGCGGCATCGGGACGCGTCCATGGCGCGGCTCCAGGCTCAGAAGGGGATCCGGTAGATGTGCTCGGCCAGTGGGGGGAAGCCATCGACGAAGTGGTTCCCGCTGACCTTCCTCGTCCGATCCTCGTCGACGACCTCGACGGTGGCGCCCGGCTGGAGGCCCTCGATGGCGATCCGGGCCTCGCGCCGCTCGGTGTGCATGTTCTGGACGAAGAGGGTGAGCTGGTCGCCGAGGCGGGTGGCCTTGAAGTGGGAGGTGGGGCGGTCCCCCATCCTTACCTCGATCTCGACGCCGGCAGGCGGGGCAAGGATGGCGGGGGCGAGGCGTGTGATCTGATCGTTCAGCCGCTTCAGCTCCGCTCGCATCTCCTCCGTGGGCGCGAACTGGCGGTACTTCGGCCTCCACTGGTGGGTGAAGTAGCCGATCGCCGTGGCCCCGCGAATGATGGCCATCCACACCTCGGCGCGGGTGTGCCGCGGGGTGAGCGGCTTCTGGGCCTCGGGCGAGACCCAGCGGCTGCCCACGTTGGTCTCGATCCAGGCGTAGACGGGGCGACGGGGGCCGGCGATGGCCCGAAGCTGGGAAACGCCGTCCGCCACGCGGCCCAGCCACTCGGGCTTGTTCCACCCGAAGATGGGATAGATGTCGTAGCCGACCACGTCGCAGTGCTCGACGTAGCGGGGGTAGAGCCGCTGCTTCGTCGCCTCGTCGTACTTCTCGAAGCAGTCCATGAAATACGCCGTGAGGGTCATGAACACGGGCCGGGCGGGGGCCGCCGCCTTGATCCTGCGGTAGACCTCCGCCACCTCCTCCACCGAGTGGCGGGGCACGGTGCGGGGCACGGACAGGAGGACGTTCTCGTGGTCGGCGTCGAAGGCCTCGAGCTCGCCGATGGAGCCCCACACGTGCTCGCCGGGGGTGGCGGAGAGGACCCGGAAAGTGAGTTCCTGGAAGGTGGCCGGCTCGGTGAGGTCGAACTCCTGGCGGCCTTTCTTCTTCTCCAGCGTGGCTTCCAGGATGGGCTTCCCGTCCCCCAGGAAGGCCACCTTCTTGGCCACGGCGAGGCCCTTGGAGACGGTGGCGTGGACGGCGATGCTGTGGACCGTGACCGGCCGGGGCAGGCGGATGGTCAGCTCCGCCCCTTCCATGGGGTCGAGCACCGACCAGCTGTGCGTCACCCCGTCGAGGATGCGGTAGAGGGGGGTCTTGCGGTTGATGCGCAGGTGCTTGGCGGGCTGGATCTGGGCGTCGCTGCGCTTCGCAGGCAGATCGGGCTCGTCGCCGTGAATCCAGCCCAGGAGGTGGGAGTGGCCGACGCACGCGGGGTCGAACTGGACCACGCCGTAGAGGCCCTTGGCCGCCAGCTCGTCCAGGTAGGCCGTGCGGCTCAGGTGGCCCCCGTTGCCGCAGAAGGTATTCACCCCCACCGACAGCCCGTCGGGGATGCGGGCCTCGCTCTGGAGCCACAGCATGAGGGGGAAGAAGGGCCGGCCGTTGACCCGGAACTCCCGCTGCTCGCCGATCTCCACCGACTCGATGGGCGGGAGGCCCCCGCCGCAGGCCGCGGCGGCGAGGCCCAGCGCGACGCTCGCGAGACACAGGGACTGCTGCATGGTGCTCTCTCCCGGTCAGTGCGGGGTGACGACGACCGACTCGATGCCCAGGGCCTCGCCCACGTGCTGGAGCGCGGTGGCGTGGTGGCCGATGCCCAGGGCGAAGTGGTGCGTGGGGCCCTCGGCCACCCAGCGGCGGAGGAAGGTCCGCACGTCGGGCTCGAAGCAGCCCCGCGTGTTCGTGTTCCCCGTCGCGGGGATGGGGCCGCCGACCGATTGTCCCTCGGCGATGACGAACTTGGGAGCTCCGTCGGCACGCTGGGTGATGCCCAGCATCGAGATGGGGCCCTCGCGAAGCTTGAACTCCACGGACGCGCCCGCCCCCGGCTTGCCGTGGTAGGTGACCAGGCTGCGCAGCACGGGCCGCCCCTCGGCCACGCCCAGGTGGTGGGGCCCGTCGTGGCCCACGAGCACGAAGCCCTCCTCGAAGTCGATGGGATGGAACTCCGCGAAGCTCCCCCCGATGCCCAGGCGGTCCATGATGAGCATGGCGATGCAGGTCTTCAGGTCGCTCTCCCCGCACATGGGAAAGCCCGCGGCGGCCAGCAGGGAGTTGCCCACCACCAGGCTGGCGGCCAGGCGCTCGCGGTCGCTGCCCGGCTCGCCCTTGTAGTAGTAGGCCAGGCCGTCGAGGTCGTGGGCCTCGACGAGCTGGTCGAGAGCCACGGCGGCCCGTGCCGCGGCGCGGAGGTCCTCGGGCGTGAGCTTGCGGGTGATGGGGTCGGCGCCCGGGTCGGGGGTGTCGAAGACGTCGAGGATCTGCCGGCTCTTGGCCTCCACGTCCTCCTCGGCGACGTCGCGCTCCAGGCGCTCGAGGTCATCGATCTCCAGTTGGACCACGTGGACGCCAAAGGCGGCGGTGAGGGCGGTGGGGTCGCAGTGCATGTCGAGCATGGCCTCGAGCACGTGGCCGAAGTGCCCGATGCGGGCGCCTGGCAAGTCGTGAAGCACCTTGGCGATGTCGCACCACTGAGCGATCTCGGCCTGGGCCTCCGCGTCGCCCTCCAGCACGCCCAGGACGACCGGCGGCGGCCGCCGGCCCATGCGCACCGCCACCCCCGTGAACTCGGGCACGGAGCAGATGTTGTCGTTGCACAGCTGCGTATAGGTGGTCGCGTTGGGGTAGTCCAGGCGGGGCAGGGGCTGGAGCGCCACCAGCACGATGGGCACATCGAGCTCGCGCACCACCCGCCCCCAGGTGGCCGAGGTGGCGTAGGTGAGCATGTCGCAGAAGACCAGGTCGAGGCCCGCGGCCTTCATCCGCTCGAGGGCCGCGTCGGCGGCCTGGGCGTTGTCCACGATCCCGAAGTTCCGTGTCTCCACCCCGCAGGCCTGCACCTGGCCTTCGAAGACCGCCAGGTAGCCGGTGAGCTGGTCGAGCAGACCGTCGAACTGGTCCCAGTAGACGTCGTAGCCCACTCCGAAGATGCCCACCGTCGCGGTGCGCGGCTTGCGGCGTTCGACCGCTGGCCTTTCCATGGGGTCGTCGCCGCCTCCTACCAGGTTGCGTAGAGGGTGCCGGTGAAGCCGCGGACCACGGCCCGGTGGCCCTCCTCGGTGGCCTCGAAGGCCACCGGGGCATCACCGGTGGGCGTTGCGTGGAGCTCGAACTGGCCGCTGGCCAGCGCCCCGGGCGGAGGGTAGAGCACCAGGTCGGCGTTCACGAGTCCGGAATAGGCCACGCGGCGGGCGCGCCCCACGGGCGGGGGCATTTCCTTGGTGCGCACCACGCCGTCGGTCATCCGGGCGAAGGCCCGCACCTCGGAGGCGAAGCTCTTGGGGAAGCACTGGCCCGCCCGTCCGTCCACGATGGGGGTCTCGCTCTCCGCGAAGAGCGGCGCCCCGTCCTCGGTGCGCGTCCAGAAGCGCACCGTGGTGTCGGGCTTGTGGCCCACGAAGCACCAGGCGCCGCGGTGGCGCTTGACGAACACGTTGGCGGCCCGCGTGGCCGCGTCGCGGCGGTCCTGCACGATCTCCAGGCCCAGTTCGCCCAGCAGGGGGCGGGCCCACTCGGCGGCGCGGAGCACCTGCCAGGGCTCGTCGAAGGTAGGGCCCAGCGACTCGGCGGAGGGGTCGATGCTCACAGTGCCGCGGAGCCAGGCCAGGCGGCCGCCTCGCCACTCGCTGGGCGCCCGGCACACGGCGTAGGCCCGCCGCTGCCCGCCCTGGGAGACCACCACGCGAAGGCCCGGGTCGTCCCAGTCTGCCACGGCGCGGAGGCCCCCGCCGCCCACCACGGCGCGGTGGCGAAGGGGCCGGGCTCCCGGCGCGGGGGCGCCGCTTGGCCCCTCGACGACGCCCACCGCGGCGTCCAGGGCGTCGGGCCCCGCCGGCGGTCGGGGCTCGCGCCCGAAGCGGTCGCCGGCGAGGCGCACGTCGGCCTGGAAGTCGCCCTCCAGCGGCTCGGGGGCGAGCCGCAGGCCCAGCGCCGCGAGCAGCTCGGGCTCCGCGCGGTCCAGCGGGCCGTAGAGCAGTGCCCGTCCCCCGGCCCGCACGTGGTCGAGCAGGGGGTCCATGTAGTCGCCCCGGCCCGCGGGCAAGGGGGCGAGGGTGACCGCTGGCGGCAGGCGCCCCGCCTGGGCGAGGGCGACGAAGGTCTCGTCGCTGCACACGGTGTTGAGGGGGAGCCCGGCGTCGACGGCTTCACACGCGAACCAGTCGTTGAAGAACACCTTTCCCAGCCGCTCGGGCGCCTGGTCGAGCACCTGGTGGTATTCGGCGAAGGGGTAGAGCCATACCAGCGGCCCGGGGGCGTCGGCTCGCAGCTCGAGGGCGCGCAGCAGCTGGGGCACCACCTCGTCGGCCTCCTGGCGGGGCAGCTCGCCGCGCTCGGTGTCGATGGTGAGCAGCGCCAGGTCGGTGGGCGGCTGGACGCTGCCGTCGGTCGCCAGCCGAGCGGCGGACATGGGCACGGCGATGTCGTAGGTCTCGCGATGGTAATAGTCGAACCAGGGGTTGGCGGTGAACCAGGGGTCGTTGAGGTAGAAGCGGAAGGGCAGAGCGCGGCCCGGGGGGCTGGCCAGGCGCGACAGGTACGCGGTCATCTCCAGCCCCAGGGCGCGGGAGCCCCAGGGGGGATTGCAGGGCGGGCGCTGGAGCCCGCCCTCGGCCGCGATATCCGCGTGCGAGCAGCCGTCGGTCGCCAGGTCCATTCCCACCGAGTAGTTCGTCCCCCGGACCTCGACGGGCAGGTCCGGGCACTCGGCCCGAAAGTCGAGCCAGAACTGGTTGGTCTTGTCCCGCTCGATGCCCGCCTGCACCGGGTCGAAGTGGCTCCCGTCGAACACCTCGCCGCGCCAGCCCCACGGGAAGTGGCTGTACCCCAATCCGTTCGAAAGCCACAGATAGTCGAAGCCCAGGGCGGTGGCCGCCGCGGCGAACTGTTTGCCAAGAAAGGTACCAAACGGGGTGCCCTCGGCTATCCCCTCGGGGAATGCGGCGTAAGGGCGCGAATCGGCGTGGAGGGCGGCCTGGTGGGTGAGGAACTCGACCATCGAGGGCATCCGCTCCCGCACGCCGGGCACGAGTACCTCGCGGTGCTCGTGGTACTTGAAGCGGCTGTGGACGAACTCCGGGCCGGGGTCCACGGTGGCCCCCACCAGGATCTCGCGCCCCAGGCGCTCCCGGGCCGCGGCCCGCAGCTGGTGGATGATGGCCCTCAGGTCGCGGAATCGGATGGTCGGCGGCTCCTCGGTGGTGGGCTGGGCCTTGTTGGCGGCGTAGTGGGGGTTCTGAGGCGGGTAGACGCCGGGCACATCGAGGTTGCAGAAGCCGATCCACTGCGCCCAGACAATGGGCTGTTCCCAGTCGCCGCGCCATTCGAGGATTTCGCTGCCGTCGCCCACCCACAGGAGGATGCACAGCTCCTCGGCGTGTGCGATGAGCCGCTCCCAGTTGCCCAGCAGGCGGTGGCAGGTTCGGCGCACGGCCTGGGGCTCGGCGGAGCGGAAGGGCTTGAGGCTGGTCTCGAGCACCAGGCGTGCGGTGCGGGCGGACGGCACGGGCTCCTCCAGTGGCAAGCGACGAGTGGCAGGCGGCCCGAGACAAGGCGTTTGGAGTGCGGCCTTCAGGCCGTCCCATGCGTTCGGAGTGCGGCCTTCAGGCCGTCCATCGCGCCCCCGCACGCCGCCTCAGGGCGCTC
>JBKHIY010000178.1:0-5620 GCA_046538415.1 Candidatus Brocadiia bacterium | reverse complement strand
CCCCGCCCCCGCCACACCCCACCCTCCGCAACCGCCAACCCGGCGTGGCGAGGAATGCAGGGCCGTGGCGAGAAATGCAGGGCCGCCCGCGGGGCGACGGCCGAGGGCCGGGCGTGGTCAGGCCGGTTCCGGGGTTGGGGCGGCGAGCCCGCGGCCGCCGCGCCCGCCGCCCACGCGAGTTCGACTACCGCCTGGACGGCCTGCGAGCCCCGCGGCCCGCCGCCGATAGGACCTATACGACCTATAGGTCCTATCCACCCGGCCCCGGCGGCGGAAATTTTCCTCTCGCCCTAACACCCTGGCATGGCGATGGTTGGGGCGTTCCGTCGAAGTTTTTCGCACTTTTTAAAATTTTTTGGTGTCCGCCCGGAGGGGGGGCTTCGGTTTGTAGTAGTAGAGGGGGAGCGCGCCGCGTGGCCGGCCGATGGCCGAGGGCGGCGCCCGGGAGCAGAGGTCTCGGGCTCGGGGCGGCGGGGTCTCCGCCGCCCCGGGCCCGCATCCTGGTCTTTGGGGAGGAGGGAGCGTGGGGGAGGAGCCGCTTTCTGCCCAGAAAGGGGTTCCTCCCCCACACCTCCTCTGGCCCCCGCCCTCCGCCGCGACGCGAGCTTGACAGGGCGGCGGCGGGCGGGGCATAGTGTGCGGCGGCGGCGTTTCGCACGGGCTTTTGCTCAGGAGGGCGGACGGATGCGAGCGATGGCATCTCTCGTCGCGGTCTCGAGTTGTCTCCTGCTCCTCGTCGGATCGGCCGGCGCGGGGGAGGGCAGGGTGCTGGGCCAGGAGCGGATCGTGGCCTTTCTCTACCTGCCCAAGGGCTTGGATGCCAAGGGGTTACGCTCGCCGACCCTGGTGCACAGCAAGCCGGGGGACTGGCAGTACTGGCGGGAGCGCGGGGTGGTGCCGTGCCGGGGCAAGACGTGGTTCGACCTCTTGCGTTCGCCGGTGCCGAAGGGGGTCGAGATATTGACCGGCCTGGATTACGGCGGGGACCCGCACCCGGTGGTGTGCATCGACGAGTTCGGCTTCGACTTCGGGGGCGAGACGGACCGCAAGACGGCCACCCTGCTGCGAGCCACGCGGGGGCGGCGTCCCGAGCTGGGCATCGCGGTGTGGCAGATGCGGGGGCCGGTCTCGCCGGTCCTGGCCGCGGCGTATCGGGAGGTGGTGGACCTGGTGCTGGTGGAGGCCTACGTGGAGGGCGTGGCCGACTACTGGTGGATCGCCACCCAGGTGGTCGCGGCGCGGCTCCAGGGGCTGATGCACAAGACTGTGGTGGGTCTGGGCTTGGGGATCGGCGGCCGGCCCGGCGAGCGGTGGGCGGCGAGCCGCGAGGAGCTCGAGCGCCAGGTGCGGTTCGTGCGCCTGGTGGCCCCGGAGTCGCCGGGCATCGCCTTCTTCGCCGCGGGCGCGAAGCGGGGCGAGGAGGGCCTGCTCGAGCACGCCGACCGCCTGTGCGCGGCCCTGGACGAGGTGCCCGCCGACGGCTCCGGCCTGCCGCCCGAGGCCCTCGAGCTGCACCGGACGCTGAGCCGCGAGCCCGAGCGGCCCACCCTCGTGGCCTGCGGCCGCTGGGCGGAGCCGAATCGGAGCTGGACGAATCCCAGCAAGCTCGTCGAGCCCCGCACCTTCCGCCTGCTGTTGCTCAACCTGGGCCGCGAGCCGGCCCGCAACGTGGCGGTGCGGCTGCGGAACCCCGAGGGCAAGGGCGGCGAGGTCTTCGCTCGCGGCGTGGCCAACGTCCCCGCCCGCGGCGTCGCCGCCGCGGTGCTGCCGGTGGTGGGCCAATGGGAGGTCTGGAAGACCTGGGAGGTCGAGCTCGAGGCCCCCGGCTGCGAGGTGCTGGTCTTCCCCCGCAAGTAGTTGGCCTCAGGGCTTTTCCAGGCACAGGACGAGGACGGGCCGGGAGATTTCGCGCTCCTCGCCGACGGTGGTGATGGCGTAGAGGGCGTGGAGCCCGGGGGCCAGGCCCTCGAGCAGGGCGCAGTGGGGGCTGCCTTCGAGGCGCTCGAGCTTTCGCAGGCCGGCGTAGACCTCGATGGTCACGTCCTCGCCCTTCGGCCCGATGGCCAGGAACCGGAAGGGCTTGCGGGCCTCGAGCACGGAGTTGTGCCACGGGGGCGGGTTGGCGTGGCCGAAGTCGTCGCCGCCGTCGAAGGTGGGGAAGCGGATGACGGTGCGAGGGTTGTAGGAGACGAAGGCCTGCCACAGGCGGGCCGTCTTCTCGGTGGGCAGCCACACGGCGTTGGCCGCGTCGGGGGCCTCGGCGAAGGGCACGGCCCTGGGGAAGTTCGTCTCCCAGGTCTCGACGAGGCCCAGCCACCCGTCCTCCTCGGCGAGGGTGAGGAGCTCGACGGGGCGCTTGGTGGGCTGGGCGTCGGCGGGGATGCGCACGCGGAGCATTTCGAGGAAGAAGGGGTAGATGAGGGCGTTGGCCTTGTAGTGGCGGTGGGCGACCCACCACATGGGGGCGTTGGCCCATCGGGCGTGCTGGCGTCGGAGGATGGGCGTCCACTTGGTGGCCTGGGCGAGGTGGCCGCCGTCGCGGGAGCCGTAGATGTGCATGTGGGGCACCAGCAGGGACTTGGGCGTGGCCTTCTGGGCTCCCGCCATGCCGATGATCATGGGGGCTGCGGCGACGGTGCGCTCGGGCATGGCGTGGGCGGCCTGGGCGGTGTGGCCGCCGGCGAAGGAGTCGCCGGTGATCACCACCGGCAGGTTGGGCAGGTGGGCGATGCCCGTGAAGGCCGCCAGCTCCTCGACCACCCGGGGATAGCGCCAGGCGTGGAACACCCCGCCCACGCGGGCCAGGCCGTGGTGGGCGAGGCCCTGCTCGAACAGGCGCATGCCCTCGATCTCCCATACCCCCTGCCAGCGGTCCATGGCCTTGGGCTTGCGCAGCGCCCCGTCCTTGGAGTCCCACTCGACCTTCTGGCCGTCGGCCATCACCTCCTTGGAGCCGGCGGTGAGGAGGATGGCACGGATGTCCCTGGGGTCCATGGCCTTGGGCTTGAGCAGGAAGGCGGCGGCGGGCCGCCCCTCGCCCCTGCCCGCCGTGGCCTGGATGAGGTGCATTTGCCAGGGCGGGGGCTGGGGATGGTATTCGCGGAAGCTGCGGCGGGCGAGCTGGCCGTCGGCGGGGGGCTGGGTGGTGAAGTCGACGTGGTCGAAGGCCACCTCGACAGGGCGGCGGCCGTCGCCGCCGGCGGTCACCTGGAGGCCCACCAGCACGTCCTGGGCGAGGAGGGCGAAGTAGGTGCCGCCGCCCACCTCGTGCCAGGCCTGGCCGTCGGGGCTGGTGAACAGGCGGACCTCGGGGTAGCGCCGCTGGAGCCGCATCCAGAAGCCCTCGGTGGCCGTCATCGCCCGCTCCAGGCCGTCGAGGAAGGACCGGCGGCCACCGTCGTGGGCGGTGGGAGCCCAGTGGTGGCGCAGGAACCACTGGATGCAGCGGTTGCCCTCGTAGCCGTCGTAGCGGAGGGCCAGGCAGCGGTCGGGCCCGGCGTGGCCGGTGCGCACGGAGAGGCCGTACTTGGGGTTGGGCGTGCCCGAGGGGGCCTTGGCGATGCGGGCCGTGAAGGTGAAGTTGGGGGCCTCGGTGCGGAGGTAGGCGAAAGAGCCCTCGTCGGTGCCCATGTAGGCCTCGCGGCCGCCGCCGCGGAGGACGAGGGCCTCGTCCTCGCGGGTGAGCAGCGCGGGGTCGGCCTCGCCGCCCAGCCGGGCCGCGGTGAGGGCCGGCGGCGCGGCGAGCGCGGCGGAGCCGGCGGCGGCGAGCACGAGGCCCAGGGGCAGCAGGCGGGGGAGGGGATGCATGGGGCGACCTCCGGGCGGGTATGGGAGGAGCCGCCTAGCCCTCGCTGAGCAGCTCCTGGGGCACGCGGGGCAGGTCCTCGTCGGGCGGGCCGGCCAGCTCGGCGAGGGCCTTCCGGGTCTCCTCGGGCAGGGAGAGGACGTAGTCGAGGAAGAACCAGTAGCCCCGGCAGTGGTGGGTCGACTGGTCGGAGGACATGGTGTAGTCGTAGCGGGGGTCCCAGGACCAGAATCCCCAGTGGAGGTTGGGGTCGTCGAAGTACATGCCCTCCTGGCCGGGGAGGCATTGCTGGGCGACGGAGTAGCGGATGGCTCGCACGGCGCCCGCGAGGTAGGCCAGCTCGTTGGTGGCCATGTGGCTCAGCAACAGGGCGATGGCGATGTTGGGCACGTCGCCGGGCCCCACGTAGTCGGCCACGCTCACGCCCCATCGGTCGACGCTGAGGGGCCAGGCGCCGTTGGGCAGCTGGTTGGCCAGGTGCCAGTCGGCGAAGCGCACGGCGGCGGTGAGGAATCGGGTGCGGTCGGTGCGCCAGTAGGCTCGGATGAGCCCCCGGATTTCGTCGGCCGCGATGTCGCTGGAGTAGTAATCGTCGTTGATGAGGTAGAAGGAGCCGTCGGCGGCCTGGAGGCCCACGCCGTACTCGGCCCACAGCATGGCCCGGTCGAGCCACTCCTCGTTGCCGGTGAACTCCTGGAGTGCGATCATGGCGACCACCACGCGCCCGAAGGACTGCCAGCCCTTGGTCATCCACTGCTCGGTGGCGTGGTCGTACTTGGGGGCGAAGCCGTGGTTCTGGGACTGTAGGAGGAACTTGCTGCTGCGCTCGGCCCGCTCCACCAGCTCCTCGTCCTCCATGCGGTCGAAGAGGGCGAGGTTGAGCGTCACGTAGTCGGCGGTGTACTTGGTCCACAGTTGGGTGGGCTTGATATTGTCGCGCACCCCGCCGAGGACGAGGCTCATGGGGTGGGTCTCGACCATGTTGGTTTCCAGCCAGTCGGCGCTGCGTCGGGCCATGATGAGCAGCTGCTCGTCCTCGTAGCGGTCGGCGGCGGCGATGAGCTGGAAGGGGGCGATGAGGTTCGAGGTCTGGGGCAGGGCGAACTGGCGGATGCGCGGGTCGTAGAAGCCGTGGAACGCCCCGGCGTCGTTGTCGAAGTGCTTGACCAGCCAGGTATAGGTGTTTTCCCGGGCCCGGGCCTCCAGCTCGGCCTTGGGCAGGCCCATGACCTCCAAGTACTTGGAGTCCTTATGGTTGGACCGCTCGAGGCCCCACGACTGGGGCGAGACCGTCATGTGGATGCGTTCCATGTCCATGGGCTTCTCCCGGCGGAGCGAGCGCCCCGGGCCACGGGGCGCGGGCCTTGGCGCGACCGTTGCTATTGTGGGGAATCGGCGTGCTAAGTCAAGCGCCGGGGCCACTTTTCGCGCCCGCCCCGGGCGGGGCGGGCGCGAAGGCGGCTGGGGTGGGGGGGCTCAGGAGGCCGAGGTGCCCGCCTCGCTGGCGGCCCGGGCCTGGGCCTTCTCGGCCGCCTGCTCGTAGAGGGCCACGGTGTCGCGGGCCATGCGGTCGCGGGAGAAGACCTCGACGGCCCGCTTGCGGCCCGCCTGGCCGAACCGCGCGGCCTCGTCGGGCTCGCGCAGGAAGTGGAGGATTTTCTCCGCCAGGGTGTCCGAATCGCGCTTGGCGATGATGAAGCCCGTCTCGCCGTCGAGCACGGACTCGACCATGCCGCCGCTTCGGGTCACGACCACGGGCTTGGCGCAGGCCATGCCCTCGACGGGCACCAGGCCGAAGGGCTCCTCGCCGATGGT
>JBKHIY010000011.1:0-73565 GCA_046538415.1 Candidatus Brocadiia bacterium | reverse complement strand
TTTCTGCAAAAAAGTTCCCCTTCTGACTACACTTACGCATCTGGGCGGGCGGTCCGGCGGTCCCTGGAGGCCCGAGGGCCCGCGGGGGAGGGCGATAGGGTGTAAGGGGCTATGCTCTAGGGGGTCGGCGAGCGGCGGGCCTCGAGCTGGTCGACGGCCCACAGGAGGGCCTCCCGCGCCGGCCCCTCGGCCTGGTCGAGACGGGCCTGGATGGGCGCGATGGCCTCGGGGGCGCCGATGCGGACGAGCGAGTGGGCGGCGTCGACCACGCTGCGCTCGTCGTCCAGGGCGGCGGCGAGAGCGGGGATCGCCGCCTTGCCGTGGGCCTCCAGGGAGCGGGCGGCGTACCACCGCACGTCCTCGTTGGGGTCGCCGAGCGCCTCCCGCAGGGCCTCGATGACCTGCGGCCCTTCGAAGTGGGCCAGGGCCTCGGCGGCGGCGATGCGAACCGAGGGGTAGTGGCAGCCGATGGCGCGGACCACCGCGCCGCGTGCGGGAGCGGCAGCCTGGGCTTCGATCTCGGCGGCGATGTCGCCCAGGCCGGACACGATGCCCCAGGCGATGTGCTCCTCGTCGCGCCGGGGATGCTCGTCCCTGTAGTCCTCGATGGCGTCTTCGAGGTCGTCGAGCCGGTGCTCTTGCTCGCGGGTGCGGTCCCTGACGCGCCGCAGTTCGGCCAGGGGCACTTCCCACTGTGCGAGGGTTTCGGCGTGGTCGAGTGCGGTCTGGAGCTGTCGGGTGAGCTCGTCGAGGGCTTCTTCGCGGAGGGTTCCAAGGGCGTCGGCGGCGGGGGGGCGGACCTTGGCTTCCTTGTGGCTGAGTAGGGCGATGAGGTAGCGCACAGCTTCGTCGTTGCCCAGGCGTCCGAGGGCCTGCGCGGCGATGAGGCGGACGATACTGTCCTCGTCCTGCATGGCCAGTTCGAGGGCCTGGCGGGCGGTCTCGGTCTCCGAGCCGGTGAGCACGCTGGCGGCAGCGCGCTTCACCCGCGGGGCCTCGTCCTCCTGGGGGTCGAGGAACCCGGCCAGCAGCTTGTCGCGCTCGGGGCTGGGCAGGGAGCGGAGGGCGCTGATGGCGTCGGCCCTGGTGCCCGCGTCGTACTCGTCGTTGGTCGCGTCGGCGAGGAGCTTCTCCTCGGCCTTCTCCTTGGCCTTCTCGACGCGGTGGAGGAATTCGCCGACGAGGTCAGGCTCGCGGTCGCGTAGCATTTGGGCGGCGATGAGCACCACGCGGCTGTCGTCGTCGTTGCGGAACAGGTCGGGCAGGATGGCGTAGAGGCGCTGGGCGAAGGGGCTATTGGGCTTCTTCTTGGCGACTCGGCGGCAATAGACGAGTGCGGCGTAGCGCACGTCCTTGCTCTTATCCTTGGTGGGCTTCTCCTCGTCCTCCTCGGCTTCCTCCGCTTCGGTCTCTTCCGTCGGGTCTTCTTGGGTCTGCTGCTCGTCGGCCGGCTCTTCCGTCTGGTCGGGGGGGCGAGCTGCGTCGGGTGGGGGCTTGGCGCCCAGGCGTTGGATGAGCAGATCGGCGGCCCGGGGGTCGCGGCTGGCGGCGATCTCGCGGACCGTGTCCAGGCGGATTTCGTCGTCGGCGCTCTGGATTCGGCGTTCGAGGCGCTCCCAGTCCTTCTCCACGGCCTCGGCAGGACGCTCTGCCGGGAGCACCAGGCGGTCGATGGATTGGAGGGCGTTCCGCGCCAGCGAGTCGATGGCGGCCTGGACGAGGGAGGGTTCCTGCACGCGGAGGAGGAGGATGAGGTCGTTGGCCGGTTCCGAGAGCTGGGTGAAGCAGCCGAGGGCCTGAGCGGCTTCGACGCGGAGCTCCAGGTCTTCGCCTTCGTGGAGGACCTGGAGAAGGGGCTTGGCGGCGGTCTCGGCCTCGGAGCGTGCGAGGGAGGCCCTCTCGGCGGTCACGCCCAGGGCCCTTGCCGCGGGGACCTTGAGGGTATCGATCTTGGCCTTGATGTCGTACTCGTGGACGGTTTTCTCGATATCCTGGCCGGTGAGGATGTTGCTGAGGGGCTTAATGTAGGAGCGGCCGTGTTCGGCCAGGTTGCGTTCGGCCCGGCGCCGGGCGCTCTCCGACTCGCTCATCAGGTCGCGCAGAAGCCCCTCGATATCGCGGGTGCCCCGCCCGGCGCAGCCCGCCAGCACCGCGACACAGCTAACGAGCAAGGGGAGAAGAGGGCGCTTGCTCATGGCGATCGGGCTCCGCAGGGGAGGAGGCCCTGGATGAATCAGGGTTGGGAAGTATAGCATGCGCTCGCGCGGGGAGTCAACTTCTTCTTCGGCCGACGCGAGCCCAGTTTCAGTCTGGCCACAGACCCTTCCTCCTGGCAACAGGGAAGGGCCCATCTTGAGCGTCTACTGTGCCAGATGGCGTCTTTTGGGAACGGTCCATTTCCACGGTTTGCCGTAATTCAGCCGCGCGAAACGAGCTACGACAGTGGGGGGTGAGGAAGGGCGGTCGTTGACTTCCCGCCGGGGGCGATCTATAATGCCTTCGCGGCGCCCCGGCTCCACGGGTAGAAGGGCGAGAGCTATGGACGATCTGGCGTGTGCTTCGTGCCATAAGGTGCTATCGCTCCAGGAGATCGAGCGGGGCAGCTTCAAGCACCTCGGGGGCCGGGTCTACTGCGCCGACTGCGTGGCCAAGATGCGGAGCGTGGGCCCCATCCACTGCCCTCAGTGCGGCACCACCGACACCCCTCTCTACGACGGCAAGGCCTACGTTTGCCGCAAGTGCGGGGCTCAGGTCTCGCCCGGAGGCCGGAAGCCCGAGGCCGCGAAGCCCAAGCCCTCGCCCAAGCCGAAGGCCACGAGCAAGCCGCCGAAACGGCCCGTCCGCCCGAGCAAGAAGTGCCCCTACTGCGGCGGCGTGATCCCCGCCGAGTCGCTCAAGTGCCGCTACTGCGGCTCTCCCCTGACCCGCGAAGCCCACGACCTGGAGACCGTGGGGCGCCAGAACCTGCGGATGCGCTTCTGGCTCGGCTGTTCGCTCAGCGCCTCGATCTTCCTCCTCATCTTCCTCATCTTCGCCCTCAGCCGCCGCTCCGACCGGGCGCAGGCCGGGGCCCCCGCCGCGGCCGGGGAGCAGAATGCCGCCGCACTCCAGGAGCTGGCCGAAAAGCTCGAAGGCCTGGCCGGCGAGCTCGCCAGCCTCAAGGGCGAAGCGGCCCGCCAGGCCCAGGACCGCAGTCAGCGTCTCGACGCCTTGGCGGAGAAGCTCCAGCCCCTCGCCGAGAAGACCCAGGAGCTCGCCGCCGACCGGGTGGACGACAGCCGCCGCCTCCGCGAGCTCGACCAGAGGCTAGGCCCCATCCGCAAGGAATTCGACCGGCTCAAGGCCAGCATCACGTCCGAGCGGGAGCAGCGGAGCCAGCGCATCGAGCAGCTCGAAGGCCGCCTCCAGCCGCTGGCCAAGCAGGTGCAGGAGCTGCGGGCGGGCCACGAGACGGGCAATCCCGCGGTCAGCGACCGCGGGCAGCTCGAGAAGCTGGCCGCCGAGCTGCGAGCCATCCGGGCCGAGCTCGCCCTCCTCAAGCCGGCCGGGGACGGGCGCACCGCCGAGCAGCCCGAGGCCAAGGAAGCGGGCGAGCGGGAGCAGGCCGCGGCCGCCGAGGAGCGCGCCGCCGCGGCCGCTTACCCGGACCTCGAGGCCCAGGTCGACGAGCTGAAGGACAAGCGCCGCTACGGCGAGGCCATCGTCGCCTGCCGCCAGTTCATCGCCCTCTACCTGGGCACGCCCCAGGCGGAGCGTGCGAAGGCGCTCCAGAAGGACCTCCGCGACGAACTCGAACGGCTCCGCACGGACCACGCTCGCCGCTTCCGCCAGGCCATGGACGAGAAAAACTACCAGGCGGCGCGCGAGGTGGTGGCCGCGCTCTCCCAGTACCGCGCTCCCGAGATCCGCGAGGATCGTCAGCGGATGCTCGCTGCCCTGGCCGAAGCGACGAAGCCGAAGCCCGACGAAGAGCTGGAGAAGTATCTCGCACGGTGGGAGCCCGGCCCCCAGGTCGAGCGCTTCCTCCACGAGCTGGAGTCGAAGGACTCCCTGGTGCGGCAGGGCGCCGCGGAGCAGCTGGCCCGCTTCCAGGACCCCGCGGCGCTGGGCGGCCTCATCGCCGCCATCCACGACAACGACTGGTTCGTCACCGCCAAGGCCATCGAGGCCCTGGCCGCGATCGGCGACCCCATCGCCCTCCCCCACGTGGCCAAGCAGGCCAAGGCGGCCATCGGCATCGTCTCCGTGCCCGCCGCGCGGGCCGCGAAGACCCTCGCCGGCGCCTCCCGCGAGAAGTACGCCGACGCGTGGAAGCTGGTGGACGCCGACGCCGTGGCACGCGACCTGGTCGAGGCCCTGGAGCTGATGAAGGACGAGGAGACGGTGGTGGCCGCAAGCTGCCAGCCCGACCTCATGGCCGCCCTGGCCCGCCTCGATGCCAAGGAGGCGGCCCCTGCCATCCGGCCCTTCCTCAAGAGCAAGAGTCCCAAGGTGCGCCAGAGCGCCGCCGCCGCCATTAAGAAACTCACCGGGGAGGACATACCCGCCGAGCCGGCCCAGGAAGGCACCGGGGAGACCGAAGGTCCCGCCCAGGCCCCAGGGGCCGACGTCCGGGCCAGCCCCGACGAGTGACCGCGCCGGCGCAGGGCATCCCGCGACCCGGCGCATTGCCCTCCGAGCTGATCCCGCGCCGCGGACGAGCGATGAGCTGAGCCTAGAGCGCGGGCACGGGCTTGGGCGCGCCGTCGCGCGCCGAGTCGTTGGCCGCGAGGGAGACGGCGAGGCTACGCACCGCGTCGTCGTAGGGGGTGAGGATGGCACGGCGGTCGCCGGTGCGCACGGCGTGAAGGAAGACCTCGTCGATGCTCTGCGTGGGCTCGTCGGTGATGGCGAACTGGGGGCACTCAGGGACGGTGGTGGGGCCGCCCGCGGCCCAGTTCAGGCGGTAGCGGTCGAAGAAGACGTCCACCACGTTGCCGTCGAACCCCTCGTAGGCCCAGCAGGTGGTGAGGCATCCGGGGGCTCCGCTGGCGAAGGTCATTGCCGTGACCGTATGGTCGGGGCAGTCGATATCGCCGAGCGTACGGTTGGCCTGCACGCTGTAGACCTCGGCGATCTCGCCGCACAGGAAGCGCATCATGTCGATGGTGTGGGTGGCCTGCTCGACCACCTGGCCGCCCGACTTCTGGAACTCCCTCAGCCAGCCCGTGCCCCGGCCCGTGCCGCACCAGTAGCGGCCTACGGCCATGCCGATGGTCTCGTCGGCCAGGAAGGCCCGCGTGTCGCGCGCGGCGCGGGTGTAGCGCAGCTGGTAGCCGACGCAGGTGAGGGCGTCGGTCTCCCGCACCCGGCTGGCGATGCGGCGAGCGACGTCCAGGCTGATGGCCACGGGCTTCTCGACGAAGAAGGGCAGGCCGGCGTCGAGGACGTCCAGCTCGGGCTCGCCGTGGGCGAAGACGGGGATGGAGATGTAGACGGCGTCGAGGCCGCCGGCGTCGAGCATGGCCTTGTGCGAGGTGAAGGGCTGGGCTCCGAAGTCGGCGGCGGCGGACCGGGCGGCCGCCTCGGCCACGTCGCACACCCCCGCGATGGTCACGTCGAGGTCCTCGGCGACGCGCGTCATGTGGCCGCGGGCGTTGCCCCCGCATCCGATGAATCCCAGCCGCACCTGTTGCGCCATCTCTCGGTTCCTCTCACGTGTTGCGGAATGCGCGGGGGACGGGCCGCTACCACAGCCCGAAGGGGCCTCGCCGCTCGGGGCGGACCCGGAAGCGGACGCGATTGGAGAAGACCTTGCCCGTCCACACGCGGACGTAGGCCTTCTCCTTGCCCAGCAGCTCGACCTGCGACTCGGTGAGATCGCGGTTGATGATCACGCGGAAATCCTCGTTCACCTCGTACCAGGCGAGGAGGCTGTAACGCCCCGGCTCCAGCGAGCCGCGGCGCAGGCGGAACCGCCAGCCCACGAAGGCCCGGGGGGGCAGCGTCATGTAGTGGTAGTAGTCCTCCAACCGGTCCTTGGGCACCTCGAAGTCGGGGCTGCGGTAGACCACCTTGCCCTCGGTCTCGGATTGGATGAGGAACTTGAAGAGCCACTCCGCGGCCCCGCCCTCGGGAACGCGGGCGAAGGGCTCGAAGTAGACGGGGATGTCGCGGGCCTTCGTGCGGGGCACCACGCCCGAGACGTTCTGGAGCCGCAGCTCCAGGACCACGGGCTCCTGGGGCGTGTAGGTTTCCTTGTCCAGGCTGGCGTTAAGGCTGAGGCCGGCGACGGGACGGGCGACTTCGGCCTCGTACTCCTCGAGGCCGATCTCGCGTCGGCGCAGGGGATCGCGGTCGTCCTCGCGCCTCTCGTCCTCGCCGCGGCCGAGCCAGCCGCAGCCGCAGAGCGCGGGGACGAGGATAGCGGCCAGCAGGCGGGAGGTGGTCCTGGACATTGCTCGCGCCTTCCTGTGGGTTGTGGCCGCGCGGCACCGGGGGCTCAGTGGATGGCGTCGGCCACCAGGTCGCCCGCCTGGGCGGTGGACAGGCCCATTCTGCCGGCGCTCATGCTCTGGAGCCTGGGGGTGGTGGCGGCGACGGCGCGGTCGACGGCCTGTGCGGCGTCGCGCTCGCCGATGGTGTCGAGTAGCATGCCCATGGCGCAGATGGCGGCGATGGGGTTGATGAGCCCCTTTCCCGTGTACTTGGGCGCAGAGCCGCCGATGGGCTCGAACATGGAGACGCCCTGGGGGTTGATGTTGCCGCCCGCGGCCACGCCCATCCCACCCTGGATGATGGCCCCCAGGTCGGTGATGATGTCGCCGAACATGTTGCAGGTGACGATCACGTCGAAGTATTCGGGGTTCTTGACCATCCACATGCAGGTGGCGTCGACGTGGGCGTAGTCGCGGAAAATCTCGGGGAAGTCGGCGGCTCCCACCTCGTGGAAGGCCCGCCACCACAGGTCGTGCGCGTAGGTCAGCACGTTGGTCTTGGCGCAGAGGGTGAGCATCCCCTCCATCTCCACGTGCACGCCGTCGGGCCCCTTTTCCACCAGCCGCCCGGCCATCTTCCCGCGCTCGCGATGCACGAAGGCCACGGGCTGCGAGCCGCCCGCCGGCGGTGGCGAAGCCAGGTCCGACGTCTCCAGCCGCACGGTGCGCTTGCGGGCCCGGCGGCGGGTGAGCTCGAAGGCGTAGCGCAGGCAGCGTTCGACGCCGGCCCGGGTGTTGAGCATCACCTGCTCGGCCACCTCCTCGGGGCTGCCGCGCTTGTGCACCCCCCCGATGCCCGTGTAGAGGCCCTCGTTGTTCTCGCGGACGACCACGAAGTCGATGTCCTCCGGCCCCTTGTCCTTCAGCGGGCAGGGCACGTTGGGGAAGAGCTTGACGGGACGGAGGTTGATATACTGCTCGAGCTCGAAGCGGAGGCGGAGGAGGAGGCCCTTCTCCAGGATGCCCGGCGCCACCTGGGGATGGCCTACCGCCCCCAGGTAGATGGCGTCCACGGTGCGAAGCTCCTCCAGCGCGGAGTCGGGCAGCACCTCGCCCGTGGCCAGGTAGCGGTCGCCGCCGAAGTCGTACTCGACCGTCTCGTAGGCGAAGCCCTTGGCCTTGGCCACGGCATCGAGGACCTTGAGCCCCTCGCGAACCACCTCCGGCCCCGTGCCGTCGCCGGGAATCACGGCGATCCTGTACATCCCGTCGCTCTCCTCAGCTTGCCAGCAAGGGGGGCGGCTCGTCCGCCGCCTGTGCCGAAGTGGGAAACCTACCAGAAACGTGGCCCGGAAGCAAACTGCCCGCCTGTGGCCGAAAGGCGGAGAGAGGAGGGCGCGCGGGCTACGGCGAGACCTTGTTGGTCCGTCCCGGCGAGGAGGGGGTGCGCTTGTTGGTACGCCCGCCGCTGGGGTTGCCCACCGGCGCCGGCTTGCCCGGGCCGTGTCTGTCGCGGTAGATGATGATGGGGCGGTAGATCACGCGGGGGGGCGGCGGCGGCGGGATGGTGGCCAGCTTGTGTTCGAGCTGCTGGTTCTGCTCCTCAAGCTGTTCCACCTCGGCCTGAAGCTCGGCGATGCGCTTGCGGGCCTTGAGAAGCTCGGTCTTGGCCTCTTCGAGCCGCTTCTGGGCTTCGAGCTTCTGGGCCTGCTCGGCCGCGGCAGCGAGGTCGGGGGCCAGGAGGTGGACCGCACGCTCGGGGGTCATCCACGAGCCGTCGAGCTTCACGTGGCCCAGGGCTCGGTGGGCGGGGACGTGGTCGGGGTCGAGGGCCAGGGCCCGCTGGAAGGCCTCCTGGGCCTTGTCGTTCAGCACGCGCTGCTCGCGGCACCACAGGCCGAGCGCGTACCAGTCGTTGGCCCCGCCTTCCATGGCCTCGGCGAGGCGCTTGACGTATTCGACGGTGAGCTGGTCGCCGGCGGTGGGCTTGCGCTCGATGCGCACCACCTGGTCGCGAGGGAGGGGCACGCGGAGGTACACGGAGCCCTGGCCGAACTCCACGATCACCTCCCGCTCGTTCACCTCGACCACTTTGCCCTCGCGAGTCGTCCCGTCGGCCATGTGCAGGACGTCGGCTCGGGCACATACGGGGAGCACCATCAGGGCGAGGATCGCGATCGGAGGTCTCATCGTGTATTCTCCTTCTGCGGCCTGTGCCTCGGACGCGGGGCTAAGGCGGGGCCTCGTCGAGGCGGCGCCTGCCCCCCGTCTGGCATGATACCACGCCTGGGAGGTGGAAACAATGGCGCGTGTGCCCCGCGGTGCCTTGCCGCCGGCTTGACGCGGCTGGCCCTCGGCGGTACAGTCGAAGCGACGAGACGGGGCCTCCCGGTAGCGCATCGGCGGGTGTGGAGGCTCCTGCGCCGTGCTCCAGGACATCTGCTTGCAGCCGGAGATCGAAGCCCGTGGCTGAAGACGTCGACGAGCCCAGGGTCGGCGAGGACAGGATCGACGAGCGGCAGGCGGCTTTGCTCCGGAGGGCCATCGAGGCCGGCGACGCGAGCGAATGGAACGAGTGGCGGCGGCAGAATCCCGACGCCGCGGTGTGGCTGCAAGGGGCCCGCGTGCGCACCCCCGACCAGGGGCGGGTGGAGCTGCGGGGGATCGACCTCCGCGGGGCCCGCCTGGCCCGGGCGGACCTGCGGCGGGCGGTGCTCGTGGGAGCCGACCTCGGGGGGGCCTCGCTGAGGGAGCCGCCCTGGCTGAGACCATCCTCGTCCGCGCCAGCCTGCGGGCAGCCGACGCCCGGGAGGCCGACTTCAGGGGAGCGAATCTGCGAGGGACCGACCTGCGTTCCACGCGCTGCTCGTTCGCCAAGGTGGACGGCGAGACGCTGATCGCCACGGACCGGGTAGACCGGGAGACGGACTTCACGGGCGTGGCTCTGGACAGCGCCCGCGTGGAGCCGGGGTTGAAGCAGCTCCTGGAGTACGACATCCGCCGCAAGCGGTGGCGGGAATGGTACGGCCGCCATCGCCTGCTGGCGCTGCCGGTGTGGCTTTTCTGGCTGATGTGCGACTACGGCCACTCCACGTGGCGCATCCTCATCGCCTTCGCGGTGCTCGCCCTGGCCTTCGCCGCCGCCTACACGCTGCTGCCTCAATGCGTGGTGGTGAGTGCGGCCGGCCATCGCCACGGCCTCGTGGATTTCGGCCACGCGCTCTACTTCTCGGTAGTGACCATGACCACCCTGGGCTTCGGGGACGTCTACGCGGATCCCCGAAGCCACCTGGGGCAGTTCCTGCTCAGCTTCCAGGTGACCCTGGGCTACGTGCTCCTGGGTGCCCTGGTCACCCGCCTCGCCGTGCTCTTCACCGCCGGCGGCCCGGCGGCGCCCTTCTACCGCGAGGCGGGCAGCTCTCGCTCTTCCTGAGCACGCTTTTCTTCCTCTGGACACGGCGCCGGGCGGTGCGCTACAATGGTCGGAACTTGGTGTGAGGGGCGGGCGGGCTAACCTGAGAGGAGCCGCTCGCGGCGGCGCCCCGCCGGCCGGGGGGCCCTCACTGCCGATTTCCATAGAGGGGGCGCGAGGTAGCGCGATGTATATCGGTCTGGACATCGGCTCGGTGAGCGTGAACGCGGTGGTGCTGGATGAGCGGCGGCGCATCCGGGAAGACCACTATGAGCGCACGCGGGGACAGCCCATCGAGGCCATGCGGAGGGTGCTGGCCGACCTGCTGAGCCGCACGCCGCCCGACGAGGTGGCGGGCGTGGCCGTGACCGGCTCGGGCGGCAAGCTGGCCTCGGAGGTGCTGGGCTGCCCCTTCGTCAACGAGATCATCGCTCAGAGCAAGGCCACGGCGCGCCTCCATCCCGAGGTGCGTACGGTGATCGAAATCGGGGGCGAAGACTCCAAGCTCATCCTCCTGGAGGAGGACGAGGAGAGGGGCCAGGTGCGGGTGCGCGACTTCGCGATGAACACCCTGTGCGCGGCGGGCACCGGCTCGTTCCTCGACCAGCAGGCTTCCCGGATGGGCTTCACCATCGAGGAGTTCAGCGAGCACGCGTTGAAGAGCGCGGCCCCGCCGCGTATCGCGGGCCGGTGCTCGGTCTTCGCCAAGACGGACATGATCCACCTCCAGCAGGAGGCCACGCCCTACTACGACATCGTGGCCGGCCTGTGCCACGCCATGGCCCGCAACTTCCGCAGCAACATCGGGAAGGGCAAGGACTTTCAGCAGCCCATCGCCTTCCATGGCGGGGTGGCCGCCAACCAGGGCATGGTCCGGGCCTTCGAGAGCGTGCTGGAGCTTGGCCCCGGCGGCCTGCTCGTGCCCGAGCACTACGCCTCGATGGGCGCCATCGGGGCCGTCCTCTCCGTCATCGAGTCCGGCCGAGCCAGCGGCTTCGAGGGCCTGAAGTCCATCGACGACTATCTCGCCCGGCGAACCGCCGACCGCCAGACCCTGGCCCCGCTGGCCGATCCCGGCCACGCCATCGAGACCGCCCCCCAGCCCCCGCCCCCGGGGCACAAGGTCGACGCCTACGTGGGCGTGGACGTGGGCTCCATCTCCACCAACATCGTGGTGCTCTCCGAGGCCGGGAAGATCCTGGCCCGCCGCTACCTGATGACCGCGGGGCGGCCCATCGACGTGGTGGTCGGCGGCCTGCGCGAGGTGGGCGAGGAGGTGGGCGACCGGGTGGTCGTCCGCGGCTGCGCCACCACCGGCTCGGGCCGTTACCTGACCGGCGACTTCATTGGCGCCGACGTGGTGAAGAACGAGATCACCACCCACGCCACCGCCGCCGCGTGGGTCGACCCCCGGGTGGACACCATCTTCGAGATCGGCGGCCAGGACTCCAAGTACGTGTTCCTGGAGAACGGCGCGGTGGTGGACTTCACGATGAACCGCGCCTGCGCGGCGGGCACCGGCTCGTTCCTGGAGGAGCAGGCGGAGCGGCTGGGCATCGACATCATCGAGGAGTTCGGAGCCCTGGCCCTGGGTTCCGACGGCCCCATCCACCTGGGCGAGCGCTGCACGGTGTTCATGGAGTCCGACCTCAACCACCACCAGCAGCAGGGGGCTCCGAAGGACGACCTGGTGGCCGGCCTGTGCTACTCCATCGTGGCCAACTACCTGAACCGCGTGGTGGAGGAGCGGCGGGTGGGCGACCACATCTTCTTCCAGGGCGGGGTGGCGGCCAACCGGGGCGTGGTCGCCGCTTTCGAGGCGGTGACGGGCAAGTCGATCACCGTGCCCCCCCACCACGACGTGATGGGGGCCATCGGCGCCGCGCTGATCGCCCAGCGCGAGGTCGTCGGCCGCTCCCGATTCAAGGGCTTCGACCTTACCGACCGGCAGTACACGGTGGAGAGCTTCGAGTGCGAGGACTGCCCCAACATGTGCGAGGTGCGGCGGGTGTCGGTGGCGGGCGAGGCCCCGCTGCACTACGGCAGCCGGTGCGGAAAGTACGACGAGGAGAAGCGCACCAGCCTCGGGGAGCACCTGCCCCGCCTGTTCCGCGAGCGGGAGGAGCTGCTCCTCCACTCCTACCCCCGGGAGCGACCCGCTGAGGCGAACGGCCATACGGTGGGCATTCCCCGCATATCCCACTACTTCGAGCTCTTCCCCTTCTGGAAGGCCTTCTTCACCGAGTGCGGCTTCCAGGTGGTGACCTCGGGGCGGACCAACCGCCGGGTGATTCGGGAGGGCCTGGAGCACGTGGTGGCCGAGAGCTGCTTCCCCATCAAGGCCGCCCAGGGCCACGTCCTCCAGTTGCTCCGCCGGGGGGTGGACTACGTGTTCCTGCCCAGCATCATCAACATGCAGCCGCTGTTCGAAGGGGCCAAGCGCTCCTACAACTGCCCCTACATCCAGAGCGTGCCCTTCACCATGAACGCGGCGCTGGATTTCGCCCGGTTCGACTCCCAGGTGGTCATGCCCGTGATCCACATGGAGCGCGGCCCCGGAGAGGTCGAGCGGGTGCTGGGCCGGCTAGCCGCCGACCTGGGGGTCCCCAGGCGCCGGGCGCGAGCGGCCCTGGATGTCGCCTGGGAGGCCCAGCGCCGCTTCTACAGCGCCATCGAGCGCCGCGGCCGCAAGGTGCTGGAGTCGCTGGGCCAGGACGACATCGCCATCGTCATCGTCAGCCGGCCCTACAACGGCTGCGACCCGGGCCTGAACCTGGGGCTGCCCGAGAAGCTCCGCGACCTGGGCGTGCTCGCCGTCCCTTCCGACTTCGTGCCCCTGGACGACGGCGAGGTGGGCCACGAGTACCCCAACATGTACTGGCGCTACGGCCAGCGGATCCTCAGCCTGGGCCGCGCCATCGCGACCGACCCGCGGCTTCACGCCCTCTACATCACCAACTTCGGCTGCGGCCCGGACTCGTTCATCATGAAGTACTTCACCCGGGAGATGAGCGGCAAGCCCTACCTGGCCATCGAGGTGGACGAGCACAGCGCCGACGTGGGCGCCATCACCCGCTGCGAGGCGTTCCTGGACAGCATCCGCAACGTCAAGGCCGACCGCGTCGTGGCTCCGGCCCCCCCGCTCGCCCCGGTCCAGCGCCACAGGTCGGACCGCGTCGTCTACGTGCCCTACATGGACGACCACCAGCGCGCCCTGGCCGCCGCCATGCGCCACCACGGCGTCGAGGCCGTGGCCATGCCCGCCTCCGACGCGGAGAGCGTGGCCCTGGGCCGCCAGCACACCTCGGGCAAGGAGTGCTTCCCCTGCATCGTGACCACTGGCGACATCCTCAAGACGGTGGGCTCGGGGGACTTCGAGCCCTCGCGCAGCGCCTTCTTCATGCCCTCGGCCATGGGCCCTTGCCGTTTCGGCCAGTACAGCAAGTTCCACCGCATGTTGCTCGACGAGCTGGGCTATGCGGACGTGCCCATCATCGAGCTCGACCAGGCCAGCACCGACGGCTACCACGGCGACCTGGGCAGCCTGGGCAACGGGTTCCGCAAGCTGGCCTGGAACGGGATTGTCCTCACCGACCTGCTCCAGAAGATCTGTCGCCAGACCCGCCCCTACGAGTGGCGGGAGGGCGACTGCGACGCCCTCTACGACCACTTCCTGGGCCGCGTCGAGCGCGCCGTGGAGGGGGGCGATGACCTCCTGCCCCTGGCCCGCGAGATCGTGGCCTCTTACCGCGCCGTGCCCGCCGACTCTCAGGAGCGCAAGCCCCGCATCGGCCTGGTGGGCGAGATCTACGTGCGCTGCAATCCCCACTGCAACAACTACGTGTGCAGCCGCCTGGAGGCCCTCGGAGCCGAGGTCTCCCTGCCCCCGCTGGAGGAGTGGATCGACTACATCGCCCACGAGCGAAAGCTCGATGCCCGCACGAACCGCAACGTCCGCGGCTACCTCATGGAGGTGGTCACCGAGCTCTTCCAGCGGCGCGATGCGCGCCGCATCACCCGCCCCTTCCGCGGCGCCATTCGCGACTTCCTCTACGAGAGCCCCACCCGCGAGGTCATCGCCCTGGCCGAGCCCTACCTCGACTTCGCCATCCGCGGCGAGGCCGTGCTCAGCATGGGGCGGGCCGTGGAGTATGCCCACCGGGGCTTCGACGGGCTGGTGAACGTCATCCCCTTCAACTGTATGCCGGGCACCATCGTGGAGGCCCTGCTCGAACGCTACCGCGAGTTCCATCCCCAAATGCCCATCCTCAAGATGGCCTACGACGGGCTCACCCAGGTGGGGGAGGACACTCGCATCGAGGCCTTCATGTACCAGGCCCGCCAGCACGCTGAGCAAAGGGCGGAGGCCGAGCGTCACGCTTAGCCGGCGCCGGCAGCTCGGCCTGCCGCACACCGCATGCACGAAGAAGGCCCTCCCCGCGTCGGCGAGACGCGGGGAGGGCCTTTTGTGGTCTCGGGGGCGGCGGGCCGCGGCGAGCGCTCACATGCGCGCGGCGCGGAGGTAGCTGTCGCTGTAGATCATCTTGTCGAGCAGCATGTCGGCGGTGATGGAGGCGTCCATGAGCGCGGTGTCGAGGACGTCGACGATGGCCGCATCGAGGCCCGCGGCCTGGAACATCACGAGGGAGATGCGGTTGATGAGGCTGCGCTCGCCGGTGCCCTGGGAGATGTTGGACAGCCCCACGATGGTGCTGGGCGGGGGGTCGCTGAGGAGCTTGACCTGGGAGATGACCTCGATGAGGAAGCGGGGCTGCTTCTGGTCGCAGGTGATGGGCAGGATGATGGGGTCGATGAACACCTTGCGGGCGTCCATCCCGTGCTCCATGGCCTTGGAGGCGATGTTCATCGCGATCTCGACGCGGGTCTCCACGTTCTGGGGCACGCCATCGACGTTCATGGTGAGGGCCACGAGGGCGGCGTTGTGCTCCATGGCGAGGGGCATGTAGACGTCGAGCTTGTCGCTGTCGCCGCTGACGGAGTTGATCATCAGGTCGCGTCCGTCGGCGACTTCGAGGCCCGCCTTGATCACGGGGAGCTTCTGGCTGTCGACGGCGATGGGGGTGTCGCACGCCCCCTGGACGGTTTCCACGAGCCATCGCATGGCGGCCTGGGGGTCTTCGGCGGCGGTGCCCACGTTGATGTCGAGGAACTTGGCTCCCGCCTCGGTCTGCTTCTGGGCGAGGTCGGCGATGGCCTTGGCGTCCTTCTTCTGGATGGCCTTCTTGACGTCGAGGAACATTCCGTTGAGGCGTTCGGCGACGGCGATCATGCCCGTCCCTCCTTTCTCACGTTAGGTGGCGATTGGCCCGTGCCCGGTCTGTCCGGTGGTGTCTGGGAGCAGGTGTCATGCGGTCATTCGCCCTGGAGGCCGGCGAGGGCCTTCTTGACGGCGGCGACGGCTCGGGGGTGGCGCATGCGCACCACGTCGCAGCCTGCGTGGACGAGGGTGATGGCGGTGGTGGCCTCCCACATGGGGCCGCGCTCGGCCTGCGGTCCCCACTCGGGGGCTTCGTCCTCGGGGAGCTTGGCCTCCTTGGCCCTCCAGGCCTCGTGGCCGGCGTCGGCGATCACGGGCATCATCATCATCTTGTCGCCGCCCAGGGCGGCCAGGCGCTGGCGCTCCTGGATGGAGTAGGCGTACTCGATGCCGTAGCCCAGGGCGCCGGAGGTCTGGAACATGACGATGCGCCCGGGGGGCAGCTCCATCTCCGTGACCAGGGTATTGACCTGTTTGGCGATGTTGATGTCCAGGGGGGCGAGGCAGATGAGGTTGTGGCCGTCGGCGATGCACGAGGCGGTCAGGCGCTTGTAGTTCTCCTGCTTGGCGCAGCCCAGGAGGCATCGCTCGCCCTTGGTGGCGCCGCTGACCTGGGGGAGGACCTCATTGTCGCGCTCGTCGATGTTGCATCCCCAGATGATGAGCGGGACTTCGACGGCTTCGAGGATGGCCTTGGCGGCCTTGCAGGCCTGCTCGGCGGAGCGGTTGGCGCCGTCGGGGTCGATGCCGTCGAGCTTGAGGCAGATGAGGTCGGCCCCGAACTCCTCGACGTTCTTCTTGGCCCACGCGGCGGGGTCGTCGAGGACGTCGGCGAAGGGCTCGCGGAGCACCTCCGGCCAGCCCTCCGGGGGGGCGTCGATCACGTCCATGGCCACCAGCACGGGGTTGCCGGTCTCGCCGTCGACGTCCATGAAGGGCAGCGTCTTGGCCCCGCCGATGGTGTAGACGGTGGAGCGGGTGCCGCCTTCGTCGGCGGTGGCTCCCAGGGTCACTTCGTTCACCCCGGCGGTGTACTTCTCCGTGAGGTCGGGCAACGCCATCCATCTTCCTCCTAGAGCAGGGGACAAGGTGCAGTTCGTATCGGACCGGTGACCCGCGGGCCTCCGCGGCTCAACGTGCGGCGGCGGGCGCCCCGAGTTCCTGGGCCAGGATCTCCTTGAGGGTGCTGTACGTGGGGTTTGCGTCGGGCAGCTCGAGCAGGGAGCGGCCGGCCATGGAGGCCTCCAGCAGCTCGTGGTCGAGGGGGATGTTGCCCACGAGGGGCAGGCCCGCGGCCTCGAGGCGCTCCTGGACCTGGGGGCTGGTGCCCGCAGGGGGCACGCGATTGAGCACCAGGGCCGCGCGCTTGATGGCGATGGGCAGCCCCTCGGCCAGACGGGCGATGCGGGCGGCGGTGTCGATGCCCACCACCGTGGGCTCGGCGACTACCAGCAGGAGGTCCAGGGCGCTGTTGGTGCGCCGGGACAGGTGCTCCATCCCCGCCTCGTTGTCGATGATCACGAAGGGGTAGTCGCTGCTGGCCCGCTCCAGGTATCGGCGCAGCAGGTTGTTGACGAAGCAGTAGCATCCGGGACCCTCGGGACGGCCCATGGTGAGCAGGTCGAAGCCGGTGTGCTCGGCGATGCTCTGCTGGACGCGGAGCTCCACGAAGCGGTCCTTGGACATCCCGCTGGGGATATTGTCCTTCTTCTCCAGGGTCTCCTCACGGAGGTCGGCCACGGTGGCCTCGACCTCTACGCCCAGCAGGGTGCCCAGGGTGGCGTTGGGGTCGGCGTCCACGGCGAGGACGGCTCGCCCCAGGTCGCGGGCGATGTAGCGAACGGCCAGGGCCGCGAGGGTGGTCTTGCCCACGCCGCCCTTGCCGGATATGGCGATCCGCGTGGTCATCTCTCGGCACCTCGTATGCGGGGGCTCACCCTTCCACCCCCACCAGCTGCTTGACCACGAAGCCGATGCCGAAGGACAGGGCGGCCACGCCCAGGCTCACCCCCGCCATCTCCAGGAACCGGGGTCGGAAGGCCAGGTCCCGGGCCACCGACACGTAGTAGGTGAAGACCAGGATCACCAGGAGCGCGTTGCACAGGGTGATGCCCAGGGCGGCGAAGGGGTTTGCCAGCAGGAGGAAGGGGAAGATGAGGAACAGCACGGTGAGCACGTAGGCCGCGCCGGTGTAGAGCGCGGATTTCAGCGGGTCCTGCTCGCTCTCCTCGGATTTCCGCGACAGGTATTCGGACGCGGCCATGGAGAGGGAGGCGGCGATGCCCGTGATGAGGCCCGCGGCGGCGATCAGCCGGGCCTTGCCCAGGGCGAAGGTCAGGCCCGCCAGGGCCCCCGTGAGCTCCACCAGGGCGTCGTTGAGCCCCAGGACGATGGAGCCCACGTAGCGCAGGCGCTCCTCGTCCACCATGGCCAGGAGCTGCTGCTCGTGCTCCTCCTCGTCGGCGGCGATGGAATCGGCCTCGGGCACGGCGTCGGCCACCTCGCGGTAGCCCTTCTGGGCCCGGTCCTCGCCCTTTTCCATCAGCTTGATGCTGAAGGTCAGGCCGAGGAGGCGAGCGATGAGGGTGTAGAACCATATCCTGGGCACGTCGGGTCGGACGTCCTGCCCGGTATGCTCCTTCCACTGGTCGTGGTGCCGCCGCTCGTCCTGGGCGATGCGCTCCAGCACGTCGCGGTTGTGCGGGTCCTTCTGGCATCGGGCCAGCTTGCGGTAGATGAGGTGTTCGGTGATCTCGTTTCGTTGGGCGGTCAGGAGAGCCTGCTGGACGGCTCGGTCGACCATGGTGGCGTTGTCTCCTGGGCGCCTCAGGCCTCGGGGTCCGCGGCCGCGTCGTCGGGCGCGGGGGCGGGGGGCACCGAGGGGAATTTCTCGACATCGGTGTGCGGGATGAAGTTGGCGGAGACGAATTCGTCCATGTACTTGGGGTTGCCCATCAGGTCGATGTAGGTCATCATCCGGGCCATGTGGTGGATTCGCTGGAGGGCTTCCTCGGAGAGGAGGGCGGCGCGAGCCCCGGCGATGGCGGTGTTGCCCACGAAGTGGACCCTCTCGGGGGGCACGTCGGGCAGCATGCCCAGGGTGATGGCGCTGCGGACGTTGAGGTAGTTGCCGAATCCGCCGGCGAGGTAGATGTGGCGAATGTCGTCGAGGCCCACCCCCACGGTCTTGACCAGGATGGAGATGGCGGCGTAGATGGCGGCCTTGGACCGCAGGAGGTTGCTCACGTCGGCCTGGGTGATCACGATGTCGTCGTCCACCGCGGCCTGGCCGCGGGGCACGAGAAGGAAGTGGTAGTCGCCGTTGCGCTCGATCAGCCGCCTGGCGGCGCAGGAGCCCTGGAACTTGCCGTTGCGGGCCAGCACCCCGGTGCGGAACATCTCGGCCAGGAGGTCGAGCAGGCCGGAGCCGCAGATCCCGCGCGGCGTGCGGCCGCCGATGGTCTCCACCTCCACCTCGCAGTCCTCGGTGATATGCACTTTCTCGATGGCTCCCCGGGCGGCCCGCATGCCGTACTCCACGCCCACCCCCTCGAAGGCGGGGCCTGCGGAGGCGGAGCAGCATACCACCCACTCCTTGTTCCCCAGGATCACCTCGCCGTTGGTGCCCACGTCGATGAACAGGGCGAGCTCCTCGGCCTCGTCGAGGCGCACGGCCACGGCGCCGGCCGTGATGTCGGCTCCCACGTAGGCGGAGACGCTGGGGAGGATGTAGAGCAGGCCCCGGGGGTTGATGCGCAGCCCCGGCTGAGCGGCCCGTAGCGGCGGGATGAAGTTGGCCACGGGCACGTAGGGCTCGCGGCGGATGCCGCTGGGGTCGAGGCCTAGGAGGAAGTGTACCATGGCCGTGTTGCCGGCGCACAGGGCGCAGGTGATGTCGTGGAGGTGCACCTCGTTTCGCCGCACCAGGTGCTCGATGAGCTCATTCAGGTCGTCCACGATCAGCCGCTGCATCTCCTCCAGGGCGTTGTGCTCCTGGGTGTAGATGATGCGGCGGATGTAGTCCTCGCCGTAGCGCATCTGGGAGTTGTACTTCGCCTCGCTATCCACCACCCGGGCCTCCGCCAGGTCGACGAGCTGGACCACCAGGGTGGTGGTGCCGATGTCGATGGCCAGGCCCAGGTTGTCCTCCGAGGTGTCGCCGGGCTCGACCTGGACGACTTCGGTGGTGGCGCCCCTGCGGCCTACGGTCACCGTGACCTTGTAGTCGGCCTCGGTGAGCACCCGGTTGACGTCGCGGAGCACGGCGAAGCCGGTCTGGAGCTGGGCCTCGGGCTCGCGGCCGAGGATGCCCTGGTAGAGCCGCTCGTGGTTGGCCAGGGGCGCTTCCATGGAGGGAGCCTGGAGCTCCAGGTAGTACTTGCGCACCAGGGGGGCATGGGGGAAGCCTGCCCCCTGGACCAGGGAGAGCTGGCCGAAGCGCTCCGCGTCCTCGTCGGCCAGGATGCGGCCCTCCTCGGCCCGGGTCTCGGGGGGAATCTCGATCTCCAGGTCGCCCTGCACGGTGGTCTGGCAGGCGAGGATGTAGTTCTCGCGGATCTCGTCGCGGTCCAGGAGGGTGGTGGGCCTGGATTGGACTTCGCCGCTGCGGAGCACGACGCGGCACTTCCCGCAGATGCCGTCGCCGCCGCAGAGGCTGGAGATGTAGAGGCCCGCCTTCTGGGCCGCGGCGAGCACGGTCTGGCCGGGCTCGACCTCCACCGTGCGGTCGTCGGGCATGAAGTGGACCGTGCAGGATTTCTTGGCGTCACTCATGGGCCGGCTGCTCGGGCCTCAGCTCCACACTTCCTGGAGGAACTTGGGAATGAAGGACGCCTCCTTGGGGCCCACCAGCACCTCCCAGCCCGTCTCCTCCTCGATCTTGCCGCTGAGCACGGCCACGTAGCCGGGGATGATGAGCTTGCGGTGCTTGACCTTGCTTTCGGCCTGGGCCTTCTCCAGGGCGTCCTTCACGGTTTTCTCGCTCAGCTTGTCGCCGCTGTAGGCGGTGAGCACGCTGGTGCCCTCGGTGTCCACGGCCAGGATGTAGGAGGGCACGCGGCTGGCCTCCACCTCGCTCTCCACGCTGTAGTAGGTGAGCGAGAAGTTGGTGGTGAACATCAGCGGGGAATCCTCGTCCGGCTCGCCCACCTCGTAGAGCTTGGGCTCCACCTGGATGGGCTTCTGGGGGTCGGTGTAGATGTTCATCCGGGCGGTGAGCAGGGGCAGGACCTCCTGGGGCTGGTCGCTGCGCACGACCACGATACCCGCGTACTTGAGCAGGAAGGTGGTGGCCAGCATCAGCTCGTCGATCGGCTCCTCCGCCTCGGCCACCGCAATGGGGGGATAGCCGAGGGGCCGGAACTGCTTGAGCAGCGCCGCACGGCGCGCCAGGGTGAGGCCCTGGAGGCCGCCCTTCATATCCCGCGCCATGGGGTCGATGACCATCTGCTCGGCGCCCGCCTCCTTGGCCTTCTCGGTGAGCTCGGCCACTTTCTCCAGGCCCTCGCCGGAGACGACGAGAGGGCACTCCAGCTCCTTGGCCAGGGCGGCCATGGCCTCGACGTTCTCGGCGTTCGCCCCGTAGAGGAGGGGCTTGTGGTCTTTGATGGGCTGAGCCGCGGCCTTCATGGCCTCGGGCGAGTCGGTCATCAGGATGGGGGCGCAGCGGCACTTCTCGGCGATGGTGGCGGCCGCCTGGGCGAACTTCTGGGGCTCGCCACTCTCGTTCTCCAGGGCCACCATGTCGGCCGCGATCTCCATCCCTACGCGCTCGAACTTCAGGCCATTGATGGTCTCGATCTTCGCGGCCAGGGCGTCCTCGTCCAGCGTGTCGGAGACGCGAATGGCGACGCCGCAGGGGTGGTGGAACTTCTCGTCGTGGCGGAACATCTGGGTCTCGCCGCCCACCTGCACCGCCTTGTCCCCGGCCCCTATCGCCACCAGTTGCATGGGGGGTGCGGAGGCGGCGCCCAGGGCCTCCATGGCCTCCTCGCTCACGTGGGGGCATTCCTCGAGCTTGGCCTTCTTCTGGGCCACCAGCATGGCGAAGGCCAGGCAGGTGGCCTGGCCGCAGTCGCGGCAGTTGGTCCGCGGCAGCAGCTTGAAGATGTCCATCGCGCTCAGGGCCATCGGCAGCTCCTCTCAAAGGGCTGTGTCGTCGGGTCCGGGCAGGGCTCGCCGGCCCCTCCCGAGAGCAGGCCACGGGCCTCTGGCCGCTCGGCGGCTAGAGCATCGGGTCCATCTGGAGGGCCGGATGCTCGACCTTCTGGAGATGCTCTAGCACCTCCTCCTCGGTCTGGGCCACGGTCTCGTCTGCGACCTTCTCCAGGAAGCCCTCCTCGCCTTCCGCCTCGGCCCTGGCTTCCAGGCGCTCGCGGATCTCCTCCTTGAGCTGCTTGGGCATCCACACGATGCGCCGGAAGCCACCGTCGGCAGAGATGAACTTCCGGGAGCTGATGTAGAGCTTCGAGTGGCCGAGGAAGCCGGGGGTCTGGACCCCACCGCCCACCGAGCCGGCGAGGGTGGAGAACTTCATTCCGCAGGGGGTCATCTCCGTGAAGTCGCGGTCCACGATCATGATCCCGTTGGTCATGGGGAGGATGGCCGAGATACACTCGAAGCATCCGCAACTGGTCATCGGGTCGATGAGCATCGAGTAGGCGCTAAACCGCTCCAGGCTGCGGTTGGACTTCTCGAAGACGAACTCGTTGACCTTCTGCCACTGGCCCAGGGTCTCGTCCAGGCATTCGCCCTTGCGCACCGGCTGGTTGGGGCCGGAGGGGACGATCTCGTAGGCGGCCCGTCCGTCCAGCCAGTTGTAGGCCCCGCACAGGCCGGGGTGCTCGGGGGTGATGATGCACACGTGGTTGGGCGCGAAGCTCTGGCACAGGGTGCAGGAGTAGAAGACGTCCACCGCGTCGTCGGTCATCCCCGCCATGCGCTCGTCGCGCTCCTCGTAGGCGGCCTGGGCCTCCTGGATGTACTCCTCGACCTTCTCGGGCTCCGTGAAGACAGTCACCTGGCACTTGTCCACGATGGCGCTGTATTCCTCGCGGAACTTGGCGTAGAGGATGTCGCCGATGTGGTGGAAGCGCAGGCCCGCCTCGTAGCCCTCCTTGCTGTAGCGCAGCCAGTTGCTGTCGCGCTGGCCCATGTGGAAGATGCCTTGGGCGCAGTTCAGGTAGGTGTGGATTTGCCGCTCCAGGATGGGCTCGAAGTCGGTCTGCATCTTGGCCCCCGACACCTCGACCAGGATGCCCAGGGGCACGCAGGAGCCCTCCTCCAGCTCGTCGATCTCGGGGCCGACGACCTCGATCTTGCCGTCCTCGACCTCCCCGGTGGGCAGCGTGCGGGCGTATTCGAAGCAGGGGGTGCCCACCTTGGGGTTCCCGGCCTCGATCCGCATGTCCTCCTTGCGCACCCGCTCGCCCTCGAAGGCGGGGCCGAAGCGGGTGGGAATGTCGACCGCCGAGGGGACCACCTTGAGGCCCCGCACGTAGATGGCCCGCTCCACCATCTCGTCGTGCTCGACGTTGGGCACCACGTGCTCGTAGAGGCACACCCCGGTGGGGGAGATGGTGGGGATGTCGGTGTCGGCGATGGTGGGGAAGCCGTAGTTGATGGCCCCCGCCGCGGTGGCGTACTTCTCCTCGCTCACCGGCCCGAGGGCGAGGACGAAGGCGAAGACGCGGTACTTGTTGTAGAGCAGCATGCGGCGGTAGTCGCCGGGCTGGACCCCCCCGAAGGAGAGGGCCGCCCGGGCGGCGAAGCCCAGGGAGAAACACGCCGCGGAGATCTCCGGGCCGAAGGGCACCAGGCGGGTCTCCCAGCCCATCTGCACCCCTTCCTCGGCGAGCTGCTCGGCGAACCGCTTGCCCCCGCTCTCCGAGCACATGAAGACATAGAGGTTGTTCTCCTGGAGCTCCCGGGCGATGCGCACCGCGGTCTCGTTGTCGGGCGCGGCGCCCACGATGGCCGCAAAGCCGGGAGCCGTGCCGTCGACGAACTCGATGCCCCGTTCTCGCATGATCACGTCGTCCGCCGCGCCCAGCCACAGATTCGAGTCCGTGGGGGCCGGGGTCTTCGTGTAGGGACAGCTCTCGTCGTCCAGGTACTTGAGCGCCTCGTAGACCTCCTCGGCCCACAGGGTGGTCATGCCCGCATCGAGGGCCTGGCCCAGGTAGGGCACCCAGTGCTTCTCCCGCACCTTGGGGGGCAGGAGCTCGCGGGCCATGCCCAGCACTTTGCGGCACCCGGCCAGGTCCTTCACCTCCTCGCCCGTGGTGCCGTAGATGATGGGCAGGTAGTAGCCGGTGTTGGGGAACTCGACGGCCGTATCCTCGCTGTAGGAGTCGAGGGCCTGCTCGAGGGCCTTCTCGGCCTGCTCCAGGAGGGTGTAGGCTCCGTTGATGGCGGCACTGGCGATGATGCGGGACATATCGGGCGGTCTCCTTATCGGGGCGCCTCGCGGGGCGAGGCGGGGGCGTGCTGGTGGCTAGAACTTCAGCTGGCGGCGGGCCTCCATGTCGTAGAGCACTCGCTCCGGGGGCTTCTCGATGCCCCGCGCCGCGCGCTTCGCGTTGATGTGGTCCACCATGGCGGCGGCCATCTCGCTGGGGCTCAGGCCGAAGGCCCACTTCCCGCCCACCTCCTTCTCGATCTCCTCGGTGAGGTAGCGCTGCACCGCAGGACTGCCGAAGACGGGAAGGGTGATGCCGAAGGCCGTGAACACCCCGGAGGAGACGAAGTACTGACCGATGGAGATGGCCTTCTCGTGCATCCACTCGAAGCAGGCGCCGGCCACGGGCAGCTCGGCAATGTCGTCGCCCAGGCCGCCCTCGTGCACCATCTCCGTGCAGGCGATGAGGATGCGGGAGTTGTCCACGCACGAGCCGGCGTGCAGCACGGGGGGCATGCCCACCGCCTCGCACACCTCCCTGAGGCCCTCGCCCGCGGCCTCCTGGAACTCGGGGAGCAGGAAGCCGCTCTTCCCGCAGTCCAGCGCCGCGCAGCCCGTCTGGACCACCAGCACGTCGTTGGAGACCAGCTCCTTGACCAGCTCGGCGTAGGGCACCTCGCCCGCGGGCACCTTGGGCTGGACGCAACCCACCACCCCGGCCACGCCCCGGATGCGCCCGTTCATGATGTTTTCGTTCAGCGGGCGGTAGGAGGCCCGGAAGCGCCCGCCCAGCATGTAGTTGATGTACTCGTGGCTGAAGCCCACCACGGCGGGGGCGTGGCTGTCGGGAATGTGCACCCGCTCGGGGTCGCGCTCGCCATAGGCCTCGATGGCCTCGCCCACGATCTGCTTGGCCGTGGCCAGGGCGTTGTGCTCGTCGAACTGGATGTGCTTGGCGCCCCGGATCCTGGCCTTGGGCGAGGTGGTGATGCAGCGGGTGTGGAAGCGGCTGGCCAGCGCCACGTCGCCTTGCATGATGCATTGCACGTCGACGATCATGGCGTCCACGGCGCCCGTCGCGATGGCCAGCTCCTGCATCTTCATGTTCCCCGCCACGGGGATGCCGTGGCGGATCAGCAGCTCGTTGGCCGTGCAGCAGATGCCGGCCACCACGATATCCTCGGCGCCTGCCTTCTTGGCCGCCTCGAGCATCTGGGGGTCCTGTGCGGCCAGGGCGATCATCTCGCTGAGAATGGGCTCGTGGCCGTGGACGATGACGTTCACGCTGTCGGCCTTGAGCACCCCCAGGTTGATCTCCCCGGCCACCGCCTCGGGGGTGCCGAAGAGCACGTCCTGGAGCTCGGTGGCCAGCATGGAGCCGCCCCAGCCGTCGGCCAGGGCCATGCGCTGGCCGTGGAGGAGCAGGTTGTGGTAATCCTGGTCGACGCCCATCGAGGTGCGGTGCATGGCCTCGACGATCTCGCGGTCGATAGCCCGGGGCGTGATGCCCAGCTCGTTCCACACGGCCTGTCGCTTCTCCGGCGCGCGAGCGGCCTGGAGTTGGGTGCCGGTGGGCCTCCCGAACTCGGCGAGGGCCGCCTCGCCCACGGCGATGGCCAGGTCGTCCTTGCTCTTGCCCTCGGGATCGATGCCCATCGTCTGGGCGACGAAGCGCAGCTTCTCCTCGCCCTTGATTTCGTAGCCCGGGGCCTCGCCCTTGCCCGCGGCCACGACCAGCTCGCATACGGCGCGGCCATGGTCCGAGTGGGCTGCGGCCCCGCCGGCGATGGTGCGCAGGAAGCCGCGGGCCACGATGGTATCCGCGTCGGCCCCGCACACCCCCTCCTGGGGGCCGTTGCCGAAGGGGTCGATGTTGCACGGCCCCATGTTGCAGTGGCGGCAGCACAGGCCGCTCTTCCCGAAGCCGCATTGGGGGAGCTGGGCCTCGTAGCGGTCCCAGGTGCTGGTGAGGCCGCAACTGGCCATTTCCTTGAGGATTCCCAGCGACACGTCGTCGCGGAGCTCGCTCTTCTTCTCGTCGGGCATCCGGTCTCTCCTCTATGGGGTATCCGCTGTAAGGGTCCAGCGGCCTAGGTGGCCTGGACGGCGTCGGCGGGGCAGGCCAGGTAGCAGGCCCCGCACTGGATGCAGCGCTCCAGGATGATCTCGTGGGGCGTCTTCTTCTCGCCTTTCACCGCTTCGGCGGGGCACACCCTGGCGCACCTGCGGCAGGCGATGCACTTGTCGGGGTCGATGGAGTAGGTCACCCCCTCCTTGCGGATCAGACCGCCGCCCTTGGCGGCCAGGAAGGCCTTGTCCTCGTCCTCCAGCTCCTCGGGGCCGCGGTAGGTGATGGCGCCCGTGGGGCAGGCGGTGGCGCAGGCGGGCATTTCGCCGCGCTCCAGCCGCTCGATGCACAGGTCGCACTTCACGGCGTGTTCGCCCGAGGGATGGAGGTAGATGCCCAGGAAGGGGCAGCGCTTGACGCACTTGGCCTCGCCCGTGCAGGCATCCAGGTCGAGCGCCACGCGGTCACCCTCCCCCAGCTTGGCCAGCGCGTCGTTGGGACAGGCGGGCACGCAAGGCGGGTCCTCGCAGTGCCGGCAGGCGTAGGGGGCGGAGTAGTCGCCCAGGGGACGCACCCGGACGCGGGGCTGGGGAGCCGGGTTGGCGGCCATGGCCTCCTCCAGCTCCTCGGCCTCGCTGTGGGCCAGGGCGCACTCGATCATGCAGCGCTTGCACGCCACGCACAGCTTGGGGCGAATAACCAGCATCCCCACGTCGCTCATCCAGAACTCCCTTGCTCAAGGTGTTGCTTCAGTGCCTTGCGGATGGCGGCCACCTCCTCGAGGAGCTTGCCGTCCGCCTGCGCGATGGGCCGGCCCTCCAGGTCGGCGGTCACCAGGGCCTCGTCGAAGCCGATGGCTCCCAGCAGCGGGACCTCGGGGGGCAGGCTTTGCCGCAGGACCTCCAGGTCGCGGGGCGAGCGGACCTTGTTGGCCACCAGGAATACCTGCCGGAGGCCGATCTCGTCGGCCATCCGGCGCACCGTCTCGGCGGTGCGGGCGCTGCGCCGCCCCGGCTCGACCACCACGATCAGGGCGTCGATGGCCTGGCAGGTGGCCCGCCCGAGGTGCTCGATCCCCGCCTCCATGTCCACGATCAAGGCCTCCTCGCGCTGGAGCACGAGATGGCCGAGAAGGGTCTTGAGGAAGACGTTCTCGGGGCAGGCGCAGCCGGAGCCCCCGCGCTTTGTCCCGCCCAGGACCATCAGCCGCACGCCGTCGTGGACCACGCTGTAGGTCTCCGGGATGTCGCTCACCCGGGGGTTGAGCTTGAAGAGCTTGCCATAGCCCTGCGGCCCGGACTCGGTGCGTTCGGCGATCAGGTCTTTCATCTCGCAGATGGGCCGGATGCTCTCGGCATCGGGCACTCCCAGGGCGGAAGCCAGATTCGCGTCCAGGTCGGCGTCGATGGCCACCACCTCGTGGCCTTCGCGTGCCAGCAGGCGGGCGAGGGCCGCCGCGAGGGTGGTCTTGCCCACTCCGCCTTTGCCGCTGATGGCGAGCTTCACCTGGATACGCCTCCCGGCCCCGCGGGCCGAGGGATGGGGACGTGGACCTGCTTGGGCCGCCGCGCCGGCGGGCGGGTGCCTGGGCTTGTGATTTGTTTCACATTGGGGGCGGCGCACAAAAAACCGCCCCCGCGTCGGTCGCACAGGCCCTTGAGCCACACCATGTTTGATGATAATGAATATCCCAGCGCCGGTCAAGTCAAAAAAGGCCCCCCGCAGCCCGGCCCCCGGCCCGCCGGGCCCAAGATGATGCGGCTCCGACACTTGAGCTGCCCAAGGGGCTCCGCAGGGGCTGCCGGCCCTGCCGGGGCCCTCGAAGCCCCAGGCTCAAGGGGCCAGCCGCGCGGGCTCCCCGCCGCCCGGCTTCGCCCGATGCCTCGACGAGGCCCCGGCTCAGCCCAGCTCGATGCCCATGCGAAGGGCCAGCCGCCGCACCTCGTCCGCCGCGGCCTTGTACGCCTCGGCGTCGGGCAGGTGCTCGAGCATGAGAGGCACGTCGCGGCCCAGGGAGTCGAGGCATTCGAGGTAGGTCTCGTAGTCCAGGTTGCCCGTGCCGATGGGGGTCTCGGTCAGGTGGACGATGGCCTTTTCGGTGTCGAGCGCCACGTCCTTGGCGTGGCAGGAGGCGATGTGGGGCCCGAGCTTCTCGACGCACTCGCGGATCACGGCGGCGGTGTCGTAGTAGCGTCGGGGCGAGTTGATGAGATTCGTGGGGTCGAAGTGGACGCCGAAGGCCTCGCGGTCCACGGCGTCGATGAGCTCGAGGTAGGTCTCGGCGCTGTCGGGCAGTGCCCACTGCATCATCTCGTAGGTGAACCTGGCCCGGCGGGGCTGGACGGCGTCGATGATGGTCCGGGCTACGACGACGGCGGCCTCGAAGAGCGGGCTGCCTACGTTGTCGGGGTGGGCGCCGTGCCAGCTGGTGGGATGGAAGGAGCCGGCGATGTCCACGCAGCACTGGGCTCCCACGAGCTCGGCCACGCGCATTCGGCGGATGGCCTTTTGGATGTTGCGCTCGCACTCCTCGGCGTCGGGTCCTGCGAGCCGGCACCAGATGCCGGCCTCGGCCACCATCAGGCCGTGGTCGCGGATGGCCTCGCCGTAGCGGACGCAGGTCTGCTCGTCGTCGGGGTCGAGGTCGGGGCAGTAGATAGCGGAGTAGCCGCTGCGGGCGCAGGCGGCGGCGACGGCGTCGGGGTCGGTCGCATCGACATCGAAGAGCGGCCCGCCGAATCGGATCATCGTCGGTGTCCCTTCGCTGCAAGGGGATGGCTGTCCGGGGCATCGTAGTGAGCCGGGCTGCGCGTGTCAATCGCCGGAGCCGGATGATGGCGGCGGCGCAGGTCTCGCCGTGGCACGTGCCTCGGGCAGCCTCGCTCACTCCAGGACGATCTCGCACCACGGGCTGCGGACCTGGCCCAGGTCGATGGCCACGGCGCCGCCCTCCGCCGCGACCTCCACGGCCCCTCGCCGCTTGCCCGTGGGGTCGAGGGCGTAGGCCGTGGGGGTGCCGGCGACGCGGATCCGGAGCCGGGCGTCCACGGGCTCGGCCAGGACGGGCGGCCGCCCCCGCTCGGGCACGCTCGTCTTGCCCCTGGCGAACGCCTGGCCGGTGTTCTCGGCCCGGGCCACCGCGGTGACCAGCACCCGGCGGGAGCTGGCGATGGGCCGCCCGTCCAGCGAGCTCACCAGCACGGCGGCGAAGGGCGTGCGGCAGGCCACGCTCACCTCGCCCAGCTCTACGATCCCCAGCTCCCCGAGGAAGCCCACGGCGGCCCTGGTGCGCGGCGCGTCGATGGTGAACACGTGGCGCCCGCTGTCCAGCGTCAGCTCGCCGGTGTCGCTCACGTAGCGCTCCTGCGATTTGGGCTCCCACGCGGCGCCGCGCACCAGGGTGGCCTCGCCCCGGTACTCCGTCTCGTAGAAGGCGTTGCGCACCTTGTGCAGGTAGGTCAGGTGGCGGAAGGGCGAGCGGGGGGCCTCGATGTGGCGGCGGCGGCCCTCGAAGACCTCGGCCTCCGACCAGCCGACGTGCACCGTCCGCCTGGCGACCGACACGTCGTTGCGATGGAAGAGCATCGCCGCGGCAGGGAACTCGCCCCACCGCACCGGGTCGCTGTGGCTGGCGAACCACTCGAGGGCCTGGCCCTCGGGCCTGTAGGCGAAGAAGAGCAGCCCGTCCCAGTCCTGGAGGCAGGCGTAGGCGGCCATCATGGGCAGGCACTCGGCGCGGTACTCGATGGGCCACGGCCAGTTGAACTCGGGGCTGACCATCGGCTTGCCGACGACCGTGCTCGATGCGATGTTGGTGATGGGATTCGACCGGCTGGCCAGGTCGCTCCGCAGCACGGAGCGGTTGCGGAACGTGAAGTGGGGCTTGGCGTGGACGTTGGGATGGCACCAGTAGTTGTTCCGGCTCATGAAGTCGTTCGCCGCGTCGGCGTACACGCTGGCGGGGCAGAAGGTCTGGTTGGTGCCCGTGATGGGCACCTTGATGCCGATCCTCTGGAGGTGGGCGCGCCTCTCGCGGTAGTAGCGTCGCTCGAGGTCGAAGAAGAAGCGGAGCATGTCGCTGACGCGCCGCGGGCCGTGCGGCGGCGCGGCCTTCGCCGGGTCCTGGTAGAGATGGCGCATGGGGAGGACCACGGTGCCCTTCCTGGGGTCCTCGTGGTCGAGCAGGGTGCCCCGGCCGTCCGCGGTGGTCCAGTTGGCGGCGAGGAGCGCGTGGTCGGGATAGCGGTCGGCGAGCCAGCGGTTCCACCGGGCCTCCAGCTCTTCGACGTAGACGGGCAGGGTGAGGGTCGTGTTGCGGAAGTAGAACACCGAGTTCTCATTGGTGATCTCGACGACGGCCACGCCCGGCTCCTCGACGTAGCGGCGGCCGGTGTAGGGATTGCGGTGGGTGAGGAACTTCGTGGCGAACTCCTTCTGGAGCTCGATCATCCTGTCGTTGAAGATGGTGGCGCCCTTGATCGAGTGGTGCCAGCCGTGCTCCAGCTTCGCCGCATCGGCCACCCCGTCGCCGGGCAGGAAGCGGCGGTAGTCGAGCAGGTCGAAGTAGATGTAGATGCCTCGCTTCATGAGCTCGGCCACGAAGAAGTCCAGGCGGTCGACCATGTCGGCGCGGAAGTGGCGGCTGTCGCCGCGCTCGTAGTCGATGAGCTTGCCCCACCGGCCGTCGATGGCGTGGATGCGAAGCAGGTTCACGCCGTACTTGGCCAGGCGAGTGGCGATGACCGGAGCGCGGGCCTTCTCGGGGAAGGCGTGCGGCCCGCCGATGTTCGTCCCGAAGAAGCGGGCCCGAGTCCCATCCTCGAAGACGAACCTGCCGTCGGCACGCACCGAGTTGAAGCCGTGCTTGCCCGCCGGCGGGTCGAGGAACCGCGTGAGGTCGATGGTATCCAGGTTCGTGTCGTCCGTGGGCATGGTGAAGGGATACCAGCCCTCGGTGTCGGTGAACTCGTATTGGATGGGCCGCTCCGTGAGCGCCGCCGGGCCGTCGGCGGTCGTCAGCGCGACCAGGATGGGCACGGGGTCCGCGCCCGCCGCGACGAAGCGCACCGACTGTATGGCCACCTTCGGCCTGGGGTTGGCCACGGGGAAGATGCCCAGCCCGACGGAGGGCGACTCCGCGTTGCTGCCCTCCCAGCCGACGGCGCAGGCCTTCGTGTCGCGGGGCCGCCACCAGTCGAAGGTCTCGCGGCCGGCGGTCAGCGGCGCGGCGTGGGTCGAGCCGTCGGCCAGGGCCAGCTCGTAGCGGCCGACCTGGTCCCCCGGCCGCGCCCAGGCGCAGCAGTGGAGGAAATAGAGCGTCTCGCAGGCCCGCCCCACGGGGACGCGGGCCGAGGCGGGAAAGCCTCGCCGCCCCTTGCCGCGCAGCACCACGCAGGCCCTGGCACCCTCCTCGATGTGGAAGGGCACCCCGCGGAAGCACACCCGGCCGGTGGGCAGGGAGCGGAGGTCGTTCGGCCCCTGGTCGGTCCAGCCGCCCCGCCCGTCGCCCGCCGTCTCGTCGGTGAAGCCGGTATTGCACGCCGGCCCCAGGTCCACAGGGCGGAAGTCCCGGGGCAGGCTCGCGCCCTGCACCATGGCCACGTCGTCGAACCAGGCGGTGCCCCGGCTCTGGGCGAGGCCGAGGTAGATCTGCGCGGCCGTGGCCTTGGGCGGGGCCTTGGCGGTGACGGCGACCCGCTTCCAGTCCGTGGTCCCCTCGACGCTCGGCGTGTAGCTCTCGGCAAGCCAGTGGTTGCCCGCCCACCAGGCGATGCAGGCATGGGCCTTGCCCGTCACGCCCTGGGTCTTCACCCAGAGGCCGAGGCTATAGGTGGCGCCGGCCGTCGCCTTGCGTCGTTGCCCCGAGAGCCATCGGCCCGTCCGCTCGTTCCACTCCGTGGCATCGGGGTCGAGCGAGTCCTGGATGCTCAGGCTCGCCTTGCCCGTGTGGGCCACGGTCTTGTCCCAGGCGAGCTTGGCCGGCGACTTGTAGGCCTCGGGGCGCCAGCCGTCGGGCCGGCCGTCGCGGTTGCGGTCCGCCTCGGCGGAGGGGTTGTCGGCCAGGTTCAGCTCCCAGGCGCTCGCGGACGCGGCCACGGCGAGGCAGGCGGCGAGCAGGCGGCTTCTCATCGAGGACCTCCAGCCAGCGGGGACGGGTTCCCCATCGTCGCGCGTGCTCACCCGCGCGTCAAGCGGGTGTGTGCGGCGCGGGATTCGCGGACCGCGGCTTGCGGCGGCGAGCCGTCCTGGGTATAGTCGTGGGGCCTCGCAGCCGCTGCGAGACGGGTCCCCGTGAATCTGCGCCCCCCACCCGGAGTTGGTCCATGGCGAGAGTCTTTCTTCTGGCCTTCTGTGTCGTGCTCATGGCCTGCGGGCCGGGCGGGGCGGCGGAACGGCAGAACCTGGCGCTGGGCAGGAAGGTGGCCTTCGCTCCCGCGCCCAACTACCGCCTCACCGCCAAAGGAGGCACGGACGCCACCGACCTGACCGACGGCAAGCTCTCCAGCCGGGAGGACCAGCGGCTGTGGTTCGACCCCGCGGCCGTGGGCTTCTCCTACGCCGGCCTGGTGCAGATGGCGGTGGACCTGGGGGCCCAGGCGCCGGTGGGCGAGGTGGCAGTGCGCTTCCAGGGCGGCTCGCCCCAGGCGGGCATCTGCTTCCCCGGCTTCGTGCACCTCCTGGCCAGCAGCGACGGCGTGCGCTACTACCGCGTCGCTTCGTGCTCGCGGTGGAGCCCCTCGGGGCGGGCCCGCTACGGCGTGCCGCCCAACGAGGGCGAGCCGTGGGTCCACACCCTGCGATTCGGCAAGGCCGACGTCCGCGCCCGCTACATCGGTCTCGCCTTCTACGGCGCCGGCCTGTCGGCGAGCGACGAGCTGTGGGTCTACGAGGGGGAGCGCGAGGCCTGCCGGCCCCCCAGCCACGGGGCCACCACCGACTTCTCGCTCCGTGCCCCCCGCATCTACTTCCATAAGCCCGAGCTCTACCTGCCCAACAACATCAATGCTCCCACACCTATCGGCCTCATCGTGCCCCCCGGCTTCCAGAAGACCGAGGCCACGCTGACCATCGACATGCCCAAGCGCCATCGCATCGCCGGCGGCCACCTGGGGGGCACCTCCGCGGCGGGGGCCGCCACCGAGAGGGTGGGCAGCGCCACCCGCTACACCTTCCAGGTCGAGCTGGCGGAAAGCGACAAGGCCTGGGGCCGGCTCTACCTCCGCAGCGACCGCAGCACCGGCCGCCGGGGCTGGCTCCGCTACCAGCTCCGCTGGCCGGGGGGCGAGGGCCTGCCTCGCGAAATCCACGTCCATTCCTTCCGCGTGCCCAGCCCCCCGACGCCCCGGCGGCTGGTGACCGGCCTGGGCTGGTGGAGCCTGCGCGACACCCTCGAGTGGCCGGAGGCCCTCCAGGCCTTCCGCACCCTGGGCTTCAACACCCTGCCCCTGTTCGCCCGCTACACCGATCTCGACGACCCCGAGGTCCAGGCCACGGTCCAGCGCTTCCGCGAGGCCGGCTTCCGCATCCTCAACATCGACTCCCCGTTCCACCACATGCTGGCCAAGGCCGGGGAGCAGCGGGCGGAGCTGACCTGCCAGTTCCCCGACGGCACGCACGGCGAGGCTTTCTGCCCTTCCTATCGAGGGCCGCTCTACGAGGCCGAGCTCGACCGCGTGGCCCGCCAGACGGCCGCCGTGCGGGCCGACCTGCTGTGCTGCGACATCGAGCTGTGGAGCTGGCGAGGTCCCGTCGACGCCCCGAAATGCACCCGCTGCCAGGCCCGCTTCCAGGCGAGCGGCGCCGAGGACTGGCAGGCCTGGCAGCTCGACCAGGGCGAGGCGATCTGGCGACAGCTCGCCAGCCGAGTCCGCGCCGCCTGCGCCCGGGCCGGCGCGCCCGAGCCCCAGCTCGGGGTCTACGACTGGCGGCCGGGCCACGACTACCAGCGCTTCTGGCCCTTCGACCGCCTCTACCCGCAGTGCCTCTCCAGCTCCCAGCCCTCGACCTACACGCCGCTCGACCCCTACCACCTGGAGCTGATCGGCGACGAGACGAGGGCCGACCGCGCCCGCCTCCCCCGCTCCGACGTCCTCCCCTGGCTCACCCCCGGCGACGCGGGCACATTCCCCGGCGAGCACTTCACCTATGCCCTCCTGGAGTGCTTCGCCAATGGCGCCCGCGGCACCCTCTTCTGGAGCGGGCGGGTATGGGACCCCGAGACCCTGGCGGGCTACGCCGAGGCGCTGCGCATCGTGGCCCCCGTGGAGGACGTGGTGGTGGACGGCGAGCTGGCCAGCGGCGTGCGCTGCCGGCCCCCCATGCGGGTGTCGGGCATGCGGCGCGGGCGGGAGATGTTCCTGCTCGTCGCCGACTACCGGTCGGACCAGCGGCGCTTCGTGAGCCTGGAGCTGCCGCTCGGCGGGCCGCTGGTGGTGCGCGACCTGAAGACCGGTCGCGAGGTGGTGCGCCTGGCCGAAGGCCAGCGCCGCTTCCGCCTCGCCGTGGGCGACGACCTCGCCCGGGCGCTCCACGTCGAGCCCCAGTGACCTCCTGGAGAGTCTCTCCCCCATGGCCAGACCCAACCTGCTGATCGTCACCTGCCACGACCTGGGCGACTACCTGGGCTGCTACGGCACGCCCGTGCCCACCCCCAACGTCGACCGCCTGGCCGCCGAGGGAGCCCTGTTCCTCGGCCACTTCTCCACGAGCACCGTGTGCTCGCCCGCACGCGGAGCCCTCCTCACCGGCTGCTACCCCCACACCAACGGCCTGATGGGGCTGGTCCACCGGGGCTGGGAGCTGGACGTCGATGCCTGTACGCCGCTCCCGGCCATCCTCGCCCAGGCGGGCTACCGCACCCACCTCTTCGGCTTCCAGCACGAGCACCCCGACCCCACGCGGCTGGGCTACCAGGAGGTCCACGCCGCTGCCTCCTCGCACGTCGACCACGTGGTGCCCGTCTTCGCCGAATGGGTGCGCGACCAGGGAGGGGGCGAGAGGCCGTTCCTCGCCGCCGTCGGGGTCTCGGAGGTCCACCGCCTGGGCCTGCATCCCTCGGGCTTCCGCCGCGAGGAGTACGAGCCCGCCGAGCCCGAGAGCGTCGAGGTGCGTCCCTACCTGCCCGACATTCCCGAGATGCGGCGCGACCTGGCCGATTTCTACGGCGCCATCAAGCTCGTGGACCGCGAGATGGGCCGCCTCCTCGATGCTCTCGACGACGCCGGCCTGCGCGACGACACCCTCGTCGTCTTCACCACCGACCACGGGGCCTCCTTCATGCACTCCAAGGCCACCCTCTACGACGGCGGGACCAAGGCGGCCCTCGCCCTCCGCTGGCCAGGGGGCATCCCGGCGGGCGTGCGCTGCCAGGGGCTCACCAGCCACGTGGACGTCCTGCCCACGCTGCTCGACCTGCTCGGCCTCCAGTGCCCCCAGGGCGTCCAGGGGCACAGCGTGGCCGCGGTGGCCCGCGGCGAGACCGAGGATACGGGCCGCACCTACGCCTTTTCCGAGAAGAACTTCACGAACTACTTCGACCCCCAGCGCACGGCCCGCTCCCAGCGGTTCCGCTACATCCGCCGCGGGGTGCGAAGCTGCATCTTCGACTTCATCATTCCCGAAATCGAGCTCTGCCCCTGCGGCTTCCGACGCAACCGCGCCGTCTTCGAATTCTACTCCGCCCGACGCTGCACCGAGGAGCTCTACGACCTCGCCTCCGACCCCGGCGAGCTCCGCAACCTCGCCGAAGAGGCCGACCACGCGGAGACGCTCGACCAGCTGCGGGCCGCGCTCGATGCCCACCTCGAGGCCACCGACGACCCGTTCCGCAACTTCCACAACCCCATCCACATGCCCGCCGAGACCTACGAGATCGTCCGGGGGCGATGAGCCGTCCGCAACGCCCCAGGCGCCCGCCGGACCGCGCACCATGGGCCGGGGGGCGAAGAGTAGCTCACCGACGTGGCAGGGGAAAGGGCGTGGGGCTCAGCGCCGCCGGCGGCGGACGAGGCCCAGGACCCCGAGGGCCAGCAGGCCCAGGCTGGCGGGCTCAGGAACCGCCTCGACGGCCAGGGCATTGAGGAACACCGCGGGCTCGGTGCGCACGGTCTGGGGATCGCCGCGGCCCTGGACGACCACCCGCCCGTCGAGGCCGGCGAGGGCGGAGAAGCTGAAGCGATGGTCGGCCATGGACGTCGGCAGGTGGCCGCCGTCGAACGTGTAGTCCTCGATGACCTGGCGGAGGCCGAGGGCATCGTCCACGAACCAGTCGGAGACCCGCCGCCCGCTGCTGCCCGTGTCGAAGCCCCAGATGGTGATATGATACTCGGTGTTGATGGGCAGGCCGCTCAGCGTGGCGTCGATGCCCCCCGTCGGCTGGTCGTTGCGGGGGCCGAAGACGAAGTCGCGGTAAAGCTCCGCCCCCACGAAGCCCGTGGGCGAATCCCGATGCCTGTCATGGTCGCCCCAGGTGACCCCCACGGGGTCGATATCGAGGGTCACGCCGTTGGCGAAGGTCTTGCGTGTCGCGGGGAACCCGCCGTCGTCCATGGCGATGGGCAGGAAGCCCGCCGCCAGGTCGCTGACGCCCCGCTCCTCGACGTCGACCTGGAGGAGGGGGCCGGCGGAGACGACGCTCGCGCCGAGGAAGCTCGTCGCCAGCAGGAGGGCGGTCACGAAGCGTGCTGTAGCTCGCATGGCTCACTTCTCTCGTATGGACTCACGATCCAACTTTAGAACCAGCAAATGTCGTGCCTTCGCGAGCCGGTCCCCGCGGGGGCGATGGCGCGCCGTAAGCCCTTGGCTGGGTGTGGATTATGGCGCGGCCTTGGCGTCGGGCGCATGGAGATGCCGGCCTCGCGGGCCACGACATGTTGACGCGCCGCAACGCGCCGGCGGGCGGCTCCCCCGATTCTGCCCGTAAGTCTCGTCCTGGCAAGGGCCTGCGGCGTGTTGCCAATCCGCAACATCCGCCCGCCCGCGGCAACATGCCCGGGCTCGGCGCAGCCGGCGGGGCCAGACCTCAGCGCGCCGTGGCGGCCCGGCGGCGGAGCATCCGGCGCTGGCGCTCGAGCTGGTCGTGCTTGCGGGCCTTGCGGACGGCCAGCATCTCGTCCTCGGGCACGAGCTGGGCGAGGGCGTGGATGGTCTCGCCCAGCTCGCGGCGGGCCTCGAGGAGCACCTCGGGCTCCCAGGTCCAGCTCGTAAAACCCATCGCCGTAACCGCTTGGGGCACGTCGAGGAGCTCCTCGGCCCTGGCGAGCACCGGCCGGGCTCGCGGGCCGAGGTCGGGGTCGCGCTCGACCCTGGCCTGGAGGGCCTCGGCGTAGTCGCGGAGGACGTAGTGGGACTCCCAGTCCTCGATGCCGTCGCGGATGGTCTCGAAGCGCACCGAGGAGAGGGGGCCGTCGGGTCCCGGGTAGAAGAGCATCCCGTCGCCGTTGGTGTTGCCCCAGCCCCGGGGGTAGAAGGGCTTCTCGGGCCAGCGCTTGCCATCCTCGGGCAGGTTGTGGCTCCAGATGTTGTAGCAGTAGTATTCGAAGCCTGTGACGCCGAATTTCCAGGTGATCCAGAAGAGGACGCGTGCGGCGATGAGGGGCTCTTCCATCTGGACGTTGGGGCAGGGGAGCATGGGGCCTGCGGCGACGTACCAGAAGAACTTCTCGCCCCTGGCCTGGGCCTTGCGGATGAGGGGGCGCATCTGGTCGGCGGGCAGGCTGTAGACGCGGTTCGTCTTGACGTCGATCTGGGGGTCGTAGATGTCGATGACGCCCTGGAGCTCGGGGCGTGGGAAGCTCCCCCCGATCATGACCATGGCCTGGGGACAGGCTCGTCGGATGGCCTTGGCCCGGCGGCGCATCTCCGCCCAGTCCTTGGTCTCGTCCCCGATGTAGACCAGGGCCTTGTGGAGGAGGCCTAGCTCCTCGACGGCCCGGTAGCGCTCCTCGAGGCGGCTGGTGTCGGTGCCCCGGAAGTTGCCGGAGAGGTAGATGGTGCTCATCCGCCGCTGGATGCAGTAGGGGATATCCTCGAGGTCGGGGGAGAGCTTGTCGATGTACTGCTCGGTGGGGCTGAAGCGGTGGTCGAGGAGGAAGTCGATGTAGGCGCGCTTGAGTTCCGGGGATATGCCGCCGTGGGCGCGTCGGATGTAGCCCCAGCAGGTCTGGCCCATGGTCTCGAAGTTCCACGTCGCGGGGATCTGGTAGTCCCACACGGTCACGGTGAGGCGGAGAGTCCGGGCCGGCGCGTTGGCGGGCCGGACGGTGAGGGTGCCGGCGTAGGTGCCCGGGCGGGTGTCGGGCCGCGTCCGGACGTTGAACCAGAAAGGGGTGGCCATGTGGAGGGGCAGGTCGCGGGGTCTGGCCGGCGTCAGGGGGTCGGGCATGGCGAAGTTGTGGCCGTGGAAGTACCAGTCGCCGATCTTACCGTTTTCGTGGAGGCGGGGGAAGACCTCCTGGCAGAAGCAGGCGATGTCGGCGCGGGGGATGGTGGCTCCGCTCTGGGGCTCGGCCAGGTCGCTCCAGGCGAAGGTCACGTCCTCCAGCGGAGCCGCCAGGGGGTAGACCAGCACCTGGAAGCCCTCCGTCTCGTTGCGAGCCATGGCCATCTCGTAGTGCTCGGCGTAGGGGCCGGGGAAGCGGTAGCGGGTGGAGCGGTCGCAGTACTTGCGGAGGGTGTGGGTGGCCCCGGCCAGGTAGGGCGGCACGTCGGCGACGCGCTCGAGCACCAGGCGGGGCCGCCTCTCCGGCTCGGGATGCGTATGGGACGGGATGGCGATGCGGGCCCGGTTGGGGAACCGCTTGTCGGCCAGGTGGACGAGGTGGAGTGCGAGCCCATGGTTGGCGGCCGGGCGGGAGAGCCACTCCTCGACCGCGGGCGTGACGTTGAACTCAATCCATTGCCCGCCCTCGCGGGGGGCGAGGAAGCGGTACTTGTGGGGGAACCAGCGGCCATCGTACTCCCAGAAGGCATAGGAATCGAGCACTCCCGGGGGCCGGCCCCGGCCGTAGTCCGCCTGCTCCTCGAGGGCCAGGCCGCCGGCGTCCCAGGACTTACGGACGGGCCGGCAGGCGATCTCGCAGATCATCCGCAGGTCCTTGACCTCGGGGACGAAGACCTGGAGGCGGGCCCGGGCGAGCTGGCGGGGAGCCAGGTCGGGCGGGAGGTCGAACTGGAGGAGCACGCGGTTGAGGCCCTCCTCGCCCTTCTCGCCCCAGAGGTAGAGAAGCTGGTCGGTGGCGTCGGCGGGCCTGGCCAGCCTGGGGCTCCACACGGTGGTGCTTCGGCTGGCGGTGCGGACGGCGGGGGCGGCGCCCGCGGCGGCGGCCGCGAGGAGCACGACGGCGAGGGCCTTCGGACACATGGCGTGGTCTCCCTCCGGGGCAGGACGCGGCGGGCCGTCGGGGAGCTTCGTGCTTAGTCCTCGGCGGGGCCGTAGAGCGCGATTTCCCAGATGCGGGCGATGCCGAGCTGGGCCTCCGTGACGTACAGGCGCAGCCGACGGGTGGTGACGGGCTTGAACTTGAGGACCCTGTAGGGGTCGGTGTTGCCGCCCACCTGGGTGCCGGGGATGTCCTTCCAGCCCCCGTCGTCGGGGACCTGGAGGACGAAGTCGGCGATGGGGTCGCGCACGGAGCCGCCGGTGGTGTAGCCCGAGATGATGCGCGCCATGGCGAGGGTGCGAGGCTGGTCCCAGGCCAGCTCCACCCAGTTGGGCGTCTGGTCGTGGCTGAGCCATCGCTGGCCGTTGTCGGCGACGTCGAAGGAGCCGTCGTTGATGTGCTTCTTGGGGTATTTCTCGGGGTCGTAGTTTCCCGAGACGGTCACGGCGGCCTGGAGTGCGAGGTTCTCGCCCGGTGCCTTGAAGGGGGGCGGCGGCTTGGGCTTGCGTGCGGGCGGCGGCGCCGGGGCCTTGCCCAGGGGCGTGCGGAGCAGCTCCTTGAGCTCTTCGAGGTGTTCCTGGTAGACGCCTCGGGGCGTGGTGTCGTGGCGGGTGCACACGGCGGCGGCCCGGCCCACGACCTCGCCCATCATCCCGCCCGTGCCCATGACGCGGACGGTGCCCAGGGCCTGGTGGGTGACGCTGATGTCGCGGCCCGCCATGAACAAGTTGGCCACGTTGCGCGAGTAGAGGCAGCGGTAGGGCAGGGGATAGGGGCCTTTGAAGCGGGTGTACTTGGCGACGGAGAGGAACTCCTCGCCCTTGAAGTACTTGCTGATGCTGGGCCGCGGCACGTGGAGGTCGATGGACCAGGTGCAGGGCACGCAGGCGTCGGGGAATTCCTTGCCTTCGACGACATGCTCCTGGGTGAGCACCACGTCGCCGAGCAGGCGTCGGGACTCGCGTTTGCCGGCGATGTAGGCGGCCCACTGGAGCTTGTGGTTGGGGTAGAGCTTCTTGTGGTTCTTGAGGGCGTCCCAGGTGCCGTACATGGCGCGGAAGTTGTGGTCGCGGATGTGCTCGGCCTCCTGGATGGGGTCCTTGTCGAAACCGCTCTCCCAGAACCACTTGCCCAGTTGGCCCAGCTTCGTGGGGATGGGCTTATCGCGGAGGTCGAGGGCCCAGGGGCAGGAGGGGAAGGGCTGGGGCTCGCCGGTATCGACCACCCGCCACATATTGGAGAAGCCCATGTGCCCGGAGGTGAGCATCTCGTAGTCGGCCCCCGCCAGGTAGCCGATGGTGCCATCCCCCGTGCAGTCGGCGAACAGGCGGCCGGTGAAGCGCACCCGCCGACTGCTCACCGTGTGCAGTGCCCACACCGCCTGGACGCGGTCCCCCTCCATCTCCACCTTGTAGGCGTGGTGGTTGAGGAACAGCTCGATGTTGGGCTCGCCGCGGACGACCTCCAGCTTCACCTCGTCGCCGTGACGCTCCTTGATGTCGGGGCTGGCCTTGGGGCGCACGGCGTTGAGCTCCCGCACGATCTCGCCCAGGCGCGGGAAGGGCGGGAGCATGGTCTTTCCCTGGATCCACACCCGCACCTCGGAGCTGGAGTTGCCGCCGAGGACCGGGCGGTTCTGGATGAGAGCCACCTTGAGGTCCAGCCGTGCGGCCGAGACGGCGGCGCAGGTGCCCGCCACCCCGCCGCCGATGACCACCAGGTCGTAGTGGCCCGCCTCCTCGGGCTTCTCGGGCAGGCCGAGAGCCTCCTTGCGGAACGCCGCCAGCTCATCCAGGCCGTTGGGCGGGACGAAATCGGGCTCGGTGGTGAACACGATGGCGTCGCACCGCCCCTCGAAGCCGGTGAGGTCGTGGAGGGCGATGGGCACCTCCTTGCCCCGGATCTGCACCGTGCCCCCCGGGTGCCAGAACCACTCGGCGCCCTTGGTGCCGAACACCTCGCCCAGGGGCTCCCCGTCGACCAGGAGCTGGAACCGCCCCGGTGAGCCCTCCGCGCCCCAATGGGCCACCCAGTCCTTGGTGCGCACGAACACGCGATAGCTCCCCGGGGCGGGGAAGCTCACCGTGGTCGTGGCGTCCTCCACCGGCTCGCCGAGCCCATGGGCCAGGAGGTAGGGGGAGCCCATGATCTCGATGAACTGCTGGTCGATCTTCCACCCGCCGCGGTCGGCGAAGCTCTCCGCCTCCACGAGCACGGTGTGGGCGTGGGCGAGGGCGGCGCAGGCCGCCAGCAGTGCCGTCACGGTGCTTGCGCGCTGCATGGGCATGGTCTCCAGGGAGTTGGGTTGCCTTGCGTCCCTGCTGCATTGTAGTGGGCTGAGGGCGGAATCTCAAGCGACGAGCGGGGGCAGGTCGGGACGGGAGCGGGAACCGACCTCGTCCCGTGCGCCCGCGAGCCGGGCCAGCGACCGTGGGCCCTCTTCCTCTCCACCCCTACAAACCGAAGCCCCCCCCAAATGCGTCATTAAAGTTTGTTAATTTTCGCGGAAAAACGCGGCTTGCCAGCCGCAACTGTAGAACCCAAACATGCTTGTGGCCGCGAAGTTTTTTTTCGTCTCCGCCTCGTGCCCTCGATGGGTCGTGTGCGACCGGGCACTGGAAGCCGGGGCCGCGCCCCGGAGGGCGAGAGGGCGGGCGGCTCAGAGCCACTGCGCCAGGTCGGTCGCCGGGTCCTCGAGCTCCTCGGGCGAGGGCGACCTGCCCGCCTTGAGGACCTCGCCGAGGAGGATGATCTCCTTGGCCATCCCCAGGCTCGCCGCCGCCTTCAGGGTGCCCTGCTCGTAGTAGCCCGCCAGGAAGCTGCCGCCTGTCACGTCGCCGCGGTAGACGATGCGGTCGGGCCGCGTGGCGTGGCCGGCGTATTTCACCGACGCGTCGTACTGCTTCGTCCAGAAGAAGGGCACCTCGTCGTAAGCGGCGTCGCTGCCCAGCATGGCGCGGGCCGCGTGCTGGCCCTGGCGTTCGGCCACCACCCAGTGCTCGATGCGCTGGGGCTCCCCGGTGCGGGGGTGGGGCACGCGGGCGATGTCGCCGGCCGCGAACACCCCTTCGGCCCGGGTCTGGAGGCGGCCGTCCACGGGCACGGCGCCGTCCTCCACCAGGCCGGTGCCCTCCAGGTAGTCCACCACGGGGCTCACGCCGATGCCCACGACCACCAGGTCGGCCTCCAGGCGCGTGCCGTCGTCGAGCACCACGGCCTGGACCGCGCCCTCGCCCGCGAACTCCCTGGCGGTGTGGCCGAGGCGGAAGGCCACGCCGTGGCTCTCGTGGAGGGCCTGGATGCGCCGGCCCACCCGGGGGCCGAAGACGCGTGCCATGGGCACCTCCTCGGGCGCCACCACGCACACCTCGACCTCACGCTTGCGGAGCGAGGAGGCGACCTCCATGGCGATGAAGCTGGCGCCCAGGACCACCGCCTTCGAGGCTCGTTCCGCCGCGCCCACCAGGCCCCGCGCGTCGGCCAGGGAGCGGAGCAGAAAGACCCCGTCGAGGTCGTCGCCGGGGATATCGAGCCGTCGCGGCGTCGCCCCCGTGGCCAGGAGCAGGCGGTCGAAGGCCAGGGGCTGGGCTCCCGCCAGCTCCACGGCCTTGGCCTCCAGGTCGAGGCCCGTCACGGTGGTCTCGGTCATCAGCTCGATGTTGCGATTGGCGTAGAACTTCTCGCTGCGCAGGGGGATCCACTCGGGCTTGGCCTCGCCGGCGAGGTATTCCTTGGAGAGGTTGGGGCGGTCGTAGGGGCCGTCGGCCTCGCGGGTGATGAGCACGACGCGCCCCGCGAAGCCCTCGCGGCGGAGGGTCTCGGCCGCCGCATTTCCCGCCGCGCCGCCGCCCACGATCACGAACGTCCGCCCGTCCTCCTCCCGGGGCTTGGGGAACCTGGCCTTGGCCGACGGGCCCACGAACACCTCGCCGTCCTCCGCCTTCACCTCGTAGCGGGCCACGGGGTCGAGGGCCGGCGGCGAGACCATTTCGCCCGTGGTCACATCGAGCCGCGCGTTGTGCCAGGGACAGGTGACCACGCGGTCGCGCAGCACGCCCTCGGCGAGGGGAGCGCCGTAGTGGGTGCATTCGCCGCCGCAGGCGTGGATGCTGTCGCCCCGCTTGACCAGCAGCACCGTGGCTTTCCCCACCTCGACGCTGATGGGGACGCCGTCCTCGAGGTCCGCCAGCTTCGCCACCTTCGTCCACTCTTGCTCTTCGGCCATGCCTTGCCTCCTGCGCGAGACTACCTCGCCGAGTCGGGAATGCCGCCCGGTGCCCCTGTGGGAACGAAGATGTATTGTACCGGAGTTGGCGTTTCGGGGAAAGTGCCGCATCGGGGCGCGGGCTCAGGGGCTGTCGGGCTGGCCCCGGCGGTAGAGCACCGGACGGTCCATGGGCCGGGTGGGGATCATCTCCCCGGCGGGGCTGAGTTCCTGGATCATGTGCCACCGGGTGGGGTCGACGCCGCGCCCGGCGAAATGCTCGTCCGAGCCCTGGCCGGCCAGTCGCGGGGAGTCCACGGCGTTGGCGACGAGGAAGTTCTCCGTCCGCTCGATGCGGAACAGGGCGGTGCCCTCGTAGGCCGCGGCGTTGCCTCCGTAGCCGAAGATGCGCACCTGGTCGCAGCCCCGTGCCCACACGATGGGGTAGTTGCCTTCGCCCTTCAGGCCGTAGAGGGCCACGCCGCGGGCCGCTCGCATCTCCAGGTTGGCGTCGGCGCGGGCGTGCTCGGCGTTGCACTGGTAGACGGCCAGGGGCTCGCGGGTGCCCTCGATGGCCAGGTGGCGGAAGCGGCGGGTGGCGTGGCGATAGCTCTCTCCGTAGAAGTTGTACCATCGCCCGCCGCCGTTGCCCCGGACGGCGACGAAGGGCGCGTCCAGCTCGCCCGGGGTCGCGTGGGCCGGCGGACGGCGGAAGCCGTAGAGCGGCCGTCGCATGAAGGCCACCGACCTGACGATGGAGCGGCGGCCCGCCCGCCACTCCAGGGCGTAGGCCCCGGGCACGTGGTAGGGGGCGAGGAGGCCGCAGAAGGCGAGCACGGTCGCCGCGGCCCGGTCGTCGGCCGTCCGCACCAGCGGCTGGGGGGCCGAGGGGTCGGCGAAATCCCCCTCCGGCTCCCGCACGAAGAGGATGGAGAGGTGCTGGCCTACGCCTACCAGGCGCGTGGCGGGCCGCAGGCGGAGCGTCCGCGACAGGCGATAGTAGCCCTTGGGCAAGACGACCGTGGGATGCTCGGCGATGGCGCGCTGGATGGCCTCCGTATCGTCGGCCTGCCCGTCGCCGCGGGCCTTGTAGGGCGGGGCCTTGACGCTGACGGCGTCTTCAGCCTCGACGTGGGGGAAGCCGCGCGGCCACAGGTGGCGCGACACCAGGTCGTCGGGAGGCGCCTCGCCGGCCGCCACGGAGACCACGTCGGCGCTCCGGCGGACGCCGTCAATGTAGACGGGGGCGCGGTACTGGAGCCGCTTCCACTCGGGAGGATCGGTGCCGTGGGCGTACTCGCGGACGCGCAGCCAGCCGTCGGGGTCGGCGGGCAGCACCGGGCCGCGGCGGTCGGCGACTACTATGGCCGCTCCCTTCACGTAGACGTCCCTCAGGTAGACGCTTCTCCGGGTCGTCAGGACCGTGGCCCCGGGCCGCCGACACTCGACGCGGCAGTCCACCAGGCACACCTGGCCGTTGTGGGGCGCCCACCTGGGGGCGGTGGCCCGGACCAGGGGGCCTTCGGCCTCGGAGACGATGCGTAGCCCCACGGCGCAGAGGGCCTGCCGCCCGCTGTAGAGGATGGCGGCCTCGCTCTGGCCCACCAGGGTGACGCCGCAGACGGTGGGCGCCGGCTGGGTCTCCCCCAGGTCGAGCCCCACGCGTCCGCCCAGCACGGTGACGTTGGCGTGGCTTCCGCCCGAGCCGGCGCCGCCCTCCAGGCCGGCCAGGCCGTGCGTGGCGTCGATGGTGCAGTCCTGGACGCCGGAGCCCTGGGCGGCGCGGTGGCGGATGCCCACCGCCCCCGGGTTGCCCTCGCCGACGACGATATCCAGGTTCACCAGCATCTGGTTCATCGAGATATTGGGCTGCGGCTTCGTGGGCCCGTCGAGCGACCGTGCCCAGAAGTGCACTACGTACCTGGGCTTCTCGGGGTCGCCGAAGCCGGGCGAGCGCGGGGCGAGGAGGAGCCTGGGACGCGGGCCGCGCCGCGAGCCCACCAGGAGGCAGGGATGCAGCCGCCCGCCCGTCACCATCCGGTTCGACCGCTGGTAGAGGTCCTGGACGCAGTGGAGGGTGTCGGAGATGCGATAGGTCCCGGGGGGAAAGAAGCAGACCATCTGGGCGTCGCGGGCGGCCACGATGGCACGCTGGATGGCCGCCGTAGCGTCCGCCCTGCCCGAGGGGTCCGCATGGAAGGGCGCCGCGGTCACGTCCACCAGGCCCAGCTCGGCGAGCCGTCGGTTGCCCAGGCCTTCGGGCACCGCCAGGCTCACGCCGTCGGGGAACGGCTCGCGCACCGTGGGGCGGGTGTAGGGCGCCAGCTCCTCGGTCATGGGCACGCCGCCGAGGGCGAGGTGCGCCGCCAGCAGGAGCCTCAGCATGGACGCTCTCCCGGGGAGCGGAGAGGGGTGGACATTTCCACCCCGAGATAGTAGCATCGGTGGCACCGAGGCGCAACGTAGGAGGCACGAGGATGCGACACGTAGCAGCCGCGCTGGCGGCGTTCGTCGCCGCCTGGGCGTGGGGGGCACCCGCCCCCCAGCGCGGGACGATGCAGGCGACGCACGTCGAGAAGGGGCCGCCCATGGCCGGCACCCTGGATTCGCCCCTGTGGAAACGCTGCCCTCCGCTGCCTCTGGGCCAGTGCACCTCCGAGAGGCCCGGCGCGCTGGAAACCACGGCCCGCGTGCTCTTCGGCCCCACCCACCTCTATGTGGCCTTTGCCTGCGCGGAGCCCGATACCGACGGCCTGCACCAGGAGGTGAGCCGCCGCGACGGCCAGGTGTGGCAGGACGATTGCGTCGAGCTCTTCGTCACCGGCGACCCCCGCCAGGGCTACTTCCACTTCTGCATCAACCCCCGGGGCACGCTGATGGACGCCCGCAAGCAGGAGGCCGCCCCCGGCGACGTGGCCTGGGACAGCTCCGCCGTGGTCAAGACCGCCGTCCGGGAAGGCAAGGCCTGGACCGCCACCCTGGCCGTGCCTCTCGCCGAGCTCGGAGCGTTCGTGGGCGAGGACCAGACCTGGGTGATGAACCTCAACCGCACCCGCCCCGCCCACGGCGGCATCCCAGCCGCCGAATGGTCCTGGGCCATCATGGGCTCCAACGACTACCACCAGGTGCGGGACTACGGCCGGGTCACCGGCGTCAACGTCCCCGCCCGTCCCGACGGGGTCACCCGCCGCGACGAGCCTCCGCCTCCGCCGCCGACCTACGAACGGGGCCGCGAGGCAGGCGGCGTGACCGTTTACCGCCAGAGAGACGCCTGGACCATCCGTGACGAAGGGGAGGGGACGAATGCGGCGCTCGACCTGCTGATCCGCAATTCCACGGGGCTCAAGGTCGCCTTCCTCGCCCGCGGCACCGGCGGCGTGCAGACCGCACAGTTCAACCTCTACGACGGTCGGGCCGGCGACAACACCACCTCCGACGCCTATCGCTCGGTGGACCCCCACTGGCGACCCATCCTCTACCGCTGCGACCGGTTCGTCTACAACGAGGGCATGAACCGCCGCGTGGCGCGCTCCACCAGCTACCGCAACATCCGCTTCCACGGAAACCGCACGGGCGGGAAGGGCGTGCTCGAGCTGCGGCGCTTCGTCATCTACCGCGGCGAGGACCGACGGCCTCCCGCGGCTCCCACCGGCCTCGCGGCGGAGGTGGACGACGGCGGCGTGGCCCTCTCCTGGCGGGAGGCCGAGGACAACGTGGGCGTCGCCCAGTACGTCGTCTCTCGCAACACGGGCGAGGGATGGCAGAAGATCGCCCAGACCTGCCTGCCCTCGGCACGCGATATCCCCCTCGCGAACACCACCTGCCGCTATCGCGTCCTGGCCGTCGACTTCCAGGACAACCTGGGTCCCTGGTCGGACGGGCTGGCCGTGGCCGTGGGCGACGTGGCGTACGAGACGACCCGCCAACTCTCGCCTCCGGAGCGGGACGTCGCCCAGGCGGCGCCGCGCGTCCGAGCCATCCACGCCGCCGGGCGGGGCAAGGTCGTGCGGGGACGGGTGCTGTGCTTCGGCGACTCCATCACCGGGGCGACGAACTACCGCCGCTACGTGGAGGCCGCGCTCGGACGCTACGCCGTGGAAGCGCGCGGCTATCCCGCCATGAAAACCAGCTTCGGGCGCAAGAAGATCGACGAGGACCTGGCCGCCGTGAATCCCGAGTTCTGCCTCATCATGTACGGCACCAACAATTCGAAGGCCCCGAAGGCCATCCCCCCGGCCATGGACGACCTGGTGGCCATCGCCGCGAGCTGCGAGCGACACGGCACCGTGCCCATCATCGCCACCATCCCGCCACGGGGATTCAAAGACCCCCAGTCCCAGCCCGAAGCGCGGTTCAACGAGGCTCTCGTGAAGACCTGCCGCGAGCACCGCATCCCCATCGCCCACGTCTTCCAGGCATTCCTCCACCACGAGAAGACGGGCGACCGCCGCGACCTGCTGGCCGGCGACGGCGTCCACTACATCGCCGGCGGCTGGAGGGTCACCGCCCAGGCCTGGAAGGCGGCCATGGACCAGGTGCTCTTCGTCCTGCTCGACCGCCCCGAGTGAGGCTTCGACCGAGGAGGGCCCCCGATGCGACCCCCAGCGCTGCTAGCCTGCCTGCTGCTGGCTTCCCCCTCCCCTGGCGCCATGGTCACCCGCCGGTGGGGCACCCCTCCCAGGGCGGCCCCCGTGAAAGTCCACAGGACCGAGCCGCCGACCGGCTACGTGCCCGCCGCGGAGAAAGCCCCGACCATCGACGGCGCCCTGGACGATGCTTGCTGGGAGGAGGCTTACGCGCTGCGCCTCGAGCGCACGCTCGACGGGGCTGACCGCGCATCGCAGCCCACCGAGGTGCGGCTGTGCCGCGACGGGCGGCGCCTCTACGTGGGCATTCGCTGCTCCGAGCCGTTCCTGGGCAAGCTCAAGGGCTCGCGCCGTGGCCACGACGGGGAGTTCTGGAGCGACGACTCGGTGGAGGTCTTCCTGGGTCCCGCGGCGTCCGACCCTTACTTCCACCTGGCCGTCACCGCCTTCGGCGGCACCTACGACGCGCGGGGCAAGGACTCCTCGTGGGAATCGGGCCTCGAGGCGGCCACCGGCCGGGGCAAGGGGCGATGGACCGCCGAGCTCGCCGTGCCCCTGGCGAAGCTCGCGGGGGCCGAGGGGCCGCCGCTGCGCTGGAGGGCCAACTTCACCCGCAACCGCTATCCCGCGGGCCGGTGGGAGGAGTTCGCCTGGTCGCCCACCTACAGCGGCGACAGCCACGTCCCCGGGCGCTTCGGCACCCTGCTCTTCCAGGAGCCGCCGGCGGAAGAGCGGCGCGGCCAGCAAGCCACGGAGGCGGCCCCCGCGGTCCAGGTGCTGCCCGTTCCCGGGGGCGAAGGCGTGGTACGGTTCGACCTCTCGCGCCTCGCCGGGGCGCGAATCTACCGCGCCGACCTGCGGGTCTTCCGCACGGCCCAGATCACCGGCGTCCACAAGGAGGCGAGGGTGGATATCGAGATCTATCCGCAGCTTGCCGAGGGCGAGCCCCAGGCCCGCGGGGAGCCGCTTTCCCTTCGTCCTCCGTGGTACGACCGCTTCGACGCCACGGAGGCGGTGCGCGCCTGGGCCGCAGGGAAGCCCAACGGCGGCTTCTTCGTCAAGGCCTGCCCCCTGTGGCGAGCGGAGGCGACGTGCCTCGACGTGGCCTACGAAGGCGAGCCGGACCAGGTGCCGCCCCACGCCACGGAGGTCGAGGCGTTCCATCGCTCGGGCCAGACGTTCATCACCTGGCGTGAGATCGAGGACCGGGTGGGGGCCGGCACCGTGCGCTGGGGCGCCCTAGAGGCCCTCCTGGACGGCCTCGACCGCGAGCGCGAGGTGCGCTACTGCATCTACCGCAGCGACCGCCCCATCACGCCCGAGAGCCTGCCGCGGGCCGAGCCGCTCGCCCGCGTCCAGCCGCTCTCGGGGTGGAACGTGAACGGGCGGAACATCGACCGTCCCATCGACGAGGTGCTGGCCACTCGCGAGGTGCTCCCCTGCCACCACTGGAGCCCCTTCCGCAATGCGGAGGTGGACGGGGAGTACGGCCGCGACTGCGTGATCGACCGCCTGGCGGTGCGCGACGGCGGGCCGCTGCTGCCCCGGGGCACCGGCCTCTACGTGCACACTGCGACGGAGAAGGCGGTCGCCCACTACGCCGTGGTCACGTGCGTGGACGGGGTGGAGAACACCCGCGAGGTGACCTCCGTCGGGCCTATCGAGGAGGCGCCCGCCGAGCCGCGGCCGGTCCTCCAGGGCGAGCTGCCCAAGATGCCCTACTTCAGCTATGCCCAGCGGCGATACCACTTCGTCCGCTGGGTGGGGCCGCCCTACGCCAACGTGCCCTCCCAGTACTACAACTGGTCGGCGGGCGTGCCCGACGATGTAGGCCGCGGCCTGCCCCTCGAGCTGAGCCTTCATCGCGACGGCCACTCCTACTGGCGGACCCAGTACCGCATCGAGCGCGACAGCATCGTGCTGTGCCCCCACGACTTCCCGCTCAAGACCTGGTGGTGCGGCTACCACGAGGCGTGCGGCACCCTGCGGTCCTTCGCCCAGGGCCGCATCCGGCCTTACACGGAGCGCCGCCTCCTGTCCTTCGTCCGATGGGCCTGCCGCAGATGGCCCGTGGACCGCGACCGCATCCTGGTGACCGGCTGCCGGGGCGGGGCCTCGGGCAGCGGAGCGCTCCACCTGGGCATCGCCCGTCCCGACGTCTTCGCGCTGGTGATCGCCGGCCACCCCGAGGTCGACTACGCCGCCACGGCTCGCCGCACGGACCGCCACGGCCAGCCCATGGCTCTGAGCATGCAGGCCGTGTGGGGCAAGCCTGATTGGGGCATCCCGGCCGCCGACGGGGCGAGCTTCTGGGCTCGCCACGACCTCGTGGCCCGCGTCCGGGCGCTTCCGCCCGGGGCTCCGCTGCCCTTTGTGGCCATGACCTCGAGCCACGGCGACGCCCGCTGCCGCGCCGTCTACGCCGCGATGCTCCAGGGGCACCGGGGCATCATCGGCGAGTTCTCCTGGGGAGGCACCCGCTACGTCCCTGTATCCAACACGGGGACCTACCCTAACGTCGTGCGCCTGGATATCCGACGGGACAAGGCCTACCTGGCGTTCGTCTCGCCCGAGGGCCTCCAGCGGGTCAGGGAGGGGAAGATGGGCGGCCTGAACCTCTCGTTCCGCTGGCGCGACCTGGCCGAGGAGCCGGACCGCTTCCAGGCCACGGTCTTCCGAACCAGTGGTGGCGAGGGGGCCGCCGACATCTGCGTCCGACGTCTCCAGGCGTTCCGAGTGGTCGAAGGGGTGTCCTACGCCTGGTCGTGCGGCGACGCCAAAGGCCAGGCGAGGGCCGGCGAGGACGGCCTGCTCGTGCTTCGGGGTGTGCCCATTGGGGAATCGCCGGCGTCGCTGGTCGTCGTGCCTGTAGAGGGAGGCCCGTGATGCATACGCACCGGTTGTCGCTCCTGGCGTGCTTCTTCAGTCTGGCCGCGCCCTGCGGGGCCGAGTTGGCGAGCGAGCGGTGGGGGGCCGAGGGCACCCCTTGCACCCACGCCGGCACCCTGGAGGCGGTACAGGAAGGGGAGGTGACGCGACTGGTCTTCGACCTCTCGCCCATCCCCCGCGATGCCCGGGTGCTGCGCGCCTCGCTGGCCTGCTTCACCCGCGAGGGAGCCCAGCCGCGCCGGGCGCCCCTGGTCTACGCCGGCCAGCGGGAGGAAGCGGGCGGCCAGCCGCTGGAGTTGGAGCCACCGTGGTACCGTTCCTTCGATGCAAGCCAGGCGGTGGCCCGGTGGGTGAGGGACCCGGCGAGGAACCCCGGCTTCGTCGTCACCCGGTTCGACGGCCTCCTGGCGGAGCGGAGCACCCTCGAGGTCGTCTACGAGGGCAGGCCCAGGGACGTGCCCGACCAGGCCCACGGGCTGCGGGCCGTGCATCACGACGGACAGACGTTCGTCGTCTGGCGGGAGCACTCCGCGTTCCGGCCGCAGCGCGAGGATTTCATTTGGGTGCGGAAGTTCGTGGAGCGGGGCGACGAGCTGGCCGACGGCCCGGGGGAGGGGGCCCACGGGCTGCCCAGCCACCCGGCCATCACCCTTCGAACGCTCCGCGGGCTCCAGGGCCTGGGCCTGCGCGACAAGCCCAGCGGCTTCCAGGGCATTCGCCCCCTGGAGCGCGTACGCCAGGTGCCAGCCATCACCTATCGGGTCTACCGTCACAGCGAACGGATCACGGCCGCGAACATCGGCCAGGCCGAGCGGATCGCCGAGGTGGAACCCCTCAGCGGCCTGGACAAGGACGTCTACCGCATCCACTTCAAGGGCGAATACCTCGACCAGTGGGAGGACCCCGATTCGCCCATCCCCACCTACTGCGTGGCGCGCGGGGAGCCGCTGGCCCACGGCGAAGGGCTTTACGTGCATACCCCGCACCAGCCGGGCCGCGCCTACTACGCCGTCACCACCGCCCTGGGGGGTACCGAGAACCTGGCCCAGGTGGGCGAGGCAAACAGCCTGGCCGAGCCCGTGGACGAGCAGCCGGCCACCCCCCAGCCGGTCCTCCAGTGGATGCAGGAGGACAGGTACCGCAAGGAGACCCCCGAGGGCTGGTACCGCTACTGGGCGGCGCCGCCCTACGCCAACCTGCCGGGGGGCTCCTACCGCGTGGCCATGGCCGTCGGCCCGGAATTCCAGGAGCCCGGCCCCTTGAGCATCGGGTCCATCTCGGGCACCTTCAACGTCCGCGAGTCCATCCGCGTGCCGCCGCCCGACCGGGTGACCTTCCTGGTCGAGCGCCAGCTGCATTGGCTCCCGGCCCTCTTCTACAACGAGGGGCGGGGCACCCTGCGGGGCGCCAGCGAGTGCCGGGTCGACTATTTCTCCGAGCGGTATATGCTATTCATGATCCAGTGGGTGATGGGCAGGTACCGCATCGACCGCTCGCGGATCACCGGGGGGCTGCTGCACTTCGGGCTCCGCCACCCCGAGATCTTCACCCGGATGTCGTTCGGGCGCTACACGGCGACCTACGACTACCGCATCGCGCCCGGCGGCCCGCGGATGCCCACCGTGCTCGGTCCCCGGGGAATCGAGACCACGCGCGGGGAGGATGCCTGGAAGATGTACAGCGTCGCGGAGTATGTGAAGGCCTACCCGGGCCGCGACATTCCCTTCCTCCTGTGCATCTCGGGCACGGGCAAGGACCGGGGGCATACCAGCGAGTTCGGCTGGCAGGACGACCCCCGGGGCTGGGCCGGCCTGGCCGCGGCGCGCCAGCCCTTCGTCGCATCCTGGAGCCTCCAGCCGCCTCGCGATCTCACTCAGGCCTTCGACCGCATGCGCTGGGACGTCTCGCTTCCCGCCTTCAGCAACTGCTCCCTGGACAATAATCCGGGCAACGGCGACCCCGCCGACGGCGACTACTACGGCTGCATCAACGGCTGGCTCCTGTGGAGCGACACCGAGCAGACCGACCAGCCCGACCGCTGGGAAATCACCGTGTGGGTCATCAACTCCTGTCCCGAAGACGCGTGCACCGTGGACGTCACGCCCCGCCGCTGCCGCCGCTTCAGGCCCGACGCCGGCGACCGCGTCCAGTGGTCCAACACATCCCTGGCCACGGGCAAGGTCGTCCAGCAGGGCCACGTGGTGACTGACCGCTGGGGGCGGGTGACCCTCGAGGGCGTGAGGGTGGACAAGGCCAGGAACCGCATCCGCATCGCCAGGTAGGAGACCCTCGTGCGAGCATCGCTGCTGTGTGCGAGCATCGCCGTGGCGAGCCCCGCGGCGGGAGCCACTGCCCTGGGCGACTGGGGCCACTTCCTCACCTACGGCCCCAGGATCCACCTGCACAACCCCCGTGGCGAGGCCTTCAGCTTCACCGTCCACCTCATGCGATGGACCTTTCCCGGCGCCTGGAACCGCGATACGGTGCCTCTCCGTCTGGTGGCCCCGGGCGGCGAGACCCTGCTGGAGGGCACCTTCCGCGTCGAGGGCACGGGACGGCGCTTCGAGGTGCCCGCGGGAGCGGCGGGCACCTACCTGCTCGACGTGGGGAAGCGGACGAGCAGCGGCTACGAGGGGCTCAACCTGTGGGTCGAATCCTCCCTCCCGCGTTCGGTGGTGTGGACCGGCGAGCCCCGAGGCCACGCGGTAGTCGGACGCTGGCTGGTGGTCCAGCCTTCGGTTCCCCGCCGCTACTGGTTCTGGGTGCCGATGGGCACCCGGCAGTTCACGTGCCGGGCGCAGGCTGCGGCCCGCTACATGTCGCAGCGCGAGGACTGGGGGATCACGGTCTTCTCGCCGCGGGGCCAGCGCATCCGGCGGCTCTGGGGGGAGACGCCGCGGGACGAGGCCCATGGCACCATGACGGCGCGGGTGCCCGTGGAGGCGGGGGCCGCAGGCCGCTTCTGGTCGGTGGAAATCCGCCTCGCCGATTCGCACAACTACGCGAACATCAACTTCAGCCTGGACGGCGTGCCCCCCTACCTGGCGCGAAGCCCCGAGGAGTGGTTCGACCCCGTGGCCGGCGGGCCGCCGGAGGTGCCGCTCTACGATGCCTCGCGGTTTATGCAGGAGCCCATCGACAAGTCGCGGGTGCCCCACCACTGGTCGCCGTGTCCGGCGCTCGGCGACCCGGACGGCGTCCAGGTTCGGGGAGAGGGCCAGTTCGCCCTGTGGAACCCCGAGAACCGCGAGCTGGAGCTGGCCATCGGGAACTATCTGCCCCGCCATGGCCTCCGCGAGCCGCAGACCGCCTCCGTGAGCGTCCGGGGGCCGGGCGGAGAGGCGGTGCTGGTGGAGGGGCTGTCCGTGGCCCATCGCAGGGACGGCACGTGCACCGTGCCGCGGGCGGGGCCTGGGGTTCACCGCGTCGCCGTATCGGGCATGGAGCGATGGTATGCCTACACGTATCCCGCCACGCCACTGGTGTGGCTGGGCCGCGAGCTGCCCGACGGCTGGCGGCGGTTCACCTTCGAGGTGGGTACGGCGAGGAACTGGTATTTGCTCGTGCCCCGGGGCACGAAGTCGTTCAAGGTCCGCGTGGCCGCGCAGCACGAGACCGACGTGGTGCATCTGGAGGTGAACGCGCCGGACCGCACGGCGGCTGTGGTCTACGCCCGGGCGGGCGAGCGGACCGTGGCCGTGCCCGCCGGCCTGGATGGCAGGCTGTGGCACTTGCGTGCCGACGTGGGGAGCGCCACGCGGATGATCACCCCGCCGCCGCGGGAGGAGTCGTCGGCGGACGAAGGCCCCGGCGGGGCGGCCCGCTACCTGGGCATCTACTTGACGCTTGACCTCCAGGGGGTGCCAGGGTATCTTGCGCCCACGTGGGAGCAGTGGTTCGACCCCCAGCGGCCGGCCCCGCCCTGGCGCCGGGGGCGCCAGCGACAGGGCCGCCGAACTCGCAGCGGGGACAGCGTGCGGTGAATGGCCTCCGAACGCTGTGCTGGCCGTTTCTCGTGACAGTGGTCGCGGTCTCCTCGGCCAGTGCGGGCATGGTCACCCGGCGGTGGGGCACGCCCCCTGGCCGGGCCCCCTCCGTAGCGCCGAGGCCCCGCCCCGAACCGCCTACCGGCTACGTGGTGGCGGCCGAAGCGACGCCGCGCGTCGACGGGGACCTGGGCGACGAGGCCTGGGCCAAAGCTTATCCCCTTCGATTGCGGCGCACCCTCGATGGCTCCGGCCGGGCAGCGAAGCCCACGGCGGTGCGGTGCCTGCGGGACAAGTCGACCCTCTACATCGCGGTCCGCTGCGCGGAGCCGCTGCTGGGCAAGCTGCGGGCCCCCAGCCGCCCGCGCGACGGCGACTTCTGGCAGGACGACTCCGTCGAGGTCTTCATCGGGCCGGCGGGCGGCGGCTACTGTCACTTCGGCGTCACGGCAACGGGGTCCGTCTACGACGCAAGGGGCAAGGACCGGAGCTGGGACAGCGGCTTCCGCGCCGCGGTGGGGCGGGAGAAGGAGGCGTGGACGGCCGAGGTGGCCATTCCGCTGGCCGACTTGGCCGGCGAGGGGCCGACGCCCCCCAGGTGGCGGGCCAACTTCACCCGCAACCGCTACGCGGCGGGCCGGTGGGAGGAGATGGCCTGGTCGCCCACCTTCTTGAGCGACAGCCACGTGCCCCGGCGGTTCGGCCACCTGGTGTTCGGCGAGCCGCCGCCCGGGGTCCACCGCGACGGCGAGCAGGAGGGCGCGGAGCGCCGCGGCTCGGTGGCCATCCTGCCCTGCGAGGGGGCCGCAGGGCGGGTGCTGTTCGACCTCTCGGACCTGCCCGGGGACGCCGAGATCTACCGTGCCGACCTGCGGGTTTTCCGCACCGCGAGGCTCACCGGCGCCCACGACGCGGCGGGGGTGGCCATCGAGATCATTCCCCTCTTCTCGGAGCCACAGGCGGGCCGCAAGCCGCAGCTCGATGGCCAGCCGCTGGCTCTGCGCGTTCCCTGGTTCGACCGGTTCGATGCCACCGCGGCGGTGCGCCGCTGGGCCGCAGGCGAGCCGAACGGCGGCTTCGTGGTGAAGAGCTGCCCTCTGTGGGACGCCGAGGCCACGTGCCTGGAGGTGGCCTGGGAGGGCAAGCCGGAAAGGGTGCCTCCGCCGGCCCGGGACGTCCGGGCCTTCCATCGCGAAGGGCAGACGTTCGTGACCTGGCGGGAGGTGGACCCGCTGATCACCGCCCAGAAGGCCGCCTGGGGCGCCATCAAGAAGGCCTTCGCCGAGGCCCGGGGCGCCTGCCGCTACCGCATCTACGTCCACGACCGGCCCATCACCGCGCGCAATCTCCACCAGGCCCGGCGCCTCGCCGAGGTGGGGCCGCTCTCGGCGCGGAACGTGAATGCCCGCAACAAGGAGTACCTGATAGGCCAGGCCATGGCCCAGCCCGACGAAATGGGCGAGCTGGCGGGCGACTACAACGGCTATATGCACACCTGGACGATGGACAGCCCCAGGATGGACCGCTATCCCGTGGAGCAGTTCGCCATCGACGAGGGGGACGGGCCGCTTCCCCCCGGCACGGGCCTCTACGTGCACCATCCGGGCTCGCCCGGGCGGCGCTATTACGCCGTGCTGTCGGTCCGCGACGGCGTGGAGAGCACGGGGGACATCGAGTGTGCCGGCCCAGTGGAGGAGGAGGCGGGCACCGGGCGGCCGGTGCGCCAGGGCAAGGGCTTGTGGGGTCCCTTCTTCGACTACCCGGGCACCCGCTGGGTCTACGTGCAGTGGTGTGCTCCGCCGCTGGCCCCTCGTCCCAACATGGCCTTCAACTGGTCGGTGCTGGTGCCGCCCGACGTGGAGGGCAGGGCTCCTGCGGAGCTCTATTTCCACCCCGAGGGCTACTCCTACGCCCACCCGGGCAAGAAGCTGCTGCGCCACAGCATCCAGCTCGCGCCCCACGACTACCCCTTCAGCGGGTGGTACGGCTTCCACTCCGCGTGGGGCACGCTGAAACCCTTCCGCGGCGGCGGGGTGGCGCCCCACACCCAGCGGCGCATCCTGGCGTTCCTGGACTGGGCGCTGGGCGCCCTGCCCATCGACCCCGAGCGGGTGCTCGCCGTAGGGGCCGACGGCGCCGCGTCCCTGGCGCTCCTGCACCCGGACCGCTTCGCCACCGTGTTCATCACCGGGTTCGACCGCCACGGGGTGCTCGACCCTGAGGCCGCGCCTCGCTTCGCAGCGGCCTGGGGCCCCAAGTTACCTGAGATTCGTGACCCCGCGGGGCGGGGGTCATGGGGCTGGGCGAGCCTCGATGAGCTCGTCGAGCCCGAGGCCCGCCTGCCGCTGTTCGTCTGCCGCGGGCCGAGCTGGGGCCGGGTCAAGGGCTGGGGCAAGGGCCGGGGCCGTTTCTACGATGCTATGCAGGCCGCCCGCCAGCCCCTCATCGCCCACTGGGCCTGGGGCGGGAAGCTCCAGAAGCCCGACAAGTACACCGGCCTGTGGCGCGGGGTGCATATCCGGCGGACGAGCCCCGTCCCCGCCTTCACCAATTGCTCCCTGGACAAGGAGGGCGAGGGCGGGGGAAACGCCAACGCGCGCTTCTCCTGGCGGGACGTGCGGGAGACGGCCCGCAGCTTCCACGTCACGGTCCTCTCCCACCCTTGTCGCTTCGACCTCACGCCGCGCCGGGCCGCCCAGTTCCGTCCCCAGCCCGGCGAGGCGGTGCACTGGCGGGCCGTGCCCCTGGCCGGCCGGGGCGAGGCCGAGGCCCAGAGCGGCACGGCGAAGGCCGATGCCCACGGCCTGGTGACGATCCGCGGCCTGAGCATCCCCCGCGGGCGCCCCGGCTTGGAGGTGACCCTCGAGCGAAGGAGTCCGCGATGAGGCCATGGGCACTTTTCCTGCTCGTGCTCGCGGGGGCCTCGACGAGGGCCGACGTGGTGGTCGAGCGGTGGGGCGTGGGCGGCCACGTGCAGCACCCGGGTACGCTCCAGTTCGAGAATGCAGGTGCGAAGGGCGCACTGCTGACCTTCGACCTCTCGGCCCTGCCCGCGGGCACGAAGGTCTACCGCGCCCGGCTCGTCTTCCAGCGGGAGCCCATGTACGGCCGGGGTTTCACAGTCCTGGTGCCGGCTCCTGAAGACGGCTCGCCCCGCGGCCCGGCGCTGCCGCGGCTGCACCTGGTGCCGCCCTGGCACCGCTGGTTCGACGCCACGCGGGTGGTCGCGAACGTGGTAGGGCGTGGCGAGGGGGAGCTTCCTCTCCTGCTTGCCCGGGCGCCGAAGTTCAACCGCCAGGCCACGTTCCTCGAGGTCGCCTTCGAGGGCGAGCCGCTGGGCGGGACGTCGCTGCCCCGGGAACAGGTTCGAGACCTCAAGGCCGTCTACCGCGCCGGCCAGGTGTTCCTGACCTTCCGCGAGATCGAGGATCTCTCGGAGGGCCGCGACGACTATCCCTGGGGCCTGCTCATCAAGAAGGCCAAGGGCTACACCCCCGAGGGGCTCGTGCCCAAGGACGAGCCGCGCGAGGTCCGCTACCGCGTCTATCGCGGCGACAGGCCGATCACGCCGGCCAACATCGGCGAGGCCGAGCTTCTGGCCGAGGTGGTGCCCGGCTCGCGGTTCAACACCCGCCAGGTGCGCCGCATCTGGAAGGGCGAGCAGGTGCCCTCCGAGCTCGACGAGGAGTTCATCGCTGTCCGCCTGGCCGTCGGGCCGGGTAAGCCCCTGCCCTCGGGGATCGGAAAGTACGTCCATACCGTCACCGAGGGAGGGCGGGGCTACTACGCCGTGGTCGTCGCCGTCAACGGCATGGAGAATACGCTCGAGGTGCCGTGCGTGGGCCCCATCGAGGAGAAGGTCGCTCCGCCCGAGCCGGTGATGTACAAGGAAGTGACCGCCGAGGTCCGCGAGGGGCCGGAGAGGCTCCAATACGTCCAGCGGTGGTACAACTGGTACGTGGGGCCGCCGCTCTCGGGCATCCCCATGTGCTACGACGTGGTGGTGGGCTTCTGCCCCCGGCGGCGGCGCTCCCCGGCGCCCCTGAACATCCATCGTGGCCACTCCTGGATCCTGACCCCCGAGCCGGCGAAGCCCCGCCCCACCGACGGCATCGACCTGGCCCACTGCTCCGACTGGCCCAACGCCTTCTGGATGGGTGTGAACGACGCCTGCCATACCCTCGAGGGGGTGGAGGAGGGCGACTGGCGTCCCTTCCCCCAGCGGCGCCAGGAGGCCCTCATCGAGTGGCTGGACCGCACCCTGGGCGTGGACCGCCAGCGCATCGTCGTGGCCACGGGGGCCTGGGGGATGATGGAGTTCGAGCGGCCCGACCTCTACGCCGCGCTCCACGGCTGGGGCCTGCCCGAGGTGACCAAGGGCTTCCAGGCCTGGCACCGGGCTCGCAGCGTGTGGGGCGGGCCCGCCGCCTACGCCGACAAGCCGGACGAGCACAACCCCTACTGGCGGCAGGACTACAGCCGCTACGTGCTGGCCAACCCGCGCAAGGAGACGCCCTTCTTCCACATCCACATGGGCTGGGGCGCCCACTTCACCGAGATGGGCTGGCCCCCCTTCCCGCGCTTCCTCCGTGCCCTGATGGACACCAAGCGCCCCTTCGTCTTCCGCTGGCAGGTGCGCCGCGGGCGGCCCACCATTCGCCGCGACCAGTCGCTGCCCGCCTTCGCCAACTGCTCCCTCGACGATAACCCGGGCAACGGCGACCTGAACAACGGCGAAACCTTCTCCGCACAAGTCAACGGCTTCCTGAGCTGGGACTCCGAGACCATCGTCGACCAGCCCGGCCGCTGGGCCATCACCGTGTGGCTCGACGGCTCCGCCCCGCTGCCCGCCTGCTCCGTAGACCTGACGCCTCGCCGCTGCCAGGAGTTCAGCCTTGCACCGGGCACGGCCTTCCGATGGACCAACGCCAAGCCCGACGACGCACAGGTGGTCCAAGGGGGCGAGGGCCGCGCCGACCGATGGGGCCTGGCCACTGTCGAGCGGCTCACCGTCAGCAAGGCCAGGCACCGCATCACCATCGCCAGGTAGGAGGCGTGCCATGCGCCGCCCCGCCCGCTGGCTGCCGCTTGCTGCTCTCGCCGCGCTCGCGGCTGCCGGGACTGCAAACGCCGCGACCACGAAGCTCCAGAACGGCGCCGCGCCCAGCCCAGGCTACGCGGGGTGCACCGATACCTGGATCAGCGACGAGAAGTGGGAGCGGAAGCGCAACTACGGCGAGCAGATGACCCTTCGCTGCGGCGGCAAGCGCCGCATCCTCCTCCGCTTCGACCTCTCGCCCATCCCCAGGGACCACGCCGTGCGCCAGGCACTGCTGTGCCTCCCCGACGCCGGGTATCCCCGACGGCGGCAAGGCCAATGGTCGACCTACTTCCAATGCCGCCGCCTCACCGCCTCCTGGAAAGAGGACGCCAACTGGCGGGAGCACACCCGCACGGACTACGAGAAGTCCGACGCGGGCGACTGGAAGCGCCCCGGCGGCGACGTCGACGAGAGCACCGACTTCGGCCACGGCGCCAACGGCATCATCGCCACCGACCGCGTGGTGGTGCGTGGCGGCGCCCACCTCCACGTCCTGGACGTCACCGCGGTGGTCCGCCGATGGCACCGGGGCGATGGGGCCAATTGCGGCCTCGTCCTCGAGGCTCCCGACAACGGCCCGGGCTGCCGGGTGGCGAGCAGCGAGTGGTACGTGCCCACCCACCGCCCGGCGCTCCTGGTGGCGCACGCGCCCCCGGGCCAGGCGGCGGAGCCCATCCGCCTCGGCGGCCAGGAGGCCGAGCCGGGCGAGCTGCATCCCGTGGCGGCGACCGCGGACGCGGGGCAGGTCAAGGGCCGCTACGGCACCGTCCGGGTGGGCCAGGGCGAGGAATGCGCCCTGCGAGGCCAGAGCACCGACGCCTACGTCAAGGAGGCCGTGCTGCGGTTCCCGGGCACCTGGGGCTGGATGACGCAGTGCCGGGTGGGCGGGGCCGCGGGCGATTTCAGCCGCGCCTTGCTCCTCTTCGACCTGGGCACCGTCCCCAGGGACAGCTCGATTCGCTCCGCCAGGCTGGTCCTCAGCCTCGTGTCCCACACCAGCCGCCAGGCCGGGAGCTACCGCTACGGCGCCTTCCTCTTCCGGCTGCCCGAGACGCCGGGCTGGACGGCGGCCGAGGTGACCGCCGCAGAGCGGAAGGCCGGCGTGCCCTGGCCGGAGGGCGGCGTGGTGGCCGCCTCCGACCCCCGGCCCCTGGCCATCGGCACCCTGACTACCCGCAAGGACGAGCGGGGACGCACCGTGCCCGCCACCCTGGAGTTCGACCTCACGGGGGCCGTCCGCGCCTGGGTCCAGGGCAAGGTGCCCAACTGCGGGATCGTGCTCGACAACCGCCTGGAGGGCGGAGCCTACGACTTCTACGGCTGCCGCAGCTTCCACCCTCGCCTGCGTCCCCGCCTGGAGATCGTGCACTCGCCCGTCATCGAGGCCGAGCCCGCCCCCCTCGAGGTCACCCCCGAGCCGCCGCCCGAGGACGCCTGGGTGGAGCCCATGCGGCGGGTGCACGAGAGGTTCGACGGGCGGGCGGGCACCCTCGCCCAGTACGGCGACAGCATCACGGTGACCATGGCCTTCCTGGCGCCCCTGAGCTGGGGGAAGGGCATCGAGCCGAAGAACTGCCCGCCCGAAGTCCAGCGGGAGATGGGCGTGGTGGCCGACTACGCGGACCGCGAGCTGTGGCGGAAGTGGAAGGGCGGCCAGTGGGGCAACACGGGCATGATGATGAGCGACTGGCTGCTCGCCCACGTCGACGAGTGGCAGCGGAAGATGGACCCCGAGGCCGCCGTCGTGATGTTCGGCACCAACGATATCGGCCGCATCTGGCCCCCCGAGTACACCGAGAACATGGCCGCCGCGCTGCGGCGCATGATGGCCGACGGCACCGTGCCCATGCTCACCTCCATCCCCCCCGCCGCCAAGGGCGGCTACCGCGAGTACTGGCTCGCCGCGCTCAGCATCGCCCACGGGCTGCGGGTGCCGCTCATCGACTACCAGGGCGAAATCCTGCGGCGACGGCCCGACGACTGGAACGGCAAGCTGCCCGCCTTCGCCGACCGCAAGGGCTACCAGGTGCTCACCCTCGTCGCCGGCGACGGCACCCACCCCTCCAACCCCAAGGAATACGTGAACGACTTCAGCGAGAAGGCTCTCAGCACCAGCGGCTACAGCCTCCGCAACTACATGACCCTTCGGATGTACTACCGGGTCATCACCGAGGTGCTGAAGCCCGGGAAGGAGCCGTGAGGCGGCTCACACCTCTTCGGGGATTCGGTAGCCCTCGCGGTAGGTGGGCTTGATGAGCTGGTTCGCGGCGGCGTCGTCGAAGCGTCCGGTCTGCGGGTCGTAGCGGAGCGCGGTGTTGCCGGCCCGGTGCGCGATGTTGCCCAGGTGCATGGTGACGTTGCTCAGGTGGGCCACGGCGACGTCGGCGTTGGGCCGCTGGCGCGAGCGCACGCAGTCGAGGAAGTTCCGTGCGTGCGGCTCGTCGCCGGGCCGGCCATAGACCTTCTCCACCACTTTCCCGCCCGAGGTCATCACCACCCATCCGCCGCCGTGGCGGCCCAGGATCATCATCAGGTCGGAGCCGTAGAACTCGATCCGCGTGGCGTTCTGGGTCCAGTAGGGCTGGGCGTCCTTGCGGCGGATGGTGCCGGTGGTCTTGCGCATGTAGCGGGGGTAGCCGGTGAGCTCGAAGGTCATCACGAACTGGGCGAAGTCGTAGCTCGCCACCTGCACGTCGGGCCGCTCGGAATCGTCGCCCCGGTGGGCGTAGCGACCGCCCAGGCAGCGGGCGCTGGCGGGCAGGCCGGGGTCGCCGAGGACCATGAGGGCGAGGTCGATCTGGTGGATGCCGTCGTCCGCCATGTCCCCGCCGCTGAAGTCCCAGAAGTGGTGCCAGCCGCCGTGGAAGAGGCGCTTGTGGTAGGGCCGCCGCGGGGCGCGCCCGAGCCAGGCATCCCAGTCGAAGCCCTCCGGCTTCTCCCCCGGTTCGCCCAGGTGGAAGGGGCCGCCGGGCTTCATGTTGAAGACCTGGACGAGGTGGACAGTGCCCAGCTTCCCGCTGCGCACGTAGTCCAGGGCTTTGAGGTTGTAGGGGCAGCTACGGTTCTGAGTGCCCACTTGGACCACGCGCTTGTACTTCCGCGCCGCCTCGACCATCTTCGTGCTTTCCCAGATGTTGTGGGCGTGGGGCTTTTCCACGTAGACGTCCTTGCCCGCCTGGCAGGCGAGGATGGAGGCCGGGCCGTGCCAGTGGTCGGGCGTGGCCACGAGCACTCCCTCTACGCCGGGATCGTCGAGGACACGGCGCATCTCCGCGACCTGTTTCGCCTCCTCTTTCTGCACTTTGGCCAGGAAGGCCGCGGCGTGGCCGCGGCGGCTGGGCATCAGGTCGCACAGATGGGTGAAGCGTGCACCCTGCTGAACCAGGGTGCGCATCACGTACCGGCCGCGGCCCCCGCAGCCGATGAGGCCGAGGCGCACGCGCTCGTCGGCGCCCCGCGCCTGCTGGGCGGCGACGATGGAGAAGGCGAACGCCGAGCCGGCCAGGGAGCGGCCCGAGGTGCCCAGGAACGCGCGTCGGCTCATTTGGCCCATGGCTGTGCTCCTTTCGCGGGGATTGGCGGCCAGGTGCGCTCGATGGCCTGGCCGGGCACGAGCTCGCCGGAGGCGAAGGGGCCGGTGGCCCGCTGGGGCTCGTGGAGGCACTCGACGGGCTGGGGCCGCGGGGCCTCGCCCTCCAGGCGGAAGGTCAGCTCCAGGGCCTCGGGGTCGAAGCTGGCGTCCATGGAGCGCTGGACCGAATGGGCGTCGAGGCCGTAGTAGTCCCGCCACGCGGCCAGGTCCAGGAGCACCCTGGGCTCGGGGTACTGGATGGCGAACGAGGCGGGGTCGTCGCGGGGGTCGAAGAGGTTGCCGTCGGAGGCGTTTTCCTCACGGCGGCTGAACAGCACGCGGCGGGGACAGGCGAGGAAGATGTTGTTGAGCACCTGGTGTCGCCGTCCCAGGCCCACGCGCCCAGCCACCAGGCGCTGGCTCTGGTTGATGTGCAGGGCTGCGGCATAGCCGTTGGGGATGTGGGCGAAGAGGTTATGGGCGACGACGCAGTTCTCGCCGCTGTCGGCGTTCACCCCGGCCCCGCCGGCCACGACCCCCGGACCGCGGTCCTCGCGGTCGGTGCGGATGTCCCAGAAGAGGTTGCCGTCCACCAGGTTGCGTTCGTGGCTGCACTCGATGTAGACGGCGCCCTGGAGCGACTGGATGTCGGCGAATACGTTGCTCGTGATGCGGCAGTTGGCGTTCTTGACGTCCAGCCACAGGCCTGCGGCGTGGGCGATGTGGCGGAAGACGTTGCCCCGGATGAGCACTCCGCGCGCGATGTGGAACTTCAGCCCCGCGCACTCCCAGATGCGCTCCACGTCGTGGCCCCCGATGTGCTCCACCACGTTGCCCTCGACGAGCGAGCCGTCGGTGCAGCCCATGCCCGCGATGCCGCAGGCCCCGCAGTGGGCGATGCGGTTGCGGCGCGCGACGTGGCCGCCGCGCGGCTCGTGGCGGGTAGCGTGCCAGTCCTGGCCGCCGAGGTCCATCCCCAGGCCGTTGGCCCAGCACACCGTACAGTCCTCGATGATCCAGTGATGGCCGCGGCTGGCGCTCAGCAAGCCCCGTTGGGGGATGGGGATGCCGTTGGCCGCGTGCTCCAGGCGCAGGCCGGCCACGCGGATGTAGCCCAGGTGGCGGGCCGCGGGGGCGAAGACCTGCTCCGAGGTGGTCACCTCGAGCTCGGCCTCGTCGGGATGGGCGTCGCCGGGCAGGCGGAGGTGGAGGCGCAGGCCGGGCTCCTCGACCCAGAACGCCCCGTCGCTCTCGCTCAGCTCGGCGGCGCGAAACACCTGGGTAAGGGGCCGCCCGTCGGCCAGCACCATGCCCCGCCGCATCTGAAAGCGATGAGTCTCCTCCTCCGACCAGTCCCGCGTGAAGGTGACGTACTCGGACGTCATGTTGGGGACGGCGAACGGATTGTAGCCGGCGAAGAGTCCTGGGTCCAGGTCGCCCATCCACACCGTCGCCCCGTTGGCGGGCCGGGGGATCTTCCAGCCCTCGGTAGGACGGAAGCCCGGGCTCCACACCTGGGAGCCGCGGACCACGACCTGCTCTCCAGGGGCCGCTTCGTAGGCGATCATCCGCTCCGGCCCCTCGCCGCCGCGGGCGGGGCGCACGCACTCGCGGTAGACGCCTCCGTGGATCACGGCCTTCTCGCTTGGCTGGAGCACCTGGGCGGCCCGCTGGATGGTGCGCAAGGGTCGTGGGGCAGAGCCGTCGCCCTGGTCGGAGGCTTGGGGGTGGTTGCGGGCCACGTGGTAGACGCGCGCGTAGTCCGTCTGGTCATCCCAGAAATGGAAGGCGGCGCCATCGGGCATCGTCACGGCCTCGCCGCTCACGGGGGTTCTCCCTTTGCTGGACGGTGGGGCATGGTAGCGACGCCGACGCCGGGAGTCAACGCGCAGCGGGCCTCAGGCGCCGCTGGGGCACAGGCGCCCGTAGAGGGCTCTATGCGCGTCCACCAGGAGGTCGCGCCAGGGGCTGTGGGGGAGCGCGGCGGGAAGGACATCGTCGAGGAAGCGGCGAGCGGCCGCGAAGTCGCCGAGCCGGCGAAGGCACTCGGCCAGGCACAGCCGCACGAGCGGGGACTCGGGCCGCAGCTCGAGGACTCCGCTGTAGATGCCCGTGGCCCGCACGACGTTGCCCTCCAGCAACGCCCGGCGGGCCGCGGCCATCTCCCTGGAGGCGCTCGCCGTCCCCGGGGGGCCGACGGCGCCCGCCTGGCGGGCGGCTGGCCGGTGGACCTCCTCGCATCGGGCGAGCATGGCGGAGAGGGCGTCGCGGGCCTGGGAGGCGTCGCCGGCCCGCAGCGCGTTGGCCAGGACCAGGTGCCAGAGGACCGGCTCGGCGGGCGTGCCTCGCACCTGGTCGATGGCCAGGAGGGCCTCGCGCGTGCTCGCCGAGGCTTCGCCCGCATTGGCCAGGGCGAGGGCGAACGCGTAGCGCAGCTCAGCGGGCGGCGCGGGGTCGCGGGCCATCTGGCGGCCCAGCTCCTCCGCCGCCTGGCGATACTGCCCTTCGGCCAGGAGCTGTCGCGCCGGCCCGTAGTCCGGCGGGTCGGGAGGAGGCTGGGGGGCACGCGGCGAGCAGCCCGCCAGGGCCACCAGCGCCGCGAGGACCGCTGCGCTCTTCGCACTTCGCACGTTCGATGATCGCATCCCCGCCCTCTCTGAGCGTGCCTAGCGCGAGCCGCGGAAGGGCCCCAGGCCAAAGACGTAGAGCTCCCGGTAGGTCGTCTCCTGGGGAGGCGGCTGCTGGGTGGCCAGCTCCCCGGGCCGACCCTTGCGCAGCCAGAAGAGGTCCGCCGAAAACCGCCCCGTGATCTCCCGCGTGTAGGACAGCGGCAGGAGGTAGAAGAGCCATCCCGGGGGGAACGTAGTGGAGCCCAGCTGGAGCCCCGCCGCGTGAACGATGCACACCAGCGACAGGTCGGCCTCCGCACGCTCCTCTACCAGCACGGCGCCCACCCGGTGCAGCTCCTTGGCGAGGAGCTGCTCCACGTAGCGCGATGTCACGACCCCCTTCTCCTCCACGGCGCTGGCCACCTCGAGGTGCACCTTCCGGCCCCGGAACTGCGCCAGGTCGAACATGGTCACCTGGCGCTGGGTGGACTCGGCAAGCAGCTCCTGGCACATGCTGTTCTCGGGCCCCCTCAGGGGCTGCATGGTCATGGTCGCGCACCCGCCGCAGACCAAGGCCAGCGACAGGGAAAGGACCGGTGCCGTACGCATGGCTATCTCTCCTCGCCAGAAGGTCCTGCCGGGCCGCCCTGGATGGCCTCCACCATGCGGTCCGCCAGGAGGCTCGCCGGGCGCCAGAAGGAATGGGAGGGCAGGAACTCCACGGTCCCGCCGTCCGTCAGCGGCAGCTTGGCCCCGCCGTCGCGCACGGAGATGACGGATATGGACAGCGAGCCCCCGCCCACGTCGCCCACCACCAGGTAGTCGGCCACGAACAGCTTGCCCAGCTCGAACGCCTTCTGCGACACCAGGTCGCTGCTGAGCAGGCCCTGCTCCTTGAGAATCTGCTCCAGCCACGTGCGCTCCACCACGCACACCCCCTGGCGCTGGGCCAGCGCGGTGGTGAGCGCCGCGGCGAAGCACGAGCCCAGCTCCGCCTCCCGGGCCTCCGGCGTGCGCTCGGTGATGAGCACCACCGCCACCCGCCGCTTCGACGGCGCCACGGGGCGCAGCGGCCGGGCGGTGAGGCGATTGACGATCCGGTTGCACGTCGAATGCAACTGCTCCGGGCGGTAGCAGCCCCCGTGGCAGGCCCGCACGATGGCCCCCGTGGCCACGTCGACCAGCCGCACGTCGATCTCGTGACATCCGCTGTGCTCGGCCACGGTGCCGAAGAGCAGCATGTCCGCGCCCTTGATCTTCTCGCCCACGCGCCGGCTGCGCTTCTCCGCCGTGTCGCTGGTCTCGAAGCTGATCTCCTGGAGCACCACGGCCAGGTCCTGGCGGGGAATCACGTCCACCCAGCGGCTGGAGGTCAGGGCGTCGGAGACGTGGGAATCGGCCATCCCCAGGCCGTGCTCGAAGGCCTCGCCGCAGAGCTGGAAGTTGAACGGCGCCACCGTCTTGCCCGTCGGCGGGCGCGCGACCACGGGCTCCACGGGCACCAGGGGGCGCTTCCTGGCCAGGGCGCGGACGATGGCGTCGACCACGGAGCGGAAGGCCTGTTTCTTCAGCCACGCGGGATGGGGGCCGTAGCGCTCGCTCGCCACCCCGCACACGTCGCCCGCGGCGATGCACTCCCGGGCCCCTGGGTTCCCCTCCGAGAGGCGGGTGAGCGTCCACGCCACGTTCGCCTCCGCCGCGTACTCGCTGCCCCGGCACAGGCGCACGGCGCAGTCGAAGACCAGGTGGAAGCCGCCAGGGCGCGGCTCCGTGCCGATCTCCCGGAACCAGTAGGTGGCCGCGAACCGGTCCCTGGCCACCTCTCGGAAACGCGCCAGGTCGTCCTGCGAGCGCACGCCCCGGATGGTGAGCGCCAGGTAGCGGCTGGGAATGGTCTCCAGCCACCGGTAGTAGGTCGTGCGCTCGTGCTCGGCGCGCGGGCCGCTGCACCCGCACGCCCACAGGAGCGCCAGGACGCCCGCCGCGACGCGCCTTCTTGCCATCATCCGCCCCACGGTTGGGCTCCCTGTCTTGGTTCGGCCGCCTCCCGCTGGTCGGCGAGGGGCGGCCCCGGCGGTCACTTGCGGCGCTCCTCGACGAGCTGTCGCACGTGGGCCGCGACGTCCTGGGCGCAGGCCTCCAGGGCCGCGGCCCGAGCCTTCTCGGCGCTGGCGCTCGACTTCGGGCTCCGCACGTTGGCTCGGCGGGGCACCAGCCGCTCCCCCGCGACGGCCACAGTGTAGGTGGCCTGGCACCACGCCACGTGCTGGGGGCCGAGGACGCGATAGGTACGCTCCTCGGGCACCTGCTCCACCTTGATGCCCAGGGAATCGAGGCGCACGACGGAGCCCGCGTCGGCGGGCCTGGCCACCAGCTCGATGCCCGCCTCCCGGAGGCGACGGGCCACCTCGGCCTGGAGCGCGGCGGCCTGGGGCCGGGGCTTGCCCTCGGGCGCCAGGTCGGCTCCCAGGCTCACGGCCAAGGGCTCGGCCCCGCGCTCCGCCAGCTTCTCCCGGGCGGCCCTGAGGCCTTGCTCCGCCTGGGCGAACTTGGCCGCGGCGGGGCCGAAGGCTCGCTTCTCGGCCAGCGCCTCGGCGTCCTGGGCCAGCTGGTCGGTGGCGGCGAGGGCGCCGTGGAGGTAGATCTCGGCCAGGCGGCGGCTGGTGCCCCCGAGGGCCTGCTGGTAGCCGGTCCTGGCGGCCTGGCAGTCCTGGAAGGCGCCTTCCAGCTCCGTGGCCTCGGCGTGGGCCGCGGCCAGGAGCTGGCCGGCCGCCCGGTACTGCTCCGCGGCGAGCTTCGCCTTGTGCTCGCGGGCCAGCCGCTGGGCCTCGGCGGCGAGCTGACGCGCCTCGGCCATCCGCTCGGGCAGCCAGCGGGCCACGAGTTCCGGGTCGGCCTCGGCCAGCACGTCCTGGTAGTGCTTCTGGGCCGCTTGCTGGGCGAGGGCCGCGGCCTGGGGCTCGGCCTCGCCCAAAGCCTGACGTGCGTCGTCGTAGTGGGCGGCGGCCGCCTCGAAGTGCTGCTCCTCGGCCAGCCTCTCGGCCTCCTGGGCGTGCTTGCGGGCCGCCTCGAGGCGGTCGGGCAGCCAGGCGGCGACGAAGTCCGTATCCGTCTCCTCGCGGCGTGCCAGGTACCGCGCCCGGGCCTGCTCGCAGGTCTGGGACTGCGCTTCGAGGGTCTTCGCTCGCTGCGTTGCCGCCTCGAGGGTGCGGCGGGCCTGTGCGTAGAGCGCGGTCGCTTCGGCGAAGTCGCGTCGCTCGGCCGAAGCCGCGGCGTCGCGGGCCTGGCGACGGGCCTCCGCGAGGCGGTCGGGGGCCCACTTGCCCAGCAGCCCGGCGTCGGCTGCGCGGCTCGCCTGCTCGTACTCCTGGGCCTCCTGCTGGCAGGCCCGGGCCTGCTGGTCCAGCTTCTTGGCCTGGGAGTGTGCATCGGCGAGCTGCCGTTCGGCTGCGGCGTACTTCTTGGCGGCGGTGGCGAAGTCGCGCTCGGCGGCGCGGCGGGCCCCCTCGGCGGCCAGGCCGCGAGCGTCCTGGAGGGCCTGGGGCAGCCACTTCTCCACCAGCGCGGCGTCCACGGCCTCCTGGCGTTGGGCGTAGGCCTTCCTGGCCTGTTCGCAGGCCTGGAAGCCGCGCTCCAGGGCTTGCGCCCGTCGGGCTGCCTCGGCGAGGGTCTGCTGAGCCTGGGCGCATCGTGCCGCGGCGGCCTGGAAGGCGAGCTGCTCGGCGAGACGCTGGGCCTCGTCGGCGGCGTCCTCGGCCTCCTGGAGGCTGCCTGGGCACCACTTCTGGAGGAGGGGCTCATTGGCCTCGTCGGCGGCGCGGCGGTAGCTCTGGCGGGCGGCCTCGTAGTCGGGGGCCTGGCGCACGCTCTGGTGGGCCTCGGCCAGGGTGGCTTCGGCACGGGCCAGGCGGGCGGCGGCGTCGGCGAACTCCAGGTCCCGGGCCAGCTCCTCGGCGGCCTGGGCGGCGCGGCGGGTCTCCTGGAGCTTCTCCGGCAGCCACCGCGCGATGAGGGGGGTGGGCGCCTCGCCGGCGCAGCGCTCGTAGCTGGCCCTGGCGGCCTCGTAGGCCGGCGCATCGGCCACGGCCTGGCCGGCCTGCTCGAGGGCCTGGCGGGCCTGGGCGTAGTGCGCGGCGGCTTCGCCGTAGCGCTCGTCAGCCGCCGCCTGCTCGGCCTGCTCGGCGAGCCGACGGGCCTTGGCCAGGGCGCCGGGCAGCCATTTCTCGGTCAGCTCGACATCCACTTCGGGCTCGATGGCGGCGAAGCGGTCTCGGGCGGCCCGGTAGGCGGCCCGGGGGTCGGGCTGGGGGGCCTTCTCGGCCTCCCGGCGCGGCTCCTCGACGGCGGGGGCCTCCTCGGCCGGGCGGCGCCATTCGAGGTCGGGGCGGAAGTGGGCGAAGAGGCCCACCAGCACGGCCGCGAGGCACACCGCCGCGGCGACCGCGTAGGTCCTGGCGTGGGAGCGGCGTTCGACGGGCGAGCCGTCGCTGATGGACTCGAGGACGACGGTGGAGAGGCGCCGGGCGCCCTCCGCCGGCTGGTCGGGGAGCTGGCCGGCGAGGGCCTGGAGGGCTTCCGCCATGGCCCCCGCGGAGGGGAACCGCTGAGAGGGCTCCTTGGCCAGGGCGCGCATCACCGTGCGGGCCAGGCCCTCGGGCAGGTCGGGGGCCAGCTCGCGGATGTCGGCGGGCGCCTCGTAGAGGATGCTGAAGGCCAGCTCGGCGTTGGTCCGTCCTCGGAAGGGCCGCTGGCCGGCCAGCAGCTCGTAGAGCACGATGCCCAGGCAGAACTGGTCGCTGGCCGCCGTGCTCTCGTTGCCCGCCACCTGCTCGGGGGCCATGTAGCCCGGCGTGCCCGGCGTGGCGTCGGTGCGGGTGATGTGGGCCTCCGCGTCCATGCCCTTGGCCAGGCCGAAGTCGATGAGCTTCACCTCGCCCGACGGCGTGACCATGATGTTCGAGGGCTTCACGTCGCGGTGCAGCAGGCCCTTGGCGTGGGCCGCGGCCAGGGCGCCCAGCGCCTCGGTGGCGATGGCCACCACCTGGGCCTGGGTGAACGTCTCGCCGCGGCCCACGAGCTCGGCGAGCGTATGGCCCTCGACGTATTCCATCACGATATGGAAGGCGCTCTCCTTCTCGATCACGTGATAGAGCTTGGGGATCGCCGGGTGGTCCACCTGGCCCAGGGCATGGGCCTCCTGGCGCAGGCGCACGCGCAGGCCCTCCCGCTTGGCCGGCGGGAGGCAGTCGGAGATGGGCAGGCTCTTGATCGCCACGCGGCGGTTGCCCGCCAGGGGGTCTTCGGCCAGGTAGACCTGGCCCATCCCCCCGCGGCCCAGGGCTCGCAGGAGCCTGTAGTGCTCGATGCCCTCGGGCAGCGGCTCGCGGTATCGTTCCGTGGGCTGTTCGCTCATGGGGACGCCCTCTGCCGGGGAGGAGGAGACGTGCGGGGCCGTAAGCACGACAGCGGCCCGCGCATTCGCCCGGACGATACGTGCGAAAAGCGTGCCGGCCCGGCCACCCTCGCCGCCGTCAGGCCGCCGGCAGGGCGTAAGTGCCAGCAATGCAGCGGCTTAGGGTGCCGGCGCGGCACCTCGTCCGGGCCGCGCCCGGGCCTGCGGGCCCGTCGGGGCGTCCAGGATCTGGACGCCTTCGGGGCGCCTCACCCCTCGTCCGTCCTGTCCTCCAGCGCGATTCCGTACTCCTTGATCTTGTCGTAGAGCGTCTGCGGGCTGATGCCCAGGAGGCTGGCGGCCTTTCGCTTGTTGCCGTCGGCGAAGCCCAGGACCCTGTGGATGTGCTCCTTCTCCACCTGTCGGAGCGACTTGACGGCCCGGCCGCTGTCCACCGCGTCGGTGATCTGGCGGGGGAAGGCCTCGGGGTCGAGGCGGGAGCCGGCGGTCCGCGCCGCGGCGGTCTCGATGGCGCGCTTCAGCTCCCGGATGTTGCCCGGCCACGAGTAGGTGGTGAGCAGCCTGGCGGTGGCGTGGGGGATGGCCAGCCGCTCGTGGCCGGGCTGCTGCTCGAGGAAGTAGGCGGCGAGCAGCAGGATGTCGGCGGACCGCTTGGCCAGGGGGGGCAGGGCGATCTCGAAGCCCCGCACCCGATGGTAGAGGTCGGCCCGGAAGGAGCCGTCCTCCACCTTGGCCTCCAGGTCCTGGTTGGTGGCGGCCACGATCCGCACGTCGACCTTGACCGGCTGGGTGGCGCTGAGTCGCTCGACCTCGCCGGTCTCCAGGACGCGCAGCAGCTTGGCCTGGGTGAGGGGGCTGAGGTCGCCGATCTCGTCGAGCAGCAGCGTGCCCCCGTCGGCCAGCTCGAACTTGCCCGGCTTGCCGCCCGGATTGGCCCCCGCGATGCCCGACTGGGGGGCGTAGCCGAACATTTCGCTTTCCAGCAGGGTCTCGGGGATGGCGGCGCAGTTGAGGTTCACCAGGGGCCCGTCGCGGCGGTCCGAGAGCTGGTGGATGGCCCGGGCCACCAGCTCCTTGCCCGTGCCCGTGGCCCCGGTGATGAGCACCGGGAAGTCGCGCTGGGCCGCCTGGTCCACCTGGGTCAGAATCTCGTCCAGCACGGCCGAGGAGCCCACCATTCGGTAGCTGGCCTCGACCGCGTCGCGCAGCCGGGTGCACTGCTGGCGCAGGTGGGCTCGCTCCCGGGCGTTGGCCACGTGGGCGGCGCACAGCCCGCACAGCGCGGTGGCCGTCTTCAGGCCGGGGATTTCGGACAGCTCGCGGAAGGCCCCCTCGGCGCCCACCACCCCGGCCGCCCGGCCCTCGAAGAGCAGGGGGATGCACAGGGCATCGAGCCCGTCGGGCCCCTTGCCGTCGCAGGCCACGGGGGCCTGGGCGTCGATGGCCTCGTAGGCCGCCTGGGCGCTGGTGGGCGCCAGGGGCTGGCCCTGCTCGCCCTCCGGCCGCCGCGCCTCGCATACCAGGCCCCCCTCGTCGCGGCGGAGCACGAAGCCCCGCTCGGCCTCCAGGCACGAGAGCACGCTCTCCAGCAGCCGGGCCACCAGCAGGCTGGCGGTCGCCGTCGAGGCGATGATGTGGGCGCACTTGAGCACGTGGACCAGTCGCTCGCCGTCCAGGCTCCCCCCCTTGAGGCCCAGGCCGTCGACCGCCGTGGGCAGCCGGCGGCTCGACACCCCCGCCTCCGTCGTGGCCAGGGTCTGCGAGCGGCGGGAACGGGGACGCCGCGAGCGCGGCCCGGGCCCCTCCTGGGGGCCCTCGGTGGTCCCGTGGTAGACGATGGTGTGGGAGCCCAGGCTCACCGCGTCGTCGGGCTGGAGCACGTGGCGAAAGGCCGCCGCGTCGTTCACCGTCAGCCCGTTGCGGCTGCCCAGGTCGCGCAGCACGTACTCCCCCGAGCCCTTGCGCACGATGGCCGCGTGGAAGCGCGAGACCCCCGAATCCGCCAGGGCGATGTCGTTCGCCCCATCGCGCCCCAGCGTCACCTCCCGCTCCGGGAGCTGCCGCCGCTGGCTCTTACCCTCCGGCCCCCGGACCTCGAACACCAGCATGGTCCGCTCCCGCCTGCGCGCGGTTCCGCAATGCGCCTCCTCGACAGGCCCGCCGCCCCGTGCCCTCGCGCCTCCCCGCGGGGGAGTCCTGTGGCGGGCAGGCGCCGAGTCTAGCCTCGCCGCCCCGGGAAGTCAAGGCGCGGCCGG
>JBKHIY010000068.1:0-24657 GCA_046538415.1 Candidatus Brocadiia bacterium | reverse complement strand
GGCGTATACTACCCCCGCGACGGCGGGGAGTCAAGAAACCGCTCGGCCGGGCAAGGCGGCGGGGGGCAGTGAAGCTCCCGCGCCCCGCTCAGGAGGTGCTCAGTCGCCCTCGTAGCGGTATCCGTAGCCGTGGACGGTGCGGATGATCTGGGGGTCTTTGGGGTCTTTTTCGATGCGCTTTCGGAGCTGGGAGACGTGCTGGTCGAGGGCCCGGCTGTTGGGCAGGTAGTCGATTCCCCAGCAGACGTTGAACAGGGTGTTGCGGTCGATGGCCTCGCCGGGGTGGTCGTGGAAGAGTCGGAGCATGGTGACGTCTCGGAGGCTGAGGTCGATCACCTGCTCGCCTCGTCGTGCTCGGAGCTCTGCGGGGACGACCTGGAGGTCGGCGAGGGTGAAGGGCGCGGCCTCGGGGCTCTGGCCCTGTGCGGCCATGCAGCGTCGGGTGACGGCTCGGATGCGTGCCACGACCTCCTTGACTCCGAAGGGCTTGACGATGAAGTCGTCGGCGCCCAGTTCGAGGCCGAGGACTTTGTCGATTTCCTCGGACTTGGCGCTGATGAAGATGACGGGGACGGCGGGGTCGGTGCGTCGGATGCGTCGGCAGACCTCGTAGCCGTCGACGTCGGGCATCATGATGTCGAGGCAGATGAAGTCGGGGGCCTCGCTTCGGAAGCGTTCGAGGGCCTGTCGCCCGTCGCGTGCGGTGACCACCTGGTAGCCCTCGCCTTCGAGGATTTCGCTGAGGCCGGCGAGGGTGTGCTGGTCGTCTTCGGCGATGAGGACTTTCATCCTGGCTCCCTCTGGTCGGTGGCTGCTGCCCCCTGGGCGCGGGGGGTGTGGAGGGTGAGTCGGAAGACGGCTCCCTGCCCGGAGGGCAGGAGCACCAGGTCGCCGCCGTGGAGGCGGGCGAGGTCGCGGGAGATGGCCAGGCCGATGCCGGTGCCCGCGGTACCGTCGTCGATTCGGTCGCTGAGGCGTCGGAAGGGCTCGAAGATGGCCTGTTCCTTGCCCCTGGGCACGCCGGGCCCGCTGTCGGCCACGGTGATGGTGGTGCGGTCGGCGTCCTGCTCGGTGGTCACGCGGAGGGAGCCGCCTGCGGCGGCGTATTTCTCCACGTTGGAGAAGAGGTTTCCGAGCACTTGCTCGACGGCGTCGGAGTCGAATCGCACCTCGGCGGGCGCGGCGGGCCGGAAGTCGACGTCCACGCCCTTGGCCTGGAGGGAGGGGCGGAAGCCCTCGATGACGGAGGCCACCAGGTCGTCGACGCGCCCTGGCGCGGCTCGGAGGGCGAGGGCCTGGCGCTGCTGTCGGGCGAAGGTCAGGACGTTGCCGATGAGGCGGCTGAGGCGCTGGCTCTCGGATACGATGACATCGAGGTATCGGGAGCAGCGCTGGGCCTCGCCGTCGAGGTGGCTCTCCAGCAGCTCGGCGTACATGCGGATGTTGGTGAGCGGGGTCTTGAGTTCGTGGGAGACCTGGTTGACGAAGTTGACGCGCTGAGCGGCCTCTCGCATCTCGCGGGAGGTCTCGCGGTAGACGTAGGCGGCGAGGCCCACGAGGGTGATGCCCACGGCCAGGAGCCCGGCGAGGAGGGTGAGTAGGATGCCGCCGCCGACCGCCTCCTCGAGCTCGGCGCCCGAGGCGTGGTAGGCCAGCTTCCACGCCTGGAGGGGGCTGGAGAGCGGGAGGCTCGCCTGGGGCGCCTCGTCCTCGCCGGGCTCGTAGGCCCCCCACAGGTAGATGGGCTGGCCCCTGGAGTCGAGGAGGGCCACCCGGCCCTCGGGCAGGCTGGGCTCGAGGGGGTCGGAGTCGGGCAGCTGGCCCACGATGTCGGCCATCAGGCGCACGCGGTTCAGCTCGGCGCCCACGACGTGGCCGGTGGGCAGGCGGCGCCAGAAGAGGATGTGGACGCCCCGTCCCCAGTACCAGGTGTGCCAGCCGTGGGCCTCGGGGGCTGCGGCGTCGGCCGGCTGGTCGCCATGGCGGTCGAAGACTCGCTTGTCGTCGAAGACCTCGAGGGTCCTATAGAGGAACTGGCGCTCGCCGGGCAGGCCGTCGGGCGTGGGGTAGACCAGCTCGTGCCGGGGGTCGAGGAGGAAAGCCTGGTCGACGACGGGGTGCTCGGGGGCCAGGCGGCGGAGCGCCGCGGCGTCGGGCTCCTGGAGGTCGGTGAGCTGGAGGAGGCGGCGTTGGCGCTCCTCGAGCAGTGCGGCGATGGAGGCGTCGACGTCGCGGAGCTTGCCCCGCAAGAGGTCGCGGAAGCGGCGCTCGACCGTCTCCTGCTCATGGTGGGCGAGCCGCAGGCCGAGCCACGCCAGGAGGGCGAGCGGGACGAGCACGATGAGCAGGAGGATGGCGACGAGCCTGGGCTTCACGGGGCTTTGCGGGCGGGCCTACCACGCCCGCTGGCTCTCCATCTGGTATTGGCGGTCGCGCATTTTCTTTCGCTGCTCCCCCCAGTTTTCGGCGTCCAGGTTATCGGCGTCGTCCTTTTGTGCTTTCTGGAGCGTGCGGAGCTGCTCGGATTCGAGCGCCGCGGCGTTTCGGCCCAGGAACTCGGCGTTTTCCAGCAGCAGTTGCCTGGCCTGCTCGATCTTGCCCTCGTCGCGGAGGCGGGTGGCCAGGGCGTTGTTGAAGGTGGCGATCTGGGCCACCGCGGCCTCCTGGACCTCGCCGTTCGCGTTCTTGTCCACCAGCTCCTGGGAGGCGGCGAACCGGACGGCGAGCGAGCTGGTGAGCTGGTCGGTCTTGCCCGTCTCCATGTTCAGGTAGGAGAGGCTCACGGAGGCCACGTCGCGGACCGCCCCTTCCTCGCTGGGGGGCACCTGGACCTCGAGAAGGACGTATTTCTCCTGCGAGCTGTAGAGCTGGTTGAGGGTGGTGGTGACCGTTTGGCCATCGATGATGCCCTCGCGTCCCAGGAGCCGCAGGGGTCGGATGCCGTCGGCGCAGTGGATGCGGACCACCACTTCCTGGGCGACGACGGAGAGGACGTCGCCGAACTCGTGGCTGAAGATTTTCGGCAGGTCGGCGGGCTCGGCCACGAAGGCGTGGTTGCCGTCGCTGCGTCGGGCCAGCTCGGTCATCAGGTCTTCGTTGTAGCCCAGGCCGAGGCCGATGGTGGTGACCGAGATGTTCTCCTTGATCAGGGAGGCGCCAAGGGAGCCGAGCTCGGCGGGGGAGCTGGGCCCGACGTTGGCCAGTCCGTCGGACAGTAGGATAATGCGGTTGGCTCGGTTCTTGTCAAGGAATTTTCTCAGTTCCTCGGCTCCCTTGCTCACGCCGGCGAAGAGAGCGGTGTTGCCGCCGGCGGCGATACGGTCGATGGCGGCGGCGATGGCCGGCTTGTCGGTCGCCCGGGCGGCGGGGAGGAGGACGTTGACGGTGTGGTCGTAGGCCACGATGGCGACGGTATCGCGGCTGCCCAGTCGCTCGACGGCCTGGCGGGCCGCCTCCTTGGCCTGTGCCAGCTTCTCGCCGCGCATGGAGCCCGACTTGTCGAGCACGATGGCCACGTTGACCGGCGCCCGCTCCTTCTCGGATTCGAGGACGAAGCCGGTGAGGCTGACCTTGAGGTGGGTGGTCTCCTCCCGCCCGGCCAGGAGCACGGGCTTGCCCAGCGCGACGTCCAGCTTCACCTTGTCGGCCGCCGCGCCCGAGAGGGTCAGGGCCAGGACCAGGGCGATGGTCGGCCCCACGACACTAGCCTTCGCCTTCCACATCTCGCTCTCCTTTCCGCCACGGTTTCGTCGCGTCCCAAGCCACTCTCGTCCTCCCTGTATCATTAGACGCGAAAGCCGGGCGGATGTGGTCATCCCGGGGTAAGACGTTTGTAAGAAGAACGTAAGAAGCCTCGGCGGGCCGCAGATCAGCCCAGCAGGTGGTCGAGCAGCTCGCCCACGTCGGCCGTGGCCAGCCCCACCACGCGGTCGGCCGCGCCGTAGTAGACCAGCAGCTCGCCGTCCGGCCCGGGCACGGCGGCGGTGGGGAAGACCACGTTGGGGATGATCCCCACCCGCTCCCATTCCTCGCGGGGCTCGAGCAGCGGCTCGGGGGTGCGGGCCAGGACCTTGAGCGGGTCGTCGAGGTCGAGGAGCGCGGCGCCCACGCGGTAGACGTAGCGGCGGTCCACGCCGTGGTAGAGCACGAGCCAGCCGGCGTCCGTGCGGATGGGCGGCGGCCCGGCCCCCACCTTGGCCCCCTCCCAGGGGGCCTGGGGCTCCAGGAGCAAGTATTCGGGGCCCTGGCCGTAGTCCCAGGCCCTCAGGTCGTCGGAGAAGGCGAGCCATATCGAGGGCTTGGCCGTGCCGTAGGGCTCGCCCACCCACGACGAAGGTCGGTGGAGCATGGCGTAGCGTCCGCCCACGCGCTGGGGGAAGAGCACGCCGTCGCGGTCGTCGAGCCCCGGCGGGGTGAGCAGCCCCTCCTGGGTGAAGGACCGGAAGTCGCGGGTGCGCAGGAGCCCTGTGAAGCTGGGGCCGAGCGGGGGAATGCCGGGCCGCTCGGCGTAAGGGTCCTCCCGGGTGACGCGGAAGAAGTCCATCCCCTCGTAGACCGGCCCGGGCACGACGGACACGGCGGCGTAGGTGACCAGGAAGTCGTCGCCATCGCGGGTGATGCGGGCGTCCTCGACGCCGCCCACCTCGTAGTCGGCCTGGGGCTCGAAGACGGGCTCCTCGCAGGCCCGGCGGAAGCGGCGGCCGTCCTCGCTTACGGCCAGGCCGAAGCGGGAGACGTAGCGCCCGATGTCGCTCACCGCCCGGTAGAGCATGTGCACGCGCCCCTCGCGGAGGATGGCCCCCGGGTTGAAGACGCTCACGGCGTCCCAGGCCTGGGGCCTGGGCTCGAGCACGGGATTTCCCTCGTAGCGGCTCAGGATGGCCATGGTGGGCTCCTTTGTGCAGGCGCCGCGGGCGCCACTAGCCCGCCCCTTGGTCCGCGGGTGGGGGGCGCGTGGCGACGCGGTAGAGTGCGACGACGACGCCCAGCATCAGCAGGGCGCCGGGCCAGGCCAGGGGCAGGGCGTCGCCGGCCAGTGCCAGGGGATTCTGACCCCTGTTGGCCACGATGGGCACGGCGAGCAGGATGCCGGCCAATGCCTCGCCGGTGATCAGCCCCGCGGCCAGGAGCACGCCCCGGCCCGCCGCGGGGCCGTGGTCGCCGCGTCGGGCCGCAGCCGCCACCAGGCCCCCCGCCAGGATGGCCACGCCCAGCCGGAAGGGCAGGTAGACGCCCACCGCTACGGCCAGCACGGGCGTGCGGAAGCGGCTGCCCCGCCGCTCCAGGCCGGCGTCGAGCGCGATCACCCCGACGCCGAGGCCCGCCCCCACGGCGATCGTGGCCCACGGCAGGTCGCGGGCGAAGACCCCGCGGGCTACGGAAGCCATCAGCGTGGCCTGGGGCGCGGCCAGGGCGTTGGGATGCGCCGCCGTGCGCTCGCCAATGCCGTAGGCGTGGAGGAGCAGGGAGAGGATGGGCGCCACCACCAGGGCCGCGGCCAGCACCCCCACGCCCTGCATCACCTGCTGCTTCCAGGGGGTGGCCCCCACCAGGTGGCCGGTCTTGAGGTCCTGGAGGCTATCGCCGCCAATGGCCGCGGCGCAGCACACCACGCCCCCGATGAGGATCGCCGCGGCAGGCCCCGCGGCGCCCGTGCCCAGGGCGAGCAGCAGCAGCGCGGAGACCAGGATGGTGGCGATGGTCACCCCCGAGACGGGATTGTTCGACGAGCCCACCAGCCCCGCCATGTACGACGCCACGGCGGAGAAGAGGAAGCCCGCGACCAGCATCACCACCGCCATCACCGCCGCCACCCCCACCCTCCCCGCCACGTGCCAGAAGACGAAGAACAGGGGCACGGCCGACACCCCCACCGCGAGCCCCACCCAGGGCATCGGCGCGTCGCGCTCCGCCCGCTCCTGCGCCGCCGAGCCCTTCTCCCGCAGCTCGCGGTACGCCGCGAGCCCCGAGGCCACCCCTCGCCGCACGCTGCCCCACAGGCGCCCCACGGCCCACAGCCCGCCCACCAGCATGGCCCCCACGCCGATGTAGCGGGTGCGCGTGCTCCACAGGAAGGTGGCCCCCTGGACGGCGGACATCGGCTCGCCGGCCTCGGTGGCCGGCCAGGGGGAGAAGGCGGCCAGGATGGGGATGGCGACCAGCCAGTTCGCGGCGCCGCCCAGGAACACCAGCGCCGCGATGCGAAGCCCCACGATGTAGCCCACCCCCACCAGCGCCGGCGCCAGGTTGGTGCCCACGTAGAGCACGGAGCCGCCAACGCGGACCGCCGCCTCGACGGCCCCCTGCCACAGCTCGAGGCCCGTCTCGCCCAGCTTCGCCGCCGCCCCCAGCGCCCCGCCGCCCGCGATCGCCCACAGGCCCCGACGGCCGCTCCGGCCCACCGACAGCACCTGGGCCGTGGCCACGCCCTCGGGGAAGGCCAGGCCGGCCTCCACGATCAGCGCCCGGCGCAGGGGCACGGTGAACAGCACGCCCAGGAGCCCGCCCAGGCCGGCGATCACCGTGGTCTCCAGGTAGTTGAACCCCGACCAGGCCCCCAGGATGACCAGCGCGGGGAAGGTGAACACCACGCCCGCGGCCAGCGCCTCGCCCGCCGACGCCGCCGTCTGAACGATGTTGTTCTCCAACACGTTCGACCGCCGGAAGCAGCGCAACACCCCCATCGAGATCACCGCCGCGGGGATGGACGCCGACACCGTCATGCCCGCCAGCAGGCCCAGGTAGGCGTTGGCCCCCGCTAGCACCATGGAGAGCGCCACCCCCAGGACCACCGCCTTCGCCGTGATCTCGGGCAGGCCACGGGCGTGCCCGTCGGCCCGGGCCGGTGCTTGCTGGTTTGACACCTCGCGGGGCATCCGTAGACTCCAAGATGGCCCCTATAGGATGGGAAATCCGAAGCTCGCGTCAAGGCCCCCCGATGAAGTTCATTCTCCTGGCCACCGCCCTGTGCCTCACCGCAACCGCCTTCGCGCGGCCCGCGAGGGAGCGAGCCCTGAAGCCCTACGTGCCCCCGCCGGCGCCCGACCGCGCCCAGTGGCCGCGGGAGCGGCTCCTGGCCTTCATGGGTGAGCTGGCCGACTTCATCTACGAGCATCACGTGGTCCGGGACCCCCGCCGGCCCACCTACGGGATGACCTACGAGTTCTATCGCGACGGCAAGTGGATCCAGGTCTTCGGCCTGGACACGATGCACGACGGCGCGTGGTTCACCAGTGCCATGGTCACGGCCCACCGCGCCCATCCACAGGGCGAGACCCTCGAGCGGGCGCAGCGCTACCAGATCCCCTTCTATACCCACATGCTCAACCACAGCGACCGCCTGTTCCCCCAGATGAAGGGCCGGGGCCAGGACAAGAAGCCGCTGGTCGAGCCGGTGAAGGGCTGGGCGCCCCGGGGCTGGGACGACGGCGCGGGGTACGACAAGACCACCGGCCAGCGCTTCCAGCCCGGCTACCACACCACCTCGAACCACCTGCTCCAGGACCTGGCGGATATGCTCCTGGACGTGTGGATGGCCACCCGCGATCCCGCCGCGGCCCGAGCGGCCGGCCACATCCAGGCCTACAAGGGCGAGCACTTCGGCACCATCCCCCACATCGAGTTCGCCGCGGCAGCCACCAACGGCCGCCTCGAGGTATGCCGCAAGCACGCCCTGGCCCCCTTCCGCCCCGCCGCCCTGCGCCCCGCCTATACGGGCCTCTACGAGCAGAAAGGCCACGCCCTGCCCTCGGGCAACGACGGGCTGGCCTGGGAGTATCGGCGGGCCACGGCGCGGTTCCTGCTCCTGGGCGAGCCCATGGAGGGCTTCGCCCTTCGCGGCGCGGCCAGCGCTTACGCCGCGGCGTCGGCCATGGAGCTCTACTTCGCCCACCGCCCCTACCCCCACGGCATTTACTTCTTCGACATCCAGCGCCCCGCGGCCTTCGTCGAGGGCGAGGGCAAGCTCGACGCCTACGCCTCCACGGCCAGGAAGATCTACGGAGCCAGGGGCATCCAGATCTCCTGGATCGCCGCAGCCTGCCTGCCCGTCCTGGCCCGCCATCCCGAGTTGTGGGAGGCGACCTACCGCAAGCACCACGCCGAGGAGCCGCTGGTGCGCATCGTGGACGCGCCGCCGGAAACCGACGGAGCCCGGGACGAGGCCTACGACGCCTCCCAGGCCCTCGCCGCCGACGGCACCACCGTGCACCTGCTCGGCGACCCCCGCAACCTCCACCTCTACGTCCAGTCCCAGCGGCCCCGCGTGGCCATCGCCATCCGCCACGCCGGCCACGTGGTCGGCGAGAAGCGCACGGGAAGAATCGAGGTGCAGCGCCAGGGCACCGTCGCCGCGACCAACGACCGGGGCGAGCCGCTCCTCCACGTCGCTCGCTTCCAGGACGGCGAGCCGTGGGCCGCGGAGCTCCGCATCCCCTACACCGTCGTGCCCGGCCAGGCCCACTGGATCAACGGCGTGGACCACGGCCGCTACGAGGTGAGCATCCACGGCGGCGAGCCCCGCGTCGTCTACATGCTCAGCAAGCCGGCGCGCATCGTCCGACGCCTCGAGCACGCCGTCCTGGGCACCGTGGACACCTGGCACCGGGCGTGGAAGGAGCTGGGCTGCATCCCCAGCGGATACCGCAGCCGGAACCTCACGGTCGAGGGCTGGGAGCTCAGCGATGCCGGAAACGCCGCCCACCTGGTCAAGACCATCGCCCTGTGGCTCATCTACCTGGAGGGCACGAGCGAGTGGGAGCTCATCCAGGCCCGATTCCCCGACCAGGCCACCCCCGCGCCGCCGCTCCCCGACTCTGTCCTCCAGGCCCAGGGTCTGAAGTGAGCCCCCGACCCCCAGCAGCCAAGGGAGGGGCCAGGCCGTGACGGAGATCCACCCCCGCCTGTTCGTCGGCTCCCGCTGGGACTACGAGGCCCAGGTGGCCTTCGAGGAGGGCTGGTACGTGGTCCACGCGGCCAAGGAGCCCTACCACCGCCAGGCCGTGGGCTACGACGGCCCCGAGCCGCCCCCCGACCATCCCGAGCACCTGGTGGCCCGCCGAGGGGCCCGCCTGATGCTCAACCTGCGCGACCACGTGCTGCCCGTCCAGCTCCCCACGGAGCTTTTCGACGCGGCGGTCGACTTCATCCACGAGGGCCTGTCCTCGGGGCACCGAGTGTTGGTGCACTGCGAGGTGGGGGTGTCGCGCTCGCCGACCGTCGGCCTGCTCTACCTCACAGCGTTCACCGACGTGCTCGACGCGGGTTCGCTGGACGAGGCGATGGACCGCTACCTGGCGCTCTACCCCGACTTCAGCCCCGGCCCCGCCCTCCGCCGCTTCCTCCGCGACCACTGGCGCGCCTACGCGGCCCGACGCGGGAGCTGAGCGGCGCGGTCAGAGGCCGACGGCCTCGAGTGCGCCAAGCATCTCGTCGGCGGCCTGGAAGCGCTGGTCGGGCCGCTTGGCCATGGCCCGGGCGATGGCCTGGGCGAAAGCGGGCGGCACGTCGCCCCGGAGGGAGTCCAGGGGGGCCGCCGGCTCCTCGCGGATGGCCCGCGCCAAGTCGGAGACCGACCTGGCGCGGAAGGGGTGGTGGCCGCTGAGCAGGTGGTAGCAGGTGGCCCCCAGGGAGTAGATGTCGGCCCGGTGGTCGGCGGAGTGGGCGTCGGCGATCTGCTCGGGCGGCACGTAGACGAGGGTGCCGATGGTGGTTCCCGTGGAGGTGATGCTGGTGAGTCCCGCGGCGTCGAGGCTCTTGGCCAGGCCCAGGTCGGCCACCTTGATCAGCCCGTCGCGGCCGAGGAGCAGGTTGCTGGGCTTGATGTCGCGGTGGATCACCCCCTTGGCGTGGGCGTGTGCCAGGGCGCTGCACGTCTGGGTGGCGATGTCGCGCACCTGGTCGACGGGCAGGGGCCCCTCGCGTTCGAGCAGGGCCCCCACGTCGCCGCCGGGCAGGTATTCCATGGAGATGAAGTAGTAGCCCTCCGCCTGGTTCATGTCGTAGATGCGAATGATGTTGGGATGGGAGAACTGGCCGCCGGCCCGGGCCTCGCGGAGGAAGCGCCGCACCGCGTGCTCGTCGGCCGTGAGGTCGCGGTGCAGGATCTTGAGAGCGACGGGGCGGCTCATGGAGAGCTGCTCGGCCTTGTAGACGGCCCCCATGGAGCCGCGGCCCAGGACCTGGACCACCTCGTAGCCCCCGATGGTGCGGCCCAGCAGGGGAGTGGCCTCGATGCACTCGGAGCAGTAGATGCGTTCCTCGGTCTGTCGCGTGGTCCCCAGGTCGTCGAGCGACACGATTTTCCCGCACGAGGCGCACAGGTGCGGCGGGGCGCTGCGCGTCTCCTCCGACGGCGCCGGGGCCTCGCAGCGAAAGAGCAGGCGGGTGAGGCCCACCTGGATGCGGTCGCCGTTGCGGAGGCGGGCCTGGGTGACCCGGGCGCCGTTGACGAAGGTGCCGTTCTTGGAGCCCAGGTCGCGCACGAAGTAGCCCTCGCCCGTGGCCCGCACCTCGCAGTGGTGGCGGGAGAGCTTGGGGTCGTGGACCTGGACGGCGTTGGTGGAGGACCGCCCCACGGTGAGGGGCCGGTCGCCGCCGAGGGGGAACTCGCTGAGGGGCTCTTCGTCCTGGAGGAGGATGATGGCAGCGGGCAAGGCTATGCGGCTCCCCGAGACGCGGTGGCGGCTCAGATGGCCTTGTCGGGGTCGACGGGCGGCTTCTCCTCCGGCTCCTTGATGTCGGGCAGCTCGCCGGGCTCCACCCCCGCCTCCTCGAGTACGGACTGGGCGACGAAGATGCCCGCGTCCATCCGCAGGGCGAGGGCCATGGCGTCGCTGGGCCGGGAGTCGATGCGCAGCGTGGTCTGCCCCCTCTGGACCACCAGCTCGCCGTAGAAGGTGCCGCCCTCCAGGCGGGTGATCACGATGCGGCGCAGCGTGCCCCCCAGGCGCGAGATGACCCGTCCCAGCAGGTCGTGGGTCATGGGGCGGGGCAGGGGCTCGGCCTCGCGCAGCCTTCGCAGGATGGCGATGGCCTCGGAGTGGCCGATGACGATGATCAGGGCCCGGTCCTTCTGGGCGCTTTCCAGGATCACCAGGGGGCTGTGGGTAGCCAGGTCGAGCTTGACGTCACGGATGGTCATGGCCACCAGGCCGTCGGGCGCCTCCTGGGGGGCGCCCTCCCCGGCCTCGAGGCGTCCCGCGCCGAGTGCCCCGCCGAGCGAAACAGCCAACAGTGCACCGAGCGCGAGACGCCCCTTCATCGCCAGCCTCCTTGGGCCCGCTACTTCGCCAGGGTCATGGCGAAGATGTGGATCATCGAGTTATAGGGCAGCTTGACGGACTTCAGCTCCCGCTTGGGGTCGAGGGGGATGGAGACCACCCACAGGCGGCACTTCATCTCCTCCTTGCTGCGGATGCCCATGCCCTCGGAGTCGACGGCGACGCGATGGTCGCAGACCACCCCCGGCTTCTCGCCGAATGCCGCGGCCTGGCACCAGTCGGTGACCTTGAGGTCGGCCTGGACGGAGCCGTCGGCGTACTGGATGGTGACCGTCTCCTCCTTCTTGCCGTCGGTGGCCGTGGCCAGGAGGTGGAGGGCCTTGGCCTTGCCGTCGAGGGGGATGGTCTGCCCGGCGCAGGCCACGTTGTTCTTCTTCCCCTCTTCCTTGGTGGGGAAGAGGAAGGCGGTCTTGACCCCCTCGGGCTCGAAGGTGCCGGCCTTGGGCAGCTCCTCGGCGGGGAAGGACTGCTTCCACTCGTCGAAGTCGGAGTCGCTGCGGTTGCCCTCGCTGGTGATGCCGTCGCTGTTGAACTGCTCGCTCAGATCGACGGCCACGAAGCCGGCCTTGAGCTCCTTGAGCTGGGCCTTGGGCTCCGGGGGCTTGGGGGGCTCGACGGTGACCTTCTCGGTGCCCGGCTCCTTCTCCTCGACCTTGGGCTCGGGCTTCTTCTCCTCCACCTTGGGCTCGGGCTTGGGCTTGGGCTCGGGTTTCGGCTTGGGTTTCGGCTTCGGCTTAGGCTCGGGCTTCTTCTCCTCGACTTTGGGCTCTGGCTTTTTCTCCTCGACCTTGGGCTCTGGGGTTTTCTGGACGACCTTTTCTTCGGGCTCGGGCACCCGGATCTCAACCTCGCCGATCTCCTCCTCCTCGGCGGGCGGGCCGAGCCAGGCGCACCCGGCAAACCCCACGGCGAGCCCCACCACGAGCACCAGTGTCCACGCTCTGACCATAACGACCTCCTTCATCGCGCGATGGCCGCCGAAGCACCACACCACGTGTTTCTGCGAGAGTGCGGTCGCTCGACCACTCGCCGAACGCCGCCGGCAGCCTCGTGACATTATACCAATCGCGGGGCTCTTTTCCAGCAAATCCCCCGGGCTGGAGCTCCCCCCCCTGCCGGGACGCCCCTTCGAGCCTTGTGCGGCTAGCGGGTGGCCTCGCCCAGGAGGGTGCGGATCTCCTCTCGCGCCGCCTCGCTCTGGCACTGCTTGAGGGCCTTGTTGAGGGCTTCGATGGCCTTCCTGCGGGCCTCGCCGACGCCGTGGTGCATGGCGTGGAGGTACACCTGGCCCTCGAGCATCGAGGGGCGGTAGTCGCCGGGCAGGGCCTTCTGGGCCCGCTGGGCCACGTCGACGGCGTCGGAGTAGTCCCTGCCCAGCGCCAGGAGGCCGGCCGCGGTGCGGTAGAGGTCGAACTCCTTGGGGCTGGCCCGGATTCTCTGGCGCAGTGCGGCCAGCTTGGCGCTCAGGCTGGTGGAGGCCCGCTTGTAGAGCCGCACCACCTCCTTGCGAAGCCCGTCGGAACGGGGATGGCGGAGGAGGAGGTCGGCGAACATGGCGTCGATGCGACGCCGCACGCCGTCCACGAATCGCTCGTCGCCGTAGGTGAAGTGGTCGTTGTTGTAGATCTTCTGGATGAGCTGGGCCAGGCGGTTCCGACGCTCGTCCTGGCGGGTGGTGTCCTTGCCCGCCAGCTCGATCTCCAGGGCCTGGGTGAGGTGCTGGATGCAGGCCTCCACGTTCTGCTCGAGCAGGAAGAGGTGGGCCACTTCGGAGTGGTAGGAGACGTTGTTGGGGTCCTTCTTGAGGGCCTTCAGGTAGTAGGCGATCTCCCGGCTTCCCAGGACCGCCTCCACGGGCGGGTTCTCGCCCGCCGACACCTCGACCTTGCGGTGCCAGTCGGCGTGGTTGGGGTAGACGAGGCGCAGGCTGTAGGGCCGCGGCTCCAGGTCGGCGATGCGGCACGGCGTGCGGCCCCGGTAGACGCCCTCGAGGTAGACCGCGGCGCCATCGGGCTTCGAGCGCACCTGGAACCAGCCGCGGCGCACGGGCTCGAGCACCACCCGCACGGGCGAGGCCCCCCCCTCGCGCACGGTGAAGGTGCCGCTGTAGGCCTGGTAGCCCTTCCTGACCACCCGCAGGGTGTGCTGCCCCACGGGCAGCTCGAGGTCGCGCAGCGGGGTGGCGCCGGCGTACTCCTCGTCCTCGTCGAGGAACACGTCGGCCTGGCTCGGCTCCGAAACGATGTCCACCTTGCCCCGGGGCACGCCGGTGCCCCAGAAGGCGTGGAAGCCGCCGTAGCCCAGGCCCACGGCCAGGACCACGGCCCCGACGGCGTAGAGGGCCTTGCGCAGCGGGGGCCGGGCGGCGGCGGGGGGGGCCGCCGCGGGGGCCGCGGCCGTGGAGGCCTGGGTGAGCACCTGGACGGTGGTGGTGCCCACCTGGATGAGGGAGCCGTCGGGCAGGCGGGTGCGCTCCACCCGCTGGCCGCTCACGTAGGTCCCGTTCTTGCTATCCAGGTCTTCGAGGACGATGCCGTCGGGCTGGACGGTGACGGCGCAGTGGGCCCGGGAGGCCCAGGTATCGAGGATGGTGAGGTCGGTCTGCTCGCCTCGCCCCAGGACCGCGCGCTGGCCGAGGCGCAGCTCGCAGGTGGCGCCGCTCTGCGGTCCGTCGATGATGCGGAGTGTAGCGGCCATGTGCACCGGGGGTTGGGAGGGCTCGGCCGGTGCCGTCCGCCAGGCGGGGCGCCGGCCCTATTCTTCTTCCAGGCCGTAGGCCACGTAGTCCTTGTCGTTGATCAGCAACATCACGTCGAAGCGCGGCCCGTCCTCGCGATTGAGGATTTCCATCACGTGCTCGCCGGCGGAGAGGAAGAACTGCTTCGTCTTGCCCTCCACCTTGACCGTGCTCCAGCCCCACCGCGGCGGCTTGCTGCTGTCGTCCGAGCCGAACAAGTAGGCGTCCTTGTGGGGCTGGCCGACCCCGTCGAAGCGCACGGCCAGGGTGTCGCCGCACTGGTCGAGCCACTTGCGCCGGCACCAGAAGACGTAGAAGTCCTCCTTCTCCACCGTGAAGCGGTAGACGGCGCGGGCGAACTTCTCGTCCTCCGGCTTGCCCACCTCGCCGGGGATGAACACGCACTTCCCGCCCGAGGCCTCGGGGTCCTCGACCACGCGCATGATCTTGTCGTTCTGCTTGATCTCCCCGTCCTCGGCCTCGATGCGGATCCGCGCCGCGGGCGGGCCGAACACGCGCGGCCCGGTCTCGCTGGCCCCCGAGCGGCCCCCGGCGCCGCTATCCCCCCCGCCGGAGGTGGAGCCGTCGGTGGCGCTTTCGCTGGAGCAGCCCAGGCCGATCAGCGCCAGCGCCGCGGCCAGGAGGAGGCCCAGCGGAAGGCGGCCATGTGGTCGCAAACCTCGTGTCATGTCAGGTCTTCCTATCGCACACGGGAGGCCCGTCCCCTTTCGGGCCACTATAGCGCCGCGGGGGTGGGAAGTCAAGAATCCGCGCCAACCGCCCCCGCGAGCCCCAGGCCCTATGCCCGGGGGGCTACTGGCGGATCTGACCCTCGCCGTAGACCACGTACTTGTAGGAGGTGAGCTCCTCGAGGCCCATGGGGCCGCGGGCGTGGAGCTTGTCGGTGCTGATGCCGATCTCCGCTCCCATGCCGAACTCGAATCCGTCGGTGAAGCGGGTGGAGGCGTTGACGTACACCGCGGCGGAGTCGACTCCCTGGACGAACCGGTCGGCGGCACGCACGTCGGTGGTCACGATGGCGTCGGAATGGGCCGAGCCGTAGGTGGCGATGTGCTCCACGGCCTCGTCCAGGGACTCCACGACGCGGACGGCGAGGACCAGGTCGAGGTATTCGGCGTACCAGTCGCTCTCGCCCGCCGGCTCGACGTCGGGCACGATCTGGCGGGTGGCCTCGCAGCCCCGCACCTCGACCCCCGCCTCGCCCAGGGCCTCCAGCATGTTGGGCAGGAACCGGGGGGCGATTGCCCGGTGAACGAGCAGCGTCTCCATGGCGTTGCACACCCCGGGGCGCTGGCACTTGGCGTTCAGGCACAGGCGCTGGGCCATGGCCAGGTCGGCGGCCGCGTCGACGTAGACGTGGCACACGCCCTTGTAGTGCTTGATCACGGGGACCGTGGCTCCCTGGGCCACGCGTCGGATGAGCCCCTCGCCGCCGCGGGGCACGACGAGGTCGACCAGGTCGTCGGCGGTGATCAGGACGTCGATGGCCTGGCGGTCTGTAGTTTCCACCAGTCCGATGGCGTCCGAGGGCAGGCCGGCGCCCTGGAGGCCGCTTCGCAGGGCGTGCCAGATGGCCTGGTTGGAGCGGAGGGCTTCCTTGCCCCCTCGGAGGATCACGGCGTTGCCCGCCTTGAGGCACAGGCCTGCGGCGTCGGCGGTGACGTTGGGCCGGCTCTCGTAGATCACGACCACGACTCCGAGGGGCACGCGCACCTTGTGGATGCGCAGGCCGCTGGGCCGCACGCGCCCGCTGATCACGGCGCCCACGGGGTCGGCCAGGCCGGCCACCTGGCGCAGGCCCTCGGCCATGGCGGCGACGCGCTTGTCGGTCAGGCGGAGCCGGTCGAGCAGGGCGGGCGAGAGCCCCGCCTCCTGGCCCTCCGCCAGGTCGCGGGCATTGGCTTCCTGGAGGCTGGCGGCCTGGGCCTCGATGGCCTGGGCCATGGCGTGGAGAGCGGCGTCCTTGGCCGCCGACGACGCGGCGGCCACCTGGCGGGCCGCGGCGCGGGCCCGCGCGGCCAGGTCGCGGATGGTGGCCTTGAGTTCCATGGGGCTCCCTTCGGCTGCGGCGTTGCGGCGGGCGGGCGGGCGCTCAGGAGACGGCGGAGGCGATGCGGCCCAGGCGCCGCGGCCTCGAGGGCCGGGGGGCCCTGGGCTGCGGATACTCGATGCGGCCGTGGTACATGGCGCAGAGGATTCGGTAGAAGCGCTCCTCGACGCGGTGGAGCTCGCTGAAGGTGAGCCCGCACTCCTCGAGCTGGCCGTCGAGGAGCTTGGCCCTGCTGATCTTCCTGACCAGGGTCTCGATGCGCGAGGGCAGGGGCTCGGTGAGGGTGCGGGAGGCGGCCTCCACGGCGTCGGCGAGCATCACGATGGCCGCCTCCTTGGTCCGCGGCCTGGGGCCCGGGTAGCGGAAGAAATCCTCGTCCAGGGCCGGCTTCTCGCCGGCGCTCTGAAGGTAGCGGCTGTAGAAGAACTCGATGACGGAGGTGCCGTGGTGCTGGGCCACGATGTCGATGATGCAGGGGGGCAGGTTGGCCTCCCGGGCCAGCTCCACCCCGTCCTTGGTGTGGGCGGCGATGATCAGGGCGCTCATGGAGGGGCGGAGCTGGTCGTGGGGGCTCTCCCCCCCGCCCTGGTTCTCGATGAAGCACTCCGGCTTGACCATTTTCCCAATGTCGTGGTAGTAGGAGGCCACCAGGCACAGGAGGCTGTTGGCCCCGATGGCCTCGGCCCCCGCCTCGGCCAGGAGGGCCACGCGGCGGGAGTGGTTGTCCGTGCTCGGGGCCAGGGTCACCAGGTAGCGCAACAGCGGCTGCTCCTGGTCGGAGAGCTCCAGGAGCCGGATGTCCGTGGCCACGTTGAACACCAGCTCGATCACGGGCAGCGAGACGGTCATGGCCATCCCCACGCCCAGGCCGTTGGCCAGGCCCCACAGCAACTGCCCCGGAAGGCCCCCCTCGAAGCGCAGTTGCCCGGCAAGGAGCAGGAAGCCCACCATCAGGGCCACGTGCGTGAGCCCCACCTCCAGGCCCACGTGCAGCAGCGTGAGGCGCTTGCGAATCCGCCGCGAGGCGAGCGCCGCCACCAGGCCCCCGCACAGAAGCACCAGGGCCACGGGCAGGGCCTCCGCGCCCCCCACCCCCGCGCTGTGGACCGTGAGCCCCACCAGGATGCCCGGCATGAGGCTCGCCGCGATGGCTTCCCGGTAGCCGTAGACCACGGCGAAGAAGATCACGAAGCCCGACAGGGGCGTCAGGTAGCTCAGCGTGCGCCAGCGGGGCGCCACCGCGGGGTCGAAGGCCACCAGCACGCGGGCGATGGCCACGCAGGCCAGGCAGCAGCCTCCGAAGATCGTCAGCTCCTGCCAGCTCGCCGCCAGCCGCCGCCCCGACTGCGCCAGATAGGCCACCGCCACCAGCGTCAGCCCCGCCACCACCAGCAGCGTGCCCGCCAGCGACTCCAGCGAGGCCAGGGGGGCCCGGCCACGCATCAGCTCCAGCACCACCCCGTAGTGCATCACCACGGCGACGGCCAGGATGAACACCACGGCCACCAGCATCCGGGGGGCGCCCAGGCGCCAGCGCCCCCTCGAGCGCCCTCCCAGCCCGGGCATCTCGCCCAGGCGCTCCAGCGACACCCGTCGCCCCTTCGCCTTCGGTCGCACCATGTCGTCGGCTCCAAGGGAGCAGAAAGCTACCCGCGGCCCTCGCCGCCGGGGCCCGCCGCCAGGTGGCCCCCCTCGCCATTCTCGCGGAGCGACTCCTGCCCGCCCTGTCGGGCCGCCTCGTCGCGCTCGTAGGCCCCCACGATGTCCTCCACCAGCTTGTGGCGCACGATGTCGTGCTTGGTCAGGCGCACGAAGCGGATGCCGGGGATGCCGCTCAGGATGCGCTCGGCGTGGATGAGGCCCGAGAGCTGGCCGGGCGGCAGGTCGACCTGCGTCACGTCGCCCGTGATCACCCCCTTGGAGCGGGTGCCCAGGCGGGTGAGGAACATCTTCATCTGGCCCACCGTGGTGTTCTGGGCCTCGTCGAGGATGACGAACGAGCGGTTCAGGGTGCGCCCCCGCATGAAGGCCAGGGGCACCACCTCCACCACGTCGCGGGCCATGTACTTGTGGACCTGGGCGAAGTCGAGCATGTCGTGGAGCGCGTCGTAGAGGGGCCGGAGGTAGGGATTGACCTTCTCGCGCAGGTCGCCGGGCAGGAAGCCCAGCTTCTCCCCGGCCTCCACGGCGGGCCGGGCAAGGATGATCTTCTTGAGGGCCCCGTCGCGGAGCGCGGCCAGGGCCATGGCCACGGCCAGGTAGGTCTTCCCCGTGCCCGCGGGGCCGATGGAGAAGACGATGTCGTGGTCGCGAATGGCCTCCAGGTAGTGGGCCTGGCCCTTGGTGCGGGGCGTCACGTAGCCCCCGCCCCGCACGTCCACCCGAATCTCGTCGCGGAACCCGGGGTCGCGGGCCACCGCGTCGATGATGTCCTCCACCTCGTAGAGGCGCAGCGAGCGCGACTGCTCGGCCCGCTGGCGCATGAGGTCGAAGGCCCGGGAGGCCGACTGCACGGCCCGCTCGCTGCCCTCCACGCTCACCGCCCGGTCGCGGGCCACCACCTTGACCCCGAACGCGTCGCGCAGGAGGCGCAGGTGGCGATCCTGGTCGCCGTACATGGCCCGCGCCATCTCCTGGTCCTCGAGCTCGAACGTCTCCTTGGGCACGACCTGCCCCCTGTCCTCGCGGCGAACGTTCACAACACACACCTCCCCATTGTATCAGGTCCGCTCGGAGAGGCGCGCCGGAATCTCCACCGCCGCCCCCCGCCCTCAGGCCAGCAGCCACAGGGCCACCGGGGCGCTCAGCAGCGGAGAGTCCATCACGTCGAGCAGCCCGCCGAAGGTGGGCACCAGGCCGCCCGAGTCCTTCACCCCCACCGAGCGCTTCAGCGCGCTCTCCACCAGGTCGCCCGCCTGGGCCACGATGCCCACCAGGAGCCCGAACAGGGCCCAGAAGGCCGCCGAGGCCCCCAGGCCGAACAGCGGGGCCAGGGCCAGGGCGGCCACCACGCTGGTGGCCAGCCCGCCCAGGGTCCCCTCCACGGTCTTATTCGGGCTGGTGCGGGGGGCCAGCTTGCGGCTCCCCCACCGAAGGCCCGTGAAGTACGCTCCCGCGTCGCCCAGCTTCACCACGCCGAGGAACACCAGCAGGTAGCCCACCCCCGCTCGAGGGGCGGAGCCCAGCCCCCGGATGGCGAACAGGTGGGCGCCCAGGAACCACACGTAGAACAGCCCCAGGGCCGTGGCCGGGGCGTCCGCCGCCCACCGTTGCGGGCCGTCGGCCACCAGGTGGCTCACCGCGACCACGGCCACGGCCAGGGCGGCCGCGAGGCCCATCCAGGCGTAGAAGCCCACGAACGCCCCTCTGCCCCCGCCCCAGCCCGCCGACAGGCGGGCCACGTAGTCGCCGGCCACGAAGCACACGGCCAGCACCACCGCCACCAGCCGCAACGGGCGGCTGCCCTGGCGCGCAACCAGGGCGTAGAACTCCAGCAGGCCCCCCACCAGGATCAGGCCCACCACCGCGTGGACCACCGGCCCGGCGGCCCACCGGCTGTCCAGCCAGGCCAGGCCCACGGCCCCCCCGATGAGGCCGCCGCCCAGGGCCACGCGCGTGCGCACCGTGTGCTCACCCACTCTCGACGCGTCCAAAGGTCCTCTTGCGCCGCCCGTAGTCCCGAAGGGCGTCGTGGAACTGCTCCTTGCGGAAGTCGGGCCAGCACACGTCGGTCACGTAGAGCTCGGCGTAGGAGATTTGCCACAGGAGGAAGTTGCTGACGCGCATCTCGCCGGCGGTGCGCACCAGGAGGTCGGGGTCGGGCATCCCCGCGGTGTAGAGGTAGCGGCTCACCGTGTCCTCGTCGATCCGCTTGGGCTTGAGCTTGCCCGCCGCGGCGTCGGCGGCCATGGCCCGGATGGCGTCCACCAGCTCGTCCCTGCCCCCGTAGTTGAGGGCCAGGCACACGGTGAGGCCCTGGTTCTGTGCGGAGAGTCGCTCGGTGGCCTCCAGCTCGCGGGCCACGGAGCGGGGCAGGCCCTTGCGGCGTCCGATGGTGGCCAGGCGGATGTCGTGCTCCATGATCTCGTCGCGCTCCTCGACCAGGTAGCGCTCGAGCATGCCCATCAGGCCGCTGACCTCGGCGCGGGGCCGTGCCCAGTTCTGGGCGGAGAAGGTGTAGAGGGTGATCTGGTCGAGGCCCAGGCGCACGGCCTCCTCGGTGACGGCGCGGACGGATTCCACGCCCGCCTCGTGGCCGCGGATGCGCGACAGCCCCCGCCGCTCGGCCCACCGGCCGTTGCCGTCCATGATGATGGCCACGTGGCGCGGCAGGCGCTCGGGGTGGAGGCCCGGGGGGAGGTCGTCGACGGGGGAAGGCTCTGCGTCCGGTGCCATGTCGTCCCGGTCAGGTTGGCGCGGGGCGCCCCGGCCGCCCAGGGTCCATGCTCAGGCGAACAGCTCGTCCTGTCCCACGAAGATGGTCTGTTCGCGCTCGTCGCCCACGGACACGATGCGCACGGGCACGCCGGCCAGCTCGCTCACCCGCTCGAGGTAGGCCCTGGCCCGCGGCGGCAGCTGGTCCATGGAGCGGGCCGCGGCGGTATCGGTCTGCCAGCCGGGCAGCTCCTCGAGCTGCGGCTCGCACGCGGCCAGCACCTCGGGGTCGCTGGGGAAGCCCTCGGCCACCGCGCCGTTGTGGCGGTAGGCGGTGCACACCCGCACCGAGGGCAGGCGGTCGAGCACGTCGAGCTTGGTCACGGCCACGAAGTGGGCGCCGTTGATGGCCACGGCGTAGCGGAGGGCCACGGCGTCCAGCCACCCGCATCGGCGGGGCCGCCCGGTGGTGGCCCCGTACTCCCCGCCCCGCTCCCGCACCCGCTCGCACAGCTCGCCGTCCAGCTCCGTGGGGAAGGGGCCCTGGCCCACCCGCGTGGTGTAGGCCTTGACCACGCCCAGCACCCGGCCCAGCATCCTGGGGGGCACGCCGGTGCCCGCGGGCACGCCGCAGGCCGAGGCGTTGGACGAGGTGAGGAACGGGTAGGTGCCGAAATCGAGGTCCAGCATCGAGCCCTGGGCCCCCTCGAAGAGCACCCGCCGCCCGTCGGCGAGGGCCTGGTGGAGGAAGCGCACCGAGTCGCCCACGTAGGGCGCCAGGCGGGCCCCGTAGTCCCGGCACCGCTCGAAGAGGGGGTCGAAGTCCAGCGGCTCGCCGCCGTAGACCCGCTCGATCAGGAGGTTGGCCGCCCCCAGGCTGGCCCGCAGCCTGGCCTCCAGGGCGTGGGGCTCGACCAGGTCGACCATGCGGAGGCCCGAGCGGCTCACCTTGTCCACGTAGGCCGGCCCGATGCCCCGCAGGGTGGTGCCCAGGCGGGCCTCGCCGCGGGCCTCCTCGGCCAGGCGGTCGAGGGCCTTGTGGTAGGGCATCACCACCTGGGCGCGGTCGCTGACCAGCAGCCGCTGGCCCACCTCGATGCCCCGAGCGGCGATCAGGTCGATCTCCTCGAGCAGCTCCTCGGGGTCCACCACCACCCCGTTGCCGATCACGCACGAGCAGTGGGGATGGAGGATGCCGCTGGGCAGGAGGTGGAGCACGGTCTTCTGCCCCTCGACCACCACCGTGTGCCCGGCGTTGCTGCCCCCCTGGTAGCGGGCCACCACCTGGGCCTGCTCCGAGAGGTAGTCGATGAGCTTGCCCTTGCCCTCATCCCCCCACTGCATGCCCACAACGCATAGCGATGGCATAGCCCGTGCCGCTCCACTGGTGCCGCTCGGCGAACGTCCTCGCTACCGCGGCGTCGGCGCCCCGCCGCGCGGGACGCCTCCGCCAGGCCCATACCGGGGCGAAGCCCCACCCGCGAGCCGGTGCATCCACGTGCAGGAGGGGGCCGAAAACCGCCCCATCGTACCACAAAGCGCCGGCCTTTGCAACCCAAAACGCCGGCCCCGCCCACCGCCCGGGAGCGCGCCGCCGGCCCCGAGCCCGGCCCCCTGCCTCGACCCGTAAGATACCTTATAACAACGACTTATGGCGGCTATGGAGATGCGCCGCGGCGGCCCGTCGCGGCGAGGCGGGGCCGCCGGACGGGGGCATCGGTGCGAGGCGTGGGTCAGAGGCGGAAGCGGCGGTCGAACTTCTCGAGCTGGTCGGGCAGCAGGCCGGTGCGCATCACCTCGCGCAGTTCCTCGGTGCGGTTCCTCAGGGAGGCCCGCTGGGTGAGCTCGGCGAGGCGCTTCTCGGCGGCTTCGATGGCCTCCACGTCGATCTCCTCGGCCACGCGCAGCTCGTGGAGATAGGCCCGGGCATCCTCCAGCTCCCGCTGGAGCCTGTCGTACTTCCGGAACACGGGCACCATGAGGCGGGCGATCTGGTCCACCTGGTCGTCGGAGAGGTCCAGCCAGCGCCGGTAGCCGCGCAGGTGTCGGCGTGCCTCCTCGATGTAGCCCTGGCGCTCCCAGGCGGCGAGCTGCTCCTCGGTCATCACCGCCTCGTAGACCTCCCGCAGCCTCTCGGTCTGGAGCCCGCGCACGGCTGTGGAGAGGCGTGCCACCTCGGCGTTGGCGGCCGCGGCGGCCTTGCGGGCGGCCTCGAGCTGGGCCTCCAGCTCGGCCCGCTCCTTCTCCAGAGTCCTGCGCTTCTCGGCGATCTGCTGGATCTGCTCGTCGCTGAGCCCCAGCTCCCGCTGTTCCTCGATGGTCAGCTCCTGCGACTTGGGAGAGGGGCGGCGCCAGCGCTGGGAGCGCCATCGGGTGGTCTCCAGGCCATAGGCGCTGGCGGCGAAGGCGAGCGCCAGGCCAAACGTCGCGGCGCCGAGCATATGCCTGCCCATCGGATGCCTCCTACCAGGCGGTCTCGGGGTCCTCGCGCTCCCTTCTACTCCTCGCCGGGCGGAATGTCAAGCCCCCGGCCACCCGCCCCCCGGAACCCGAAACCTGGAACCCGAAACCCGGAACCTGGAACCCGCCCCCCCTCGCCCGCGTCCCGGCGCCGGGCTACTGGAGGTCGGCGAGGTTGGCCTCCAGGCGTGCGATTTCGTCGCGGAGCTCGGCGTTTCGCTGGCGCTCCTTCGCCACCACCTCGTCGGGGGCTTTGCGCACGAAGCTGTCGTTGGCCAGCTTCTTGTCGCTGGTGTCGAGGAACTTGCGGGCTTTCTCCAGGCGCTCCCGGAGGCGGGCCCTCTCGTGATCGAGGTCGATGGCCCCCTCCAGGGGCACGTAGGCCTCGATGCCGGGGAAGACGGCGGTGGCCGCGTGGGGCGGCTTGTCGAGGTCCACGCCGATCTGGATGTCGTCGAGGGCGGCCAGGTCGCGGAGGAGGTGCTGGTGGGCCTCCAGGGCCGCCTGGGACCCCGGGTCGGCGAGCGAGAGCACGAGGGGCAGGCGGGGCGTGCGGTCGGCCAGGCCCATCTCCTTGCGCACGTTGCGCACGGCGCGGACGATTTCCTGGAGGAGGCCGAAGGTGGCCTCGGCGGCCTCGTCGGCCCACCGCCGGTCGGCCTGGGGCCAGGGGGCGATGCAGATGCTCTCGGCGGCCTCCTCGCGCTCCTCGGGCAGGGGCCCCCGACGGGCCAGGAGGCGGCCCAGGTGGTGCCAGACCTCCTCGGTGATGAAGGGGGCGAAGGGGTGGAGGAGGCGCAGGGCGGAGCCCAGGACGTGGCTCACGACGCCCTGCGCGGCGAACCGCGACGGCCCTTCCGGCCCGCGGATGCGGGGCTTGATGACCTCCAGGTACCAGTCGCACAGCTCGTGCCAGACGAAGTCGTAGAGGCCCATGGCGGCCTCGTTGAAGGCGAAGCCCTCGAGGCTGCGCCCCACGGCGCCGGCGGTGCGGTCCAGGCGGCTGAGGATCCAGCGGTCCTCGAGGCGCAGGTCGTCGGCCTGGTAGGCCATGCGGTCGAGGTCGTCGCTCTCCGCGAGGTTGGTGAGCACCAGGCGGGCGGCGTTCCACAGCTTGTTACAGAAGTTTCGCCCGATGGACACCTTGTCCTCGGAGTAGTAGGCGTCCTGGCCGGTGGCGGTGATGAGGATGATGCTGAAGCGCAGGGCGTCGGCCCCGTAGCGGTCGATCACCGCGATGGGGTCGGGCGAGTTGCCCAGGCTCTTGGACATCTTCCGCCCCTCTTCGTCGCGCACGATCCCGTGGAGGTAGACGTGGCGGAAGGGCACGTCGTCCATGAACTCCAGGCCCGCCATCACCATCCGGGCCACCCAGAAGCCCAGGATGTCGGGCGCCGTCACCAGCACGTCCGTGGGGTAGAAGTACTGGAGGTCCTCCGTCTCCTCGGGCCAGCCCAGGGTGGAGAAGGGCCACAGCCAGGAGCTGAACCAGGTGTCGAGCACGTCGGGGTCCTGGACGAAGTGGGAGCCGCCGCACTGGGGGCAGGCCGCGGGCTGCGAGGCGGCCACCAGGGGCAGCCCGCCGGTGCCGTAGGGCGGCTGGTCGGGCCGGTCCGGCGGCTCCAGGCTGGGGTCCGGGCAGCTCTGGCAGTACCACGCGGGGATGCGGTGGCCCCACCACAGCTGGCGGCTGATGGGCCAGTCGGGCACGGTGTCGATCCAGTGGTAGTAGAGGG
>JBKHIY010000067.1:0-24730 GCA_046538415.1 Candidatus Brocadiia bacterium | reverse complement strand
CGCTCGCCATCTCGCGGGTCTCCTTTGCGACTCGATGCTGGGTGCTCGATGCTGGATGCTGGGGTCTCGATGCTAGATGCTAGATGCTGGATGCTCGATGCTGGGTGCTGGATGCTGGGTGCTCGATGCTGGATGCTGGATGCTAGATGCTAGATGCTGGATGGGGGTTGGCGATTCACCATTAACTATCAACGATTCACGATGCTCGATGCTGGATGGGGGTTGGCGATTCACCATTAACTATCAACGATTCACGATGCTCGATGCTGGATGGGGGTTGGCGATTCACCATTAACTATCAACGATTCACGATGCTCGATGCTGGATGGGGGTTGGCGATTCACCATTAACTATCAACGATTCACGATGCTCGATGCTGGATGGGGGTTGGCGATTCACCATTAACTATCAACGATTCACGATGCTCGATGCTGGATGTCGGAGGTCGGGCGGCGGCCCGGCCCCTGGGGTCATTCGACGCGTTGGAACACCACGGCGTCGGCCAGCACCTGGCCGGTGGAGCCGGCGGCGAGGAGCTCGACGAACCCGTCGGCCCCCTCCTCGAAGGGGAACTGGCCGACCAGACGCGAGCGGCGGGGCTCCATCCACACCCGCTCCTCGCCCTCGGCGTGCCGCACGCGCACGGCGAAGCGGCTGTCCGCAGGAAAGGGGGTCTTGCTGTGGAGGGCCACGCGGTAGGTGCCCTGGGCGAGGTCGGGGGCGAAGCGGGCCACCTCGCCGTCGCGGGGCCGGCCGCCGTTGGTCAGGTAGGGCTTGCCGCGCCCCTTGGCCGCCCCGTGGGCGCAGTTGCGCACCCAGAAGTAGGGCGTGCAGGCGAAGCCGGGGCTTCCGACGCCCACGGTGGCGCGGCTCCTCGGGGGCTCGGAGGGCACGACGAGGGTCACGCGGAAGGCCTGTGGGGAATTGAGGACGCCGGGGCGCTCGACGCGTGCCCGGGCCGCGTAGGTGCCCGGCTCCAGGCCGGCGGCGTCGACCGCGACCTGGAAGTGGTCGCCGCGACAGGTGATCCGCAGCCAGCGGCCGCCGTCGTGAGTGACGCGGGCCGGCGGCAGCTCGCGGCCCGCCGCCCCGCCCACCAGGACGGTCCTGGGGCGGGGCCTGGGCCGGCTGGGCCGGGCCACGAAGGCCAGGGTGTGGGACACGCGGGGAGGCCAGCCGTAGACGTCCATGGCCCGGGCCGGTCGCGGGCGGAAGGACAACTCGTCGGGGGCCTCGAGCACGAGGGCAGGCTCGTCCACGGGCTCGCCGTCGACGGTGATGTGCTGAGTGGCGGCGGCCCGCCGCTCGCCGTCTTCCACCACCAGGGTCACGGGGTAGATGCCCGGGGCGGTGAAGACGTGGCGGGGGCGCGGGCCGAAGGAGCAGCCGCCGTCGCCGAAGGTCCAGGTGCAGCGCACGTCGCCGGGCACGAAGGAGCGGAAGGCCACCGGCTGCCCCGTCGCGGCGGGCGCCAGGGGCGCCATGGCGGCGCGGAGCTGGCCCGCCCGGCGCTTGCGATTCTCGAAGGCCTGCCAGAAGAGAATCCAGGGGTCGACCAGGATGTCGCCCTCGCCATGGTCGATCTTGAAGACGAAATGGGCGTGCTCGTGGCTTCCCACATGGACGCCGGCCCCCTCGGCGTAGTGGGTGCCGGCCTCGAGGGGGGTGTGCTCGGGCACGAGGAGGCGGATGATGTGGTGGGACTGGAGGGTCCACCGGTCGCCGCCGGGCCACTGGCGGACCGCTCGCCAGCGGTTGTTGTTGTGGCCTGCGGCCAGGGAGTTGAACAGCCAGTGGTCGTCGAGGTCGATGGGCGCCCAGTGGGGGGTGCCGCGGGGCATATTGATGTCCAGGCCGCCGTGGGCATCGGCCCCGTGGTAGGCTCCGAGCCAGCAGTCGTCGCCGTCGTAGCAGTCGTGCATGTCGATGTAGTTGCCCTCGTTGGGGCACCAGAGGAGGACTTCCTCGGGGCAGACGGGCTCCGTGGCGTCGTGGAGGACGAATCGGGCGTCGCGGCGGGGCTTGCACGCCCCGTGCTCCTCGGTGAGGAAATCGAAGATGTCGGCCACGGCGTCGAACCACAGGCGAACGCCGTTGACCACGTAGGGCTCGTAGAAGGCCTGCTGGGCGCCCACGTAGCGCTCGAGGGCCATGGGATGGCCGTCGAGGCGGATGCGGCAGGTGAAGTGGTAGAGGGTGGCTCCGCCGCCGCGGGCCTTCTTGAGCGTCTTGAGGTTAGTCTGGAGGATGGCGGCGTGGGTCGCTTCGAGCACCATGCGACGGGTCTGGCCGTTGCGTAGGGTGAAGAGGAGGGTATCGCCGCAGTCCATCTCCACGGCGGTGAGCGTGGCAGCGGCCTCTCGGCGCAGGGTCATGGCGGTCTCCGCTGGGCGCAGGGGGAGGAGGGCGACGGCCAGGAGTGCGGGAAGAGCGAGACGGGGGGTACCGCGCATGGCCACGGCCTCCTTGTTGCATCACAGGGCCGGCTCGCCGCTCGAAGCCGGCGGCGGCCGAGCCCCATTATAGCGATCCGGCTCCGCGAGTCACCTGCCCCCGCGGGCAGCTTGCATGTGGCCGCCGCGAGGGGTAGAGTATCGGGCGTCTTTCGTGGGGATCGGTGCCCTGGGAGCGGAGTGCGATGGCGAAGCGCCTGCTGCTGCTGCTGGCCGGCCTGGCGGCCGTCTACCTGGGGTTCCTGGTGCTGGTGCAGCTTCTGGGCCGGGCGACGTGGCGCCTGAGCGGGGCCGGCGACGTGGCCCTGGAGGAGCTGGCGGGCATCGAGGCGCCCGAGCGCCACCCCACGGAGGCGAAGGCCATCCACCGCGTGGAGGAATGGCCAGCGGAGCGGGGACGGACCTTCGCCGAGGCCCCCATGCTCCGCCAACGGGTGGAGGCCGGCGAGCTGCCGCCGGTGGCCGAGCGCCTGCCCGAGGACCCGCTGGTGGTGGTGCCGCCGGACCAGGCCGGCCCCTACGGCGGCACCTGGGCACGGCTGGCCACCGGCCCCTCCGACGTGGGCATCTACGAGGCCCGCCTGGCCTACGAGGGGCTGGTGCGCTGGGGGCCGATGGGCAAGGAGATCCTGCCCAACCTCGCCTCCCGATGGACCATCGAGGACGGGGGGCGGACCTACACCTTCTGGCTCCGCCGGGGCGTGCGCTGGTCGGACGGCCATCCCTTCACCGCCGACGATATCCTCTTCTGGTACCGCGACGTGGTGCTCAACGAGGAACTCACGCCGGTAGTCTCGCGCGACCTGCGCCGCGGGGGCGAAGTGGTGGAGCTGGAGAAGCTCGACGACACCACGGTGCGCTTCCGATTCGCCGAGCCCCACGGCATCTTCCTCCAGACCCTCGCCGCCAGCCTGGGCTACATCCCCGTCCGATACCCCGCGCACTACCTCAAGCAGTTCCACGCGGCCTACGCCCCCGAGGCCGAGCTGGAGGCCATGGCCCAGGAGGAGCACTTCGACTTCTGGTACCAGCTCTTCGGCAACAAGGCGGACTGGAACAACCCCGACTGCCCCCGCCTGTGGGCCTGGGTGGTGGTCGACCCCCCGCCCGCCCAGCCCGCCATCTTCGAGCGAAACCCCTACTACTGGAAGGTGGACCCCGAGGGCCGCCAGCTGCCCTACCTCGACCGGGTGAGCTTCGACATCTTCGACAACGAGACCATCAACCTCAAGGCCATGAACGGCGAGGTGGGCATGCAGGGCCGCCACCTGGCCATCACCAACTACCCGCTGTTCATGGAAAACCGCTCCCGCGGCGGCTACCGGCTGTTCCACTGGATCAACAGCGGGGGCGGGGAGAACATCCTGGCCCTGAACCTGAACCACAAGGATCCCGTGCTGCGGGAGATCTTCGGCGACCGCCGGTTCCGCATCGCTCTCTCCTACGCCATCGATCGCCAGGAGCTCAACGAGGTGTGCTTCTTCGGGATCGCCAAGCCCCGACAGGTCTGTCCTCCCGCCGCATCCCCCTACTACGTGGCCGACTACGAGGCGGCCTACACGGAGTACGACCCGGAGAAGGCCAACCGCCTGCTGGACGCCATGGGCCTGGAGGAGAAGAACGCCGAGGGGGTGCGCCTGCGCCCCGACGGCCGGGCCCTGTCCATCCGCATCGAGGTGCCCAGCGTGTTCGTCACCACCCTCCTCTACGAGCTGGTGGCCCGCTACTGGACGGAGGTGGGGGTGAAGACGGAGATGAAGCTGGAGGCCCGCCAGCTCTTCTACCAGCGCAAGGCGGCCCTGCTGCACGACGTGGGCACGTGGGGCGCCGCCGACGAGGTGCTGCCTATCATGGACCCCCGGTGGTTCCTGCCCTACTCGCCGGAGTCGATCTGGGCCATCGGCTACGCCCGGTGGTTCACCTCGGAGGGCAAGGCGGGGGAGGAGCCCACGGGGGACCTCCGCAAGGCCATCGAGCTGTACCGCCAGATCCTCCAGACCCCCGACCCCGACGAGCACGTCCGCCTGTTCAAGCGGATCATCGAGCTGAACCGGCGGAACCTGTGGGTGATCGGCACCCTGGGCGAGATTCCGTCCCCCTTCGTGGTCAGCGACCGCTTTCGCAACGTGCCCCAGGTGGCCATCTCCGGCTGGGTGTTCCGCACGCCGGGGAACACCGCGCCGGAGTGCTATGCCTTGGTGGAGGAGGAGTGAGGGATGTTCGCCCTGGTGGCTCGCCGCATCCTGTGGATGGTCCCCACCCTGGTGATCATCTCCTTCATCTCCTTCGCCATCATCCATCTCCCGCCGGGCGACTACCTGACCTCCTACATCACCGCCCTCCAGGAGATGGGGGAGACGGTGGACCCCGACCAGATCGCGGCGCTCAAGAAGCGCTACAATCTCGACGAGCCCTTCCTGGTGCAGTACGTGCGTTGGCTCAACGGCCTGTCCCCGCTGGGCTTCGTGCCCGACCAGGAGGGGCGCCTCACCCGCCTGGCCTTCAAGTGGCCGGACATGGGGATGTCCATGGAATGGGAGAAGCCGGTGGCGGAGCTGATCGGCGAGCGGGTGCTGCTGACCACGGTGATCTCGCTGATCACGCTGCTGTTCACCTGGGCGGTGGCCATTCCCATCGGCATCTACTCGGCGGTCAAGCAGTACTCGTGGGGCGACTACACCTTCACCTTCGTCGGCTTCATCGGCCTGGCCACGCCCAATTTCCTGCTCGCGCTCATCTTCATGTACATCGGCTACGCGGTCTTCGGGGTGAGCGCCGGGGGGCTCTTCTCGCCGGAGTACCAGAGCGCCGCGTGGTCGCTGGGCCGGGTGGCCGACCTCCTGGCCCACCTGTGGATCCCGGTGATCGTCATCGGCACCGCGGGGACGGCGGGGCTCATCCGCGTGATGCGCGGCAACCTGCTCGACGAGCTGCGCAAGCAATACGTGATGACCGCCCGGGCCAAGGGCCTGCCCCGCTGGAAGCTGATCCTCAAGTACCCCGTGCGCGTGGCCCTCAACCCCCTGATCAGCACCGTGGGCTGGGTGCTGCCCGCCATCGTGTCGGGGGCCACCATCACCGCCGTGGTCCTGGGGCTGCCCACCACCGGGCCGCTGCTGCTGAGGGCCCTGATGAACCAGGACATGTACCTCGCCGGCTCGATGGTGATGATGCTCAGCTTCCTCACCGTCGTCGGCACGTTGGTCTCCGACCTCCTGCTCCTGTGGCTCGACCCCCGCATCCGCTACGAGGGAAGTCCCCGCTAGCGGGTCGCCGCTGGAAAACCGGCCATGGCCCTGGAACTTGAAGAGCACCTGGAGGACGCGCCCGAGGGCGCCGGGCCCCTGGCCCAGGCCGAGGAGGCGGAGGTCTACACCGCCTCGCAGTGGCGCCTGATGTGGTGGAAGTTCCGCAAGCACAAGCTGGCCGTGGCCGGCGGCCTGGTGGTCCTGAGCCTCTACATCGTGGCCCTCTTCTGCGAGGTCATCGCCCCCTACACCCTGGAGAGCCGCGACGCGACCTACACCTACGCGCCGCCCCAGCGGCTCCACGCCTTCGGCCCCGACGGCTTCCGCCTGCGGCCCTTCGTCTACGGCCTGAAGTCCAAGCGTCATCCCGAGACCCTGCGCAAGGTCTACGTGGAGGACCGGACGCGGCGCTACCCGGTGCGCCTGTTCGTGCGCGGCGAGCCCTACCGGCTGTGGGGCCTGTTCGAGACCGATGTGCACCTGTTCGGCGTGGACGAGGGGGGCACGCTGTTCCTCCTGGGGGCCGACGCCCTGGGCCGCGACATGCTCTCCCGCATCCTCTACGGGGCTCGCATCTCGCTGACCATCGGCCTCATCGGGGTGGGCCTGAGCTTCGTGCTGGGCCTGACCATCGGCGGCCTCTCGGGCTACCTGGGGGGCTGGGTGGACAACGTGATCCAGCGGCTGATCGAGATCCTCCGCTCCTTCCCCTCCATCCCCCTGTGGATGGCCCTCTCGGCGGCGCTGCCCGCCCACTGGTCGCCGCTCCAGGTCTACCTGGGCATCACCGTGGTGCTGTCGTTCATCGGCTGGACGGGGCTGGCCCGCCAGGTGCGGGGCAAGATCCTGTCGCTGCGGGAGGAGGACTTCGCCATGGCGGCGCTCCTGTGCGGGGCCAGTCGGTGGCGCATCCTGTGGCGCCACCTGCTGCCCTCGTTCTTCAGCCACATCATCGTGAGCCTCACGCTGGCGGTTCCGGGGATGATCCTGGGCGAGACGGCGCTGAGCTTCCTGGGCCTCGGCCTCCGCCCGCCCATCACCAGTTGGGGGGTGCTGCTCAAGGACGCCCAGAACGTCCAGTCGGTGGCCCTCCACCCCTGGCTGCTCACCCCCGTGGTGGCGGTGATCATCACCGTGCTGTCCTTCAACTTCGTGGGCGACGGCCTCCGCGACGCCGCCGACCCCTATGCCAGGTAGGACCATGGAGAAACCACCACCCGTCGCCTCGCGCTGGCCCGCAAGGAGCACGGACGGTAGCTGATGGCCGAGCCGCTGCTGACAATCCGCGACCTGAAGACCTCCTTCTTCCTCGACGAGGGCACCGTGTGCGCGGTCGACGGCGTGGACCTCGACGTGCCGCGGGGCACCACCGTGGGCCTGGTGGGCGAGAGCGGCTGCGGGAAGAGCGTCACCGCCCTCTCCGTCCTCCGCCTGATCTCGGAGCCGGGACGCATCGTCGAGGGCCAGATCCTCCTCCACCAGGACGGCAGGGAGGTGGACCTGGCTCGCCTGGACGCCGAGGGCCAGGCCATCCGCCGCATCCGGGGCGAAGAGATCGCCATGATCTTCCAGGAGCCGATGACCTCCCTGAGCCCCGTCCACACCGTGGGCAACCAGATCGTGGAGGCCCTCCGCCTCCATACCCGGATGACCCGCCGGGAGGCGAGCGCCTACGCCCAGGATATGCTCCAGCGGGTGGGCATTCCCGACGCGGCCCGCCGCGCCCGCCAGTATCCCCACGAGCTGAGCGGGGGAATGCGCCAACGGGCCATGATCGCCATGGCCCTCTGCTGCCACCCCGCGCTGCTCATCGCCGACGAGCCCACCACCGCGCTCGACGTGACCATCCAGGCCCAGATCCTGGAGCTGATGCGCGACCTCCAGGACGAGTTCGCCATGTCCATCCTCCTCATCACCCACGACCTCGGGGTGGTGGCCGAGATGGCCCGCCAGGTGGCCGTGATGTACCTCGGCCGGGTGGTCGAGCAGGCCGATAGCCAGCGCATCTTCGCCCACCCCCAGCATCCCTACACCCGGGCCCTGATGCGCTCCATCCCCGGCCGCGGGGCCCGCCGCAAGGCCCGCCTGGCCACCATCACCGGCTCCGTGCCCGACCCCTTCGCCCGCATCCCCGGCTGTCCCTTCCACCCCCGCTGCCAGGAGGCCGAGGCCGGCCTGTGCGACGCAGGCGAGCCGCCGCCCCTCCTCGAGCTCGACCCGGGCCACGGCGTGGCCTGCCTCGTGCGCCACCGCGAGCACGGAAGCCAGGCCCCCCAGCCCCCAGACGCGGGAGGCGAGCCCACGTGACCCGAAAAGGCCCCCGACCCAGCCAACGCCAGGCCGCGACATGAATGCCCCCTCGCCACTGCTCCAGGTGCGGAACCTCAAGAAGTACTTCCCCATCGTCCGGGGCGTGCTGGGCCGCACGGTGGGCCACGTCCGCGCCGTCGACGACGTGAGCTTCGACCTCCACGAGGGCGAGTGCCTGGGCCTGGTGGGCGAGAGCGGCTCGGGCAAGACCACCGTGGGGCGCACCATCCTCCGCGCCTACCAGCCCACGGGCGGCGAGGTGCGCTTCAAGGTCGACGGGCGGATGGTGGACGTGGCCCGCACCCCCGGCGACCAGCTCAAGGGCCTCCGCCGCCAGATGCAGATGATCTTCCAGGACCCCTACTCCTCGCTCAACCCCCGGATGACGATCCTGGACATCGTGGGGGAGCCGCTGCTGGTCCACGGGATGCGCCGTCGCCGCCAGCGCGAGCAGCGCGTACGGCACCTCCTCCGCCAGGTGGGCCTCAAGCCCCATCACCTGCGGCGCTACCCCCACGCCTTCAGCGGCGGCCAGCGCCAGCGGGTGGGCATCGCCCGGGCCCTGGCCCTGGAGCCCCGGCTGGTGGTGGCCGACGAGCCGGTCTCCGCACTCGACGTGTCCGTCCAGGCCCAGGTGCTCAACCTCCTGGCCGACCTCCAGGGGCGGCTGGGCCTCACCTACCTGTTCATCGCCCACGACCTGAGCGTGGTGCGGCACATCTGCGACCGCGTGGCCGTGATGTACGTGGGACGCCTGGTGGAGCTGGCCGACGTGGACCGCCTCTTCGCCCAGCCCCTCCACCCCTATACCGAGGCCCTCCTCTCCGCCGTGCCCGTGCCCGACCCCTTGCGGCGGGCCAGGCGCATCCTCCTCCCCGGCGAGGTGGCCGACCCGGGGAACCCGCCGCCGGGCTGCGCCTTCCACCCCCGGTGCAACTACGCCCAGGACATCTGCCGCCAGGAGCTGCCGGCGCTCCGCGAGCTCGCCGACCGCCGCCTGGCCCGCTGCCACTTCGCCGAGAGCCTCCAGCTCGCAGGCCTGGCATAGGCCGCCGACCCAGCAGAAAGGAGACCCCAGATGGCCGAGACGCCCCAGGATCGCGAGGAGCTGCTCCGGCTCTACCAGGGCCTCCGCGTGGCCGACGTCCGCGATGCCATGGACGCCCTCATGCTCCACCACAGCGGCTCCATGTCGCCCGACATCCGTCCCGTGTGGCGCACCCGGGCCTGCGGCATCGCCCGCACCGCCCGCTACCTGCCCTACCAGGGCACCATCCCCACCCTCTCGCCCCAGGAATACCAGGAGTGGGCCGGGTGGTACTACCGCGAGGTGTGCCCCTACCCCTGGATGGCCGACATCGAGGAGGGCGACTTCTGCGTCATCGACCAGAGCGGCGTCGACGCCGGCCTGATGGGCTCCAACAACACTCTCGGCGGCGTCCGAGCCGGAGCCCGGGGCTACGTCTCCAACGGCGGGGTGCGCGACACCGACGAGATCATCCTCCAGAAAATCCCCTTCTGGTCGAAGTGCATCTCCAAGAGCATGGTCCAGGGGTGGCTACAGTACCACGCCAAGGACGTGCCCGTGCTGGTGGGGGGCGTGGTGGTGCATCCCGGCGACGTGGTGGTGGCCGACGGGGACGGCGTGATCGTGGTGCCCCGCAAGCACGCCGCCGAAGCCGCCATGATCGCCCACGAGGTGCTGGCCACGGACAAGGCCGGGCGGCGGAAGCTCTACGAAGACCTGGGCATGGAGCTCGACGAGACGGTGACCTAGCCCGCCCCTCAGCGAGCCCGCACGTCGTAGCAGAACAGATAGTCGGCGTGGCGGATGTAGAGCCGGCCCCCGCACACCACAGGGTGGGCCCACACCGGCCCGCGTCCGCCCTCGGGGATGCGGAACTGGCTCACCGCCTGGAAGCCCCGCGGCGAGGGCCGCACCAGGGCCGCCACGCCCTTGAAGTTCACCGCGTAGATCATCCCCTCGGCCCAGGTGATGGAGGCCCGCCCGATGCCCCGCTCGCCCCACGCCCGCTTGCCGCTCGCCCACTCCAGGCACACCCACGGCCCGGGCCGGGCGGTGAGGCAGGTGGCGTAGAGATAGCCATCGAGCAGCAGCACGCCCTCGTGCTGGCTGTCCATGGCCTCCGTGCTCCAGGCGACCTCGGCCTGGCAGCTCTGGCCCTCGACCTCGAGCCGCAGGAGCTTCGAGCCCGTGGTGCGGGTGGAGACGAAGACGTGGCCGTCGTGGAAGATGGGGGTCGTGATGTTCTCGTCGAACGGGGTCTCGTGGGGCACCTGCCACAGGAGCTTGCCCGTCTGGGCGTGGACGCCGACCACGGACTTGGCCATGAGGGTGACGATCTGCCGCAGGCCGCGATGCTCGAAGACGATGGGCGAGCAGTAGCCCGGCTTGTCATTCGCCCCGCGGCAGGTCCACACCGTCTCGCCGGTGGCCTTATCGAGGGCCGCGAGGCTGATCTCCTCGCCGCCGGGGGTGCAGACCACGCGGTCGCCGTCGACCAGCAGGGATTCGGCGAGGGCCCAGGTGATGTTGCGGCCCCCGAACTTCTCCAGGATGTTCCGGCCCCACCGTCGCTCGCCCGTGGCGGCGTCGAGGCACACCACGTCGCCATCGGCGTTCTCGTGGTAGAGGCGCCCCTCGTCGATGGTGGGCGTGCTGCGGGTGCCGGGGTGGGAGCGCTTGTAGGCCGGCCCGTTGTTCGCCTGCCACAGGTGCTTGCCGTCCATGTCCATGGCGGTGATCACGGTGTGGTCGCGGATGTTGCCGGTGGTGGTGATGCGCCCGTCGGCGATGGACACGGTGGAGAAGCCGAAGCCGATGCCCCGGGCGGTCCACACCCGCGGTGGCCCTCCCTCCGGCCAGCGGTCCAGGAGGCCCGTCTCGGGGGAGCGGTTCGTGCGTCCCGGCCCGTGGAACTGGGGCCACTGGGCGGCGGCCGACGCGGATACCGTGCAGGCCAGCAGCCAGGCCAGGGTGGCCCGCCACCGCGCCGCGCGTGCGAAGCCGTGTCGCGGGTCCATGTGGGGTTCCTCCACGCAGCAGGCTCCTGCTAGGGCTCGAGGGCTTCGGCATCCTTCCAGAACGTCTCGAGGGCGGCCCGCATCCGCCGGCACATCTGGGGGTGCTCGGCGGCCACGTCGCGTTCCTCGCGGGGGTCGCGCTCGCGGTGATACAGCTCGTCGGGGGCGGCCTGGTTGTTGGCCACGAACCGCCACTCGGCGTCGACCACGTACTGGTATCGCTTGCCCCATCCGGTGATCACGTGGTCGCGGGGGTCGGCGACGTGGCCCTCGGCGATGGGCCAGAAGCTTCGCCCGTGGACGCTCTCGGGCGGCTCCACGCCGAGCATCCGGCAGCAGGTGGGCATGAAGTCAGGGCTCCACACCAGGTCGCTCACCCGCAGGCCGCTGGGCCCTTGCGGATGGCGGACGATGAGGGGCACGTTGGCGATCCATTGGCTGAGGGTGTTGTGCAGCACGGGGCCCTTGGTCACGCAGCCGCGCTCGCCGAGCATGGTGCCGTGGTCGGACGTGAAGAGCACGGCGGTGTCGTCGCGGAGGCCGAGGCGGTCGACGGCGTCGAGCAGCTCGCCCACCCAGTGGTCCACGAGCGAGACCTCGCCGGCGTAGAGGGCCTTGACGTCCTCCAGCTCCTCGGGCCGGTAGTCCTCGGCGGCGACGCTGTGGAACCACGGGGCGATGAGCTTCGGGCCGGTGTAGGCGGGGTCGCGGTAGAGGTCGTAGTATTTCGGCGGCGGATCGAAGGGCTCGTGGGGGTCGAAGAGCTCGATCCAGAGGACGAAGCGCTCGGCGTCGCGGTTCTCCTCCAGCCACCGCATGGCCTCGCGGCAGGTGAGGGCGGGGAAGTACTGGGCCTCGTCGGCGTCGTCGCGGTCCGCGACGTTGCGGAGGTATTGGCGAAGCGGGGCGGTGAAGTCCTCGCGCCGGCCGTGTTTGCGCTCGAGCGCCACCTCGCGGGTGCGTGCCGGGAGGAACTGCCACGGGTCCTCGCCCCTGGGGCCGGAGACGTAGGCGTCGTTTTCCTGGCCGCGGACCCATCGCCACTCGTCGAAGCCCCGGTGGAAATTGTAGTTGGGCTTGAAGATGTGGTAGGTGTCGGCCATCAGGGCGGTGCGCCAGCCCAGCCCGTGGAGGTGCTCGGGGAGGGTCACGTCGGCATCGGTCAGCGGCGACCAGCCGCGGAAGGGGAGGGTGAACTTGCCGGTGAAATGGACCAGCCGCTCGGGCCCCGTGGGCAGGCCCTCGGCGTAGGCCTGCTCGAAGAGCACCCCCTCGGAGGCCAGCTTGTCCAGGCACGGGGTCTGGGCCTGCCCGCTGCCCATGCAGCCCAGGTGGTCGTTGCGGAAGGTGTCGGAGCAGATCCAGATGAGGTTCATCGAGGGGTCGCCTCCTTGTCGGGTCACGCGGGGGTGGCCTTGCCGCGGGCTCCCAGTATTCCCCATCGTGGCCGCGAGGTCAAACGCCCCGGGGCGAGTGCGGCCCGGAAACGCGTTGACACGCCTCGTCGAGCCCCTATCATGGCTCCTCGGCCACGGGTTCGCTTTCTCCCATGTCTCTTGCAGGGGCCTGGCCAGTGAGTCGCAGCCGCTTCGTCGACCCCCGTGCCCGCTTCGGGCCCTTCGACGACCTGGAGCCGGCCCACAGGACGCCCATCGTGGTCATCAGCCTGGACATGGTGCCTCCCGACTTCTATCGCCGGGGCGAGACCAACAGCGGCCTGGCGCGCACGCCGGCCCTCGACCGCCTGCGGGCCGAGGGGGTGTGGTTCGAGCAGGCCTTCACCAACAACCCCCTGTGCGGCCCCTCGCGGGCCTCCTACCTGACGGGCCGCTACCCCTACGTGCTGGTGAACGAGGAGCGCGCCCACGACGGCATGGCGGTGGGCCTCCGCGACGACGACGTCCTGTTCCCCCAGTACCTGCGGGCCGCCGGCTACGTGGCCAAGCACGCGGGCAAGTGCCACGTGGGGGCCAAGAAGTTCCTCGACGCCTTCGGCGAGGCCGACGCGGCCTGGAACCGGTGGGCTCCGCCGCTGGCCGACGACGACGCCTACCTGGCCTATCTGCGCCGCCTGGGCCTTCGCCCGCCGGTGGTGGCGGAGCCCATCCGCGGCCTGCGGCCCGACCGGGCGACTCCGGGCAACGACTACGGCGGCTTCGCCACCCAGGCCGGCGGCGGCCCTTTCCCCGAGGAAGGCACCTATCCCCACTACCTGGCGGCCCTGGTCGGCGAGCGACTCGAAGCCGCCATGGCCCAGGGCGTGGCCGACGGGGCGCCGCTGTACCTCCAGGTGGACTTCTTCGCGCCCCACCAGCCTTTCGTCCTGCCCACGGGCCTGGAGTCCCGGGCCGCGGAGCTGGCCGAGCGGGTGTCGCTACCCCCCAGCTTCCACGAGGCTGTGGAGCACGACTTCGGGCCCGTGCCCGGCGAGCCCCGCGTCTACTCGCTCTACCGCCGCAGCTTCGGCATTTACGAGGCGGGGACGATGCGCGACTACGTCGCCGCCAACGCCCTCCAGATGGAGGTGGTGGACCGCGCCGTGGGCAAGGTGCTGGCCAGGCTCGACGAGATGGGGCTCTACGACGGGGCGCTGGTGGTGCTGCTCGGCGACCACGGGGAGATGAACGGCGAGCGGGCGCTCATCGACAAGGGCGTCTACGGCCATCCCCGCGTGGCCCGCGTGCCCCTCGTGGTGAAGCTCCCCGGGGGGCGGTCGGCCGGCTCGGTGGTGGCCGAGCCGGTGTGCCTGCTCGACCTGGCGCCCACGCTGCTGGAGGCCGCGGGGGTGCGACCCGCCGCGGCCCTGGACGGGCTCAGCCTATGGCCCCTGCTCGAGGAGCCGGGGGAGGGGGAGCTGGGCGACCGGACGTTCCTCTACGAGGCGGGCTGGCACATCGCGCCCAATCCCGCCGTGGCCATCCAGTGGCGCAAGGCCCCCGGCGAGCATTTCCTCTACGCCTACAACCTGACCAGCGAGTGCGACGAGCTCTACGACCTGGGCGACCCCGCCTACCGCGACCTCGCCGCCGACCCGGCCTACGGGCCGGTCCGCGCCGCCATGGTGCGCCGGCTCGCCGACTTCCTCCGTGCCGACCCCCGGTGGCGCTGCTACTGGCACACCCTGCGGCTGGACAAGTGGGGCGACCTGCCGCCCGAGGAGGGCGACCTCCAGATGGTCCGCCCCCGCTGAGCCGCCCGCCATGCCCCGCACCTGGCAGGCAGCGAGGCCCGGCTCACGTGCCCCGGCCGGTCCAGCAGTAGAGGCACAGGCGCTCGCGAGGGAGGCCGATGGCCTCCACGATGTCGTCGGTGGTGAGGTACTTGAGGGAGGTGACGCCGAGGTCGTTGCGGATCCACTCGACCATTCGGCGGTACTTCTCGCTGGTGGGGTCGAGGTAGGGGCCGATGTCGCCCATGGCTCCTCCCTCGATGGACTTGATGGCCCTTCGGGCGGCCAGCTCGCCCTCGGTGCGGGTGGAGATGTTGTAGCGGCAGGGGAACATCAGCGGGGGGCAGGCGATGCGCACGTGGATGGCCTGGGCTCCGCTCTCCCGCAGCTTGGTGATGGTGAAGTTTTTGAACTGCGTGCCTCGGACGATGGAGTCGTCGCAGATGACGATTCGTGCCCCGCGGATGACCTCGCGGATGGGCACCAGCTTCATCTTGGCCACCAGGTCGCGGATTTCCTGGGAGGGCGGGGTGTAGCTGCGTCCGTAGCCCGCGGTGTACTTGACCAGGGGCCTTCGGTAGGGGATGCCCCGTCCCATGGCGTAGCCCAGGGCGTGGGCGATGCCGGAGTCGGGCACGCCGGAGACGAAGTCGGCCTCCACGTCGTCGCCGGCGGCGAGGCGCCGGCCGCAGCGCTCGCGCACCACCTCCACGTTGATCCCCTCGTAGTGGGACGCGGGGAAGCCGGTGTAGATCCAGAGGAAGGCGCAGACCTGGCAGGTGGCGTTGCCCTCGGCCCGCTGGGCGATGCCCGCGGCGTTGATGTGCACGATTTCGCCGGGGAGGAGGAACTTTCGGGTCTCGAACCCCATGTTGGGGAAGGCGCTGGTCTCGGTGGCCACGGCCCAGGCGCCCTGGCCCTCGCCCACCACCAGGGGGTTGTGGCCGTAGCGGTCGCGGGCCGCGTAGATGCCGTCGCGGGTGAGCACGAGCACGGATGCGGCTCCGCGGATGCGGTCGAACATCCGCTGGATGCCGTCCACCACGTCGTCGCCCAGGCTGATGAGCTTGGCCACCAGCTCCACGGCGTTCACCCGGCCGTCGAGGGTCTCGCCGAAGGACATGCCCTCGCCGAGCAGCCAGCCCGCCAGCTCCTCCCGGTTCGTGATGTTCCCGTCCATGCACACGGCGAACTCGCCGAAGTGGGAGTTGAGGAACATGGGCTGGGGCTCCTCGGCGCTGATCACCCCGATGCCCGTCTTGCTGGGGGGCATGGCCTTGTAGTCGCCGTAGAAGCGCGACTTGAACTGGTGGCGGCTGATGTTGTGAATGCGTCGGGTGAGCCCCTCCCCCGCCACCGCCAGGCCCCCGAACTGGGTGCCCAGGTGCGACTGGTAGTCGGTGCCGTAGAAGAGCAGGTCGCGGCAGTCCGCCCCGCTCGCCACGCCGAACAGTCCACTCATGGCCTGCGACTCCTCGCCAGCTCGCCCTGCGGGTCCCCCCGCCCGGCCCGGTGCCGTCCGCGGCGGGGCCGTCATTCTACGGGTTTTTCGGCCCCGAGACAACCGCCCCGCCGCGAGGCCATTGCGCCGGTCATGGCTTCCTGCTAGAATCCCCCACCGCCGAGGGGGAGTCCCCGCTCATCGCCGTGGAGGCCGCCATGCGCATCCTCTACTACGACATCGATACCCTTCGCGCCGACCACCTGGGCTGCTACGGCTACTGCCGGGAGACCTCGCCGAACATCGACCGCCTGGCCGCCGAGGGCACGCGGTTCGAGAACTGCTACGTCAGCGACGCCCCCTGCCTGCCTTCCCGGGCCTCCTGCTGGACGGGGCGGTTCGGCATCCACTCGGGCATCGTGGGCCACGGGGGCACGGCGGCCGACCTGCGTCTCCACGGCCCGGAGCGGAGCTTCCGCCACGGCGCCCCGCGCAACTCCTGGATGGCCGCCCTGCGCCAGGCCGGCTTCTACCCGGTCAGCGTCAGCCCCTATGCCGAGCGCCACAGCGCCTGGTGGTTCCACCACGGCTTCCGCGAGTTCACCAACCCGGGCAAGGGGGGCATGGAGATCGCCGACGACGTGGTGCCCACCGCCCTGCGATGGCTCGAGGGCCACGCCAAGGAGGACGACTGGTTCCTCCACGTGAACGTCTGGGATCCCCACACCCCCTACCGCACGCCGGCCGACTACGGCGAGCCCTTCGCCGGCCAGCCCATCGACGAGTGGCTCGACGAGGCGAAGATCCGCCGCGACTTCGCCGGCTACGGGCCCCACTCCGCACAGGACCTGGGCAACATCGGCCCCTGCGACCCCCAGCGGTGGCCCCGCATCCCCGCGCAGATCGCCTCCATGGACGACTACGTCCAGTGGATCAACGGCTACGACACGGGCATCCGCTACGCCGACGACCGCCTGGGCCTCCTCCTCGCCGAGCTCGAGCGCCAGGGGGTGCTCGACCAGACCGCCATCCTCGTCTCCTCGGACCACGGCGAGTGCCAGGGCGAGTTCAACGTCTACGGCGACCACCACACCGCCGACCACGTGACCTCCCGCGTGCCCCTCGTGGTCCGCTGGCCGGGCCTCCCCGGCGGGCGGGTCGACTCCGCTCTCCACTACCAGACCGACATGGCGGCCACCGTGGTGGAGCTCGTGGGGGGCACGGTGCCCGAGCTGTGGGACGGGCGGAGCTTCGCCGACGCCTTCCGCGAGGGGCGCCAGGAGGGCCGGCCCCAGCTCGTCGTGGGCAACTGCGCCTGGAGCTGCATGCGCAGCGTGCGGTGGGACCAGTGGATGCTCCTGCGCACGGTCCACGACGGGCTGAAGGACCTGGCGCCCAAGATGCTCTTCTCCGTCGCCGACGACCCCCACATGACCCGCGACCTGGCCGAGGAGCGGCCCGACCTGGTCCGCGAGGGCCTCGCCCGCCTCCACGACTGGGAGACGGAGATGATGGCCTCCTCGCCCGGCGACGTCGACCCCCTGTGGACCGTCGTCCAAGAGGGCGGGCCCTACCACACCCGGGGCATGCTCCACACCTACTGCGTCCGCCTCCGCGAGACCGGCCGCGCCCACCACGCCGAGGCCCTCCTGGCCCGCCACGGCCACTGGATGACCTGACGGCGGCCGGCGAGGAGACACCGCGTGCCCCTCAGCCCAGCCGATCGGGCGCTCCTCCGCGACCTGGCGAAGCAGGTGGCCGAGATCGCCAGCCTCCCCATCATGGCGGAGCGGAGGGCCATGTGGAAGCGCCACAACGGCCTCCACCGCGTGCGGCCCATGGTGCTGGTGTTCCCCGAGGGCGCCTGGGGCGAGCTCCTGCCCCGCGAGGCCTGCCGCTGCGAGGACGAGGCGGCGCGCCGCATCGAGTGGGAGCTGCGCCGCCGCATCTACCAGCACCACCACCTCCACGACGACGCCGTGGTGGAGAGGACCTGGGTGGCCGGCAAGGCCATCTCCACCTCCGGCTGGGGCCTCGAGCCCCGCCAGGTCCCCGCCACCGAGGCCCGCGGCGCCTGGAAGTTCGACCCCGTGATCCGCCAGCCCGCCGACATGGCCAGGCTCCGCTTCCCCGAAGTCCGCCACGACGAGGCGGAGAGCCAGCGGCGGCTCGAGGAGGCCCAGGAGCTCTTCGGCGACATCCTCGACGTCCGGCAGAAGGGCGTGGCCCACGTCTCCTTCCACCTGATGGCCATCTACACCCGCCTGCGGGGCCTCGAGGAGGTGATGGTGGACATGGTGGAAAACCCCCGCTGGCTCCACGACGCCATGGCCTTCTTCGAGGAGGGCTCCCGGCGCCTGGTCGAGCAGTACGTGGCGATGAACCTGCTGAGCCTGAACAACGACGGCACCTACCACTCCTCCGGCGGGGTGGGCTACACCGACGAGCTGCCCGCGCCGGGCTTCGACCCCCGCCGCGTGCGGCCCCGCGACATGTGGGCCTCCGCCGAGGCCCAGGAGCTGGCCCTGGTCTCGCCCCGGATGCACCGCGAGTTCTCCCTCCAGTACGAGCAGCGCCTCCTGGCGCCCTTCGGGCTCAACGGCTACGGCTGCTGCGAGGACCTCACGCGCAAGCTGGGCGACGTGCTGACCATTCCCCGCATCCGTCGCATCTCCATCTCCCCGTTCGCCGACGTGGAGCGCTGCGCGGAGCGGCTCGACGGCCGGGCCATCTTCTCCTGGAAGCCCCATCCCTCCCACCTGGTGGGCGAGTTCAGCCCCCGCCGCATCCGCGACTACATCGCCCGCGCCTGCGAGGCCACGCGGGGCAACGTGGTGGAGATGGTCCTCAAGGACACCCATACGTGCGAGCACCGGCCCCGGCGCTTCACGGCGTGGACCGACATCGCCCAGGAGGTGGCGGCCCGCTACTAGCCCGCCAAAGCGACCCGAGAGAGACCCAATGAGCCAGGACCGACCCAACATCGTGTTCCTCATGGCCGACGACATGGGCTTCGGCGACGCGGGGTGCTACGGCGCCACCAAGGTGCCCACCCCCCACATCGACCGCCTGGCCCGCCGGGGCGTGCGGTTCGCCGACGCCCACTCCGCCTCCGCGGTGTGCACGCCGAGCCGCTACGCGGTGCTCACCGGGCGCTACTGCTGGCGCGGCCCGCTCCAGCGGGGCGTTCTGGGCGGGCTCGCCCAGCCGGTCATCGAGCCCGGCCGGCCCACCGTGGCCTCGGTGCTCAGGGGCCGGGGCTACGCCACCGCGGCGGTGGGCAAGTGGCACCTGGGCCTGGGCTGGCGCTCCGCCGAGGGCGAGGTGGAGCCCTGGGGCGACGGGTTCGCCGTGGACTACCGCCGCCCGCTGGCCGGCGGGCCCTGCGAGCTGGGCTTCGACTACTTCTTCGGCATCGCCGGCTCGCTCGACATGCCGCCCTACTGCTTCATCGAGAACGACCGCACGGTGGGCATCCCCAGCGTGGAGAAGGACGTCTACCACCCCCAGCAGCGCCGGGGCCTGATGACCCCCGGCTGGCGGGACGAGGAGGTGGACGCGACGTTCGCCCGCAAGGCCGTGGAGTTCATCGAGGCCCACGCCGCCGAGCCTTTCTTCCTTTATCTCACGCCCTCGGCGCCCCATCGTCCCTGCGTACCGCCCGACTTCCTCCGCGGGGCCAGCCAGGCGGGGCCGCGGGGCGACATGGTGTGCATGGTCGACTGGATGGTGGGCGAGGTCGACTCCGCCCTCCAGCGCCTGGGCATCGCCGACCACACGCTGTTCCTCGTGACCAGCGACAACGGGGCGCGGCTGGCCTGCTACGACGGCAAGGACTACGGCCACCGCTCCTGCGGCCCCTGGCGGGGGGGCAAGGCCGACATCTGGGACGGCGGCCACCGCGAGCCCTTCGTCGCACGATGGCCCGCCCGCCTCCAGCCCGATACCACGTGCGAGGCCACCGTGTGCCTGGCCGACCTGATGGCCACGGCCGCCGCCATCGCCGGCGCCGAGCTGCCGCCCGGCGCGGGCGAGGACAGCGTGGATATCCTGCCCGCCCTGCTCGGCCGGCCCCTGGCCCCGCGCGGGGGCGTCGTCCACCATTCCATGGACGGCACGTTCGCCATCCGCGAGGGTCCCTGGAAGCTCATCCTGGGCCTCGGCTCCGGCGGATTCTCCGACCCCCGGCGCATCGAGCCGCAGCCCGGCGGCCCCCAGGGCCAGCTCTATCACATGGCCGAAGATCCCCAGGAGACGACGAACCTGTGGCTCGACCGGCCGGCCGTCGTCGAGCGCCTGGCCACCGCCCTCGACGGGGTCCGGCAGCGGGGCGGCTGAGCCCTTGCATGGCCCGCCCCTGCCGGGTATAGTTCGGCGACTCGCAAGCCCCCCGCCAGGGAAAGGACCCGCCCATGGCTCCCATCAAGACCCTCCTGCTCACGGGCGCGAACAACCACGACTGGACCCGCTCCGCCCCCGCCTGCAAGCGGATCCTCGAGGACTCGGGAAAGTTCCAGGTGACCCTCGCCGAGGAGCCCTCCGCTGCCCTCGAGGACGCCCAGGCGCTGGGCACCTACGACCTGCTCTTCTCCGACTACAACGGGCCGATGTGGAGCGAGGCGGCGCGGGCCAACTTCGAACGCGCGGTGGCCGGCGGCACGGGCTTCGTGGTCCTCCACGCCGCCGACAACGCCTTCAGGGGCTGGGTCGAGTACGAGACGATGGTGGCCCTCCTGTGGCGCGAGGGCACGGGCCACGGCAGCTACCACGAGTTCGAGGTCAACATCGTCGACAGGGGCCACCCGATCACTCGCGGCCTGGAGGACTTCCGGCTCTGGGACGAGCTGTACCACACGCTCGTCCACCTGCACGACGCGCCCTACCACGTCCTGGCCACCGCCTTCTCCGACCCCCGGACCGGCGGCACGGGCGAGGACGAGCCGCTGATGACCGTCCAGCGCTACGGCCAGGGCCGCGTCTACCACCACGTGCTGGGCCACGTGTGGCCCGGCGACCCCTCGGAGAACAAGGGCTGCTCGATGGCCACCTTCGAGAACCCGGGCTTCCAGACCACCCTCCTGCGGGGGTGCGAATGGGCCGCCACCGGCGAGGTGACGGGCCAGGCGAGCGAGGACGCAGCATGAGCCGCCGTGCACTTGCCGCGCTCGTCCCCCTGTTGGGCCTGGGGGCGAGCGCGAGCCCTGGGGGAGCGGAGCCGATCGAGACCGCATACGCGTGCATCCGGGTCGTGCGGGGCCAGCCCGGCGAGCCCGGCGCCCCGACCCTCGAGCTTCCGAAGGGCTACCGTCGCGTGGAAGCCAGGAACCACGCCGTGGCCTCGGCGGGCGAGTGGTACGGCTTCATCCAGGGCCCGAAGGGCGTGGCTCGGGGAGTGCGCATCGCGTGGCCCGGCGTGCGGGTCGAGGCCGTGATCCACCACCATCAGCGCCTCGCGCTGCGGCGCGAGGGCGAGGCGGTTCTCTGCGACGTGCCCGTCCAGGCCGCTTCGGCCCGGGCGGCGTGGTCTACCCTGGCCGTGTGGTCGAGCCTGGGCGAGAAGCATCTGGGCATCCGCATCGAGCACAACCACCCGGCCCGCCGCGCCGGCCGCTATGCGGAGGGGCCGTGGGCCGAAGGCCAGGCCCGGGCCTGCCTGAACTACCTGATCGCCTGCCGCGAGATCCTCCGCGACTGGGGGCTGCACCGCCGGATCGCGGAGCAGGGCCTGGGCCAGATCAGCCTCATGGGATTCGAGTCGAACAACCCCCTCCACGGCGACCACCCCCCTCACTGGCACCTCATCTACTACCATCCAGCCAGCAGCGGCCAGCCGATGCACAGCTCGCCCGGAAGCCAGGTGCCCCATTTCTACATGGACGAGGCGGGCCGCACGCGGTCCAACAGCATCGCCGTCTTCGGACACAGCGATCGGAACCGCGTGGCCGGCCCCGGCGACCCCATGGTCTACACGGACCCAACGGGCGCCGTCCGCCTGGCCATCGACATTCGGCCCGACGGTGGGGTGAACATCGGCCCCGCCGCGGGTGGATGGACCTACGCCATCCTCCCCGGCGACGACGGCCGCTTCGACGATTCCGTGCGCGTGTGGCGCCGCGGGGAGCCCTGGCTCCGCGTCGCGGTGCGCGACGACACGGCGAACGGCATCCTGACCATCCGCGTCGCGCCGGCCGATGAGAAGAAGCCGCGCCTCGAGATGCTCCGCTACGACCCGCTCACGGGCCGGCCGCGGCCCGGGGCCTCTCCATGAAAGGATGCGTATCCGTGCACACCGTGGGTGTGATTGGCCTGGGGAAGATCGCGGCCATGTACGGGAAGCCCGAGGACGCCGCGCCCTACTGCCACGTGGGCGGCATCCGCCACAGCCGGAAGGTGCGGCTGGCCGGCGTGGCCGACGTCTCGGAGGCCCAGACCGCCGCCTTCCGCGACCGCTGGGGCGGCTGCTTCCCCGACCTCCACGTCCACCAGAGTTTCCGGGACCTCTGGGAGGCGGACCGCCCGCAGATCGTGGCCGTGTGCGTGCGCGGCCCGCAGCACTTCGAGATGACCATGGAGGTGCTCGAGGCGGGGCCGAGAGCCATCTTCCTGGAGAAGCCGCCGAGCTGCTCCCTGGAGGAGATGGACCGGATGGTCGCCGCGGCCCGGGCCAGGGGTATCCCCATCACCGTGAGCTACTCGCGCCACTGGTGTCCCCACGTGCTGCGGCTCCAGGAGCTGGTGCGCGAGGAGGGCCTGATCGGCGAGGTCACCCACGTGGTGGGCTATACCGGCGGGGCCTTCCTGTCCTTCACCAGCCACGTCACCGACCTGCTCTGCCAGTTCGCGGGCTACGACCCGGTGGCCATCACGGCGCGGGGCCACGGGGGCGGCGAGGCGCCGCCCGGCTACGAGCCCGAGCCGGCGCTCGACGGGGCGCTCATCGAGTTCGCCTCCGGCACCCTCGGCCACCACGTGGGCCGCGAGGGCGAGCACGGGGGCTTCTACGTCGACGTCATCGGCGAGCGGGGCACGGTGCGGGCCGGCATCTACACCCCGCCGTTCGCCAGGACGAAGGAGGGGCCGGTGGACCTCGCGGCCCTGGGCATGCCGGCCAATGCCAGCGTCTTCCAGGTGGCCTACGACCAGATCGCCGACCACCTGGACGGAGGGCCCAGGCCCCATTGCACCGACGGCGACTGGCACGCGGTGAACGAGCTGGGCTTCGCCGGCATCCACAGCGCCCCCACCGGCCAGCGCATCGAGCTGCCCCTCGAGGAGCGAACGCGTCGCGTCTACGCCAACGGCTGACCGACCGCCCCACCGTCGGCCCCATGCCGACCCCTGGAGCACGCCATGGCACGCAAGCCCAACCTCCTGCTCTTCTGTGCCGACCAGCTTCGCGCCGACGCCCTCGGCTGCTACGGCAACGAAGTGTGCCAGACGCCCCACCTCGACGCCCTGGCCGCCGACGGCGTGCTCTTCGAGAACGCCCTGACCCCCAACCCCATCTGCGTGCCCGCCCGGGCCGCCATCACCACCGGCAACTACCCCCACCGGGCCACCAGCACGAAGCGCAACGGGGGCCGCATCCGCGACGACCAGCCCCGGCTCGCCGCCCACTTCGCCGCACACGGCTACGCCACCTACGCCTGCGGCAAGCTCCACTACGTGCCCTACGCACCGCCCGAGGAGCCGCGCCTGCTCCACGGCTTCCAGCACTGCGACCTCACCGAGTCGGGCCGCATCGCCGCTCGCTACGACCCCACGGGCACCCGGCGCGGCCTCGAGGACTACCTCGACCACCTGGCCGACGCCGGATGGCCAGGCTTCAGCCGGGCACACGGGGCGGGCAACAACGACGTAAGGCCCTGTCCCACGCCTCTCCCGCCCGAGCTCCACGTGGACCGCTGGGTGGCCGACCGGGCCATCGCCCGGCTCCGCGAGCACGTGGCCCGCAGCCCCGACCAGCCGTTCCTCCTGTGGTGCAGCTTCCCCAAGCCCCACGCCCCGCTCGACCCGCCCTACGCCTACGTCGAGCGCTACGACGTGCGCCGCGTGCCCCCGCCGGCCGGCGACGAGACGATGCTCGAGGACCGCAATCCCACCATGGCCGAGACCCGCGTCACCCACGGGCTCGACTCCCTGAGCCCCGCCGCCCGGCGGGTGATCAAGATGTACTACTACGCCCTCATCACCCACCAGGACGAGCAGGTGGGCCGGGTGCTCGCGGCCCTCGAGGCGAGCGGCGCCGCCGACGACACCATCGTGGTCTTCACCGCCGACCACGGCGACCTGATGGGCGACTTCGGGGCCTACTTCAAGTGCAGCTTCCTGCGCGGCTCCGAGCACGTGCCCCTGCTCTTCAAGGGGCCGGGCATCCGCGCCGGCCAGCGGCGAGCCCAGCTCGCCGGCCTCCAGGACATCCTGCCCACCCTGGCCGGCCTGACCGCCTGTCCCCTCGACCACCCGGTCCACGGCCACGACCTGGCCCTCTGCCTCCAGGACCCCGAGGCGCCCCTCCGGCCGCTTTTCTACGCCCAGTGCCTCGACCCGCCGCGCCAGCTCGCCATGGTCTTCGACGGTCGCTGGAAATACTGCTACGCCCAGCAAGGGCCCACCGAGGAGCTCTACGACCTGGCCGAAGACCCCCACGAGACCACCAACCTGGCCGCGGGGCCGGGCCGCGAGGGCCTGCTCCGGCCCTGGCGCGACCGGCTCGTCGCCGAGGCCCGCAGCCTGGGCGACGCCGCGCTCCTCGACGGCGCCGGCCTGGCTGCCGAGCCGATGGACCGCCAGGCCATCGCCCGCCTGCCGGTCCGGGGCATGGGCTGGCGCTGGTTCTAAGGCCCCTCGCGCCGGCCCGGCCGGCCGCCGCGCCGGGCGGCGCCGGCCCGTGGCGAGAAACGCCGGGTGGTGGCGAGAAATGCAGGTCCGGCGCCGCCAGCCCCCGCAGGGCCGTCCGGGCCTCCGCCGAGACGCCGGCGCCGGCCGAGCCCACAGGCGGGCCGCCCGTCGGCGCCCCGGGCCGCCGCCCCGGCGAATAGGTCGTATAGGACCTATACGACCT
>JBKHIY010000066.1:0-24880 GCA_046538415.1 Candidatus Brocadiia bacterium | reverse complement strand
TTCCGCCAGATCTTCTTCGACGCCAACAACGTCGTCCGCCTCCGACCCCTCAATAGCTGGTACCCCGAGCAGTGCTACCACCGAGGCGAAGTGCAGGGCCTGTGGAAGCTGATCGGGAAGTACGAAAGCTACAAGACCAAGTAGGCCTCGTGGCCCCGCCCATCCATCCATTCCCCCGGCGGCCCGCGACTCTTCCCTTCGCCGCGCGGGCGGCGTGCCTCGGGCTGGCAGCGTGCCTCGCCCTCCCCGCCTGCGCCCCCGCGCCCGGCCAGGCGGCCCGGGAGGAGGCCATGGCCCTTGTGGCCCAGGCCGACCGTAGCCGCCTGGACGATCGCCCCGAGGAGGCCCGCCGCCTCTACCGCATGGCCCTCGACCAGGCGCCCGGCCTCCCTCAGGCGCACAACGGCCTGGGGCTCCTGGCCCACCGGGCGGGCCGTCCCGGGGAGGCCATCGAGCACTTCCGCAAGGCCTGCCGCGGCCAGGCCCCCGCCGCGTGCCACAACAACCTCGCGGCGGCGTACGCCGCCGCGGGCCAGCTCCGCGCCGCCCTCGCGGCCTACCGCGGGGCCATCCGGGCCGACCCCCTGGGGCCGGCCGCGTACCTCAACCTGGCCGCGCTCTACCAGCAGATCGGCCGGCCCGACGCCGCTCTCCGGCAAGCCCAGCTCGCCGCGAAGCTCTTCCCCGGCCATCCTCCCGCGCGCCTCACCCTGGCCAATGCCCTGCTGCTCGCGGGCCGCCGCGAGGAGGCCGAGCCCATGCTCCGCGACCTGGCCCGCAACCCGCGCACCGCTGCCCAGGCGCACTGCGCCCTGGCGCGGGCCGCCCGCCTGGCAGGCCGCACCGGCGCCGCCATGGGCCACCTGCGCCAGGCCATCGACCGCGAGCCCCGCTACGCCCCCGCCCGCATCGAGCTGGCCGCGTTGCTCCTGGAGCAGGAGCGGCCCGCCGAGGCCGAGGCATCGGCCCGCCGGGCGCTGGACCTCGCCCCCCGCTCCATCCCCGGCGCCACCGTGCTCGGCGCCGCGCTCGTGGCCCAGGACGAGGCGCAGGCGGCGGCCGACGTGCTCCGCGGCGTGGTCCGCCGAGCCCCGCTCGAGCTGGAGGCCCGGGCGCTCCTGGCCGACGCTTACGTGGCGCTAGGCGACGCCTCCCGGGCTCTGGCGCTCCACCGCGAGACCGTCGCGCTGGCGCCCGAGAGCGCCCTGGCCCACCGCCTGCTCGGCGACGCGCTGATGCTCACCGGCCGCTTCGCCCCGGCGGCGCGGGCCTACCGCACGGCCATCGACCTGGGGGACAGCGACGGCGCCGTGCGCGCCCGCCTGGTGGACGCCTACGCGCACCACGGCCAGCGGGCCGCGGCGCTCGCGGAGCTGGCGGAGGCAGCGGACCGCCATCCGGAGGATGCGCGGGTACGGGTTCGCCTCGGCGCCCTGGCGGCCAGCCGCCGCGACGATGCCGCCGCCCACGAGCATTTCCGCCGAGCCCTGGAGCTCGAGCCCCGCAACGCCGAGGCCCACCTGGCCTGCGGCCACTGGCACCGCAGCGCCCGGCGCTTCTATCGCGCCGCGGCCTGCTACCGCCGGGGCATCGAGCTGTCGCCGGGACGGGCCCTCGCCCACCGCAGCCTGGGCGACGTGCTGGAGCGCCTCGACCGCTTCGGCGAGGCCGCCGAGAGCTACCGCCAGGCGGCCACCCTGGAGCCGCAGGACGCCGCGGCGTGGCTGGGCCTGGCCCGTTGCGAGCTGGGCCGCCGCCGCCTCGACGCCGCACGGGAGGCCCTCGCCCGGGCCCGCCGCCTGGCCGCCTCGCCAGAAGAGCTGGAGGCGGTGGCCGGGCTCGAGCGGCGGCTGGCCGAGGCCCGGGAGGGCGCCGCGCCGTCCCGGCCCTAGTCCCGTCCCTTGCGCCTGGAGCGCCCGTCGCGGGTGCGCGTATGTCTGAGCCGCTGCCCGAATCGCCCACCAGCCTGCCCGACTACCCCATGAGCCTGGCCCGCGATCGCTTCGGGGTGTGGCTGCACGTGACCGGGCTGTCGCTGCGCGAGGTGGTGCAGGCCCTGGCCCAGTACTTCGCCGGCCACGCCCTGCTGGTCTACGAGCCGCAGCAGCTCACCTACGCCACCAGCGCGCGGATCGACGAGGAGCGCCAGGCGGGCATCTCGCGGGAGGACCTCTTCGCCACGGTGGCCCGCCTGGACGAGCAGGCCTTCTGGAACCGCGTGGAGCCGCTTTTCGAGAATGCCTCGTGCGCCGTGTGGCCCGCGGCGTGCCTGGACGAGATGATCGTGGTGCAGGGACGGGCCGGCGGGGCCTTCGGCCTGTGCCCCGTCCCCGCCGACCTGGTGCCCGCCCTGCCCGACGATTTCGTCTACGAGCATCCCTCCAACGTGGCCGCGAAGCTGGCCTTCCTCTCCGTGGACGATACCGCCACGAGCGTCTACGCGACGGACCCGGAGGCCCTCGTGCCCCTCCTCCAGGCCGTGGTGGCCAAGGCCCTGGAGCCGCCGCCGGGCGATACCGGGGGCATCGAGGAGGTGGCCCGCGGCCTCATGGGCCACCTCGAGGAGGACGGCGTGGACCTGCGGGCCGAGCCCCGCCAGACGGCCGACCAGGCCCATCGCACGGCGACAGCCGCCCTGGGACTGTGGGGCCTGGGCAGCCAGTGGCCCCTGCTGTGGAAGCGTGTGCCCGTGTGCCGCGTGGCGTGGGACGGGCGGCGGTGGGGCCTGGGCGAAGTCGACTACGTGCCAGGCCGGCGATTCGTGAGGCCCGTGCGGCTGGTGGGCGAGCTGGTGCAGTGGACCATGCGGGGCCTCAGCCACGCCCTGGTCTTCGGCCTCCCCCTGGCGGTGGCCGCGATGATATGGGCCGCCTCGGGGCCCGTGGCCGGCCTCCTGGCCCTGCTCGTGGCGCTGGTCCTGTGGCCGCGTTTCGTGCTGGGGGTGAACTGGCGGGAGCTCCGCCGACGCCGCGCCCAGGAGGAAGCGGACCGCAAGAAGTACGGCCTGTAGCGCCCCCTAGCGGGTCCGCTCCACGTCGCCCCCCTCGCGCCCCAGGAGGCGGAGGACCACGTCGGGGCAGTCGGCGCCCACGACGTCCGGCCGCAGGGCGATGGCCCGCCGCGCGTCCTCCTCGCTGCGCACCGTCCAGGTCATCACCGAGAAGCCCTCCTCCTGCCAGGCGGCCACCGTCTGGCGGGCCAGGCCGTCCATGCAGGGGTGGATGCCCCAGCAGCGCAGCCGCCTCGCCTCGGCCAGCAGGTCGACCTCGTCCACCCGCCCCAGCAGGCCCGTGCGCACCGAGGGGGCCACCCGGGAGAAGCCCTCCAGGAAATCGGCGCCGAAGCTGTGGACCACCACCGACCTGCGGCGGGGCAGCACCAGGGGAGCCAGGGCCTGGGCCATCCGGGGCCGGCAGTCCTTCACTTCGGCGTAGAGCAGCACCTCGGGCGGAGCGAGGTCGAGCACCTCGTCGAGCGTGGGCACCCGCTCGCCGGCGAAGCGAGGATGGAACCAGGAGCCGGCGTCCAGGCGCCGCAGCTCAGCCAGGGTCATCTCGCCTACGGCGCCCCGGCCGTCCGTGGTGCGCTCCACGGTGGGGTCGTGGATCACCACGATGTGGCCGTCGCGGCTGAGGTGGAGGTCGAACTCCAGGGCGTCGCAGCCCAGGGCCAGGGCGGCGGCGAGCCCCGCCAGGGTGTTCTCGGGATACTGCTGGCGCCACCCGCGGTGGCCGAGGACACGTGGGCCGTGGGGCATCGGCTTGCTCCTGCGTTGCGGGCGCGGCGGGCTCTGCCCGTGCGGCCATGCTAGCCTGTAGGGGCGGGAGATCAAACGTAACGAGTGCGTAACGCCCCGGGGCCTGGTTGACTGCCTGCCTGGGCAGGCTATAATGGGTTGGCGATGGAGGCTGGGATGCAGGTGCCCCTGACATTTCGCGGGGTGTTCCTGGCGGTGGTCGGCGCGGCGCTGGCCGGCATGGTCCTGGGCGCGCTCTTCGGGCTGGGGGCAGGGGCTCTGGCGCCCAGCCTCTTCGAGCAGTACCTGCCGTGGATCGAGAACGAGCCGGTGGGCACGGCCACCGTGCTGGGGGCGACGGGCGGAGTGTTCCTGGGCGGAGCGCTGGGCGTTTTCGCCCTCCTGATGCAGGTCGTGGGCGAGTTGCTGGAGTCCCGAAGCCGCAAGCCGGACGCGGGAGGCCCCGGCGAGTAGCCGCCTTGAGAAAGGGAGGCCACGATGGCCACAAAGCACCTGGGCCGCTGGGCCCTGACCCTCGTGGTGGCGGGGACCTGCCTGTGCCCCGCGGGCGAGCCGGTGGGGCCCGACGACCGCGAGATCCCGCCCGACCGCGGCCGCCTGTTCATCAAGGACCCCAAGGTCCTCCGCGCCCGGCTCCGCAACCTCAAGGACGCCAGCCTGCCCCTGGAGAAGCGTTTCGACGCCCTCAGCCTCTTCGTCCTCACCCGCGAATGGGACGTGGTGCCCGAGCTGGTGAAGCTGGCGACGAACGAGAGCCAGCCGGTGGAGCTGCGGGTGGCCACCCTGTGGGCTCTGGGCGAGATCGGCGACCCCCGGGGCATGCCCGCCCTCCAGTACGCCCTGAGCAAGCTCCTCAAGGACCCCCAGGACCCCGCATGGGCCTACGAGCAGGGCATCGAGGTCCGGCTCGAGGGAGAGAAGAGGACCGTCCCCCTCAGGGAGATGCTCAAGGCCCAGCTCGCCCGCCTCGGCGAGCCCGTGGTGGATAAGCTCGCCAAGCTCCTCCGCACGCCCCTCTCCGCCGGCGTCACCACTCCCGAGCCCGAGCTGGACAAGAGCCAGGCCGGGCGCATGCGCGCCGCACTGGTGACCCTCGTGGCCGTGGGCGACCGCGACGTGCACGCCGTGGAGACGGTGATGGAGGTACTCACCGCGGACGACAAGTACTACCCCTGGGATTTCAAGGTGACCGCGGCGGAGGGCCTGGGTAGCCTGCTGCGCCAGCGCGCCCAGGAGTTCCAGAAGGCCCAGGGGGTGGAGGCCCGCGACGAGCTGGGCCGGCGCATCGCCGACGCCCTCATCGAGGCCTGCATCGTGACCGACGTGCCCGAGGTCCGGGAGGTCGCCGGCCGGGCCCTCCGCGACGCCGGGATGGCGGACAGGGCGGGCCGCCGCCTGGCCGCGGTGCTCGAGGTGCCCAACATCCCCAGGGCCGTGCGCTACCGCACCATCGAGGCCCTCTTCTTCGTCGGCTCCAAGGCCAAGGAGGTGGCCGACCAGCTCATCTTCATGCTCTACCACCGCGACCGCCACGTGCGCTGGCGGGCCGCCATGGCCCTCGCCGGCACGGGGGATCCGCGCGCGGTGCGCTTCATCCGCCCCCTCACCCAGGACCCCGACGCCTTCGTGCGGATGAAGGCCATCGCAGCACTGGGCCACATGCGGGACCCCGCCGCCCTGCCCGACCTCGTCGTGGGCCTGGAGGACCGCGACGCGCAGGTGCGCCGCCAGGCGGCCCGGGCCCTGGGCCGGCTCGCCGCACCGGCCACCATCCCCGCCCTCGTCAAGAACGCCCTGACCGACCCCGCCCCCTCCGTCCGCCAGGAAGCCATCATCGCCCTCGGCTACATCGGCCGCGCCAGCGGCCTGAGGCACGTGGCCGAGATGATCGACGACCCCCACCCCGCCGTCCGCCTCACCGCCGTCGAGGTGCTCGAGAAATTCCTCAACCCGGGAGCCACCAGGGCCCTCGCCGCGGCCCTCGCCGACACGGAGCCATCGGTCCGCGAGGCCGCGGCCGAGGCGGTCCACAACCGCCTCCAGGAGAAGCCCAGGGACGTGGCCCGGCTGCTCGTCGACCAGGTCGCCGACGGAAAGAGCCAGGCCCGCCTGGGCGCCCTGAGCTGTCTCGCCGAGGACTACCGCAAGGCCTCCGGGCCCAAGGGCGCCGAACGCAAGCGCCTCTACCTGAAGCTGGCCAAAGACCCGTCCAGCCCCCTGGCCGCGGCGCTCATCGCCTCGCTCAAGGACGAGGATCCCAAGGTGCGGTCGCGGGCGGTCGGCCTCCTGGCCCGCATCGGCTGGGAGCAGAAGAGCAAGGAGCTGCTGCGTCCCGCCGCCGCCCTCGCCGACGACCCTGCCGCGGAGGTCCGGGCCGCCGCCGCCAGGGCCAGGAATTTCCTGAGCAACCTCAAGTGAGGCCCCGCCAGGGGCTCGGCCTGTCCGAGGAATCAGACCGACCGGACCGCCCCTAAGCCCCCGCATCCCAAGCTCTTACGCACACAGCAGCAGCACTCCGTCCGCCCGCCGTCCGCCACGGCGAACGTCGGCGCCCACCGGAGAGGCCCGTTTCACGCCGTAAGACCTGAGGAGATGGAGACTTAGCGTCTCCAGCCGAAGCGGGGCGAGGCGGCATGGTATTTGCCGCTACGTCCTGCGAGCGGCTGCTCGGGCGCTCGGCGGGACGCGACGAGGCCCGCCGCAGCGCTGCCGCGGGCCGCTTAAGGCTCTTTCTCAACTAGGCTTACAGCTCGACGACCTCTCCCGTGGCCATCGACTTGTCGGCGGCCAGCGACAGGGCAAGGGACTTGCAGGCGTCCGCGTAGGTCGACTTGACGCGGCGCTTCGTCTTGCCCCCGGTGCGGATGGCGTCGATGAACACCTCGTCGCTGACCTGGCCGAAGTCGGTCTCGTTCGTAAACTCCTCGGTGTGATGCGGCTCGCGAAGAGTGAGCGAGCGGCGCTCGACGTACTCGAGGACGGCGTCGGTGCAGTAGATGTCGATGCCCACCTTGCCGCCGCCCTTGAGGCAGCAGGCGGAGTGGACGGTGGCCACCATCCCGTCCTTGAAGGTGAGGGTGACCGCGGAGACATCCTCGACGTCGTAGTTGGGCACGTCGGTCATCAGGCCCGTGCTGGCGGCGGCGAAAACGCTGCGGACCTCGCCGAAAAGGTAGCGCATCATGTCGAAAATGTGCGTCGTCTGCTCGGTGTGCTGGCCGCCGCTGCGGGCCTTCACCCGCCACCAGGGCACGCCGGGCATGCCCCCCATCCAGTAGCCCATGGCGGTCGCGGGGGTGCGCTGGCGCAATATCTTGCGGAGGGTGGCGATGATGTCCTGGTAGCGGTCCTGGTAGCCGACGGCGGAGAGGACGCCAGCGTTGCGAATGGCCCGGCGAATCTCCTCCGCGGTGTCCATCGACGTGGCGATGGGCTTCTCGACGAACAGGTGGCAGGCGCGCTCGATGGCGTCCAGCTCGAAGTCGCCGTGGGCGAAGGGGGGTGTGCACACGTAGACGGCATCGGGCTTGGTGGCATCGAGCATACGGCGATGGTCGCTGTAGGGCCGGGCCTTGACCTGCTTGGCCCGGGCCTCGGCCTTCTCGCGGACCGCGTCGGCGAAGCCCACGACCTCCACGTCCTCGATCTTCTCCAGGTGGCCGAGGTGGAAGCCGGCGATGCCGCCGGCGCCGACGAACGCGACTTTGATGGCCATCGAGCGCTCCTAACAGGGGCGGAGGGCAGGCCCCGGGGTCACAGCCCCAGCGGTGGCGGGAGTGTAGCGCCGCCATCGGCGCGGTGTCAAGCCCTGGGGTGACAGAATTTTACAAAGGCGTTACACGCCCGTGACATGCTCGCATCCCTATGGCGTTAGGATGCATGCGGCGTCGAAGCCGCCTCGACCCGAGAACGTAAGCCAAAGAAAGATCGAACATTCCCGCCGCTATCCCGACTAAACAGGTAGCACGCGGGAAGGAGGTGTACCCGTGATTTGCCAACGCCCCGGATGTGGCAAATCGATTCCAGAAGGTCGGAGGAAATACTGCTCCGACCGATGTGGGCGAATCGTCAACCGCGACAGCGCGGCCGCTCGGGCCCGACGGCGGGCCATGGCCATCGCCGCCAAGGGCGGCCCCAAGGTGGCCATGCGAACCTGTCTGGCCTGCGACCGGCCCTTCCTCTCCGAAGGGCCATGGAACCGCATTTGCCCGCGATGCAGCGAGCGCAACGGCTCCACGCCGCCACGGGCCGCCGCGGCACACGTCGGCGCGGCCGGCTCAGGGCGCGACATCCATCGCATGCTCGGCGACTAGACGCCCCGCATCACCCTGCTGAGGACCCCGGGCCGCTTTCCCCCGGCAGCGGCCCGCGTGGCAGCGAGGCATGCCGGCCCCGTGGCTCGGCATGCCTCGTTCTATTCCTGCTAGGCGCTCCAAACGCCTTGCGCGCCCTCGTCCCTTGCGGTATAGAACCCGTGGGGAGTCGTGCCTCCCGCCCAGCCCGTGGGGGTGTCCCTATGTTCCGTGCCGCCGGTGCCCTCGGCCTTCTCGCCCTTTGCGGCCCGCTACTGGGCGGCCAGGCGGAGGAGGTCGTGGCCGCCCACCTCGCCCGGTTCGACGCCATGGAGAGCCTCCTGCTCCAGGTCGAGCGCCAAACGACCACCCGCGGCCAGAGCCGCGCCGAGCGCTGGACCTTCCGCAAAAAGGGCCGCCGCCGCGTCCGCATCGACGTCCACTTCCCCGTCCGCCGCCTGGTGGTCGTCAACGAGAGCGACCTCTGGGAGTATATCCCCGACGCCCGGCGGGCCGCGCACACCGACCTTCGCCCCCTCTCCGAGGAGCAGCGCCGCGCTGCGCTGGCCAACGTCCTCCGCCCGGTGGCCATCGAGGGCCTCCGCTTCGAGGGCGGCGGGCCAGAGGCCGAGCTCCGCTACCTGGGCACGCGGCGGCTCGGCCCCCGACCCACCCACTGCATCGAATGCGTCCCCGCCGACGAAGGGGGCGGCCAGCGGGTGCGCGGATGGATCGACGCCCAGCGCCACGTGCTGCTGCGCTGCGAGTTCCTGGACGACACTGGGCAGGTCCTCGCCGTGTCCGAGGCCAGCCGGGTGGCCGAGGTGGCGCCCGGGACGTGGTGGCCGCACCGCCTCACCATGACCCTCCTGACCTCGCGGGGGGCTCGCCAGCGGGTCACCTTCACGCGGGTGTCCATCGGCGAGGCGATGCCCGACTCGCTATTCCGCTTCGCCGCCCCAGAGGACGCCGAGGTGGTCGAGCACTGAGAGCGGCCGGCGCGGGTCGGACGAGGGGCGTTGCGCCGGGGCGCCGCTTCCGGTACCATGGGCGCATGGCGGGGGCCGCCTGGGGCCGTCGTGCCGACCGTGCCGCTCGGAGGAGAACGCGCGCGTGGCAGACCTGAGGACGCAGTACGTGGGGCTGGAGCTGGATTGCCCCATCCTCGTGGCCTCGGCGGGGATCACCGAGACGGTGGAGCGGATGCGGCAGTGCCAGGACCACGGCGCCGGGGGCGTGGTGATGAAGTCGTGGTTCCAGGAGGAGGTCTCGCGCCACTCGCCGACCCCCCGCTTCGCGGTCCTTCGCCACGACCTGGGCCCGGAGAAGACCTTCACCCTCTACTCCTACGAGCAGGCCAGCGAGTGGGACCTGGGCCGCTACGCCCAGGAGGTGGCCGACGCCAAGGCGGCACTCGCCATCCGCATCATCCCCAGCATCAATTGCCTGGACGACGAGGGCTGGGCGCGAGCGGCCCAGGAGATGGAGGCCGCGGGGGCCGATGCCCTGGAGCTCAACACCTCCTGCCCCCACGGCTCCATCACCTTCCGCGGCGGGGCCGTCGAGGAGAGCATCTACCACACCGTCGAGGTGGTCCGCCAGGCGGTGGACCTCCCCCTCATCGCCAAGCTCAGCCCCATGCTCACCTCCCCCATCAGCGTGGCCAAGCGGGTGGAAGAGCTGGGGGCGCACGCCGTGACCATCTTCAACCGCATGACCGGCCTGGAGATCGACGTCCAGGAGGAGCAGCCCATCCTCCACGGCGGCTACGCCGGCCACGGCGGCCCCTGGGCCATCCAGTACCCCCTCCGGTGGATCAGCGCCATCCGCCCCGCGGTGGACATCGATATCGCCGGCTCCGGCGGCGTGGCCTCCGCCGACGACGTGGTGAAGTACCTGCTCGTGGGCGCCACGGTGGTCCAGACCTGCACCGCGGTGGTGATGAACGGCTACGAGGTCCTCGCCGAGTTCCGCAGGGGGCTCGAGCGGTGGATGGACGAGCGCGGCTACGCGACCCTCGACGACTTCCGGGGAAAGGTCCACGACCAGATCCTGGGCACCCACGAGGTGGACCGCCGCAAGCGCTACCGCGCCGCCAAGCGCTTCGAGATGCTCGCCCCCTGCAAGGCCGCCTGCCCCGCCGGGGTGGCGGCACAGAGCTACGTGCGACTGGTCGCCGAAGGACGCTACGAGGAAGCCGTCCGCATCGTCCGAGCCAGCAACCCCTTCCAGTCCATCTGCGGACGCGCCTGCTACGCTCCCTGCGAGGACGCCTGCACCCGCGGGCCCCTCGGCGGCCCCATCGCCATCCGGGCCATCAAGCGGTTCGTCGACGACTGGGGGCGCCGCCACATGCCCCTGCTCGACCAGGAGGTGGCCACGGCGCCGCCCACGGGCCAGCGCGTGGCCGTGGTGGGCAGCGGCCCCGCGGGGCTCACCGCGGCCCACGACCTGGCCCTCGGGGGCCACGCCGTCACCGTCTTCGAAGCCCTCGATGCCCCCGGCGGGATGATGGCCGTGGGCATCCCCGCCTACCGCCTGCCCAAGGCCCTGGTGGAGGAGGAGGTCGAGGCCATCCGCCGGCTCGGCGTCGACATCCGCACGGGCGCCGCCCTGGGCCGCGACGTCGGCCTGGAAAGCCTCCGCAAGGAGGGCTACGACGCCATCCTCCTCGCCACCGGCGCCCACAAGACCTCCTCGCTGGGCGTGCCCGGGGCGGAGGCCGAAGGGGTGGCCGACGCCCTGGAGTTCCTCCGCCGCGTGAACGCCGGCGAGCGCCCCGCCGTGCCCCGCCAGGTGGCCGTGGTAGGCGGGGGGAACTCGGCGCTCGATGCCGCGCGCTGCGCCCTTCGCCTGGGGGCCGACCAGGTCTACGTGGTCTACCGCCGCACGCGCGCCGAGATGCCGGCCCACGAGCGGGAGATCGCCGACGCCGAGGCCGAGGGGGTGCGCATCCTCTACCTCGCCCTCCCTGTCGAGGTGGTCGTGCGGGAGGGCCGGGCGGCTGGCCTGCGATGCAACGCCGGCTACCTGGAGGTCACGCCCCGGGAGGGCCGCCGCCCGAGCACGGGTGTCGTAGGCGCCGACTTCACCCTCCCCGCCCAGATGGTGCTCTGCGCCGTGGGCCAGCGGCCCGACGGCGAGCTGTTCCGAGCCCAGGGCCTGGCGGTGAACTCCGACGGCAGCATCGCGGCCAACGTCGAGACCTGCGTGACCAGCGCCAGAGGGGTGTTCGCCGCGGGCGACGCCGCCGGCCGCCCGGGCTCCATCGTCGAGGCCATCGCCGACGGACGCCGCGCCGCCGCGGCCATCGACCGCTTCCTGGCCGGGGAATCGCTCGAGCCGCCCCCGCCGCCCATCGAGCCCCGCGCGGTCGAGCCCCAGGCGGCCCTCACCCGCCACGTGGAGACGCCCGACGAGCCGAGGGTGGAGGTGCCTGAGCAGCCTGCGGCGGACCGCGTGGGGGGCTTCCAGGAGGTCGAGCTGCCCCTCGCCGAGGCCGACGCCCGCCGCGAGGCCGCCCGCTGCCTGGCCTGCGGTTGCGGCGTGGGCTGCGGCCTGTGCGAAAAAGTGTGCATCTACTCCGCCATCGAGCGCCAGGGCGACCGCTTCGTCGTCGACGGCGAGAAATGCGACGGCTGCGGGCTGTGCACCGTCCGTTGCGCCCACGGAGCCATCGAGATGGTCGAGCGCGAGGAGTGAGCCGCGCCCCTGCGCCGACCCCAAGAGGAAACCCATACGGTGAGAAGGAGCCGCAAGACGGCGCTGGAGTGGGCAGCGGGCCTCCTCGTTGTGGGCGTCGCCGTGCTCGCCTGGCTCTACGTGCGCACGGCCGACCGGGCCGCCGCCCGACGCGAAGCCGCCCAGCAGCGCAGCCACATTCTCGACCGGCTCGATGCCCTCGACGGCCAGCTCGACCGCGCCGGCTCCCGCCTGGACGCCCTCCAGCGGGGCGTCGGCCAGCTCCAGGAGCAGGGCGAGGCGATGGCCCAGCGGCTCGACGCCCTCGAGGAGGCGGTCGAGCGGGCCGCCCGGCCCCCGGTCCGGCCCGAGGCCCACGCCGCGCCCCAGCCGCCCGAGCGGCCGGGCGAGCTGGTGGTCCTCTTCCGCGACGACTTCGAGGAGGGCATCGCCGGCTGGATGGTGCCCCCCATGAACCCCCAGATCACGGGCACCCTGTCCCACGCCAGGGGCGAGGACGTGGCCAAGGCCGGCCAGGGGGCCCTCAAGCTGGCCTACACCTACGCCCCCGACAAGGTGGCCCTGGCGGCCCGGGGCGCCATCCAGGGACGCGAGCTGCGCCGCCTCGAGCTGTGGGTGCGCAGCACCCGCGGCACGGCCCAGGTGTTCGTGGGGGCTACCGAGGCCGACCTATCGACCTACGGGGCGGCGGTGCCGGTAGCCGCCGAGGACGGCTGGCAGCAGCTCAGCGTGGGCCTCGACGAGATGGAGCTGGTAGCGGGCTCCGAAGACGAGAACGGGGCTCTCGACCCCGAACAGCTCATGGCCGTGAGCGTGGGCGACGCCGGCGGCCCGGCGGGCAAGCAGGGCGAGAACGCGCTGCTGGTCGACGAGTTCGCGGGCCTCCGCGCCCTACGCCCCGACGAGCCCCGGCCGGGCGACTTCTGAGCCCGACGACCCTCGCGCCCCCTGGCCGACGCGCTATAATGGCATCGTTTCCCTCCCCGTAATCCCCGCCCATGCATCCCTGCCCCACGAGGGTCCGCCATGGCCCGGCTGATCCAGCGCGCGGACGGCGAAGAGCGCCCCCACGAGCTGCTCTTCCAGAGCGTGGCCATCGGCCGGGGGCGGCTCAACGACATCGTGATCGCCGATCCCGGCGAGCGGCGCGTGCACGCCGAGGTGGTGGCCCTGGGCCGGGGCCGCTACGCGGTGCGCGACCGCCGCTCCCGAGGCGGCGTGCGGGTGAACGGCCAGCGGGTCGCCGGCCGCTGCGAGCTGACCGACGGCGACGTGGTGGAGGTGGGCGAGGCGGAATTCGTGTTTCGGGCCGAAGACGAGGAGGCGGCTGCCCGGGCCGGGGCGCGGGCGGGCCTGGGCTCGGGCGTGGCCCGGCTCACCGCGGGCACCCTGGTCTCCCGCCTGCTGGGCTGGGCGCGGGAGATGGTGGCTCTGGCCTACTTCGGGCTGTCGGGGCTGTTCGACGCCTACGTGGCGGCGACCACCCTGCCCAACCTGCTGCGCGACGTGCTGGGCGAGCAGGCCGCGGAGGGCGCCTTCATGCCCGCCCATCGCACGCTGGTGCTGCGGGGCCGGGCGGGGGCGGCGGCGCGGCTGGTTCGCGCCGTGCTGCGGGTGGTCGTGGTGGCCGGCTCGCTGGCGGTGATTGGGGGGATGGTGCTGGCTCCCTGGCTGGTGCTGGGGATCGTGCCGGGGTTCGCCTCGCGGCACCCCGCGCTGGTCGACCTGGCGGCGGGCCTGGCCCGGGTGATGATGCCCTACCTGGTGATCATCGCGGTGGGCGCGGTGTTCGGGAGCCTGCTGCTCTCGGACCGCCGCTTCCTCCGCTATTCGCTGGCCCCTGCGGCATCGAGCCTGTGCGTGATCGCCTCGGTGGTGGTGCTCTACGACCACCTGAGCGTGGTGAGCCTGGCGGTGGGCCTGGTGGTGGGCGGCACCATGCAGATGCTCATCTGCGCCCTGCCCTACCTGCGCCAGGTGCTTCGGCCCCGGGAGGCAGAGGCCGATGCGGACGACGGGGCGGCGCTGCGCAAGGTGGGCCGGGCCGTGGTGCCCATCGGGCTGGCCGGCCTGCTCAGCCGCGTGGGGTCCATCGTGGACCGCATTCTGGCCTCGCTGTGGTGCAGCGTGGGGAGCATCTCGGCGCTGTATGCGGCGTTCCGGCTCATGCAGCTGCCCTTCGGGGTGCTGGCCCTGGCGGTGGGCCGTGCGGCGTTGCCGTCGCTGGTGGAGGAGGCGTCGTCGCCGGAGGGCGAGGGCTTCTCCCGGGCGGTGGTGCGGGCGCTGCGGCTGAACGCGTTCCTGATGATGGCGGCGACGGTGGGCCTGGCTCTCCTGGCGCGGCCCTTCGTGCGGCTGATGTTCGAGCGGGGGGAGTTCGGCCCCTCCGACACGGGGATGGCGGCGCTGGCGCTGACGTGCTACGCGACGGGCCTGGTGGCCATGGGCTCGCGGACGGTTCTCTCTCGGGCCTTCTACGCGCTGCTCAATACGCGCACGCCCTTCTACCTCTCCGCGCTGGGGGTGGGGGCCAACGTGGTGCTCAGCGCCCTGCTGGTGCTTACGCCGCTGGAGCACGGGGGGCTGGCGCTGGCCACGGCGCTGGCGGCCTGGTGCCAGGCGGTCCTGCTCCTGGTGCTGCTGCGCCGCGAGCTGGTGCGGGGGGGCCGGCAGCTGGGCCTGGCCGGGCTGTGGCCCGCGCTCGGGCGCACGGCGGCCTGTGGCGCGGCGATGGCCGCCTGCATCCTGGGCGCGTCGTGGGCCCTCCGGGGCGCGGTCGGCACGGAGAGCCTGGGCGAGCGGGCCGTGCTCCTGGCGGGCTCCGGCGCGGCAGGCCTGGGGGGCTACCTGGCCGCCGCAGTGCTCCTGGGCAGCGAGGAGGCGCGGGCTCTGCTACGCAGGGGACGGGCGGATTGACACCGTGCGCCGGGTGGGCTAGACTCCGGGGACGAAGGCGCAGCCATGCCCCACGAAATGGAAGCCAAGCTCCTGGTGCCCGACGAGGCGACCTTCGAGGCCTTGCGCCAGATCGACCACATAGGCCGCCTGCGCGCCATCCCCAAGGGCTCCAGGCTCCAGCAGGACACCTACGTCGACACGGCCAGCCGGCGCCTCCTGCGGGCCGGCTACGCCTGCCGCCTGCGGCACACCGGCCACAGGGCCTTCGCCCAGCTCAAGGGCCTGGGAGAGGTCCGCGGGGCCATCCACAGACGCCACGAGATGGACGAGGAGATCGACAACCCCTCCATCGGCTGCCTGCTCAGGGACCGTGCGGGGGTGGGCCAGGTGGTGCGGCGGATCGCCCAGGGCGAGCGGGTGCGGCCCCTGTTCACGGTGGTCACTCGCCGGCATGCGTGGGACGCATGGGCCGGGCCGACGCGGTGCCTGGAGATGGCCCTCGACCGCTCGAGCTTCTTCGGCGGGGAGGAGGAGCTGATGGTGCTGGAGGTGGAGCTGGAGTCGCTGGATGGCGACCGGGCGCTGCTGGAGCAGGCGTCGTGGGAGCTGCGCCGCCGCTACCGCCTGGCGCCCACGGAGCTAACGAAGTTCCACCGCGGCCTGCGCTGCGCGGGGGTCGCGGCGGGGCGGGTCCCCACCTGAGCGGCGGGCCGGCGGCTACTCCTCCTCCACGGTCACCAGCTTCTTGCCCTCCACCCCGGCCACGCGCTGGATTCGGCCGCTGGGCCATCGCACGGTAAGGGCGAGGGGTCCCTGGTGGTCGCCGAGGCCGAAGTGGAGGATGGGCGAGCTCTGGCAGCCGCACCCCGAGCCGGCGCGGACCTCGCGGATGAGCTGGCGGGTCCCGGCGCTGACGGTGACGCGGGCGCCCACGCCCAGGCGGTTGCTCAGCTTGCCCACCAGGCGCACGCCCAGCCAGGCGTTGGCGTTGCCCTGGTTCTCGAACAGGTGCACGCCGGTCCTGCTGCCCACCACCAGGTCCATGTCGCCGTCGTTGTCCTTGTCCAGCCATGCCTGGCCCCAGGTGGCGAAGGCCAGTGCCCCGGCCTTCCAGGTGACGGGCTGGAAGGTGGCGTCGCCGGCATTCTGGTAGAGGAAGGCGGGCCGTTCCTTGAAGATGGCGCTGAGGTAGATGTCGAGGTCGCCGTCGTTGTCGTAGTCGCACAGGCTGACCCCCGCGGTCATCTCCTCGAACCGGATGCCCGCGCTGCGGGCGACCTCGGCGAACTTCCAGCCCCCGTCGGGGCCGCTGTTGACGTAGAGGACGGTGGGGTCGGCGAAGCGTAGGAACTCCTTGCGGCAGAAGTTGGTGACCACCAGGTCGAGGTCCAGGTCGCCGTCCAGGTCGCCCCAGGCGGGAGCGATGCTGTGGCCCAGGGCGGGAGCGAACCGCCCCGGGCCGGGGGTGCCGCGCACGCCGAGCTCGGCGGCCCGCTCCAGGAACTTGCCGTTGCCCTGGTTGACCCACAGCTGGTTGGGGTGGAGGCGGTAGTTGGCCACGTAGAGGTCGGGGAATCCGTCGTTGTTGAAGTCGCCCCAGGCGCAGCCCCGGGCGCAGTAGCGCGCTTCGCGCAGGCGCCGGTCGCCGCTTCGGCGGTCCCGCACCTCCTGCTTGAGCCGCAGGCCGGCCCGCTCGCTGGCGTCCTCGAAGCCGCCCTGGCCGGTGTTGCGGAAGAGGAAGTCGCGCTGGCCCACGGCCACGGCCCGGGGGTCGGGGTGCTCGAAGCAGCCCACGAAGAGGTCCAGGTAGCCGTCGCCGTCGTAGTCGGCGGCGCCCAGGGCCTCCGGGGCGCCGGGCATGGGCACGTCCAGGCCGGCCTCCTGGGTCACGTCCTCGAAGGTGGCGCCGTCGAGGTTGCGCCACAGGCGCATGCGGGGCAGGGCGGAGAGCAGGAGGTCGATGCGGCCGTCGTTGTCGTAGTCCAGCCACAGGGCGGAGATGGTGCCCCGGGGGTCGATGCCCGCCTCCTGGGTGACCTCGGCGAAGGTCTTCCCGTCCCGGCTCTTGAACAGGCGGCCGGCGATGCACAGGTCTTCGAAGCCGTCGCCGTCGTAGTCGCCCACGGCGATGCGGGCGCCGGCCACCTGGTCGAGGCCCGCCTGGGCGGTCACGTCGGCGAAGGTGGCCCCCGGCTGGGGCTCGGCGGCCATCAGGCGATTCTCCTCGGGAGTGTCCATGCCCGCGGCGTGGTAGGCGTAGGCCAGGAAGTCCTGGAGGGAAGTGATGTCGGCCTCCACGATGCGTCGGCGCAGCTCGTCGCGCTGGGGATTGCCGGAGGGACGGATGTCCTCCTTCTCCTCCAGGACGTCGATGCCCCGCTCGAAGAATCGGGCCGCGTCGTCGAGGTTCACCCCGTAGGCGAGGTAGGTGCGCGCGGCGGTGAAGTAGGCGGTGGCGGTGACGGGCTTGGCTCGGAAGTAGCGGGCGCGGACCACCTCGTGGAGGTGGCGCTCGCCTCTCTTGGCGTAGATGCCCATCAGGTGGGCGTCGATGCGGTGCTCGAGGGACACGGGCAGGCCGTGGAGGGTCTCGCGGAGGTGGACGAGGAGGTCGGCGCGCCGCTTGAGGTCGTCGAGGCTCACCACCCCCCGGATCACCTCCTTGAGAGTGGTCTCGCTGTCCTTCGAGCGGTAGATGCTCACGCCCAGCCTTTGGAGCTTGCGGAGGCCGCCGATGGCCTGGCGGTAGCGTCCCTCGAGGGCATGGATGCGGGCCAGGTGGTGGAGGGCCGCCAGGTTCTCGGGGGCCACCTTGAGCACCTCGGAGAAGGCGTCGAAGGCGGCGTCCAGCTTGCCATTCCCGTACAGGCGCTTGCCCCGCTCCAGGAGGTCGACCACGCTGGCGTCCGGCTCCGTGGGCCTCGCCTCCTGGGCCGGGGCGGTGCCCGCGCCGAGCGACAGGAGGAGGCCCAGGAGGAGGCGCTGGGTGCCGATGCGCATCAGTGCTTGCTCCTTCGGGGAAGGGGAAAGCCAGGGGAGGCGGCGGCTCGTCATGTCGAAGCCCTCCAGAAGTATACAGCGGCCCCCTCGCGCGGTCAAGCCGTTGCCCGGCGGCCCTTCGGCCTTGACGCCCCCGCCGCGCCCTGCCATAATGCTCCCGCCCCCCAGCCCCAGCAGAAGGAGCGGCCAGCGTGGCCAAGCGATCCAGCGCCAAGAAACCCATCCGCCGCATCGGCGTGCTTACCGGCGGCGGGGACTGCCCGGGCCTCAACGCCGTCATCCGCGCCGTCACCAAGACCGCCATCAGCGTCTACGGGATCCACGTGGTGGGCATCCGCGACGCCTACCGCGGCTTCGTCGAGGGCGACGCCCAGGAGCTCGCCTACAGCGACGTATCGGGCATTCTCACCCTCGGCGGCACCATCCTGGGCACGTCCAACAAGCACAACCCCTTCCACTACCCCGCGCCCGGCGGCCCGGAGGGCGAGCGCCGCGACCTCTCCGGCCGGCTCCTGGCCAACGCCAGGAAGTGGAAGCTCGACGCCGTGGTGCTCATCGGCGGCGACGGGACCATGAACATCGGCGACCAGTTGAGCAAGAAGGGCCTCCCCGTGGTCGGCGTGCCCAAGACCATCGACAACGACCTGGCCGAGACGGACCTCACCTTCGGCTTCGACTCCGCCGTGGCCACGGTCACCGAGGCCATCGACAAGATCCACACCACCGCCATGTCCCACCACCGGGCCATGGTGGTGGAGACCATGGGGCGCTACGCCGGCTGGATCGCGCTCTACGCGGGGGTGGCCGGCGGCGGCGACGTGATCCTCATCCCCGAGCTGCCCTACCAGCTCGAGAAGGTGCTCGACGTGGTCGCCGAGCGCAGCACCCAGGGCCGGCGCTTCAGCATCATCGTGGTCGCCGAGGGGGCCAGGCCCAAGCGGGGCAAGCGGGTGATCGAGCGCACGGTCGCCGACAGCCACGACCCCGTGCGCCTGGGCGGTGTCGGGGCCAAGCTGGCCAGGGAGATCGAGGACGCCTCGGGGGTGACCACCCGCTACACCATCCTCGGCCACCTCCAGCGCGGCGGCACGCCCACGGCCTTCGACCGGGCCCTGGCCACCCGCTTCGGCCACCACGCCATGGAGCTGGTGGCCGCCGGGCGGTTCGGCCGCATGGTGTGCCTCAAGGGCCAGCGCATCACCTCGGCCCCCATCGCCAAGGCCGTGGCCAAGCTCAAGCTCGTGCCCCGCACCCACCCCCTGATCAAGGCCGCCCGCGCTGTGGGCACCTCGTTCGGAGCGTGAGGGCTTCCCGGCCATTGCAATGCCCCGCCCCATGGCGTATAATGCGGCGAATCGCCCACCGCCCCCTGTCCTGTGCCTCAAAGGAGCGAGCGCTATGAAGACCCTGCCAAGCCGCCGGACGATCGCCCTCGCGGGCGTGCTTCTCGCCGCCTTCGTCCTGGCCACCGCCCCGGCACGCGGCGGCGAGCCGATGGTGGTGCTCCGCGCGTCCTTCCGCAACGTCCCCACCATCGCGGGCAAGCTGGGCAAGTTCGTGGACAAGGTGATGCCCGGCATGGGGATGATGGTCCAGCAGGGCGCCAACCAGCTCATGCAGGGGCCGGAGATGGCCGGGGTGGACTGGACGAAGCCCATCTCCATCGTGCTCTTCGGCGGCAAGGCCTTCGGCCAGAAGGAGCCGGTGCCTACCCTGGTGGTGCAGCTCGCCGACACCGCGGCATTCCGCGCCGCCCGCGAGAAAGCCCCCGGCGGCCCCAAGCAGTTCGACGTCCGGGGCAACGTCGCCGTCCTCGCCGACAAGGCCGAGGCTCTCCAGGCCGTCACCCCCCTGCGCCAGCGGCGCTACACCGAGCTTCCCACCATCGCCGAAGGCGGCGACATCTACTTCACCTTCTACATCGCCGACACCCTGAAGGAGTACCAGGCGGAGATCGGCGAAGGCCTCGCTGAACTGGAGCGCAACGCCGGCCAAGCGCCCGGCCCCGGGGCCTTCATCCAGAAGTTCACCAAGGCGGTCCGTCCCCTGCTCACCCTCGCCGGGCAGCAGGCCACGCGCGTGACTCTCGTCCTCGGCCTGGCCGACGAGGCCTTCGAGCTCTCCGGGCGCTTCTACGCCGCCGAGGGCACCGAGCTCGGCGGCTTCTTCGCCGCCCAGCCCGGCGGCACCACCGACATCGCCCGCTACCTGCCCGAGGGCCTGGCCGCAAGCTGCACCATGCAGGTCGACATCTCCAAGCTCCGCCCCCTGGCCGAAGCCGCCGCCGCGGCCGTCGCCCCCGCGCTCGAGCTCGATGCCGAAGGCCAGCGCCGCATCGTCGACCTCCTGTTCGCCTCCACCCAGACCGGCGAGGCGGCCATCGGCATGGCCGGCGACGCCCAGCACAAGGGCGTCCAGACCGTCCAGGTGGCCCGCATCGCCGACCCCGCCAAGTACCGCGCCGCCACCAGGGAGGCCATGGAGTGGCTCATGGGCAGCGCCTTCGCCCAGTTCTTCCAGGGCGCCGGCGTGGCCATGAAGGCCGACTACCAGGCCAACGCCCGCCAGTACAAGGGCGTGGAGGTGGACCGCGTGACCATGACCTTCGGCCCCGCCGAGGACGCCGGGCCCGACGTCGAGATGCCCCCCATGCCCCCGCAGGTCACCGAGATCGCCGCGCTCGGCACCCTCGCCGTCAGCTCGTCCAACAACGAGAAGGGCGACCTGCTCAACGCGGCCATCGACCGCATCCAAGCCGACGGCGGCAACGTTCCCCCCGAGCTCCTCCGAGTCGGCGACGCCGCGCCCCAGAAGGCCAGCCTCCTCTTCGCCCTGTCCTTCAACACCGCCATGGCCAAGGCCGTGGAACAGGCTGCCGAGCAAGCCCCCGGCGCCGGCGTGGTGATCAAGAACGTCTTTCAGCCCAACCCCGACGAGCCGCCCATCACCGGCCACGTGGACTTCCAGAAGGACGAGCTGAACTTCGCCGTCCACATCCCCCACCAACCCATCGTCACCATGGCCCAGCGCTTCCAGCAGATGATGCAGCAGGGCCAGCAGCCCGGCGGCGGGCCGCCAGGCGGCCAGAAGCCGCCCGACGACGACTTCTAAGCGCCCACCACACCTGCAATTACGCGGGGCTCCGGGCCGCCGCCCGGAGCCCCGCCGCGGCGCCCAAAACGGCCTTGACACCCCCTGTCCGGGCTGCTATAGTACGCCGGTGGTACGATAGTCCCAGATTCCCCCTTCTGAGGTGAACCCGCGCCATGAGCCCCTTTATCCCCCTCGCCTTCTGGAGCCCGGGGCCGTTCGAGATGGTGATCATCGGCATGGTCGCGCTCCTGCTCTTCGGCCCGCGGCTGCCCAGCGTCATGCGCTCCATCGGCAAAGGCATCGTGGAGTTCAAGAAAGGGCTCCGCGACACCGAGGACGAGATCAGCCGCCAGATCGAAAGCTCCGACGATAGCGACGCCACGCAGAAACAGATCGAGCACGAGACCGAGGATTGATGGCCCCGCCCACAGGGCGGCCCTTCGAGCCCCGGACCGCGCGGCGGCATAGCCAAGTGGCCTAAGGCGAGGGATTGCAAATCCCTTATTCGCCGGTTCGAATCCGGCTGCCGCCTCCATCCCCTGGGACCAGCCGCAAGGGGCACGTCGCCCGGCGTGCCCCTCGCCCGTTCTCCGGCCCCCCGCCGGCCCTTGCCCCCGAGGCCCCGCAGCCGGCCCGCCCGCCTGCCCTTCGGATAGGTCGCATAGGTCCTATAGGTCGGATGGAGGGGCCGGCGCGGCTCCGGGCGGCCCTGCATTTCTCGCCACGGCCCTGCATTTCTCGCCACGGGGCTTCGGAGGCCGGCCGGCCCCTCGAGCTACTGCCCGGCGAGGCACACGACCCGCCCGGCGCAGGTGGCCACGACCAGGCGCCCCGGGGCCGCGGCCATGCCGTCGAAGACGGGCGGGGAGTCGAGCGCGAGCTGGGCGAGCTTCCTCCCCTCGGAGGCGTCGACGGCCCACAGGGCGGCGCCCTTCTGGCCCTCCAGGGCGGCCACGGCCTCGGCGTCGAGCCCCTCGAAGAGGTCGGGCGGGCCGGCGAGGAACAAGGTGTCGCCGGCGAGCACCATGGCGCGGACCACGATGGGCACGCGCTGCTGCCAGCGATACTGGGCCTTGCCGCCGCGGGCCTTGCGGGCCGCGGCGAACAGGCGGTAGTGCACGCCCCGCAGCCCCGCGTGGCTGCCCTGGGTGGTGTAGCGGTTGCGCCCGTAGCCGTAGATGGTCTCCTCGTCGACGGCCAGAATGCGGCCGGAGGGCACGCGGCTGCCCACGCGAGGCCAGCCGCCCCAGCCGGCGCCCATCTGGGTGCCGATGAACCAGTAGGTGCGGTGCCACCACGAGCCGTCGAGGAAGCCGGCGGGACTATAGAGGTGGGGCACGTCGGGCGACTGCTCCCCGCCCTCCAGGTCGAACCGCTTGTAGCGGAGGAACACGCTCCGGCCGTCGCAGGAGAGGACGTCGGGCAGGGCGCCGCCGGCCATGAAGGTGCCCCGGATCATCTCCTGCGGCTCCTCGCCGGTCTCGGGGTCGCGGCTGTCGATCGGGGTGCGGGACAGGGCCTTGCCCGTGGCCACCTCCACGCGGTGGAGCACCATGCCCCCGTCGAGGAACGAGGAGCGGCCGGCCGCGAAGTAGGCCACCCCCTCGTGCACTAACACGCTGCCGGGCACGGGCCAGGCGGATTCGAGCTGGCCGTAGGAGACCACCCGCCGCTCCTCGGGCGCGGCGCGGAAGCGCCAGGCCAGCTCCCCGTCGGCGGCCCGAAGGCAGTACACCCAGCCGTCCGCGCTGCCGAAGACCGCGTGGCCCCGCCACAGGGTGGGCGGGCTGTCCACCCGTCCTCCCGCGGTGAAGGTCCATCGGGCCTCGCCCGTCCGCGCGTCCAGGGCGTGGACCGTGTGGGCGTCGATGGAGGCCACCAGCACCAGGCCCCCGGCCACTACGGGGCTGGTGAGCCGGCCGCCCACCCGGGCCTGCCATGCGGGCTTCGCCTCGGCGGGCACGGCCGCGGGGGTGGCGCCGCTGCGCCCCGCGTCGTGGCGGTAGGTGGGCCATTGGTCGGGCTGTGCCGCGGGCACCTCGCCCACCTCGCCGAACGCGGGGCCTCGGACCAGGCGATGCGAGGGAGCCTGGTGCGCCTCCGGGCGGTCGGCGGCCAGGGCGTTGAAGCCGCTCAGCTTGCCCCGGATGTGGCAGGCGCAGGAGTGAGGCGGGGCGTAGAGCAGGCCGTTGCAGGGCATCACCCCGTACTGGCAGGTGCCCCGCACCCAGTGGTTGGCGATGCCCTTGCCCGTGGCCACGTCGATGAACTCCACGCCCGAGCGGCCGAGCACCAGGTAGCGCTCGGTCGCCTTGTTGCGGTGGCAGCGATGGTGGCCCATGCCCACGCGGAAGAACCTCTGGTCGGGCGGGCGCTCGCGGCGGACCTCGCCGGTGAGGGGGTCGCGGCCCTGGGTGATCCCCGGCTCGTTGGCTCGCACCAGGTTCCCCGTCCACACCAGCCCGTCGGCCACGAGCACGTCGACGGGGGCGTTGTAGGCCTCGCGGCAGGGGCAGCGCCACAGCTCCGCGCCGTCCTTCATCGAGTAGGCGACGAGCTGGCCCGGCGGGGCATTGCCGCCGCGGCGGCTGGGCACCCACTCCACCTCCTGCGGGCCCTCGGCGGGCTTCGAGCGCGCCTGGCGGTCGGCGGAGAGCACCACGTCGCCGCGGATCACCAGCGTGGGGGTCGACCAGCCGAGGCGGCGGAGCTGGGCCAGGCGGCGGGCCCGCCACAGCTCCTCGCCCGAGCGGGCGTCGAGGCACAGCACGGCCTCGGTGTTCTGGAAGCACAGGCGGTCGGTGCCGACGGCGAGGGTGGTGGGCATCAGCTCGGCGGTATCGGCGTCGGCCTTCTTCCACAGGGTCTCGCCGGTTTCGGCGTCGAGGACGAGGATTCGCTTCCGATGCGGCGCGGGCACGGGCTCGCCCCGGCGCGCGGCCTCGGCCACGGCCTCGGCCTCGCGCTGGCCGAGCACCAGGGTGAGAATGCCGTCGCGGTAGACGACCTCGGTGGTCCCCCCCGTGCCCTCGTAGGTACGGAGGGTCTCGCCGGTGGCCGCGTCGAGCACGCACAGCGGCTTGCCGTAGCCCCGGGTGGCGTAGACGCGGTCGCCGACGGCCACCAGGCGGCGGTGGAGCGAGGGCGGCCCGCTGCGGAAGTTCCGCAGCCGCCCCTCCCACGGCCCCACGGCCCGCTTCCAGAGGACCACGCCGCTGAAGGCGTCGCGGGCCACCAGCTTCCAGTCCGAGGGCAGGGCCACGGAGGCCACCGGGCCTTCGTCGGCGATGTAGAACACGCGGCCCCCCGAGGAGACCACCACGCTGATGCTGGCCAGGTGGTCGTGGCTCCGCGCCCACTTGGGGCTGCCGACCCATCGCATGTGGCGGGGCGGCCCCACGCGGCGGTCGGCGGCCACCGCGTTGTTCGTCGGGTCGTGGAGGTAGTGGGTCCATTCGTCGATGTCGTCGGGGCGGGGCTTCACCGTCTTCGTCCAGCCCTCGCCGGCCTTCACGTAGGCCACGCCCCCCGGGCACAGGACCCGCATCAGCTCCTCGCTGGGCACGGCGCGGGGGTCTTCGGCCACCACCAGGTTCACCAGCTCCTCGGCGTAGGGCAGGCGCCGGCCCGTCCAGGGAGCCACGGAGACCGGCCCGTAGAGGCCCCGCGAGCGGATGTGCTGGCGCGCGGCGTCGACCTTCGCCGGGTCGGCCTCCAGGCCGTGGACCAGGTAGGCGTCGGTGGCCCGCAGTGCGGCGGTGAGCCGGCCGTCGCCGCAGCCCAGGTGGACCACCAGGCCGCCCTGGACCCCCGTCGCCTCGAGAATGGCCTTCGCCCCCGCCTCCGCGTCCGGCTCCCCCGCCTGGGCCGGCGCGGCGACCACCGCGCACAGCCACGCGGTCACCAGCCAGCCTGTGGCGAGGCCGCCGAGCCTGCGGATTCGCCGTCTCGTGCGCATCGTCTCGCTCCTCGCCAGAGGAATCGCCGTCGCACCGTATGCCGCGCCGGGGGGCTAGCCCAGTATAGTATTCCCCAGGGGGGCCTGTCCAGGCCGTTGGAGGAAGTCGCGGGCGCGGGCGCCGCGGTGCTGGGCGGCGGGCGCCGCGTTGCTGGGCGCCGGCGCCGCGGTGCTGGGCGG
>JBKHIY010000065.1:0-24943 GCA_046538415.1 Candidatus Brocadiia bacterium | reverse complement strand
TCTCCGGGGCTTCAGTTTCCACGCAGCGGGCCGGCCGGCCCGCTGCATTCCTTTTTATATATAGGGGGATGCCGGCTCTTGCGGCCCGCGGCGGCTGCCGGCCGGCAGGCCCTGGGGGTCCATGCGCACGCCCCCGCCTCCCCTACCGCGCATGCTCCCTGCCCGGGCAGCATCCCCTCCCCTAGAGGAGTTCGATGCGTTTGATGCGTGCCCTGCCGATCTGCCAGGCCCCCTTGTCCAGGACGATGGCCGCGCGGCCCTCCTTGACCGGGCAGTAGAAGGTCACCACCGTGCTCTTGACCACCTGCTCGTCGAATCCGCCCAGCTCCTCGAGGCGGCGCATGAAGATGGCCTGGTCCAGCTCGACCGTCGCGCTGCCCCGCTCCCCCACCCCCAGGCGGTCCTTCAGCTGCTCGAAGGTCGGAGGCTCCTGGCGGCCCGACAGGGCGAGGATGGCCACCACCGCCACCGCGGCGACGGCCACCAGCATCCCGAATGCCAGGGCGAACGAGTTGTCGCGGCGGCGGGCCCGCGCAGAGCTGCGCGAGGGCTGCCGGCCGGCGGCACGCGAAGGCGCCCGCCCCCGAGCCGGCGGGGCCGAGCCGCCTACCGTGAACCGCGCCCCGCAGCGCTTGCACACCACCCGCGAGCCGGGTCGCGTATTCGCCGGCAGGCGGTAGGTCGTCTGACATGAAGGACAGGTCGCTCGCATCGCACACCTCCCGCCTCTCGCCGCACCCGCGCTCTCCGCGGCGGCATTATACAGCGGGCCGGCGCGGCGGCGCAACCCTGGAGCTCAGAAATTCCGTCCCCTCCCGGCTTGACATCCGTCGTCCGGGGCGCTAGCGTGAGATCTGAGGCGCTGGCCGAAGTGGACCCCAGGGAAATACGGAGGACCGGTGCGATGCGTGGAAAACTGCTCGTGGCCTTGATCGCCTGCGGAACCCTCGCGGGACCTCTCCTTGGCGCCGAGAGCACCCCGCCGGAAGGCTTCGCCGCCCTGTTCAACGGCGAGGACTTCACTGGCTGGGAGGGCAAGGGCAACCCCAAGGGCAAGCCTACCAAGGACTGGCGCGACCACTGGAAGACCGAGGACGGGGTGATCCACTTCGACGGCAAAGGCCCCCACCTGTGGACCACCGAGAGTTTCAAGGACTTCGTGCTCCTGGTCGACTGGCGGTTCCCCAAGCCCGGCGACAGCGGCATCTACCTGCGGGGCAGGGGCAAGAGCCAGGTGAACATCTGGTGCAACAAGATGGGCTCCGGCGAAGTGTGGGGCTACCGCACCGACAAGAATATGCCCGAGGAGGTGCGCCAGGCCTGCACCCCCAAGAAGCGGGCCGACAAGCCCGTGGGAGAGTGGAACACCTTCAAGATCCAGATGAAGGGCGAGGTGCTCAACGTGTGGCTCAACGGCCAGCACGTGATCGTCGACGCCACCCTCCCCGGCGTGCCCGCCGAAGGGCCCATCGCCCTCCAGCGCCACGGCAACCCCATCGACTTCCGCAACATCTTCATCAAGGAGCTCGGCGACGAGGAGGGCGAGGAGGCGGCGACCCTCGAGCTGGGGCCCGCCGCCCCGGGCTGCGCCACCGGCACCTGAGGCACCTGAGCCCGCCGCCCCGTGTGGGCGGCTTCGAAGCCGACCAGAGGCTGGCCTCCCGGCGGCGGGAGGCCAGCCTCTTCTAAGGCCTTCCCTGTTCTGTGTTTGTAACGCCAGCACCTTGCTGGCTGTCATGGCGGGCATCCTGCCCGCCACTGCGGCGGCTGGAAGCCACCGCGCCAGCCGCCTGGAAGGCGGCGTTACGCCCCCGAGGCCTACAGCCCCTTGACGGCAGTGCTCTGGGCCTGCTCCTCGATGTCCTGGGCGGTGACCTCGCGGCCCAGCTTCTCGGACAGGTAGATCCCCTCGCTGATCTTCATCGTGTTCAGGGCCACCCCCGCGGTGTCGATAAGGGGGACACGGCCCAGCAGGGCGCCCACCCAGTGGTGCTGGGAGCTCTCGTAGCAGGCCGTCTCGGGGAAGCAGCGGCGCCAGCGGGTGTCGGTGCCCCCAAGGTCGAAGGTGGCGTCCATGGGCATGTCGGCCAGGGTGGTGAAGTAGCCGAAGGGTTGGAGCCTCACCCCGCCCTTCGAGCCCGCCACCATGGGGCTCTCGCCCCCGCCGGCGTGCAGGGCCCAGCTCTCCTCGATGAACAGGCTGATGCCGCGGCCCAGGCGCACGAAGCCCAGGCCCAGCTCCTCGACCTCCCAGGGGGCCTGCTTGCGGCGGTCCTCGTACATGTCGATTTCCGAGTAGGTGGCGCCGCTGACCGTCTTGACCTCCGGGTTGCCCAGAAGATGGAGGATGTTGGCGATGTGGTAGACGCCCATGTCGTAGAGCGCCCCGCCCTGGGCGGTGGCCTTGCGGACGAAGTCGGCGGAGCCATAGCCGTCGACCCAGGGTCGGCCTCGGCGGCGGAAGCCGTAGCTCTTGGCGTAGTAGAGCCTGCCCAGGTGGCCTTCGTCGATGAGACGCTTGGCGGCCCGGGTCTCCATGGAGAAGAGGGTGTTGAGCTGAATGCTGAGCTTGCGGCGGCGCCGGCGGGCGGCCTCCACCATGGCCTTGGCGTCGGGATAGGCGCCGGCCATGGGCTTCTCGCAGTAGACGTGCTTGCCCGCCTCGAGGGCGGCGATGGTGACCGGGGCGTGGAGGTTGTTGTGGAGGCACACGTCGACGGCGTCGATCTCGTCGAGGGCGAGGAGCTGATGGAAGTCGGTGAATACCTTGGGGATGGCATACTGCTCGGCCACCCGCCGGGCCTCCGCCTCGTCGATGTCGGCCACCGCGTCGATCTGGCAGTCGGGCACGTCCTGGTAGCGGCGGATGTGGGCCTTGCCGATCTGCCCGGTGCCGACGATGCCCAGCCTCACGGGCGCTTTGGCTGCGGCGGTGGGCTTCCTGGCGCCGCGGGCGCGCTTTCTCTTGCGGCTCGCCTTCTTGGCCATGGGAGGCTTTCTCTCCACGGGAGGGCAGGTGCGGGGTGCCGCGCGCCCCGGGCGCGGCACCCACGAGGGCACCAGGGTACTGGCCTCCCCTGTTTTTTCAAGGCGGCGAGGGCTAGAGGCGGCTCTTGAGCTCGGCGACGACGCCCTCGAGGTCGCCCACGATGCGCGGGAGGTCCACCTGGTCGCCCGCCTCGCGGGGCACGCGGAGGGTGTACTTGGTGGGGTAGACCACGATGCGAGCCCCGCCCTCGAGGGGGATGACGCTCTTCGAGACCCCGGTGTGGTGGTCCGGGCTGGGGGCCAGGCGGGCCTCGATGCGGGCGTGGAGCTCGCGGGTGGAGAGGCCCCCCTGGACGGCGTCGAGGAACAGGCGGTACTGCTCGTCGCCAGCGGGGAGGCGGCTCAGCTCCTCCAGGTGGGTGAGAGAGGCGTCCTGGGGGTGGTGGCGCACGTGGTCCTGGACGCGGGGGTCGAGCTCCAGGAGCTTGAGCTTGCGGGAGACGCGGGTGCGGTGGACGCCCACGAGTTGCGCGATTTCGCCCTGGTTGGCCGCGTATTCCTGGTCGAGCATGCGGCGGTATGCGGCGGCCTCGTCGATGGGATTGAGGTCCTCCCGGGCCACGTTCTCGGCGATGGAGAGAACGTAGGTCTCGCGGTCGTCCAGCTTTCGCACGATGCAGGGCACGGTGGGCAGCTGGGCGCGGCCGGCGGCCATGAAGCGGCGCTCGCCGACCACGATCTGGAACCGCTCGCCGCCCTCGGGGTGGGGGCGCACGAGGAGCGGCTGGATGAGGCCCCGGGCGCGGATGGAGTCGGCCAGCTCGTCCACGGTCGCGTCGTCGAAGGCCCGGCGCGGCTGGTCGGGATTGGGCTCCAGGGCCTCCAGGGGCAGGTGGCGGATATCGCCTGCGGGGCCGTGGGCGGGCTTCTCGGCGCTCTCCCGGGAGAGATGGAGCAGGCGCTCCATGGCGGTGAGCTCGCGTTCGGTCGCGGCGACGGCACCTTTGGGGGGCATGGACGTGGTCTCCTGGTTCCAGGGAGCTAGGCGCCGGCGGCGAAGACGGCCTCGCGCTCGACGCAGCGCTCGACGAGCTCGCGGTCCACAACGGGAAGCTCGTTGAGGACCAGGGTCTCGAGGGCGTTGTGGCAGAGCATGGTGATGGGACGGGGCAGGCCGCCGGTGTGCTCGTAGATGGCCTCCACGGCATCGGGGGTGAAGAGGGCCTGCTCGCCCCGGTAGCCGGCCACGGCCAGGCGAAAGGCGATCATCTCCGCCACCTCGTGCTCCTGGAGGGGGTTGAGCACGTAGCGGAGGGCGATGCGGTCCAGGAAGTTGCGCCGCCGCCGCAGCTTGTCCAGAAGCTCCAACTGGGCGAAGACCACCAGCTGGAGGAGCTTGTACTTGTCCGTCTCGAAGTTCAGGAACATCCGCACCATCTCCAGCACCGGGGACACCAGCACCTGGCCCTCGTCCACCAGTAGAATCACCGTCTGATCCTGCTCGGCCATCTCGATGAGGAAGGTGCGGAAGCACTCCTTGAGGTCGTAGGCCGAGCGGCCCCGCCGCCGCACACCGAAGGTGTGGAGGAGGAAGGCGATGAACTGGTATTCGCTGCGGAACGACGGATCGTCGATGATCCGGATGTGATAGTCGTCCTGGTGGGCGATCTCCGCGTAGAGCTTGCGGCACAGGGTCGTCTTGCCCACCCCGATGTCGCCCACCACCACGTTCAGCCCGCGACGCTGACGCAGGGACAGCTGGAGACGCAGCAGCGCCTCCCGGTGCTCTGCCGAGGCGTACATGAACGCGGGGTCGGCCGTCGTCGAGAACGGCTCCTGCTCGAGTCCGAGCGCGCTGTAGAGTTCCACGGCACAGACCGTCCTAGGCGGGGAAAGGCGCACGGGGAGATCAGCGGGGATGCGCCGATTATAGCCCCACGCAGCGGCCTGTCAAGGAAAAATGGGTCCCCCGCCCGGCCGGAATTCAGGTTGACAATCCAGACCGCCTGGGCATGATCGTCTCCCGCCCCGCGTCCACGCCCCGGCGCGCGGGGCTCACCCTCGGCGGAGCTCCCCGCCGACATGGGACGGAACGCCGCTGCAACCGACCGAGGAGCCGCGATATGACCAAGTGGCGCTGCACCCTCTGTGCCTACGTCTACGACCCCGAGGAGGGCGACCCCGACAACGACGTCGACCCGGGGACCGTCTTCGAAGACCTGCCCACCGACTGGGTGTGCCCGGACTGCGGCGCCGGCCAAGAGGACTTCGAGGAGATGGAGCTGGACGAGGACGACTAGCGCCCCCCGAGCCCCGCTCCCCTCCCAGGCTCGCCTTCGTCCGTGCCGCCACGGCGCCGGCCTTGAGCCCCGGACACCCAGGAGAGCGCCATGCGCAAAGTGGCCGCCATCGACGGCAACGGGCATTTCCACGTGCTCGAGCAGGAGGTACCGGCGCCCCAAAGGGGCCAGATCCTCGTGGAGGTCGCCGCGTCGGTGATCAGCCCGGGCACGGAATTGGGCGGCATCCCCGCCCGTCGCCAGAAGCCTTCCGATGCCCCGCCCAGGCCCTTCGGCTACCAGAACGCGGGGACGGTGGCCGAGGTGGGCGAGGCGGTGGAGCGCTTCGCAGTGGGCGACAGGGTGGCCTGCATGGGGGCCGGCTACGCCCTCCACGCCACCCACGCCGCGGTGCCCGTGAACCTGGCCGTGGCCATCCCCGCAGACGTGTCGTTCGAGCAGGCCGCCTTCTGCCACCTGGCGGCCACCGCGCTCCACGCCGTGCGGCGGGCCGAGCCGGCCTTCGGCGAGAACTTCGCGGTCTGCGGCCTCGGCGTGGTGGGCCAGCTCGCCCTCCAGTTCGCCAGGCTCTCGGGCACCCACGTGGTGGGGCTCGACCGCCTGGCCAGGCGGCTGGACGTCGCCGTCGAAGCCGGCGCCGACGAGGTGGTGAACGTGGCCGAGGAGGACCCCGTGCCTCGCGTGGTGGCCTTCTGCCGGGGCCACGGCCTGGACGCGGGCATCGTGGCCTTCGGCGGCGACGCCACCGCGGCCGTCCGCCAGCTCTACGAGATGATGAAGCCGGCGCCCGACACCCATCGCTGGGGCCGCATCGTGTGCGTGGGCGGGGCCACCGTGACCCTCGAGCTGGCCGCGGCGATGGGCAACGTGGACATCCGCAGCTCGGCCCGCACCGGCCCCGGCTACCACGACACGGACTGGGAGCACGGGGCTCCCTATCCCCACGTGATCGTGCCCTGGACCACGCGGCGGAACCTTGAGGAGTGCCTCCGCGCCGTGGCCGAGGAGCGCCTGCGGGTCCTGCCCCTGATCACCGACGTCTTCCCCCTCGACGCGGCCCCCGCGGCCTGCGAGAAGATCGTCGCCTCGCCCCAGGAGACCCTGGGCGTGGTGCTCAAGCCCGGGGACTGAGGGCCGCGCTCCCCTCCCCTGCCCGTCTCCGCTCGCGTGGAGGGCGCTGTGCGAGGAGCCCTGACCCCCCGCTCGCTGCTGGTCGGCCTCGCCCTCGTGGTGGGCCTCGGCCTGGCCGCGCCCTACGTGGGCCTCATGCTCCGCAGCCAGCTCCTGGCCACCAACTACTATCCCGTGGGCCTGGGCGCCGCCTTCCTCGCCGTGGTGCTGGGGCTCAACGTGGCCCTCAAGAGCCTCCGTCGCTCCTGGGCACTGGGCGAGAGGGAGCTGGCGGTGGTCTTCGTGATGGCCGCGGTGGGCATCACCATGCCCACCCACGGCACCGCCGGCTACCTGCTGAGCTTCATCAGCTCCCCCCGCTACCTGGCCGGCCCGGAGAACCGGTGGGGGGAGCACTTCCTCCCCTACCTGCGGCGATGGGCGGTGGTGGACGCGGGGCCGGCCCTGCGCTGGTTCTACGAGGGCCTGCCCGGCGGCGAGGAGGTGCCCTGGGGAGCGTGGGCCGTGCCCCTGGCGTGGTGGCTGGCGTTCATCGCCATGGGCCTTTTCGCCTGCCTGTGCCTCGTCTCGGTGCTGCGGCGGCAGTGGATGGACCACGAGCGGCTGGCCTATCCGCTGGCCGAGATGACGGTGGAGCTGGTGCGAGGCGCGGACGAGGAGCGGCGACTGCCGCGCTTCGCGCGGTCAGGCCTTTTCTGGCTGGGCTTCGCCCTCCCCTTCGGGATCATCCTGTGGAACATGGTGGGCTACTGGGTGCCCCAGTGGCCTCAGATACCCAAGGAGCTGCCGCCGGTGGTCGTGGCCCGGGGCTTCCCGCCCATCCACCTGGTGCTCTACTGGCCGATGCTGTGCATCGCCTTCTTTCTCAAGCTCGAGGTGGCCTTCAGCATCTGGGTGTTCGTGCTCCTGGGGGTGGTCCAGGAGGGGCTTTTCGCCAGGCTGGGCTTCTCCATCCGCAGTTCGTTGAGCGTGCACCACTTGGACGCCTCGCGGCCCGCCCTGGCGTGGCAGAGCTACGGGGCCATGGTGGTGATGGTGGCCCTGAACCTGTGGGTGGCCCGCCGCCACCTGGGGGCCGTGGTGCGCAAGGCCCTCCGCCCCGCCGACCCCTGCCTGGACGATGGGGGCGAGCTGCTCTCCTCGCGCACCGCGGTGGTGGGCTTCCTCGTGGCGGTGGCCTTCATGGCGGCCTGGCTGTGCCGCTTGGGGATGCGGCCGGGCACGGCGGCCCTGTTCCTGGCCGCCGCGTTCGTCGGCTTTCTGGGCCTCTCCCGGCTGGTGGTGGAGGGGGGCCTGGTGTTCATCCGCCCCCCGCTCACCCCTCAGTCGGCCACGGTGAATCTGCTGGGCAACTCGGCGATGGGGCCGGTGCAGCTCACGGCCGTGGGCCTCTCCATGGCCTGGGTGGGGGACCCCATCAACGCGTTCATGCCCGCCGCGGCCAATGCGGCGAAGGTGGGGCGGGCGGCCCGTGCCGGGGGCCGCCAGATGGCCGCCGCCATGGGGCTGGCCGTGCTGGTGGCCCTGGCCGTCACCATCCCCTTCACCCTCTCCCTGTGCTACCAGCGGGGGGCCTACACCACGGGCACGTGGCTTTTCAAGTATGCCTGCTGGGTGCCCTACGACTTCGTGGTGGACGCCATCCGCTCGGAGCCGGGGGTGGAGGGTCCGAAGCTGGCCTGGGCTGGCGTGGGCGGTGGGCTGATGGCCCTGCTCACCGTGCTCCACCACCGCTTGCCCTGGTGGCCGCTGCATCCGCTGGGACTGGTGGCCGGCGTGGTGTTCAAGGTACGGTGGACGGTCCTGCCCGTGTTCCTGGGCTGGCTGGCCAAGCGTACCGTGCTGCGGGTGGGCGGGGCCACGGCCCTGGCGCGGGCGAAGCCCTTTTTCCTGGGCACCATGGCCGGCTGGTTCGCGGGGGCGGGGCTATCGGTGGTGGTGGACGGGCTGTTCTTCTTCGGCTACGGCCACGTGCTCAGCTGGCATTAGTGCCCTTCTTGCGGGGCTTGGGCCGGTGGGCGGCGCGGACGACGATGAGGCCCAGCACGGGAAGCACCACCACGATGCCCAGGACGATCAGCACCCAGTCGGGCACCCCGCCTCCCTCGGCCTCCCGGCCGGCGGCCTGCTCTTCGGCCTGGCGTTCCTGGGCGGCGAGGGCCTGGGCTTCCTCGCGGGAGCGTGCGAGCCACTGTTCCTTGTGCTCGGCCCACCAGTCCTGCCACTCGCGAGGGCTGTTGCGGGAGAAGTCCTGGCCGGTGATGGCCCGCAGCGCGTCGTCGGCCTCCTCGCGGACCCGGGGATCCACGTCGTCCTTGAGGGTGGCGATGAGGGGCTCGACCGCCCGCGGGTCGCGGAGCAGGCCGAGTGCCCAGACGGCTTCCAGGCGCACTGCGGAGTCACGGTCCCATTTCACGGTGAGCAGTGCCACCAGGGGCTCGACGGCCCGGGGGTCGTTGAGGCGGCCCAGGGCCTGTGCGGCGCTGGCGCGGAGGGCCCAGTTTTCGTCGCGGAGGGCTTCCAGGAGGGCTTCCACGTCGCCCTCTTCTTCGAGCTTCCGGACGGTGCGTCGGGCCTGGTCGAGCTTCCACCAGCGCCGCCACTTGTCGGGGTCGGGGCCGTATTCCTCGGCGCGGATGCCGGAGAACTTCTCGAGGGCGTGGAGGGCCTCGATCTGGACTTCGGCGACGTCGTCGAGGGCGTCGATGAGGTGGGGGACGGCTCGGCGGTCGCGGAGCTTGCCCAGGATGCGTGCGGCGGCGCGTCGGGCCTCGGGGCTCTCGCTGCTCAGCTTGGCCAGGACGGCGTCGTAGGCCCGGGGGTCGCGTATCTGGTCGAGTGCCCACTCGGCCACTTCGCTCACGTGGGGCATGCTGTCGCCCAGCCGCTCGATGAGGGCGTCGACGGCGCGGGGGTCCTTGATCTCGCCGAGTGCCCAGGCGGCTTCCTTGCGCACGGCCGAGCTGGGGTCGCCGAGGGCCTGGATGAGGGCCTCGACGGCTCGCCGGTCGCCGATCCGGCCGAGGGCCTTGGCCGCCTCGGCCCGCACCTCGCCCACTTCGTCCTCCAGCAGGGGAATCAGGCCGGGCACGGCCTCGGCGGCCTTGATGCCGCCCAGGGCCAGGGCCGCGTGCTGCCGCACCTTCTCGTTCTCGTCGCTCAGCACCTCGATCAGGGGCTCGGCGGCCCGCTGGCCGATGCGGGCCAGGGACTCGGCGGCGAGCTTGCCCGGCGAGGTGCGCTCCATCCGCTCGAAGCGGTAGATGATGTGCTCGCGGGTCCCGGCGGGGGCCTCCGGCACCCGCTCCTCGACGCGCAGGGGGAAGGAGTCGCCGAGCATGGCCACCAGAAAGGGTACCGCGGGAGCCGCCTGCTCGCGCATCTCGCCCAGGGCCACCGCCGCGTAGCCCCGCTCCTCGGCGCTGCGCGAGTAGAGCCGGCGGATCTGGCGGCGAACCTCCTGCGGGGCCTCGTGCGGCACCTGGCTCTCGGGGATCGTAGGCCGCGGCCACGCGGCCTGGGCCGACACGGCCAGGACGAGGGCAAGTATATGCAGTGGCTTGGCTTGCGTCATCCCATGCCTCCTCCGTCGAGGGGGCCGCGGGGTGCGCCGCCCGCCGCCCCTTATCACAAGACCACATGGCGCCCCGCGCTGTCAAGCGCAAACGCCTTGCAACTTGCGGCCCCGGCGCTACACTAGCCCGCACCCACGGGCCGCGGAGCTGACCAGGAGAGCCCCCTTGACGCCCAAGGAACGCGTCTACGCCGCCCTCGACCACCGCGAGCCCGACCGCATCCCCTGGGGCGAGCACTCCATCGACTACAACGTCTACGAGGCGGTCCTCGGTCGCCCCACCCTGGTGCAGGCCAAGTTCCGCCAGACCCGCGCCTACTGGGAGGGCCGCCGCGACGAGGTGGTCGCCCACTACAAGCGCGACCGCCTCGAACTCCTCCGCGCCCTGGAGATGGACGTCCTGTTCGTCAACCGCGTGCCCCCCCAGGGCTATCATCCCGCCCCGCTGGAGAAAGTCGACGAGGAGACCTACCGCAACGACCAGGGCGACCTCTTCCGCATCTCCTCCACCACCCACGACCTACGTATTTACATGAGCAACCGCCCGCCCATGGAGCCGCCCACCGTCGAGGCCCTGGAGGCGGAGCTCGAGCGCGCGCGGCACCAGCCGCCCGAGCCGCCCGACGAGTCGGTCTGGGAACTCGTCCGCCACGCCGTCCGCGAGATGGGCAGCAGCCACTTCGTGATGCTCCTCAGCGGCGACATCGAGTTCCCTTCCTTCGGCCACACCGACGAAGAGCGGCTGATGAACCTCGCCCTCTACCCCCACCAGTGCGCCCTGCTCACCCAGATCGCCGGCACCCGCTTGCTCCAGGGCCTCGATGTCGTCGCCCAGGCCGACCTGGGCATCGACGCCATCATGCCCTGCGGCGACCTCGGCTCCTCCACCGGCATGCTGGCCAGCCCCCAGTGGTACCGCCAGCACGTCTTCCCCTGGCACCGGGCCTACTGCCGCAAGGCCCACGCCATGGGCCTCAAGGTCCTCAAGCACTGCTGTGGCAACGTCAACGCCGTGGTCGAGCTGTTCCCCGAGGCCGGCTACGACGCCTACGAGGGCATCCAGCACTCCGGCGGCATGGACCTCCGCGACCTAAAGGCCCGGGTGGGCCACCGGCTGACCCTCTGGGGCGGCATCTGGCACGAGCACATCATCCTGGGCACGCCGGAGGACATCCGGGCCGACGCCCGCTACGCCTTCACCCACGCCGCCCCTGGCGGCGGCTACATCATGGGCTCATCCCACTCCCTCGCCGTCGATGCCCGGCCCGAGAACATCCTGGAGATGAAACGCTGCCGCGACGAATGGGGCATCTACCCCATCGACCCCAAGCGTTTCGCGTGAAGAGGAATGGCGGGGGAGGAGTGCCTTCTGCAAGAGGCGCCCCTCCCCTGCCCTCCCTCCTCCCCAAGGCTTCGCCGACCACACGGGGCCGCAATCCGCCCCTTTCGTTCCCGGGCTTCTGTCAACGCGGGTGCGGCACTCGTCACGAGATAATCTCGTGCTCCAGGGTGAGCTCCTCGGCCGCGCGGCCGGCGGCGGGAGAATTCTTCGCGCGGCGACGGAATTCTCTTCCCGCCGCTGGGCCGGCGGCCCGGCGCGCTTCGCCGCTCGCCCGCCCGTAGCGCCCTGCCCCGGCGAGCTTCTATAACACGCTGCCGCCACAGGACATGCCGCTCAACCGGCAAGCCCCGCAAAGTCCGCAATTCGCGGAGTAGGCCTGAACCCCGCAAGAGCGGCATAACGTTTGCACCTGCGGAGCCGGCGCCGGGCCGGCGAAGAGATGGGAACGATGGCGAACGAACTCGAGGGGCTGGCGCCGCGGCGGGGCCGCGCTCGCGCCGCGGCGCGGGGAATTCGCCTTGGGCTGTCTCCCGGCCAATACTCGCTGCACGTCGAGTGGCGGGAGGCGCCAGGGCGGCACAGGACGCACAGCGAGGGGGACGCGATGAATCCCACCAGCGCCCGGGTCCTTGTCATCGACGTCGCCGACGGTTCCCACGGCGGGCCTCCCGTGGGCGGGGGCCTCGGCGGCGTGGCTCCTGGCGGCCAGTTCGACTGCGCCGAGCACGTCCCCGCGGCGCTCCGTCGCCTGGCGGAAGAGCAGTTCGACCGGGTGCTCCTGAGCCTCCCCGTGGACGGCGGCAGCGACACCGCGCCGGGCGGCGCCACGTTCCTGGGCGTGGACCCCGCCTCGGTCGCGGCCAGGGCGTCCGGGCTGCGGCGGGGACACGACGGGAAGGACGAGCCGCTGGGCAGCCCGGAGGCCGAGGCCCTTCTCCGAGCCGTGGAGCGCCTGCGCCTGTCCGTGGCAGAGTGCGCCCGGGCCAGGCAGTGGCGCGAGGAGGCCCTGAGCGCCGTTGTGGCCAACAGCCCCGATGGCCTGCTGGTGGTGGATGCCGAGGGGACGGTGCGCTTCGCCAATCCCGCCGCCGAGGCCCTCCTGGGAGCGGACGCAGATGGCCTGGTGGGCCAGCCCTTCGGCTTCCCGCTTCGCGCCGGCGGGTCGGTGGAGGTGGAGGTCCAGCGGCCCGACGGCGCGGCCATGGTGGACCTCCGCGCGGCGCCGCTGTGCTGGGAGGGGAGCCCCGCGCACGTGGTCGCCCTGCGCGACGTGAGCGCTCGGTCCCGCGAGAGCGACCGTCGGGACGAGAGGGCCGCCGAGCTGGCCCGCTCCAACCGGGCGCTCGAGGAGTTCGCGCGCGTGGCCTCCCACGACCTCCAGGAGCCGGTGCGTAAGATCCTGGCCTTCGGCGGGAGGCTGGAGAGCGCCTGCCGCGACGCCCTCGACGAGCGGGGCGCCGAGAGCCTGAGCCGTATCATGGACGCCGCACGGCGGATGCGCGAGCTCATCGACGGCCTGTTGGCCTACGCGCGGCTCGACGGCGCGGGGGGCGAGATGGCCGCGGTCGACCTCGGCGAGACCGCCGCGCAAGTGGTGCGCGAGCTCGAGAGCCAGGTCGAGAGCTCGGGAGGGCGCGTGGAGGTCGGCCCCCTGCCCACCGTCGAGGCCGAGCCCTGCCAGATGCACAGCCTGTTCCAGAACCTGGTGAGCAACGCCCTGAAGTTCCGACGCGAGGAGGAGCCGCCCGTGGTGCGCGTCTACGCTCCCCGGAACGAGGCGCCGGGCGACGCGGAATGCCGCATCCTGGTGGAGGACAACGGCGTGGGGTTCGACGCGCAGCACGCCGACCAGATCTTCGGGCTCTTCAAGCGCCTCCACGGTCGCTCGCGGTTCCAGGGCTCGGGGCTGGGCCTGGCCATGTGCCGCAAGATCGTGGAGCGGCACGGGGGCCGCATCGAGGCCCGCGGCGAGCCCGGCCGGGGCGCCACCTTCACCATCACCCTGCCTCGCAGGCAGCCCACCGAGGAGGAATCGCCGTGAGAGCCGAGCCAAGCCGCCGCCCCGTGAGCATCCTCGTGGCCGACGACGACGCCGACGACCGCCTGCTCATGCGGGACGCCCTCCAGGAATCGCGACTGGCCAACCCGGTCTATTTCGTCGAGGACGGCCAGCAGCTCATCGACTTCCTCAAGCGGCAGGGGCCCTACGCCGATCCCCAGGATTCGCCACGACCGGGCCTGATCCTCCTGGACCTCAACATGCCCCGCAAGGATGGACGGGAGGCCCTCGAGGAGATCAAGGCGGACCCCAGGCTCCGCACCATCCCTATCGTGGTCCTCACCACCTCGCGGGCCGACGAGGACATCCTCCGCTCCTACGAGCTGGGGGTCAGCGGCTTCGTCACCAAGCCCGTGACCTTCTCGTCCCTGGTCGAGACGACCGCGGCTCTGGGCCGCTACTGGTTCGAGATCGCGGAGCTGCCTTCGGGAGCGGACCAGGAGCCGCAGGGCCCCGACCCGGCCCGCCAGACCTCCCCGGCGTCCGACGGCTCGCCGTGAGGCCCAGCCGGGCAGCGCCCGGGGGTAGCGCAAGTGGAGAATCCGCCGATGGCCGAGAAGAGACCTATCGCCATCGCCGTGGTGGACGACGACCCCCAGGATGTCGCCATCATCCGCCAGCACCTGGAGGCGATACCCGACTGGGACCTCGAGTTCACGAGCTATACCGACCCCGAGGAGGCCCTCGCCCAGCTCGCCGCCCAGCCCGTGGATGCCGTGTGCGTGGATTACTACATGGGCAAGCTCACGGGCATCGACCTCCTGGAGAAGCTCCGCGCCGCGGAGCCCTTCCTCCCCGTCGTGATCCTCACCGGGATGAGCGACGAGACCCTCGCCGTGGAGGCCATGAAGGCCGGCGCGGCCGACTACCTGCCCAAGAGCCTCGTCTCCCAGAGCAGCCTCAAGCGGGCCATCGCCAATGGCATCGAGAAGGCACAACTGCGGCAGGCCGTGGCGGAGGAGCGGCGGAAGCTCCGACGGCGCAACCGCGACCTGCTCCGGCGCAACGAGGAGATCCATCGCTTCTACCACACCCTCTCCCACGAGCTCAAGACCCCGCTCACCTCCGCCCGCGAGTTCGTGTGCATCCTCCTGGACGGCATCCCCGGGCCCCTCAACCCCGAGCAGCGCGAATACCTGGACATCGTGCGTCAAAGCTGCGACCAGATCAACGTCTACATCGAAGACCTCCTGGACCTCACCCGCGCCGAGACGGGCAAACTGACCGTGAACTTGCGCCCCTGCTCCCTCCAGGCCCTGGTGCAACGCGTGGTCGCCTCCATGAGCCCCGTGGCCGATGAACGCGGCGTCCGCCTCAGCCACCAGGTCGAGCCCGACCTGCCCCAGGTCACCCTCGACGACGCTCGCATCTCCGAAGTCCTCTCCAACCTCCTCAGCAACGCCCTCAAGTTCACCCCCCGGGAGGGCCGCGTGGTCGTCCGGGCGGGCCGCGACCAGGACCGACCCGGCTATCTGGTGATCGGCGTCGAGGACACCGGGGCGGGTATCTCCCGGGAACAGCGCGACCGCATCTTCGACCGACTCTACCAGGCGGACCGCGACGGGACCACCGGCCAGCGCGGGCTGGGCCTGGGCCTCAGCATCTGCAAGGAACTGGTGCGCCTGCACGGCGGCGAGATCTGGGTGGAGAGCGAGCCCGGACAGGGCAGCACCTTCTCCTTCGCCATTCCCATCCAGGGGAGCCGCGAGCAGCTCGAAAGGAGCTCTCCCGATGAGCAAGATCCTGGTGGTCGAGGACGACAAGAAGATCGCCTTGGCGCTCGCTGTGCGCCTTAAGGCCAAGGGCTACGAGACCATCGTCACCCACGACGCCCTGGGCGGCGTGAGCGCCGCCGTCAAGGAGAAGCCCGACCTGCTGGTCCTCGACATCTCCATGCCCGCCGGCGGCGGCTTCTCCGTCGCACAGCGCCTGCGCAACCGGGCCGACACGGCCGCCATCCCCATCATCTTCATCACCGCCAGCAAGCGGGCCGACTTCAAGGACCAGGCCGCCGAGCTCGGGGCCGTCGCCTACTTCGAAAAGCCCTACGACGCCGACCTCCTGGTCGCCACCATCCAGGAAACCCTCGGCGACCGCGCCGACTACCATCCCGGCACCATACTCCGGGAGGCCTGAACCCGCCGCCGGGACTGATGCGCTCCGCAGGGGCCGCGCGGCCCGCGGAGACCCATCGGAGGACAGGCCCACGCGGGGCCTGTCCTCCGCATGTCCCCCCTCCGCTCAGGGCCGAGCGCCCGCGGGCGTCTCTCGGGGCAGGGGCTGGTCGGCGGGCGCCGGCCGTCGCCCGCCCGCGCACAGCCGCACGGCGGCCACCAGCAGCTCCTCGGCCTCGGCCGCCTCGGGCCGCGGCCCGAAGGCCACCACCGCTCCACGCCCGAAGGGCGCCCAGAGGATGGCCGGCGCCCGGCCAGCCCCGCCCCGGCCGGGGAGTTTGCCTCGGTAGTGCGCCAGGGCCGTGAAATCTGGCAGTTCGGGCATCCCCGCGGGGGTCAGCAGCGGCCCCCCGTCGGCGCCGACGCGCACCGGCTCGTCGGGCGTGCCGAGCAGCCGTTGGCCCTTCGGGGTAAGCGCCACCGTGAGCGTCCCGTCTTTGGCCAGGTCGAGCTCGGGCTCCGCCACGCGGGCGTCGAGGATGGCCAGGCCCCACGGGGCGCCGCACGTGGCCACGGCGGCCCCCCCGCCGATGCCCACCACGCCTCCGCCCGACTGGGCGAAGGCCCGCACCGCCCGGCGGCCCGCCTCGCCCAGGGCCCGCCCCTGGTCCTCGCCGCGGCCCGCGGGAAACACCGCGACGTCGAACTGGTCGAGGACCCCGGCACCGACTTCCCACGGCCCCACGGCCCGGACCACCACGTCGCCGCGACGGCCAAGGACGGCCCGCAGGCGAAGGAACTCGGCGTTGGTCGTCCCCGGGCCGTTGTAGACGGCCACCCGCACGCTCCCGCTTCCCGGCTCGCGCGGGGGCAGGAGCCGGTCCGGCCCGCAGGCCGCCATGTCCAGGTGCTCGAGCAGGCGGTGGACCATGATGCGGTGCTGGCGGATGCGCAGGGCCAGGGGCCTGCGTCGCTTCGTCCCCTTCACGGCGGCCCCCACGCTCCAGGTGGTCTCGCAGATCAGGGCCTTGGCCCCCAGCCGCCGGGCCGAGGCGCGGACGAAGGAGCCCTTGGCCGGCGGGCGGAGGGCCACGAACTTCTGCCCGGGGTCGGCGACGGTGGCGTTGACCGCCTCGAGCATCAGCCGCTGGGCCTCCTTCGCCTCGTCGTCGGGCCAGACGATGATACTGGAGCCCACGGACTTCGAGCCCGCGCCCCGCACGCCGTAGCCCTCGTGGAGGTCCACGTGCCAGTCGGGGGAATGCTCGACGGCGAAGGCCCACAGGGCCTTGCACAGGGTGCCCACGGCCCGCTCGCGGGTGGAGGTGGGGAAATTGCGGTTCGCATCGCGCGCCCCGCGTTCCACGCCGGGCAGCCGCCGGGTGCCTTTGGCCAGGCCGGGGGCATTGGCCCGGGGCACCACGATCAGTGTGCCTCGGCGGATGGGCCAGTCCCGGATCTGGGAGGCTGCGAAGGCCCCTGCCGGCTCGTTGCCGTGGATGCCCGCGGTCACCAGCACCGTCGGGCCGTCCCGCTCGCTCGCCGCCATGTAGTAGGCGGTTTGCCACCGGGTGCCCTCGGCGATCAGGCCCTGCGTGCGGGCCACGGGCGCCGCGGGCGACGCCGCGCAGGCCACGGCCCACGCCGCGAGCAGCCCGAGGGCCAGCGACAGGGCGAGCGGACGGTTCCTGTGCGGTACGCTCATCGCGGCCTCTCCTCCGACGCCAGGGCCGCGCTACCGGGGCGGCGACCCGGTTCCAGGGTGGCCGGGCGGGGACGGAAAATCAAGGCCCGCGTCGAGGATCACCGCTCGGCCGGGGGCTCGTGCCACTTGTAGAGGATGATGATGGGCATGGCGTTGGCCGTGGCCCGGTGGTGGAGGACAAATCGCTGGGGCTCCACGGCCCACCGCCGGAGCCGCTCCAGGCGGGGGCGTCCCGGCCCGGGCGGGCGCAGGCCGAGCTGGCGGGCGAGGCGGGTGTTGCCCACGTCGCGGCGCATCATGGCCACGTGGGTCACGCCCTGCTCGCGCAGGTAGGGCACCGCGTCGCCCTCGAACAGGCAGCGGGCCATCCTGGGGTCGACCAGGCCGCCGAGGTCGATGATCCGCCGCTCGGAGAAGTAGCTCACGGCGCCGAGGTCGAACGTGGCCACCACCGCGTCGCGGGGCAGGTTCTCGGCGATCCAGCGCCCGCAGGCCACGTGCACGCTGTTGATGTGGTCGACGCTGTCGCGGTAGATGGTGCGCCACAGGGCGGTGCCCGAAAGGCACAGGGCGGCCCACAGGGCGAGAGCCCCCAGCCCCAGGGGCCGCAGGCGGCGGGTCCGGCCCAGGCGCATGCCGCCCACCACGATGAGCACCACGGCGAGCACGATGTTGATCGCCTGGTAGCGTCCCCCGTGGCTGGGCACGGGCAGGAGGACGGCGTAGACGGCATTGTGGAGCAGCGCCCACAGGAGAAGCAGCGGCATCGGGGAGCGGCGGCCCGCCGCCCCTCTCGGCTCGCCGACCACGCGGGCCAGGCCGACCAGGGCCACGAGCCCCATGGCGACGCCCAGGACGGCCGCGGCGGCCAGGCCCCATCGGACGCCCAGGTGGAGGAGCAGGCCTCCGCCGAAGAGCCAGCGGTGGAAGTAGCGGCCCCACAGGACCGCCAGCTGGCCCCCCTGGCGGAGGAGCGCCAGGGGGCCGAGCCGCAGCGCCGCGGGCTGCCCGGCCAGCCACCGGCGGCCGAGGAAGGTGGACGTGAGCGCTCGGCCGGTGATGGCCAGGTTCACGCCCACGTAGAGCGCCGCCGTGGCCAGCGTGGGAGCGAAGAGCTTCGCCCACCGGCCCCAGGGGGGACGCCCGCCGCGGCGCAGCGCCCACAGCTCCAGCAGCCCCATGGCCAGGGCCAGGGCCAGTCCTTCGGGGCGGGTGAGCACCAGCAGGCCGGCCAGCACGCCGGCGGCCAGCCAACGTTCGCCGGCCCGGGCCCAGACGGCCGCCAGGGCGAGGACGAGGAACGGCGTGGTCTCCATCCCGGAGAGCGAGATCCAGACGAGGTTGCCCAGCAGGGCGACCGAGCCGGCGGCCAGGAGCGCCGTGCCCCGCTCGCCCGTGGCCGCGCGCACGTGGAGGAAGCAGAGGACGACCAGGGCCGCCTGGGCCGCGGCGTTGAGCAGGCAGGGGGCGAGCACGGGCTCGCCGACCAGGCGATGGGCCGCGGCCAGGAGACCGGTCCACAGGAAGCTGGTGGTGCCCGTGCTGGGCTCGCCGGGATTCAGGCACAGCTCCCCGTGGCGAGCGAGGTTGCGTGCGAAGGTGGCGTGGATCCAGCCGTCGTCGAGGGGCAGGCCCGGCCGGGCGGGGCTGACGAAGTAGGCCGCCTGGGTGGCCAGGGCGAGGCACACCAGCAACGCGGTCGCCAGGAGCGGGCGGGTGCTCAAGGCGTCCTCTCGAGGCGGGGAAGCCAGGGCCAGGGGGAGCCGCGGGCCTGGCCTCGCGGGCTCAGAGCTCCAGCCGCTCGTAAGGCAGGCGGCCGAAGTCGGGGCGGCGGATCACCTCGGCCAGGATCACCGCGCGGCGCAGCTCCTTGCGGGTCGGCGCGGGGCCCAGGGGGCCGAGCGAGCCCAGCTTCGGGGGACGTCCTGTCGGCTCCGCCTCCTCCTCCTCCGCGGCGCCAAGCGCCATGGCCAGGGGTTTCTCTTCTGCGGCCTCGGGGGTCGGGGCGGCCCGCCGAGGGGGCTGGGGCTCGGGGCGTGGCGCCGGGCGCTCGCGGCGCTGGGCCGGCCGGGGCGCCGGCTGCGGCTCAGGACGGGGTCGGGAAGGGCGCGAGGGACGGGGACGCCCCTCGCGAGGCCGCTGGCGCCGCGGGGGCTTCTCGGGCTCCACCTGGATGCCGATGCTCTCCAGGTAGCGTTGCACGTCGTCCTGCTCCTCCTCGGCGGCTGGGGCGGCCCTCTCCCTGTGTTGGGGGGGGGCTTTGGGCTCGGCGCGGGAGGGCTTGGCGGGCCCGGTTTTGACCCCGATCTTCTCCAGGTAGGCCCGCACGTCGTCCTCCTGGGCGCGGTAGACGGCCTTCTCGTCCTCGGGTTTGGGGCGCCGGCGCGAGGCTTGGCGTCCCGACTGCTTCTTGGCCAGGCGCTCGAGGACGGCCGGGAGGACCACGAAGAAGATGAAGATGACGAGGAAGGCGATGAGTTGTCCGAGGCCTTTTGGCACGGTCGCGCACCTCGTGGTCGGGCGGCTCCCCCGGGCGGTCGGCCCGGGGGAGGCCCGCGGGGGTCAGCTCTGGCTCTCGTCTTCGGCTTTCTCGCCTCCGATGGACTGGCGCATGGCGGTGTCGGCTCGGATGTTCCGGAGGCGATAGTAGTCCATGATGCCCAGGTTGCCCTCTCGGAAGGCCTGGGAGATGGCCTTGGGGATTTCGGCCTCGGCGAGGACCACCTTGGCCCGGTTCTCCTGGGTGACGGCGTTCATCTCCTGCTCGCGGGCGCGTGCCAGGGCGTAGCGTTCCTCGGCCTTGGCCTGTGCCACCTTCTTGTCGGCTTCGGCCTGGTCGGTCTGGAGCCGGGCCCCGATGTTCTGGCCCACGTCGACGTCGCCGATGTCGATGGAGAGGATTTCGAAGGCGGTTCCTGCGTCGAGGCCTTTTTCCAGGACCACCTTGGAGATGCTGTCGGGGTTTTCCAGGACGGCCTTGTGGGACGCGGCGGAGCCGATGGTGGTGACGATGCCCTCGCCCACGCGGGCTATGATGGTGTCCTCGGTGGCCCCGCCGATGAGGCGGTCGATGTTGGCCCGCACGGTCACGCGGGCCTTGGCCTTGACCTCGATGCCGTCCTTGGCCACCCCGGCCACGGTGTCCTTGCCGGCTCCAGGCTTGGGGCAGTCGATGACCTTGGGGTGGACGGAGATGCGCACGGCCTCCTCGACGTCGCGTCCCGCCAGGTCGATGGCCGCGGCCTTCTGGAAGTCGAGGGGGATGCCCGCCCGCATGGCGGAGATGAGGGCGTTGACCACCTTCTGGACGTTGCCCTGGGCGAGGAAGTGGGCCTGGAGCTGGCCCACCTGGATGGTGAGGGTGGCCTTGACCGCGGCCACCAGGGCGTTGGTCACCACGGGCACGTCGCCGCCCGCGAGCTGGAAGGACTCGAGGTCGCGGATCTGGACGTCGGCTCCCGCCTTGTGGGCCGTGATCAGGGAGCGGACGACCACGGGGATCATCTGCTCGCCCCGGCCCCGGCCGCCGAGGGCCAGGTAGTGGGCCTCCAGCTCACGCACGGGCAGGTCGATGCCCGCCTGCTTGGCCGTGATGCGTTGCTCGACCACCAGGCCGGCGTTGACCTTGCGGAACTTCATTCCGATCAGCTCCACGAAGGTCACCCGCGCACCGGCGGCGAACGCCTGGACCCAGAGGTTGAAGAAGCTGACCACCACCACCGCGATCACCAGCAGGACGAGGATGCCGATGCCGATGATGAACGGCCACGCGCTCGCCGCTAAGATGGGCCACATTCGCTTGCTCCTTTTCGCACTTTTTCGGCCACGGCGCCTGTGGGGCGCCGCGGCACGTCGCTCACAGTCGCACGAGCCGCACCACCACGCGATTGCCCTCCACGGCCACCACCTTGACCCGTGCCCCGGCCTCGACCATCCCCCCCTCGCTCACCACGTCCACGCGCTGGCCCCCCACGACCGCCACGCCGGCGGGCCGCAGGTCGCTCTGGGCCACCCCCTCCTTGCCCACCAGGCTGCGGGCCGTCTCCTCGGAGGTTCCCCCCTCGTGGGTCAGGGCGCTGGTGGCCGTGAGGGTCGGCCGGTCCTCGATATCGTCGTCGGCGGGGCCGCGAAGCACCAGCCCTCGCCCCCACGAGGTGCGAGGGATGAACTTCAGGCCCAGGTAAAGGATCGCAATCGTCAGGGCCGGGGCCAGCAGTCCCATGGTCACTGCGGTGCCGGTCCCCCCCTCCCGGTAGCCCATCCACACGCTGAGCGCGAAGCAGCCGCAGGCACACAGCGTGAGCAGGCCGAAGGAGGGGAGGAACACCTCGACCACCACCAGCAGCACGCCGACGGCGAAGATGAACATCGCCAGGTACAAGACCCCGTCTCCTGTGCCCGCCGTCCGCCGGGCTGCTCTTCAGGTGACGCGCTTGACGACCACCCGGTTGCCCCGCACGCTGAAGATTTCGATGGGCTCGCCGGGCTGAATGTACTCGCCTTCGGTCACCACGTCCAGGGGCTCCCCGTCGAACTCCGCGCGGCCGGCGGGCCGCAGCATCGTGGCCGCCCGCCCCCGCTTGCCCACCAGCGCCGTGGCCCGCTGCTCCTCTTGCTGCGCGCTGGGAGCGGGCGAGACCGAGCTGGACACCGACGTGGGCTCCGAGGACGAGGGCGTCGCAAGCACTATCTTACTCAGGTACGGGGCTCGATGCAAGTAGCGGCCGATGACGATGGCGCCCACGAACACCCCCAGGGCCACGGCCCCCAGCTTCATCAGGTTGCGCTCGAACATCCGCTGGTCCACCGGCGACTCCGGGATCACGAAGGGCTGGAGGGCGAGCAGGAGGCTGGCTCCCATGGCCAGAAGTCCCAGGATACCGAATACCCCGAACCCGGGGGTCACGAACAGCTCGATGGCCAGCAACCCCACCCCGATGGCGAAGAGCAAGATCTCCCACGCCTCGGCCAGGCCCGCGGTGTGCTTGCCCAGGAAGAAGACCGCGACCAGCGCGAGGCCCAGGATACCGGGGATTCCGAACCCGGGGGTCTTCAGCTCGATCAGAATCCCCAGCACCCCCAGCATCAGGAGAAGCGGCCCCGCCCGGTCGAGCCAGCGCACGAAGCGCTCCGACCAGTTCCAGTCCAGCACCACCACCTCCCGGTCGGCCAGGCCGAAGTGGTCGAGCAGCTCCTGGCGGCTGCTCACGGTGGCGGAGGAGAAGCCGTACTCGCGGGCCTCATCGTCGGTCATGGTCAGCAGCGTGCTGCTGTCCAGGATCAGCTTGGCGCTGCCCGCCACGTAGCGCTGGCGCTCCACCGCCGTCATGTTCTCCCACTCGCTGCCCTTGAGGTACTGCGTTTCTCCATCGCGGGTGGTCACCTGGTAGACCTCGAATTCCTGGGTGACCATGGCCTCGGCGAGGGCGATGGGGTACTTGCCCTCGCAGAAGGTGCGGAAGCGGGCCCGCAGCACGGTGTCGATCTTCTCGCTGCGCACCGCCTCGCCCGAGGTCGTGACCACCTGGCAATCGCCGATCTCCGAGCTCTGGGACATCACGATCTGGTCGCAGGCCACGGAGATGAGGGAGCCGGCGGAGATGGCCTTGTCGTTCACGAGGGCCACCGTGCGGGGTCGCTCGAGGTCGAAGATGGCGTCGGCGATCTCCAGGGCCGAGGCCAGCAGGCCTCCGTAGGTGTCCATCTCGAAGACGATGAGGGCCGGCTCCAGCTCCTTGGCCTCGGCCAGGCGGCGCTCGACCGAGTGGCGCATCCCCTCCCCCACCATCCCGTCCAGGGGGATGAAGACCACCTTCGGCCCGGAGCCGATGGGCTTGATGCGCGGCTTGGCCGCTGGCTGGCCCTCCTCCGGCTCCTGGGGCTCGGCGGCCTGTTTCGCCCCCTGCGGCTCGCCCTCGAGCAGGCGCACGTCGCTGCCCGCCACCCCTAGGTGCTGGACCACCTGGTGGGGGTTTTCGGCGACCTCGGCGGCGAGGCCCAGGTCGCGGGCCTTGGCCGCCTCGAGGGCGGGGCGGGAGCCGGGCTTGACCAGCCGCTCGCTACGGTCGATGGGCCTGGGCGGCTTGGCCACCAGCCGTTTGTGCTCGGCGGGGGTGTAGAAGCCCGGCTGGTCGGGCCTGCCCTCGAAGAGCACGGCGTAGGCCTCCACCGCGGGGTCCACGAGGGCGCGGTAGAAGAGGCGGAGGCGGGGGCGGCGGGCGCTGTAGCGGTCCGCCGCCGCCAGCAGCTGCTCGGCGGCCTGGGGGCCGGGCTCGTCGAAGGCCTGGGGGTCCAGGGGCACGAGCCGGGCCGAGGGAGCCATGAAGAGCTTCTCGCAGGCGATGGCCAGTAGGGTGCCGGGCGCCGAGCCCGGCTCCCGCACCAGGGCCGCCGTCTCGATGCCCTTCTCGTAGAGCCCGTGCACGGTGTCGGCCGCATCGAGGCTGTGGCCCAGGGAGCCGCCCTCGAGCCCCAGGTCGAGCACCACCAGCAGCCCGGGCTGCGACGGCGGCGCCTCCTCCTCGTCGTCCCCTCTTGCGGGTGCGATGTCGGCGGCGGCTTCCCGCAGGCGTTGGTGCAGCGACTCGAGGGCCAAGGCGTCGAGCCGGCCCCGCAGCGGCAGGATGCACGCCCGCCGCGGGGCCGCCGCGCCGAGGGGCCGAGCGGCCAGGGCCAGCCCGCCCATGAGGGCCAGCAGCGCCATCAGCCGGCTCGTGCGAATCGCTGTCGACATGGCGGTCATCGGCGAGCCCTACTGGCCATTCAGCTCCCCTGATCCATGCGTAATGTACCCCCTCGCGCCGGCGTAAGTCAAGCGCTTTTGCCCGCCTCCGCCGCCTCGCCGGGGCACACCTCTGGCCCCCTCGTCCGCGCGCTCCGGCGGGGCGACGACGCCCGCTCTCGTCCCGGCGGTCCACGGTCCCTACCCGTTCACCCACCCGCGTCCCGACCAGCCCCCGTCGGGACGAGATGTCTGCGACGCTCCCGCGTCGCTCCTGCCCTCCGCGTGCAAAGGAGCCCGTGCGGACGCCTCCCTCGCCCGCTTCGCGGGCTCAGAGCCGAGCGCCCGGAACCCGGAACCCTTCGCACGCGGAAGAGGCACGCAGGAGCGTCCAGGACGCGGCGTCCACCGGAACCCGGAACCTGAAACCCCCGCCCCGGCACGCCTCGGCCGCGGAAGGGGAATTACGGCCTGAAGGCCGCACTCCCAACGCCGAGGCCCCCGGGACGGCCGACGCGGAAGGGGAATTACGGCCTGAAGGCCGCACTCCCAACGCCGAGGCCCCCCGGGACGGCCGACGAGGGGTCGCAGAGGGGGGGGGTGAAAAAATTTGTCGGGTCATAAGCTTTTGGCATTACGATGGGTGTGACCCTGGCGGGGCGTTTTTCCGCGGAAAATTAAGAGAGTTTAATGTCGCATTTGAGGGGGAGCTCGGTTTGTAGGGGTGGAGAGGAGCGCGGCGCGTGGCCGGGCCGCCGCGGGCGAGGAGTTGCGGGTGTCGGGTTCCGGGTTTCAGGTTCCGGGTTTCAGGTTTCGGGCGGCGGGCGCCCGGTTCGCCAGGCGGGCGAGGGGAGGAGGGCCGGCGCTGCGCTCCGACGGCGTCGAGCGCTCGAGGGCCGAACCCCCGAAGGGGGTGACGGAGTAAAGCCCACGGTGGAGCGAAGCGGAACCGTGGGACCACCGCACGGACCATCCACCCCAGCCCCCGAAGGGGGCGACGGAGGGCCGC
>JBKHIY010000177.1:0-5755 GCA_046538415.1 Candidatus Brocadiia bacterium | reverse complement strand
CGCGGGACAGGGACGTCCCGCCTACAAGCAGCAGGGCTTGCGGCCCCGGGGCGGCCCGGGTACACTCGCCGCCATGAGCGACGCCGAGAGCACCCCCCCCAGGCCCGCCGCCCCGCCCTTCGCCGGGCTCGACAACATCCTGCTCGGCGACGTGCTCGACGTCCTCCCGGCGGTGCCCCGCCAGAGCGTCCACCTGGTCATCACCTCCCCGCCCTACAACCTGGAGAAGGCCTACGAGGGGCACAGCGACGACCTCGAGGACCGCGACTACCTGGCCTGGATGCACACGGTCTGGACCGCGGCCATCGAGACCCTCGTGCCCGGCGGGCGGCTGTGTGTGAACATCGGGGAGAACAAGCGGCAGTACATCTCCCAGCCCACCTACAGCGCGTTTATCGGCCAGCTCGTGGACCTGGGGATGCTCTACCGCGGCACCATCATCTGGAACAAGCATTCCGCCGCCAAGCACTGCGCCTGGGGCTCCTGGAAGAGCCCCTCCAACCCCCACGTCGTGCCCCGCCACGAGTACATCCTCGCCTTCTCCAAGGGCCAGTGGAAGCTCGATGGCCCCAGGGACGGGATCGACATCTCCGACGAGGAGTTCATGGCCTGCACCCGCAGCGTATGGGTCTTCGGCACCGAGAGCCGCACCCGCATCGGCCATCCCGCGCCCTTCCCCGAGGCCCTGCCCGACCGGCTCATCAAGTTCTACAGCTACCGCGGGCAGACCGTGCTCGATCCCTTCGCGGGCAGCGGCACGGTGGGGCTGGTGGCGGCCCGGCTGGGCCGCCATTTCGTGCTGGGCGACAATTCGCCGCAATACTGCGAGCTGGCCCGTCGCCGCATCGAGGCCGAGCACGGCCTCTTCCTGCGGCCCCGCGTGATTCCCGTCGAGGAGCTGTAGGGTGGGTCCCGCGGTCGTATAGGTCGTATAGGTCCTATAGGTCCTATAGGAGCTATGCGACCTGGCGCCTGCCGCGCGGCGCGCCCGGCGGCTCAGGGCGCCCGCCGCCGCGGGTCTTGATCCCCGCCGGGCGATGGGCTACACTGCTGGCTGGAGGCTGCGAACACCGCCCGCGAGCCAGGAACGCCAAGGTTGCCCAGAGGGCCGCGACGACAGGCCGAGTGGTTGGCGTGGGACCTGGAGATCAGCGATCATGCCGCTAAACGGTCCGTCCTGAGAGGATTCAGCGAGACGGACCTGAGGACGATGTTGTCCGAGCCGTCAGGTTTCGAGCCGAGCGCCCACGAGGGGCGTTTCGTCGTGCACTCGCGCCTGGGGCGGGAGCGATGGCGCATCGTGGTCGAGCCCGACCCCGAGGAGCGGAAGCTGATGGTCGTGACCGCGTGGAGAGTATGAAGATGCTCAAGCACCCGTTCCTCGAGGTCACCTATCGCAAGGGCAAGCCCTTCGCCGGCTACCTGTACCTGAGCGAGGCGCGGCCTCGCACCCCGTGCCGCACGGAGGAGATTCGCCCCGGCGTGCTCATCGACCTCGACGACGACGGCGAGCCGCTGGGCATCGAGTTCCTCTCCCCCGGCGCCGTCAGCCCCGACGACTTGCGGGCCATCGAAAGCCGGCTCAGCGGCACCCGCCTCGAGCCGGAGGACCTCCGCCCCATCCTGGCCAGTTGACCCCTGCCCTGTCATCCGCCGCCCCGAGCCAACGGTGTATCGGTCGTATAGGTCGTATAGGTCCTATAGGTCCGATAGGACACAGGGCCCCCGCGCCTGGAGCGCCGCGCCGGGCGGCTCAATCCCCCTGGCGGGCCAGCTCGACCACCTCCTTGGCCCGGCCCAGCACCTTGCGGAACCCGGCGACGTAGCGCTCCATCAGCTCCAGGGTGTTCGGCGGATGCACGCCGGCCAGGTAGGAGTGGGCGGCGATGAACTCGAGGGTGCGAGGGTAGTCCTCGCCACGATACTCGACCTCGCGACCCCAACGACAGGTCCACGGACAGCCCTTGCCGTAGCCCACGCGCTTGAGAAACACGTCCTGCCCGGGCACGGGACGGGTCTGCCACTGCCCCAGGCCGATGCCCTCGGCCCGCAGGGCGGCGATGACCGCGGCCTTGAACTCGCCGACCGCCACCTCCCCCAGACCCACCTGCTCGGGATGGAAGGCCACGACGTAGCTGAAGTAGACCGGCTCGCGGTCCGGCGGGCAGGCCGGCGGCTCGACGCCGGGGACCTCGGCGAGCTGCTCGCCCAGGCAGGCGGCGAACTCGCGGCGCACGGCGTTGTACTGGTCGAGCCGCCGCAGTTGGCTGCGGCAGAAGGCATTCGTCCACTCCAGCGAGCGATACATCCAGCCGAGGCTGAAGGCGTTGTACTCGCGGTCGGCGTCGGGGAGGACGACTTCTCCGAACTCGCGCATCCGGGAGGCGACGGCGAACCACTCGTCGCGGTCCGTGGTGTAGAGCCCGCCCTCGCCGCTGGAGAGGTTCTTCGAGCGGTTGGTGGAGAACGCCGTGGCGTCGGCGATGGTGCCCGTCTTGCGGCCCTTGTAGGTCGCGCCGTGGGCCTGGCAGCTATCGGCGATGGCGACCAGGCCGTGCCGCTCGGCGATGGCCAGCAGGGGATCCCAGTCGCAGGGCATCCCGTGGATGTCCACGGGCAGGAGGGCCTTGGTGTGGTCGGTGATCGCGTCCTCGACCAGGGCGGGGTCCATGGTGAAGGTCGCGGGCTCGATGTCCACGAACACGGGAATGGCGTTCTGGTGGAGCACGGCGGCGGCGGTGGACCAGTAGGTGAAGGCGGGGCAGATGACCTCGTCGCCGGGGCCGATGCCCGCGGCGGCCAGGGCCATGTGGATGGCCGAGGTGCCGCTGTTGGTCACCAGGGCGTGCTTGCAGCCGCAGTAGTCCGCCCATTCCCGCTGGAGGGCCAGGGCGTTGGGTGCGGAGGTGCCGTGGAGGTGGCCGCTGTCGAGCACCCCGAGCACCGCGTCGCGGTCCTCCTGGGTGATCGGCGGCCAGCTCCGGACCATCCCCTCGGGCACGGCCCGGGGCCCTCCTCGCAGCGCAAGCTCTTGGGGCATGGCATTCGCCTCGATGCGTGTGTAGGAGCGAGAGGCGCCGGGCGGGAGTCTACTCGCCGGGCGGGCGGTGTCAATCGCGGGCCAGGAGAAAGGGCGCCCTGCCAGCAGAGGCAAGGCGCCCCAATGCGGTCATCGCTTCGCGGCGGACTCAGCGCTTCCTGCGACGGCGGACCAGGACCGCCAGGCCAGCTCCCACGAGCGAGAGCGTGGCCGGCTCGGGGATGTACGCCGGCTCCACCCAGATGCGGAAGGCGAAGTCCTGGGCGTCCAACGCGTTCCAGGGGCCGTCGTGCGGCCCGACGATCACGCTGGGGGCCCCGCCCACGGAGACCACGGCGTCGTACTGCTCCGTGCCCACCGTGGGCGCGGCGCCGCCGGGGTTCGCCCACTTCCAGCCGTGTAAGGCGTTTGCGACGCTGAACCAGTAGTCCTGGCCCGACCACAGGATCACGTCGACGGGGTTCCAGGCGGTGGAGTAGAAGAAGACCCCGTCGCCATCCGGGTCGCCCCCGCCGCCAGCGTTGACGAAATGCTGGCTGATGCCGCCGGAGGGGAGGGTGACTGCGGGAACGCCGCCGGCGTCGCTGTGGAAGGTAAGCTCCCACAGGTCCGGCGCGCCGGCCACCAGCGGAGCGCTGCCCCACCAGTCGACCTGCACCACGCCCCCGCTGACGGCCGGCGTGAAGTCGTCGGCCAGAACGGGGCCGATGAAGCTGTGGAACGACACGTGGGGCGAAAGGCTCCCCTGACCCGGGCCGCCCTCGGTCCACTCGTAGGCGATGACCATCGCCATGGCGGGTTGCGCGGCCAGCACGACGGCGAGCGCCGCGGCGGCCACGACCCATCGGCTCGTCCGACTGTTGCTCATGGACCTCTCCTGACCCTACACCGGCTCCCCTCCCGGCAAGCCTCGGCGGCCCGGCCCCAACGAAGGCCCGGGAGCCGCCTGGCCCCTCTGCTCGTTAGCGAGGGCAAAAACCGTGCCGCCCGCACTGTCCGAATCTGTGTGCGCCCAGAGGACCGCAAGTCCCAAAATACCCGCCACTTCCACCGCGCCCCAGGGGCCTCGGGCAGCTCTGGCGCGGGGCCTGCGGGGCCGCCATGTTGCACGGCGGCAACATGGCGCGGCGCCGGGACCTCGCCGACGGACGCAAGAGCTCAGTGCCGCGATGGTTACGGAATGTTGCCCGGCGGCAACATGGCGCCCGCCGCCCGCAACATGCCCCCGAGGACTCCGGCGGCGATTGACAGCGCGGCCCGAGGCCGCTACACTCCCCCGAGCCGTCGGTTCCCCGCCTGCGTCGACCAGGGGGTGCCCATGGAGCTGAGCTTCAAGCCCGACCTCGATGCCGCGCTCGAGCGCTGGGCCGCTTTCTGGGAACACGAGATCATCGGCCGCCCGTGCTGCGCCGTCACGGCGCCCCGGGACGGCGTCGAGCCGGCGCCGGCGCCGCCGAACCAGGTTCCGCCGTGGACCGACTTCGATGCCCACCTCGCCCGGGCCGAAGCGGCCATGGCCAGCCGCTACTACGGGGGCGAGGCGATGCCCTTCTTCCAGCCCAGCTTCGGCCCCGACCAGATAGGGGCCTTCGTGGGCGCCCGGCTCGACTGGTCCGAGGACAGCGCGCACACCAGCTGGTCGGTGCCCTTCGTCGAGCGCTGGGAGCAGGCCCTGCCCCTGCGCCTGGGCCGCGGTAACGACGCGTGGGAGCGAATGCTCGAGCTGTGCCGCAAGGCCGCCCGGCGCGGCGAAGGCAAGTTCCTGGTGGGCATGCTGGACCTCCACTCGAACCTCGATTGGCTGGCCGCCGTCCGGGGGCCGGACCGCCTGTGCATGGACCTGCTCGACGCCCCCGAGCAGGTCCATCGCGCCATGGCCAACGTCCGCCAGCTCTATCCCCAGGTCTACACGGCGCTCTACGAGGCCGGGGGCATGGCGGGCCGGGGCACCTGCGGCTGGCTGCCCTACTACTGCCAGGGACGCTACGCGACGACGCAATGCGACTACGCGTGTCTGCTCTCGCCTCCGCAGTTCAACGACTTCGTCCTGCCCGCCCTGGAGGAAGAGAGCGACTTCCTCGACCGCTCGGTCTACCACTACGACGGCGCCACCGCTCTCCAGCACTTCGAGGCCGTCACCGGCATCGCCAGCCTCGACGGCATCCAGTGGACCCCCACCGCCGGCGGCCCGCCGATCACCGGCTGGGTCGAGCTGCTCCAGCGCTTCCAGGCCGCGGGCAAGAGCGTATTCGTCTCCTGCACCGCCGAGGAGCTCCAGGAGGTCTTCCACCCCGCGCTCGACCCCGCCCTGGTCTTCTACCGCGTGGGGGCCGAGAGCCAGGCCGAGGCGGAGGCCCTCCTCGCCTGGCTGGAGGCCCATACCTGAGCCGCCGCGGGCCGCGCCCTTGACGCGCCCGCGGGATGGTGGCACAATACGATCCCCCCGGCGCCCCTCTCCAGGAGCCTCCGCCATGGAATCGCCGCACGGTGCCGCGCGCCGCCGGGGCTTCACCCTGGTCGAGCTGCTCGTGGTCATTTCCGTGATCGTCATTCTCGCCGCCCTCGTCCTGCCCGTGGCCTCCAGCGCCATGAAGACAGCGGCCCGGGCCGAGTGCACCAGCAACCTCCACCAGGTGGCCGAGGGGTTCATGATCTACGTCAAGGAGCACCGCGGCCTCATGCCCCCCTCCGGCTCGCCCAACAGGAATCCCCCAC
>JBKHIY010000010.1:0-74901 GCA_046538415.1 Candidatus Brocadiia bacterium | reverse complement strand
AGCATCGAGCATCCAGCATCCAGCATCGCGACGGCCCGCTCCCGAGGAAAGGAGACCGCGCCCGGTGGACCTGAGCCCAGCCCAGCGACTCCAGAAGCTCCCGCCCTACCTCTTCGCCGACCTGCGCCGCAAGATGGCCGAGGCCCGCCGCAAGGGCATCGAGGTGATCACCCTGGGCATCGGCGACCCCGACCGGCCCACCCCCGACCCCGTGGTCGAGGAGCTGGTGCGCGCCGTCGCCGACCCCGCCGACCCCGACCGCCACCGCTACGGCTGCGACGTGCCCGTGGCCGAATTCCCCAGGGCCGCGCGCGACTTCTACTGCCGACGCTTCGGCGTCCACCTGCCCGAGGGAGGCCTGGTGCCCACCATGGGGAGCAAGGACGCCATCGCCAAGCTGGGCATGGCCCTCCTCGACCCCGGCGACCTGGCCCTGGCCCCCGAGCCCGGCTATCCCACCTACAACATCAGCCACACCTTCGCGGGGGCCGTGACCCACTACGTGCCCCTGCTGGCCGCCAACGGCTTCCTGCCCGACCTCGAGGCCGTCCCCGCACACGTCCGCCGCCTGGCCAGGCTCCTGTGGCTCAACTACCCCAACAACCCCACCACCGCGGTGGCCGACCTCGACTTCTATCGCCGGGCCGTCGACTTCGCCCGGGCCAACGACATCCTCATCGCCAGCGACCTGGCCTACAGCGAGAACACCTACGACGGCCCGCCCGCCCCCAGCATCCTCCAGGTCGAGGGGGCCGAGGAGGTGGCCATCGAGTTCTTCTCCCTCAGCAAGGCCTTCTCCATGACCGGCTGGCGCATCGGCTGCGCCGTGGGCCACCCGGGGGCGGTGGCCGCGCTGCGGACGGTGAAGGAGAACATCGATAACGGGACGCTGCGCGCCGTGCAGCTCGCGGGGGCCAGGGCGCTCGACCTGGCCGAGGAGCTGGTGCCCCCCATCAACGCCGTCTACCGGCGGCGCCGCGACCTGGTGGTCGACACCCTCAACGGCCTGGGCTGGGAGCTGGACAGGCCCCCCGCCACCATCTATGTGTGGGCTCCCGTGCCGCCGCGCTTCGCGGGCGACAGCGGGGCCTTCGCCGCCGACCTGCTGGAGAAGACCGGCGTGGTGGTGACCCCCGGCCGGGCCTACGGCGAGCACGGCGAGGGCTTCTTCCGCATCTCGCTGACCTATCCCGACGAGGTGCTGGAGAAGGCCATGGCCCTGCTCGCCCAGCGGCTCTGAAGAATTGTATCCGCTCCGGTCTTGTTCCGCATGGGGCGGAGGAGAGCCGAGCGCACTGCCGCATCGTGGATGAAAGTGAGCCGGGAACATGATGCCACGTTCGGACGCCGAGCATGAGGGTGGCCAATCAGGCGCCCGCGTGCCGTGTGTAAGTATCTTTTGGGCCTTTTTCCGCATCGGGCTGTCCACCCTGGGAGGGGGGCTGGCCATGGCCGCGGTCATGCGGCACGAGCTGGTGCTCCGGCGCCGGTGGATCGGGGAGGACACCTTCTTCGCCGAGATGTCCACGGCGAGCGTGGTGCCGGGGGCCATTGCGGTGAACATTGCGTATCTCCAGGGGCGGCGGCTGCGCGGCAAGCGGGGGGCGGCCACGGCCGTGCTGGCCACCATCCTGCCGTCGTTTTGCACCATCGTGGTGGTGGCGTGGGTGGCCTTGCCGTACTTCGGCCATCCGAAGGTGGGCGCGTTCCTGCACGGCTGCGCCATCGGGGTGGTGGGGCAACTGGCCTTCGCGGGGTTCGTGTTCGGCCGCCGGCTCCTGCGGAGCGGGTGGAGTGTGGCCGTGTGCGCGGTGGCGGTGGCGGTGGTCGGGGGCCTGGGCGTCCACCCGATCTGGGGGGTGGCGCTCGCCGCTGGGCTGGGCTACCTGGCGTCCGGGCGCTCGCGCCCGGGGGCGCGTTCCGACCCCGCGGAATGAGCGGCGCTGCGTCGCACTTGAGGAGAGCGCGTTGATGGCCACGCTGGTGAGGTTGTTCCAGAGCTTCATGCTGATCGGCCTGGGCGCCTACGGGGGGGGGCTGGTGACCATTCCCCTGATCCAGCACGAGCTGGTGGGCGCCCAGCGCTGGCTGACGTTCAAGGAGATGGCGCAGCTCCTGGCCGTCGCCCAGATGACCCCGGGCCCCATCGCCGTCAATGCGGCCACCTTCGTGGGCTTCCGCCTCGGGAGCCTTCCGGGCGCGGCCACCGCCACGGTGGCGGTCGTCCTGCCTTCGCTGGCGATCCTGCTGTTCCTGGCGCCGTCCATGGACGCGGTGGGTCGCAACCCCCACGTCCAGAGGCTCCGGCAGGGGATTCAGATCGGCGTGTTGAGCCTGGTCGTCTACGCGACGTTCTCGTACGGGTGCGCCGCGATTGAAGGAGGGCTGGACCTCGCCCTGGCCGTCGCGGCCTTCCTCGTCCTCGTCGCCTTCGAGGGCAAGCTCCACCCGCTGCTCGTCATGCTGGCGTGCGGCGCCGTGGGCCTGATCGCTTCCTGAGAAGGCGCGCACGGTATGGAACAGGAGGCAAGGAGCATGAGGGACCCCCGCCAGCTCGCCGAGAGAAACCTGGCCGAGCGCCTGGCCAACAACCCCTACCCCGGCCGCGGCCTCATCCTCGGCCGAACCGACCGCGGCGACCGCCTCGTCCAGGTCTATTGGCTCATGGGCCGAAGCCCCAACAGCCGGAACCGCGTGCTGGCCACCGATGGCGCGGCCGTGTGGACCGAGGCCGCCGACCCCGCCAAGGTCGAAGACCCCAGGCTCATTATCTACAACGCTCTCCGCGAGTTGCATCGCCTCTTCGTCGTCTCCAACGGCGACCAGACCGACACCATCGTCCAGAGCCTCCTCCACGGCGGGACCTTCGAGGGCGCCCTGGCCACCCGCGCCCACGAGCCCGACGCACCCAACTACACGCCCCGTATCGCCGGCCTCTTCGACCTCCGCGCGGGACCGCCCCTGGCTCGCCTCGCTCTCCTCCGGCGATCCCCCTTCGCCGACGCCACGGACCGCGGCGTCTGGACCTATCAGGCCCTGGGCAAAGGACTTGGGTACTGCGTCACCACCTATCGCGGCGAGGGCAAGCCCCTGCCCCCCTTCGAGGGCGAGCCCTACCTCCTGCCCCTCCCAGGCGGCCTCGAGGCCATCGCCGACGCCCTGTGGGACGCGCTCGACGCCGACAACAAGGTGGCCCTCTGCGCCAAGGCCGTCGAGCCCCACAGCCTCGCCAGCGAGGTGGTCCTGCGCAACAAGTACCCGAAGATCGGCTGAGGCCCGACCCGCGCCGGGGCGGACGCCTCGCTGGGCTCGGTCCCGCGCCCGTCGCGAGCCGCCGGCCGACCCCCCGGCGCGCTCCCCTCCACCCCTACAAACCGAAGCCCCCCCCAAAAGCGGACACGAAAAATTGTGAAATTGGCGAAAAAAATCCGAGCCAGCGCCCGAACTATCGAGATGCCAGTGCCTTGCGACGAAAAAATTTTTTCGAGGCCCGCTCGGGCGATAGGCCCTGTAGGTCGTCTAGGTCGGGAGGCGATGGGGCGGCGGGCCGATCCGGCGTTTCTCGCCACGGCCCTGCATTTCTCGCCACCCGTGCCGGGGCGGGCGCGGGAGCCCCGGGGACCGGCGCGTGGGCGGGGGCCGGGCCTCACCACCAGGCGGGAGGCCCCTCGTCGTCTTCCTCCGGCTCGCGGAACTGCTCCCACAGGCGGTCGAAGCGGCTCCGGTAGACCATCTCGTAGAGCTCCATGCGGTCGGGAAAGAGCTCCTGGCACCGCTGGCGAACCTTGGCCTCTTCGATCTGGATGTCGACCCTGGGATAGTCGGCGATGAGGATCAGCACGCACACCCGCTGGGCCATGCGCTTCAGCTCGTCCATTTTCTCGCGGGCCTTTCGGCGGGCATCATCCACGGCGGGCCTCCGTGCTGCGGTGTCCGATGGGCCCATGGTAGCGCCCGGGTCTCGGCATTTCGAGGGCGGCGGCCGGGCTCGGGGCTTGTGGCCAGGGGGCGGGGCGCCTATAATCCGCTCCCGGGGGACGGGGCGGCCCGACGTGTGTTGCGAGGAGGAAGGCCGATGCGAAGAGCAAGCGTGATGGTGGCGGTCGCCGTCCTGCTGTGCGGCCCGTGGGCCGCGGCGGACGGCTGGGTGAGCCTGTTCAACGGCAAAGACCTCGAGGGCTGGCGGGTCCACGGGGAGGAACGCTGGTCGGTGGAGGACGGGGCCATCGTGGGCCAGACGGGCGCGGGCAAGGCGGGCTGGCTGATCGCGGAGGGGCGGTATTCGGACTTCGTGCTCCGCCTGCGCTTCCGGATGGAGGGGCCGGGCAACAGCGGCGTGCAGTTCCGCTCCTGGCTCGAGGGGGGCCGGATGCACGGCTACCAGGCGGACGTGGAGCCCAACGACATCGCTCGCACGGGCTCGATATACTGCGAGCACGAGCGCCGCTGGCTCCAGCGCACCAAGCCCGACCCCCAGCGGGTGGTGCACCGCGAGGGGTGGAACGACCTGGAGGTCTCCGCCATCGGCGACCGCCTGAGGGTGTGGGTGAACGGCGTGGCGGCGACGGACCTGACCTACTCGCGCACCTCCAGCGGCTTTGTCGCCCTCCAGGTGCACGCCGCCCGACAGGCCCGGCCGTGCAAGGTGCGGTGGAAGGACATCCGCATCCTGGACCTCGCTCCCGGCACCCTGGTCCACAGCGTCTACTTCTGGCTCAAGGACGGGGCCACGGAGAAGGACGCCGAGGCCCTCATCGCCGATTGCCGGGCCAAGCTCCAGCCCCTCGAGGGCGTGGCCCGCCTCGACGTGGGGCGGCCCGCGCCCGGCGGGCGCGGCGTGGTCGACGCCAGCTACCACGTGGGCCTGGTGGTCGTCTTCGCCGACCGCGAGGCTTACCAGGCCTACCTCGACCACCCCGACCACCTGGCGCTGGTCGAGAAGCACAAGCCCCTGTGGGAGAGAATCGTGGTCTACGACGTGATGCGGGAATGAGCCCCGCGTCGCTTGACTCGGGGGCCGCGGGGCGCGAGAATCGGCGTCCGGTGGCGAGAGCGCACCCTTCCCCCGGTTGGAGAGCCTGCGATGAAGCATCTGGTAGCAGCGATGGCGCTGGCGGCGGGGCTCGCGGCCCTGGGCGGCGAGATGCCCGTAGTCTACCAGGAGGACTTCGAGAAGGGCGAGCCGCTGGCCAAGTGGCAGCCCGTGGACCCCAAGGCGTGGACCGTGGCCGAGCAGGACGGCAACCACGTGCTGGCCATGCACAAGAACTCGAAGTACCGCCCGCCCGTGCGCTCGCCGCGCAACTACGGGCTGATCCGCGACGTGGTCGTCGGCGACTTCGTCCTCGACCTGCGCATGCAGTCCCGCACCAAGGACTACGGCCACCGCGACCTGTGCCTCTTCTTCGGCCACCAGGACCCCAGCCACTTCTACTACGTCCACATGGCCCTCCGCGCCGATGCCCACGCCCACTCCGTGTTCATCGTCGACGGCAAGCCCCGTAAGACCCTCATCCCCGAGATCGGCAAGGACATCGGGGGCGAGGTCTACCGTACCAAGGGCATCGACTGGGGCGACGGCTGGCACCGCGTGCGGCTCGTCCGCGAGGTCCGAAGCGGCCTCATCGAGGTCTACTTCGACGACATGGACCAGCCCATCATGCGGGCCAGGGACAAGACGTTCGCCTGGGGCCGCGTGGGCGTGGGCTCCTTCGACGACGTGGGGAACTACGACGACATCGTCCTCCGCGGCATCGCCGTCGAGCCCGAGAAGAAGTAGGGGCCGAGCGTCCGTCGCCGCGGCCCCTGAGAGCCGGTCCTCGCCCCGGAGGGCGGAAGGAAGCAGCCTTGAACGTGATCGTGATCGTCGCCGACAGCCTGCGCTACGACCACGTGGGCTGCTGCGGGGGAAAGGCCCAGACGCCCAATCTCGACCGCTTCGCCGCCGAGGCCATGGTCTTCGACCAGGCCTACGCCGAAAACCTGCCCACCCTGCCCTGCCGCACCGCGTGGTGGACGGGGCTCTACCTGTTCCCCCAGCGGGGCTGGCAGCACTTCGAGCCCTGGGATACCCTGCTCGCCGAGGTGCTGTGGGACAAGGGCTTCGCCTCCGCGCTGGTCACCGACGTCTACCACATGCACAAGCCCGTCTACAACTGCGGGCGCGGCTTCGACACCACGGTGTTCCTCCGCGGCCAGGAGTACGACCCCTGGGTGGTCGATACCTCCATCCCCGTGGACGTGGAGGCCCGCCACCGCGTGCGAGGGCGCGACGACGATGCCCGCTGGCGGGAGCGCTTCGCGCAGTACCTGCGCAACGTGCACCACTGGAAGAGCGAGGAGGACCACTTCTGCGCCCGCGTGGCCCGCGAGGCCATCCGCTGGCTCGACCACGCGACCCGGAGGCGGAAGGACAGGCTTTTCCTGTGGGTCGACTTCTTCGACCCCCACGAGCCCTGGGACCCGCCCCAGCGCTACGTGGACCTCTACGACCCGGACTACACCGGCCAGGAGCTCATCGACCCCGTGCCCGGCCCCGTGGCGGGCTACATGAGCCCCGAGGAGGTGGCCCACACCCGCGCCCTCTACGCCGGCGAGGTGAGCCTGGTGGACCGGTGGGTGGGCGTGCTGCTCGACCACGTCCGCGAGCTGGGCCTGTGGGAGAACAGCCTGGTGATGTTCACCAGCGACCACGGCGAGCCCTTCGGGGAGCACGGGATCATCCGCAAGGCGGCGCCCTGGAGCTACGAGGAGCAGGCCCGCATCCCCTGGATGGTGCGTCACCCGGAGGGCCTGGGCGCGGGCCAGCGCTCGGCGGCATTCGTCCAGCCCCCCGACCTGATGCCCACCGTGCTCGATGCCCTGGGCCTGCCCACCACGCTCACCCTGCCCTCGCCGCCGCCGGCGGGCCACCGCCTGCCGCGCAACGCGCGGGTCGGCCCCCGCCAGCTCGCGCTCCACGGCCAGAGCCTCCTGCCCCTGCTGCGGGGCGACGGGGCGTGGAGCCGCGACTTCGCCGTCACCGCCTGGCACGAGGCCGAGTGGGCCATCCGCACCGACCCGTGGACCTATCTGCTGCCCCTCCGCGGCGAGCGCCGGCCGGAGCTCTACAACCGCAGGGACGACCTCCAGGAGCAGCGCGAGCTGAGCGCCGAGGAGCCCGACGTGGCCGATGCCCTGGAGCTCTCCCTCCGACGCTTCGCCCACCAGGTGAGCCCCGAGTAGGCCCTGGAGGCCCCACGTGGCCCGTCCCACCGCGCTGGTGAGCAAGCTTCGGGAGCTGGAGGCCCAGATAGAGTCGGCGGCCACCGGCCCCCGCCAGCTCCGCGAGCTGTACCGCGAGGTGTGGGACGTGCTGACCGGTGGCGGGCGGTTCGACGCGGCGCGCCGCTGCTCCCGGCGGGCCGCCGCCCTGGCCACCTGGGTCGAGGACCACGTGCACACGGCCCGGGCCGAGGCCCTGGGCAAGGCCCTGCTCGAGCACACGGAGTTCGGCGCCAGCGAGGCGGGCACCCGCCGGTGGTGGGGGGTGCGGCCCAGCGAGTGGGCCTACCTGGCGGAGCTCGCGGCCTACCTCGGCGAGCCGCTGGAGCGGGGGCGGCCTCTGCGCGCCTGGCCCGCGGCGTGGCTCGGCGAGGTCGAGGAGTACCACCAGGAGGTGGAGGTGCTGGTGGACGACCCGGCGCTCCAGGACATGCTCATCGGCGCCCTGGAGGCCTATTCCGTGCCCAAGGGCCCGGGCAGCCGCTACACCGAGGTCTACGGCGTGTGCTTCGGCTCGGTGAGGACCGAGGAGGAGCGGGGACGCGGCTGGGGGCGCCACCAACTGGTCCGCGTGGTCGTGGCTCGCGTGGCCCTCCAGCTGCGGGCCCGCACGGCCCCCACGTATTCGGTGCGCAGCCGGCGCAGCCAGGAGGTGCACCTGGAGATGGCCCACGAGCTGTTCCCCCACCTGGAGCTGGTGGGCGACTTCCATTCCCACCCCTACGAGAGCCTGGAGGCCCTCCAGAGGCTGCGGGGCTGGCAGTACAACGACGAGGACGAGGAGGACAACCGCGCCTGGGTGGAGGAGCTGGCGGGCAGCGGCTATCGGCCCCGCGTGGGGCTCATCCTGGCCATCGCCCGGGCCGGGCGGAGGGGCAGGGTGGGGCGCGCCCCGGCGCCCAACGTCCTCCGCACCCGCTTCGGCCGCTGCCACTGCTTCCTCGCCGTCCACCGCATCAACCGCGACGGAGCCTACAGCACCACCGACGTCTCGCTGCGCTGCCCCACCCTCACCGGGAGGGGAGCGTGAGCGGTCCCGGAGCCCGGCCCCGCACCGGCGGCACGCCCATGGAGGCACCCACCACGACGCACATCCTGGCAGTCAGCGGCAGTCCCCGCTCCCGCGGGGGCAGCACCTATCGCATCGTGGAGCCGTTCCTCGAGGGCGCCGCGGCGGCGGGCGCCGAGACGGAATTCGTCGACCTGGCGGCCCGGGACATCCACGTGTGCACGGGCGAGCTGCACTGCTTCTTCCGCACCCCCGGCCGCTGCATCTGGACCGACGACATGGGCGAGCTGATGCCCAAGGTGGGCCACGCCGACGTCCTGGCCCTGTGCTCTCCCCTCTACTTCGGCGGCCCCACGGCCCAGCTCAAGGCCTTCGTCGACCGGCTGACTCCCATGCTCGATCCCACCGCGGGGCTGGGAGGAGGCGAGGGGGACAGCTCGCTGCGGCCCGGCTACCGGGTGGGGAAGGTAGTGCTCATCGCCTCGTGCGGGGACTGGGACGTGTCGGCCTTCGACCTGCTGGTGCGCTGGGCGCGGTTCGTCGCCGGCGCCCTGGGCAGCCAGTTCGCCGGGGCGTTGCTTCGTCCCCACGCCCCGGCCCTGCTGGCCCGGGAGGCGAAGGGGGATTCGCACGGCGGGGTCTACGCGGCGGCGAAGGAGGCCGGCCGCCAGGTGGTGCGCGACGGGCGCTTCCGCGCCGCCACCCTCAAGGCCGTGGCCCAGGAGCTGGTGAGCTTCGAGGAGTATGCGAGGGAGCTGGGCCAGGCCTTCCGCCGGGCCGCCGAGGAGGGAGGCGAGGTGGAGGCGTGAGGGCCCGCAGCAGCGCCGGCGGGTCCGCGAAGAGCGGGCGGCAGCCCCGGCAGCGGTAGATGCCGAAGCGGCGCACCACCTCGCCCCGGTAGGCCACCTCGAAGACGTCCACCAGCTCCACCTCCTGGAACGAGCGCGCCGCGTGCTTGGGCGGGGACTCGTCGATGGGCTCGCTCAGGCGGTACTCGTGCACGTAGATGGCGTCCTGGCCCCCGCGGTCGCGCCGCATGTGCCACTGGCTCACTCCCCACTCGCGGAGCTGCTCGAAGAGGCCGTAGTAGACGTTGCGGTGGTCGGGCAGGGCGTAGATGCCCTCGCGGGTGTCCAGGTGGTAGGCGAGGCAGAGGGCGGTGACGAAGGATTCGCCGGCCACGAAGGGGCCGCGGGCGTCCTCCCACCGGGCCGCCTCCCGGCGCACGCGGGCCGCCAGCTCGCGCCAGCCCAGCATCTTGAGCGTCGGGGGACGAGTCCCCGCGGCGACCGCCAGGGGAGGACAGAAGCTCGCGGACATCAGCCCGCCGGTCAGGAACACCGCCACCGCCAGCGCCGCGGCGCCCAGCCGCCGGCGGGCCCGCCGGCTCAGGGTCGAGAGCTCCGCCCCCGCGGCCATGGCCCCCAGGCCCACGGCTCCCACCGCGTAGCCCATCTCGTCCCACTGCACGCGCATCATCCGGTGCTTGGTGAACACGCTGGGGGGCAGGAAGAAGAGGATGGGCACGGCGCCGAAGGCCAGCAGCCAGGCTCCCCGCCAGTCGCCCCGCCGCCGCCACGCCCGCCACGCCGCCACCAGGGCGCCCAGAGCCCCCACGTAGAGCACCGGCGAGAGGGCCCCCGCGTGGCCCGCCACGTACTGCCCCACGACGTCCCACTCGAACTCCCATTCGTGTCGCGCGGACAGGTGGTAGCGCATCGCCGCCCAGCCGTTCGCCCGGTTCCACGCCAGGAACACGGGCACGAACAGCACCGTGGCCACCCCCGCGGCCAGCCAGGGGCCCCAGCCCCGCAGGAGCCGCCGGCCCCGCGGCGTCGCCGCCAACGCCAGGAAGCCGCAGGGCAGGGCCAGGACCATCATGTACTTCGTGTAGAGGCCCAGCGCCACCGTGGCCCCGCAGGCCAGCCACCAGCCGAGGGACCCTCCGTTGGCCCCCCGCCAGGCCGTCCACATGGCCAGGAGCCAGAGAGCCAGGAGCGGCGCGTCGGGGGTGGAGACCGCCCCCAGGGCCACGAACAGGGGGCAGGCGGCCACCAGGGCCGCCGCCCACAGCCCGCCGGGCCCGCCGTACATGTCCCGCCCCAGCAGGTAGGCCACCGCGATGGCCAGCGTGCCCGCGGCCAGGGAGGGCAGCCGCAGGGCCACCGTGCCGTCGCCCAGCAGGAGCGCCGCGCCGCGGGCCGAGAGGGGCACCACCGGCGGCTGGGGGCTGAAGCCCACCCCCGGTTCGCGGCCCTGCCACCAGTAGAGCACCTCGTCCTGGAACACGTCGGCCCACGCGGCGAAGGCCAGACGAAGGGCCAGCGAGGCGGCCAGGAGGGCCAGGACGGTCTTCGCCTCTCGGGGCAGCGGGCGGTGCACGGTGGGCCTTTCTCCTGGTCGCTCAGGGTGCGGAGGTCGCCTCGGCCTTCCAGTTCGCCATCACGGTCATCTCGCGGTGGCCCACCCGCTCCGCCGCCACCGCCCGCGCTCCGCGCATGTGGAGGGTCCGTCCGAAGTGGCGCTTCCTGCCGACGACGGCCACCCGCTGCGCTGTGGCGAGGGCCTTCCAGGCGGCCTTCCCGTCGGCCAGCACGGGGATGTGGTCGCGGCGGAGGTAGAGGTTGTAGACCCCCGAGTAGTCCTCGCCCAGCAGGTAGAGGCGCTGCGCGTCCCGAAGGTAGGGTTCCGACTCCTCCACCAGGTCCTTGCCCGACTTGAAGCGGTCGACGGCCGGCGTGACGGCCAGGTCGGCCACCAGGGAGAGCACCAGCATGAAGCCCGCGGCGAGGGCCACGCGCCGACGCTCGCCACCGCGGCGCGAGCACAGGCCGTAGAGCCCGGCGGCGACCATCGCCACGGCCGCCGCCAGCAGGGGCACGGAGAAGGCCCCCCCCAGGGCCTCGCGGACCTCGGCCGCCGCCGGCGCGTCCTCCGCGAACTTCCGCGCCACCTGCCCGGGCATCAGCGCCGCGGCGCCCAGCCCCCCCGCCGCCGCCACCAGGAGCACGAAGGTCGCCCGCCACAGGCCCGCATGCCAGCGGGGCCACGGCGGACCCTCCCGGGCCGCCATCCACACGTACCGGGCACACAGGAGCCCCGCGGCGGGCATCAGGGGCAGCAGGTAGCGCTCCCGCTTGCTCGAGAAGGCCGTGAAGAAGAGAAAGCCCACGCCCAGCCACAACACCGGCAGCCAGCTCCCGCCCTCGCCCCGCCGGGCGTCGCGCACCGCGGCGAGGAAAGCCAGCACCAGAACGAGCGACCAGGGGAAGAAACAGGCCATGGCATACTTGAGGTAGAAGTGGGGCGGCTCGCGGTGACTGTCCGACTCCGCCAGCCGCCGCAGAGTCTGCCGCACCACCAGGTCGTTGGCGTAGGCCTCGCCGCCCCGCCACGCCGCAGGACCGACCCAAGCGCCTACCAGGGCCAGCATGAGCGCCGCGCCCGCCAGGTGCCACCACCCCCCGCCTCGCACCACCTTCCGCCGGGCCATGCCGTAGCTGAGGGCCACCACCCCGGCCAGGCCCAGGGCCACAGGCCCCTTGGTGAGGATACCCAGCGCCACCAGGGCGTAGAAGCCCAGCCACCACGGGCCGGCGCGGCCAGGACGGGCCTCGAACGCGCGCAGCGAGCAGGCGATGGCCCCCACCACCAGGAAGGTCAGCGGCGGGTCCAGCACGCCCAGCCTGCTGATCCAGGCGAACAGCACGCAGGTGGCCGTGATCAGGGTCGCCAGGAGGCCCACCCGCCAGCCGTAGAGCCGCCGGCCCAGCGCATAGGTGACTAGCAGCGTGCCGGCCGTCGCCAGGAACGCCACGACCCGGCCCGACTTCAGGCCCAGGCCCAGACGCCACAGGGCCGCCGAGAGCCAGAAGGCCACCGGCGGCTTGTCCGAGTAGGGCTCGCCGTTGAGGTGCGGCACCAGGTAGTCGCCCCGGGAGACCATCTCGCGGGCCACCTCCTGGTAGCGCGGCTCGTCGGGATTCCAGGGATCCCGTGTGAAGAGCGAGGGAACGCACAGCACGGCGGCGACCGTCACGACCGCGGCCACGTCCCGGAACCGACCGACCATGCGGGGGAGAGTGCTCACGCAGTGGGACCCTGAAGTCGCAGCCCGTTCGCTCCCGCCCACGTATAGCAAAGAGGCGGCGGCGGCGCAAGCCGCGCCGGCCCGGGGCCCGTCCCAGCACAGGGCCGCCAGCGGCGGAGGCGCCTGGGGCCACGATGCATCAGGGGCGGAAGTGTCGAGGTGGCAGCGGCTTATGATGTTGCCCCGGGCTCTGTGGACGCGGTGGGAGTGCGGCGGGGGTGGGCGCGGGACACGGGGCTCGGGGCCCAGGACCAGGCGCGGGGGCGTGGACGGGCGAACGGGGCGGGAGGGCCAAGGGATTCGGAGCAATTTCTTGTTGACATGACGGAACTTGCAAGTATAATACAGTTTTCACGCGCTAGCGTAGCTCAAGCGGCAGAGCAGTGGTCTTGTAAACCACAGGTTGTGGGTTCGACTCCCACCGCTAGCTCACGTGCGCGGCTGGGGGCCCGGCGCGCGCCGGTGGGGGGATACCCAAGTGGCCAAAGGGGGCAGACTGTAAATCTGCTGGCGCAGCCTTCGCAGGTTCGAATCCTGCTCCCCCCATTCAGACATTGGACAGCGCGATGGCCAGGGGGCGAGGCGGGCGTAGCTCAACGGCAGAGCCCTGGCCTTCCAAGCCAGTCGTGCGGGTTCGACTCCCGTCGCCCGCTCCAGCCAGGGAGATACGGTGGTCTGGGCGGGAGGTGCTGGTGTAGCTCAGAGGTAGAGCACCTCCTTGGTAAGGAGGAGGGCGCGGGTTCAAATCCCGCCACCAGCTCCACGGCATCGCGACCCCGGGCACCAGAAGGCATTGGCCTGTAGCGGCATGTTGCTGCAACTCTCGTGAAGGAGACGGCTGAATGGCCAAGGAAGTCTTTCAGCGGACCAAGCCGCACCTGAACATCGGCACCATCGGACACGTGGACCACGGGAAGACCACCCTCACGTCCGCCATGACCCTGGTGCTGGCCAAGCAGGGGCTCGGACAGGCGCGGTCCTTCGAAAGCATCGACAACGCTCCCGAGGAGCGGGAGCGGGGCGTGACCATCAACGTCGCCCACGTCGAGTACGAAACCGCCAACCGCCACTACGCACACATCGACTGCCCGGGCCACGCCGACTACATCAAGAACATGATTACCGGCGCCGCGCAGATGGACGGCGCCATCCTGGTGGTGGGCGCCGACGACGGCCCCATGCCCCAGACCCGCGAGCACATCCTGCTCGCACGCCAGGTGGGCCTGCCCGCCATCGTCGTCTACCTCAACAAGGTCGACCTGGTCGACGACGAGGAGCTGCTCGACCTGGTGGAGCTGGAGCTGCGCGAGCTGCTCACCAGGTACGAGTTCCCCGGCGACGACATCCCCATCATCCGGGGCAGCGCCCTGAAGGCCATGCAGGCCGGGGAGCCCGATCACCCCGAGTGCAAGAGCGTGCTCGAGGTCCTGGAGGCCATCGACTCCTACATCCCCGAGCCCCAGCGCGACATCGACCAGCCCTTCCTGATGCCCGTGGAGGACGTCTTCTCCATCAAGGGCCGGGGCACCGTGGGCACCGGCCGCGTCGAGCGGGGCAAGGTGCACGTAGGCGACGAGGTCGAGATCGTAGGGCTCAAGGACACCGAGAAGACGGTGGTCACGGGGGTCGAGATGTTCAACAAGACCCTCGAGGAGGGCATGGCCGGCGACAACATCGGCGTGCTCCTGCGCGGCGTGGAGAAGAAGGAGCTGCTGCGCGGCCAGGTGCTCGCCGCCCCGGGCAGCATCACCCCCCACACCAAGTTCGAGTGCGAGGTCTACGTCCTCACCAAGGAGGAAGGCGGCCGCCACACCCCCTTCTTCGCCGGCTACCGCCCCCAGTTCTACTTCCGCACCACCGACGTGACGGGCACGGTGCAGCTGCTGGGCGGCGCGGAGATGGTGATGCCCGGGGACAACTGCCGCCTGGAGTGCCAGCTCATCACCCCCATCGCCATGGAAGAGCAGCTGCGCTTCGCCGTCCGCGAGGGCGGCCGCACCGTGGGGGCCGGCGTGGTGACCAAGATCCTGGAGTAGGCCGGTGGCCAAGAAAGCCCAGGCCCGAGACTACGTGACGCTCGAGTGCACGGAGTGCAAGAGCCAAAACTACCGCACCAGCAAGCGGGTGAAAGGCGGCACGCCGCGCCTGGAGCTCAAGAAGTACTGCAAGCGCCAGCGCCGCCACACGGTACATCGCGAGCGACGCAAGTAGGCGCAGGGAGTAGGCCTGTAGCTCAATTGGGCAGAGCACCGGATTCCAAATCCGGCGGCTGGGGGTTCGAGTCCCTCCAGGCCTGCCACGGCGAGCGGGTGTGGGGTGAGCGGTCGCGGACGATGCCCATGGGGCCCATCTCCCAGTCCAGCTTGCTGCGCCCGGTTACGCGGCCCGGCGGGCCACGGCGGCCCGCCGGCGTGGTTGCTAGAGGGCTGTGCCCATGGCCGTGAGCGTGTACAAGAAGGGCCAGGGGACCGCCGCCCGGGGCATCGCCGGGTTGGTGGCCGTGCTCCTGGGCACCTGGGCGGCGCACCGGATGTGGTACTACGGCGCGCCCACCTGGCCGGTGCCCCTGCGCGGGGGCCTCACGGCCCTGGTGGCCCTGCTCTTCGGCGGGGTGCCGCTGTGCCTGGTGCTCTTCCACCGCGGGGTGGTGGACCTGCTGATCGAGACTCAGCAGGAGATGCGCAAAGTCGCCTGGTCGCCGCGCCACCAGGTGGTGGGCTCCACCGTGATCGTCGTGGTCACGGTGGTCCTGTTGTCCCTGTTCATCTTCGTCACCGACTACGTGGTGGCCTTGCTCAACCATTTCCTGGGGCTCTACTGAGCGCCCCGGGCGGAGAAACCGCGGCCCATGGCCAAAAAGTGGTACGTGCTCCGAGTGCAGACGGCACGCGAGGACCAGGTGCGGGAAAGCCTGGAGAAGCGGGTGCGTGCCGCAGGACTCGACGACGCCATCTCCAACGTCGTGGTGCCCACCGAAAAGGTCAAGGAGATCAAGCGAGGCACCACCACCGTGCGGGAACGCAAGATCTACCCGGGCTACGTGATGGTGGAGATGGAGCTCAACGACGATACGCTCAGCGTGATCAACGACACCCCCGGCATAGGCGGCCTGCTGGGCACGGGCAACACCCCGGTCCCCATGTCCGAGAAGGACGTGGAGAAGATGCTCATGGAAGCCGAGCGCACGGAGGAAGCCCCCACCACCCAGATCACCTTCTCCGTGGGCGACCGCGTGCGGATCAAGGAAGGGCTGTTCCAGAACTTCGACGGCGAGATCGAGGAGATCTGGCCGGAGAAAGGACAGGTGCGGGTGATCGTGAGCATCCTCGGGCGGCCCACGCCCGTGGAGCTCGAATACTGGCAACTGGAGAGCATCTAGAATGGCCAAGCGAGTCCTGGCCAAGGTCAAGCTCCACGTGCCCGGCGGCCAGGCCACGCCGGCCCCGCCGGTGGGCCCCGCTCTGGGCCAGCACGGGGTGAACATCGGCGAGTTCGTCAACCGCTTCAACGCCCAGACCCGCGACGCCCAGGGGGTGATCACCCCCGTGGTGATCACCATCTACGAGGACCGCAGCTTCGACTTCATCACCAAGTCGCCCCCCGCGGCCGTGCTGCTGAAGCAGGCCGCGGGCATCGTCCAGGCCTCGCCCGAGCCCAACCGCGAGAAAGTGGGCTCGGTGAGCCGCAGCCAGGTCCAGGACATCGCGCGCACCAAGTTCGCCGACCTCAACGCGCGCGACATCGAGGCCGCCATGCGTCAGGTGGAAGGCACCGCCCGCAGCATGGGCATCGAGATCGAAGAAGGCTAAACCCCAGGAAGCCCCCACGATGCACCGCAGCAAACGCTACCGCCAGAACCAGCAGCGAGTCGACCCCACCAGGCACTACCCCTTGGACGAGGCCATCGACATCGTGAAGGCCTTCGACGGCACCGGCTTCGACGAAACCGTCGAGCTCGCCGTCCACCTGGGCATCGACCCCAAGAAGCCCGACCAGGCGGTGCGCGGCACCATCTCCCTGCCCAAGGGCATCGGGCGCACCATGCGAGTGGTCGTCTTCGCCGAGGGCGAGCAGGCCGAGCAGGCCCTGGCCGCCGGCGCCGAAGCCGCGGGAGGCCAGGAGCTCATCGAGCGCATCGAGGGCGGATGGCTGGACTTCGACGTGGCCATCGCCACCCCCGCCGTGATGCGACAGGTGGGGCGCCTGGGCCGCATCCTCGGGCCCAAGGGGCTCATGCCCTCGCCCAAGAGCGGCACGGTGACCGACGACGTGGAGGCCGCGGTCCAGGAATTCAAGGCCGGCAAGATCGAATACCGCGCCGATGGGGGAGGCAACGTCCACGTCCCCGTGGGCAAGAAGTCCTTCCAGCCGGAGGACCTCAAGACCAATATCCAGGCCTTCCTCGAGCAGATCCGCCAGGCCCGCCCCGCGGGGGCCAAGGGACGCTACATTCAGGGGGCCTCGCTGTCCGCCACCATGAGCCCCGGCGTGAGCCTGGCCGTGTAGGCCCCATCGCACAGAGGATCCCAGGATGCCCAGCCGCATTAACAAGCTACAGACCGAAGAGCTGGCACAGCGCTTCCGCGGCCTGTCCCACGCGGTGGTGGTCGACTTCACGGGCCTCAGCGCCCCCCAGGCGGACGAACTCCGCGCCCTGCTCGCCGAGCACGGCGGCACCATGATGGTGGTCAAGAACTCCCTGGCCGTCCGCGCCCTGGAGCAGCTCGAGCTGCCCGACGTCGCCGCCCTGGTCGACGGGCCCACCGCCTTCGTCACCGGCAGCGACGACCCCGTGGCCCTCAGCAAGAGGGTGATGGACTGGAGCCGGAAGGCCCGCGTGCTCAAGGTGCGCGGCGGCGTGGTGGAGGGCAAGGCCCTCTCCGCCCAGGAGGTCCAGCGCCTGGCCGAGCTGCCCTCCCTCGACGTTCTCCGCGCCCAGGCGGTGGGCGCCATCGCCTCCCCCCTGTCGGGGCTGGTGGGCGCCCTCCAGGCCGTGGTGCGCAACGTCGCCGCCGTGCTCCAGGCCATCGCCGAGAAGCAAGGGGAAAGCTAGCCGTTCCCCGCCGGGCACCGACGAGCCAACCGGATCGCACCCTGTCGCGGCCCCACGCCGGGCCGCTTCGAGACCCCGAAGGAGGAAGGAATCATGGCAGAAGAAGCCGCCGCCGCCGCCCAGGAAGCTGCCCCCGAGGCCGCCCCCGAGACCCCCGCCGCGCCCGAGCTGAGCCCCGAAGCCCAGCAGGTGGTCGAGCTGGTGGAGAAGATGCCGGCCCTGGAGCTGTCCCGGCTGGTCAAGGCCCTGGAGGAGAAGTTCGGCGTGACCGCCGCCGCGCCCATGGCCGTGGCCGCGGCCCCCGGGGCCGGCGCCGCGCCCGCCGAAGAGGAGGAGGAGAAGACCAGCTTCGACGTCCACCTCACCGAGGTGGGCGAGAAGAAGATCCAGGTCATCAAGGCCGTACGCCAGGTGGTCAGCGGCCTGGGCCTCAAGGAGGCCAAGGCCCTCGTGGACTCCGCGCCCAAGGCGGTCCGGGAGGGCGTGAACAAGGAGGAGGCCGAGAAGGTCAAGGCGGCCCTCGAGGAAGCCGGAGCCACGGTGGAAATCAAGTAGGCCCTCCCGCGGCCCGGGCCACGCGGCCCGGCCCGCGGGCAGCCCCGTGGCGGCCCTCTCGCCGCCCCGCGATGTGGCGGGGCCGCGAGGCGGCTGCCAGCCCACCCTCCGAGCACCCCGTTCCCATGGGGGAAACCGATGGAGATTCGCGACTACAGCCGAGTAGGCGACACCCAGGAAGTTCCCAACCTCGTCGATATTCAGACGGAGTCTTACCGGAGCTTCCTCCAGGCCGGCGCCTCCCCGCGACGACGCGAGAACCGCGGGCTGGAGGCCATCCTCCGCGAGACGTTCCCCATCGAGAGCTACGACGCCACCCTCTCGCTGGAGTACATCTGCTACGAGCTGGGGCGCCCCCGCTACAGCCCCGACGAGTGCCGAAAGCTGCGCCTGACCTACGGCTACCCCTTCAAGATCCGCTGCCGCCTGGACAAGGGCCAGCCGGTGGAGGAGGACGTCTACCTGGGCGAGGTGCCGGTGATGATCGGGGGAGGGGAGTTCATCATCAACGGCGCCGAGCGGGTGATCGTCTCCCAGCTCCACCGCTCGCCGGGGGTGGACTTCAGCCAGGACATCCACTCCAGCGGCAAGCGCCTCCACGCCTGTCGCATCATTCCCGAGCGGGGCAGTTGGATCGAGATCGCGGTCTCCAAGAAGGACGTGCTCAACGTTCGCATCGACCAGAGCGGCCGGTTCCCCGCCACCACCCTGCTGCGGGCCATGTCGGCCGACTACTCGACCAATGCCGAAATCCTCCGCGCCTTCTACGACACCGAGACCGTCAAGCTCAGCAGCCGCACCGCCAGCTCCCGCCTCCCGGGCCGCGTGGTGGTGGGCCACCTGCTGAACTCCGAGACCGGCGAGGTGCTGGTCCAGAGCGGCGAGGCCATCCCCGAGAGCCTCGTGGAGCTGCTCATCGGCTCCAGCCTCGGCGAGGTGGAGGTGCTCAAGGACGTCTCCGACCCCCTCATCCTCAACACCCTGGCCGAGGACCCCACGGATTCCCACGAGGCGGCCCTCCTCCGCATCTACCGCCGACTCCACCCCGGCAACCCGCCGCAACTGGAGAAGGCCAGGGACTTCTTCAACGACAAGTTCTTCGACCCCGCGCGCTACCGCCTGGGGCGGGTAGGCCGCTTCCGCCTCAACCGCAAGTTCGACCAGGACGTGCCCGAGGACGACATGTCCATTCGCCCCGAGGACATCGTCCACGCCCTGGGCTACATCATGAAGCTCCGCGCCGGGGAGGGCGAGATCGACGATATCGACCACCTCGGCAACCGCCGCGTGCGCACCATCGAGGAGCTGGCCGGCGACGAGCTGCGCAAGGGCTTCCTCAAGCTCAAGCGCACGGTCCAGGAGCGGATGAGCATCAAGGACGTGGAGACCATGACCCCCCGCTCGCTCATCAACTCCCGCACCATCTCCTCGTCCATCGACTACTTCTTCGGCCGCGGCGAGCTCTCCCAGGTGGTCGACCAGGTCAACCCCCTCTCCCAGCTCACCCACGAGCGGCGGCTGAGCGCCCTGGGGCCGGGAGGCCTGAACCGCAAGCGGGCCGGCTTCGACGTCCGCGACGTCCACACCTCCCACTACGGGCGCATCTGCCCCATCGAGACGCCCGAGGGCACCAACATCGGGCTCATCGTCTCCCTCAGCGTCTTTGCGGGGGTCGACGAGTACGGCTTCCTGGTCACTCCCTATCGCCGCGTGGAGAAGGGCAAGCTGGCTATGCGCACCGAGGACGGCCGCAAGGTGCCCGACGTGCGCTACCTGCGGGCGGACGAGGAGGACGCGGTGTGCATCGCCCCCGCGGACACCGAGATCGACAAGCAGGGCCGCCTGGCCAGCGACAGCGTGCTCGTCCGTCGGGGCGGGGACTTCCTCCACGTGCCCCCCGACGAAGTGGACTTCGTGGACATCTCGCCGAAGCAGATGGTGGGCGTGTCGGCGGCCCTCATCCCCTTCCTCGAGCACAACGACGCCAACCGCGCCCTGATGGGCTCCAACATGCAGCGCCAGGCCGTGCCCCTGCTCACCGGCGAGCCCCCCCTGGTGGCCACGGGGATGGAGCGCTACGTGGCCCGCAACTCGGGCATGGTGATCACCGCCGAGGAGGACGGGGTGGTCAGCCACGTCTCCGCCGACCGGGTGGTGGTAGGCGACCAGGAGTACCCCCTCCGCAAGTTCTTCGGCCTCAGCGAACGCACCTGCCTGAACCAGAAGCCCATCGTCCGCGAGGGCCAGACGGTGAAGAAGGGCGAGGTGGTGGCCGACGGCGCCGCCACGTCCCAGGGCGAGCTGGCCCTGGGCCGTAACGTCCTCGTAGCCTTCATGCCCTGGGACGGCTACAACTTCGAGGACGCCATCCTGGTGAGCGAGAGCCTGGTGCGGGAGGACAAGTATACCTCCCTGCACATCGAGGAGTTCGAGGTCGAAATCCGGGAGACCAAGCTGGGCCGCGAGGAGTTCACCCGCGATATCCCCAACGTCTCCGAGAGAGCCCTGCGCAACCTCGACGAAGAGGGCATCGTGCGCGTGGGCACCGCGGTGAAGCCCGGCGACTACCTTGTGGGAAAGGTCTCCCCCAAGTCCAAGAGCGAACTCTCCCCCGAGGAGAAGCTCCTCCTCGCCATCTTCGGACGGGCCGGCGAGGACGTCAAGAACGACTCCCTCACCGTCCCCTCCGGCGTCGACGGGATCGTGATCGACACCCAGAAATTCTCCCGCCGCAGCCATCTGTCCGAAGAACAACGCGAGAAGGACCGCGAGGAACTCAAGCGCCAGACCACGGCCTACAACCAGCGCCTGGCCGACCTCTTCAAGGCCATGGTACAGGAAATGCGCGAGGCCGTGGGCGGCGACGTGGTGAGCCGCGAGACGGGCGAGGCCTACGACCAGCTCGACGAGCGCACCGTCGACGAAATCCTCGAGCTGGAGGAGCGCTTCGAGCCCGAGGACGTGGAGACCCGGTCCAAGAAGGCCCACGACGCGCTGCTGGACATCCACGAGCAGCGAGGCGAGGAGATCGAGGCCCTCAAGGACGAGCGCGACCGCCGCCTCGAGCAGCTCCGCCGCGGCGACGAGCTGCCCACCGGTGTGCTCGAGCTGGTCAAGGTCTACGTAGCCACCAAGCGGGTGCTCTCCGTGGGCGACAAGATGGCCGGCCGCCACGGCAACAAGGGCGTGATCGCCAAAATCCTGCCCGAGGAGGACATGCCCTTCCTGGCCGACGGCACGCCCGTGGAGATGGTGCTCAACCCCCTGGGCGTGCCCTCCCGGATGAACGTGGGGCAGATCCTGGAGACCCACCTGGGCTGGGCCTCCAATGCCCTGGGCGTGCGCTTCGTCACCCCCGTCTTCGACGGGATGCGGGAGGACGAGATCCGCGAGCGCCTCAAGGAGGCCGGCCTGCCCGAGGACGGCAAGACCCCCCTCTACGACGGCCGCACCGGCGGGCCCTTCGACCAGAAGGTCACCGTGGGCTACATGTACATGCTCAAGCTCGACCACCTGGTGGACGACAAGGTGCACGCCCGGGCCACCGGCCCCTACTCCCTGATCACCCAGCAGCCGCTGGGCGGCAAGGCCCGCTTCGGCGGCCAGCGCTTCGGCGAGATGGAAGTGTGGGCCCTGGAGGCCTACGGCGCCGCCCACGTCCTCCAGGAGCTGCTCACCGTGAAGAGCGACGACGTGGAGGGCCGCACCAAGATCTACGAATCCATGGTCAAAGGGGAGAATACCCTGGAGGCCGGCACCCCCGTGTCCTTCGAGGTGCTGATGAACGAGATCCGGGGGCTGTGCCTCAACATGCGCCTGGAGAAACGGAAAACCTGACGGGACGGACGTCCCGCTGTGGCGCCCCCCCGCCCCCGGGGCGGGGCGCGACGTGTGGTTTCAGGGCTCACTGGAGGAATCCGAAGTGGCTAGCCCTCTGTTCGAGAGCATCAACGAGTACGCCTCGGTCACCATCTCCCTGGCCTCCCCCGACGAGATCCGCTCCTGGTCCTACGGCGAGGTCAAGAAGCCGGAGACCATCAACTACCGCACCTACCGGGCCGAGAAGGACGGCCTGTTCTGCGAGCGCATCTTCGGCCCCGAGCGCGACTGGGAGTGCTTCTGCGGTAAGTACAAGGGGATGAAGCACAAGGGCATCATCTGCGACCGCTGCGGGGTCAAGGTCACCCACTCCCGCGAGCGCCGCCGGCGGATGGGCCATATCAACCTCGCTGCCCCCGTGGGCCACATCTGGTTCTTCAAGTCCATGCCCTCCCGGATGGGCAACCTCCTGGCCATGAAGGTCAGCTCCCTGGAGAAGGTCATCTACTTCCAGGAATACGTGGTGATCGAGCCCGGGGGGGCCGCCGACGAAGAGGGTATCGAGGAGAAGCAGCTCATCGGCGAGGAGGAATTCCAGCGCCTGAGCGCCAAGTACGAGGACTTCCAGGCCGACATGGGCGCCGAAGCGGTGCGCCAGCTCCTCCAGAAGCTGGACCTCGACGTCCTCTCCGAGGAGCTGCGAGTCGAGCTGCGGGAGACCGGCTCGCGGCAGCGCAAGAAGGACATCGTCAAGCGCCTCAAGATCGTGGAAGCCATCCGCGACTCCAACAACCGCCCGGACTGGATGATCCTGGACGTCATCCCCGTCATCCCGCCTGACCTGCGGCCCCTCGTGCTGCTGGAGAGCGGGAACTTCGCGACCTCCGACCTCAACGACCTCTACCGCCGGGTGATCAACCGCAACAACCGTCTCAAGAAGCTCCTCGACCTCCACGCCCCCGAGGTGATCATCCGCAACGAGAAGCGGATGCTCCAGCAGAGCGTCGACGCCCTGTTCGACAACGAGCGGTGCAAGCACGCCGTCCTGGGCTCCTCCAACCGGCCCCTGAAGTCGCTGACCGACATGATCAAGGGCAAGCCCGGACGGTTCCGCGAGAACCTCCTGGGCAAGCGCGTCGACTACTCCGGTCGCTCCGTGATCGTGGTCGGGCCCCACCTCAAGCTCCACCAGTGCGGCTTGCCCAAGAAGATCGCCCTCGAGCTCTTCCAGCCCTTCATCATCCGCAGGCTCAAGGAAGTGGGCCTCTGCGATACCATCAAGAGCGCCAAGCGGATGCTGGAGCGCAAGGACGAGGAGGTGTGGGACATCCTCGACGAGGTGATCCACGAGCACCCCGTGCTGCTCAACCGCGCCCCCACCCTCCACCGCATGGGCATCCAAGCCTTCGAGCCCATCCTCATCGAAGGCAACGCCATCCAGATCCACCCCCTGGTGTGCGAGGCGTTCAACGCCGACTTCGATGGCGACCAGATGGCGGTCCACGTGCCCCTCAGCATCGAGGCCCAGACCGAGGCCTCCATCCTCATGATGTCCACCAACAACATCTTCTCGCCCGCCGACGGCAAGCCCATCATCACCCCCTCGCTGGACATGGTGCTGGGCTGCTACTACCTGACCTGCCGCCGGCCCGACCCTCGCCCCGACGAGGAGATCAAGCGCTTCGCCAGCTGCGACGAGGTCCTCACCGCCCTGGGCTACGACAAGCTCCACTTCCACACCCGCATCTACTCCCGCCTCACCCGCTTCGACACCGTGGTCGACGAGTACGGCCAGAGGAGCCGCTACCAGGGCCAGTTGGTGCTCACCACGGCGGGGCGCGTGTACTTCAATACCATGCTCCCCGAAGGCATGCCCTTCTACAACCGGAGCATGAACAAGGGCCGCCTCAACGAGATCATCGCCGACTGCCACCGCATCCTGGGCCGCGGGCCCACCATCGAGCTCCTGGACACCATCAAGGAGCTGGGCTTCAAGCACGCCACCCTGGCGGGCATCTCCTTCTCCTGCCGCGACCTGCGGATGCCCACCTCCAAGGACAAGATCATCGGCAAGGCGGCCAAGGAGGTCGACCAGATCGAGCGGCGCTACCGCAGCGGCGTGATCACCGACGGGGAGCGTTACAACCTGGTCATCGAGCGCTGGACGCACGCCAAGGACCAGGTGACCGAAGACCTGATGTCCGAGTTGCGCAACGACGAAGTCGAGGGCACGCCCTACCTCAACCCCCTGTACGCCATGTTCGATTCCGGGGCGCGCGGCAACGCCGTCCAGATCACCCAGCTGGCCGGGATGCGGGGCCTGATGGCCAAGCCCTCGGGGCGGATCATCGAGAACCCCATCAAGTCGAACTTCCGCGAAGGCCTGCCCGTGCTGGAGTACTTCAGCTCCACCCACGGGGGCCGCAAGGGCCTCGCCGATACCGCCCTGAAGACCGCCGAGTCCGGCTACCTGACGCGCAAACTGGCCGACGTGGCCCAGAACTGCGTGATCACCATGAAGGACTGCGGCACCGTCGCCGGCGTCACCAAGGTCACCGTCTACAAGGGCGACAAGGTCGAGATCCCCCTCAGCCAGGTGATCCGGGGACGCGTGTCGCTGGAAAACGTGGTGGACCGCCGGTCCAACGAGAAAATCGTCGAGGAGGGCCAGCTCATCACCGAGAGCATCGCCCAGCGCATCGAGGACCTGGGCTACACCGCGCTGCGCGTGCGCTCCCCCATGATGTGCGAGGCCCCCGAGGGCATCTGCGCCATGTGCTACGGGATGGACCTCTCCACCGGCGAGCTGGCCGAGGAGGGGCTGGCGGTGGGCATCGTCGCCGCCCAGTCCATCGGCGAGCCCGGCACCCAGCTCACCATGCGCACCTTCCACTACGGGGGCACCGCCGCCACCGGCTTCGCGGCCCCCGAGATCCGGGCCGACTCCAAAGGCGTGGTGCGCTTCTTCAACCTCAAGACGGTCACCAACCAGGAGAAGCAGCTGGTGGCCCTCAACCCCAACGGAGCCCTGATCCTCGAAGACGAAGACGGCAACGAACTGCGCCGCTACGAGGTCAAGCTCGGAGCCCACGTGCGGGTCAAGGACGGCCAGAGCGTCACCCCCCGCACCGTCCTGGCCTCCTGGGACCCCCACTCCACCCCCGTCCTCACCGAGGTGAAGGGCAAGGTCCGCTACGAGGACATCGTGGAAGGGGAGACGATGCGCGAGGAAGTCGACCAGCACGGCTCCCGCCGCCGCATCATCATCGAGCACAAGGGCGACCTCCACCCCCAGATCGCGGTCACCGACGACGAGGGCCACCCCCTCGCCCTCTACTCCATCCCCGAGAAGGCCAACATCCAGGTCCAGGAGGGCGAAGAGGTCCACGCCGGCGACGTCCTCGCCCGCACCCCGCGGGAGATCCAGCGGGTGCAGGACATCACCGGCGGCCTGCCCCGCGTCACCGAGCTGTTCGAGGCCCGAAAGCCCAAGGACCCCTCCATCATCAGCGAGATCTCCGGTCGGGTGAGCCTCGGGGAGCGCAAGCGGGGCAAGCGGATCATCAACGTCACCAACGAGGAGACCGAGGAGACGGTGGCCCACATGGTGCCCCACGGCAAGCACCTCACCGTTCACGATGGCGACTACGTGCAGAACGGCGACCGCCTGGTCGACGGCCCCCTGGTCCCCCAGGACATCCTCCGCATCCGCGGCGTGGAGGCCCTCCAGGCCTACCTGCTCAACGAGATCCAGGCGGTCTACCGCTCTCAGAACGAGACCATCGACGACAAGCACGTGGCCGTGATCATCGCCCAGATGCTCCGCAAGGTCAAAGTGGGCGACGACGTGGGCGACACCAACCTCCTGCCCGGCAGCATCGTCGACAAGTTCAAGTTCCGCCAGGAGAACGAGCGGGTGGTGGCCCGGGGCGGCAAGCCGGCCAGCGCCGAGCCCCTGCTCCTGGGCATCACCAAGGCGGCGCTCACCAGCGATAGCTTCATCTCCGCCGCCTCCTTCCAGGAAACCACCAAGGTCCTCACCGAGGCCTCGCTGGCGGGGCGCACCGACTACCTGCGGGGCCTCAAGGAGAACGTGATCCTCGGCCACCTCATCCCCGCGGGCACCGGCTTCCCCCTCCACTACACCGCGGCCATGGAGAAGAAGCAGATCGCCCCGCCCCCCGCCGAGAGCGAGGGCGACGGCCACGAGGACGAGGAAGAGGAAGGCGAGGAGGCCGCCGCCCCCTCTGACGAAGCCCAGGCCACCACCGAGGCCTAATCGCCGCAAGGAGCCCCCATGCCCACAACCAACCAGCTCATCCGAAAAGGCCGCAAGCGAAGCCGCCGCAAGAGCAAGCGCCCGGCCCTCGAAGGCTGCCCCCAGAAGCGCGGGGTGTGCCTCCAGGTGACCACCCGCACGCCCAAGAAGCCGAACTCCGCGCTGCGGAAGATCGCACGCGTGCGCCTGAGCAACGGCCGCGAGGTCACCGCATACATCCCGGGGGAAGGCCACAACCTCCACGAGCACTCCATTGTGCTCGTCCGCGGAGGCCGCGTGCGCGACCTCCCCGGTGTGCGCTACCACATCGTGCGGGGGCCGCTGGACGCCGCCGGCGTGCGCGACCGCCGACGCTCCCGCTCCAAGTACGGCACGAAGCAGCCCAAGTAGGGCCTTATCCCAGCGAAGGGAGCCGCCCGATGGCCAAGAAGTTCGAATCGACGGAACGCTTCCTCAAGCCCGATCCCAAGTACCGCAGCACCCTGGTGGCCAAGTTCATCAACAGCATCATGCGGCAGGGCAAGAAGAGCCTGGCCGAGCGGGTCTTCTACAAGGCTGCGGACATGGTCGAGGAGCGGAACCCGGGCGTCGACTTCCTGGAGTTCTTCGAGACCGCCATCCGCAACGTCCGTCCCTCCGTCGAGGTCAAGTCGCGGCGGGTCGGCGGGGCCAGCTACCAGGTGCCGGTGCCCGTGAGCCCCCGTCGCCAGCAGGCCCTCGCCTTCCGCTGGATCCTGGAGGGCGCTCGGGGCCGCAAGGGCCGGCCCATGCACGTGCGCCTGGCCGAAGAGCTCATCGACGCACACCGCCGCGAAGGCTACGCGGCCAACCAGCGGGAGAACGTGCACCGCATGGCCGAGGCCAACAAGGCCTTCGCCCACTACGCGTGGTAGACCAGAGAGGCATTCCGATGGGAAGCTGAGCGGAAGAAGCCACCGACGATCGCCTCCCCCTCGCGGGACGCGTCGGCCGGCTTCCCCCGTCAGCTTCTCTTTCATGCCGTCGGAGCCGTCATGGCCGTCGACCTGGCCCACAAGCGCAACATCGGGGTCATCGCCCACATCGACGCGGGCAAGACCACCACCACCGAGCGCATCCTCTTCTACAGCGGGCTCGAGCACCGCCTGGGCGACGTGGACGACGGCACTACGGTCACCGACTGGATGGAAGAGGAGCGGCAACGGGGCATCACCATCACCTCCGCCGCCGTCACCTGCCCCTGGCAGGACCACGAGATCAACATCATCGATACCCCCGGCCACGTGGATTTCACGGCGGAGGTGGAGCGCTCCCTGCGAGTGCTCGACGGCGCCGTGGTCATCCTCGACGCCGTCGCCGGCGTCCAGGCCCAGAGCGAGACCGTGTGGCGCCAGGCCGACCGCTACCGCGTGCCCCGCCTGGTCTACCTGAACAAGATGGACCGCGTGGGGGCGGACTTCGAGAAGGCCGTGGGCATGGTGCGCCAGCGCCTCAAGGCCGTGCCCCTGCCCATCCAGATGCCCCTGGGCAGCGGGGCCGACTTCCGCGCCGTCATCGACCTGGTCGCCATGCGCTGCCGCTTTCACGACCCCCACGCCTACGGGGCCAGCTACCGCGACGAGCCCATCCCCGAGGAGGCCCGCGAGCTGGCCGAGATCCGACGCGACGACCTCCTCCACACCCTCGCCGAACACTCCGACGCCATCATGGAGAAATACCTCGAGGAACAGCCCATCGGCGAGGACGAGCTGCGCCAGGCCATCCGCCAGGCCACCCTGGCCAACCACCTGGTGCCCGTCCTCTGCGGCTCCTCCCTCCGCAACATCGGCGTCCAGGCCGTGCTCGACGCCGTGTGCGACTTCCTCCCCTCGCCCCTCGACGCGCCCCCGGTGCGAGGCGTGCACCCCAAGACCGGCGAGGCCATCGAGCGCAAGACCAGCGAGAAGGGCCACACCCTGGCCCTGGTCTTCAAGATCGCCTCCGACGAGCACGGCGACATCTACTACCTCCGGGTCTACGCCGGCGCCCTGGGCACCCGCGACCAGCTCCTCAACGTCCGCTGCGGCGAGCGCGAGCGGGTCACCCACCTGTTCCGAATGTACGCCAACGAGCGGACCAGCATCGACGAGGCCGTGGCCGGCGACATCGTGGCCGTGACCGGCCTCAAGGAGGCGGCCACCGGCGACACCCTGTGCGACCCCCGCCACCCCGTGGTCCTGGAGCCCGCCACCTTCCCCGACACCGTGATCGACATGGCCATCGAGCCCAAGAGCAGCGCCGAGCGCGACCGCCTCGGCGACGTGCTCGACCGCCTCCAGCGCGAAGACCCCACCTTCCGCCGCCGCGTGGACCCCGAGACCGGACAGACCATCATATCGGGCATGGGAGAGCTCCACCTCCAGGTGCTCAAGAAGCGCATGCTCAGCGACTTCCACGTCGACGCCAACGTGGGCAAGCCCCGGGTCTCCTACAAGGAGACCATCCTCCGAGCCGTGGACTGCCAGGGCACCTACCAGCAGCCGGCGGGCGGAAAGCCCCAGTACGCCCACGTGGCCCTGCACCTGCGCCCCGTGCGCGGCTCCAGGAGCGTGGAGGTGGACTTCCAGGCCTCGCCCGAGGACGTGCCCCGCGAGTTCCGGCCCGCCGTGGAGGACGGCATCCAGGGCGCCGCCTGCGCCGGCGTCCTGGCCGGCTATCCCGTGGTGGGGGTGGAAGCCACGGTGGCGGGCGGGCAGGCGCGCCCCAACGAGTCCAGCGAGGGCGCCTTCGCCGCCGCCGCCGCCAGGGCCTTCCGCCAGGGCGCCGAGGAGGCGGGAATGGCCCTCCTCGAGCCCTGGATGCGCATCGAGGTCATGGTGCCCAAGGCCCACCTGGGCGACGTGATCACCGACCTCAATGCCCGGCGAGCCGAGATCGAGGAGCAGAGCATCCGCAGCGGCGTCTACGTGCTCTCGGGCAAGGTGCCCCTGTCCACCATGTTCGGCTATGCCACGGCCCTCCGCTCCATCAGCCAGGGCCGCGCCACCTTCACCATGGAGCCCCTGGAGTACCTCCCGGTGCCCGAGCAGGTGGCGGAGTCGATGCTCTTGTAGCGGACGCCCCGGCCCGGCCCGCCGGCGGGACGAGATGGGGGGAGAAACAGGCTGGGGGAGGGGATTTGGCCCCAAGAGGGCGGAATTTGGCTTGACAGGGCGACGCTCGAAACGTATAATCTGAGTTTCTAGCGCCCGCGTAAACCCCCTTCACCGGGCTTCTTGAGGCGGTTTGGAGCCAACTCGATGGCTGAGCAGAGGGTGCGTATTCGAATGGAGGCCTACGACCACGAGGTCCTGGACGACTCCGCACGCCAGATCGTCGAGGCGGTCAAGCGCAGCGGCGCCAAGGTCTTCGGCCCCGTCCCCCTCCCGACCCGCGTCGAGCGATACACCGTGCTGCGCTCGCCGCACATCGACAAGAAGTCGCGCGAACAGTTCGAGATCCGCACCCACAAGCGGATCATCGATATCGAAGAGCCCACGGCCCAGACCGTCGACGCACTCCACCGGCTGGTGATGCCCGCCGGCGTGGACATCAAGATAAAGGCCTGAGCCCCATGGTCCAAGGCTTGCTAGGCCGAAAAATCGGGATGACCCAGATGTGGGACGACCAGGAGACCCTCCGCCCCGCCACCGTGCTCGAGGTGGGCCCCTGCGTGGTCCTCCAGGTCAAGAGCCAGGACAGCGACGGCTACGACGCCGTGCAACTGGGCTTCGGCCACAAGAAGTTCCGCCGCAAGCACGGCAAGGGCGAGCCTCGACAGCCCGTGGAGCGGCGGGGCGCCTCGAAGGCCGAGCTGGGCCACGCCCGCAAGGCGGGCACCGCGCCCCGGCGCTTCGTCCGCGAAGTCGGGGTGGAGCCCGGCGACCAATTCGAGCTGGGCCAGGAGCTCACGGTGGAGGTCTGGGCCGAGGTGAGCCACGTGGACGTCACGGGCACGACCAAGGGCCGGGGCTTCCAGGGCACCGTCAAACGCCACGGCTTCAGCCGCGGCCCGGAGAGCCACGGGTCCATGAACATCCGCCGCCCGGGCTCCATCGGCCAGTCCGCCTCGCCCTCCAGAGTGTTCCCCGGCAGCAGGATGCCCGGCCACATGGGCAACGCCCGCCGCACCGAGAAAAACCTCCAGGTCCTCCGCGTGGACCCCGAGCACAACCTCCTGGTGGTATGCGGCGCCGTGCCCGGGCCCTCGGGCGGATACGTGCTCGTGCGGCCCTCGGCGCGCTACGCGGCAGGGAAGAAGGCATGATCGAGCTGCCCGTGCACAACCGCGAAGGCCAGACGGTGGGCACCGTGGCCATCGACGAGGCCGACTTCGGAGGCACGGTGCGCCACGGGCTGCTCCGCCAGGTGGTCCTCATGTACGAGGCCAACCGCCGGGTGGGCACCGCCAGCGTTCGCACCCGGGCCGAGGTCAGAGCCTCGGGGGCCAAGCCCTGGCGCCAGAAGGGCACCGGGCGGGCCCGGGCCGGCACCCGCGCCTCGCCCATCTGGCGGGGCGGCGGGGTGACCTTCGGGCCCAAGCCCCGCGACTATCGCCAGGCCGTGCCCCGCAAGGCCGTGCGCCTGGCTACCCGTTCCGCCTACCTGGCCAGGTTCCGCGACGGGACCACTGTGGTGGACGAGATGGGCGTGGAAGGGCCGCGCACCCGCGAGGTGGCGGCCGTGCTGCGGGCACTGGGCATCGGCGGCGATTGTCTCATCGCCATCGAGAGCTACGACGCCGACCTGTGGAAGTCGGCCCGCAACATCCCCGGCGTGGCCATGAAGCCTGTGCGAGAGGTGAACGCCTACGACTTGCTCCGCCACCGCCAGCTCCTGATCACGCGGCCCGCCCTGGAGGCCCTGCTCCAGTCGCTGCGCGGCGAGGAGCCGGCCCAGGCCGCGGCCGACGCCGAGACGGGGGCCGCCGGGGAGCCCCCGGCTGAGCAGGCCGAAGAGGCCGAATAGGTGCTGTCATGCGCGACCCCAGAGAGGTGATCCTGCGGCCCCTGCTCAACGAGAAGGGCGAGATTCTCAAGGAGCGCGTCCGGGCCTACCCCTTCGAGGTGGCGTCCGACGCCAACAAGATTGAGATTCGGAAAGCCATCGAGCAGCTTTTCGACAACGTGAAGGTGGTCGCCGTGCGAACCATGAACCGTAAGGGCAAGGAGCGGCGCCTGCGCTACAAGAGCGGCCAGACGCGCTCGTGGAAGCGTGCCCTGGTGTTCATCTCCGAGGAAAGCAGCCTCGACATCTGACGACCGCCCAGAGAGAAGAAGTCCCATGGCCACGCGAAAACGACGACCCACGACGCCCTCCAGCCGCTTCACGGAGCTGGACGACTTCGCGGGGATCGCCAGGAAGAAGCCCCACAAGCCGCTCCTCGCCCCCCTGAAGAAGAGCGGCGGGCGCAACAGCGGCGGGCGCATCACCTCGCGCCGCCGGGGCGGGGGACACAAGCGGCGGTACCGGATCATCGACTTCCGACGCGACAAGGACGGGGTGCCCGCCACGGTGGCCGCCCTGGAGTACGACCCCAACCGCTCGGCCCGTATCGCCCTGCTCTTCTACGCCGACGGCGAGAAGCGCTACATCCTCGCCCCCAGGGGGCTGCGCGTGGGCGACACCGTGGTCGCCGGCGAGAAGGTGGAGCCCCGCACCGGCAACGCCATGGCCCTGGCCCACATCCCCGGCGGCGTGCCCATCCACAATATCGAGCTGCGGCCCGGTCGGGGCGGCCAGCTCGTCCGCTCCGCGGGCATCGCCGGCCAGATCACCGCCAAGGAGGGCGACTACGCCCACGTGGTGATGCCCTCCGGGGAAGTGCGCAAAGTGCTCCTGCGGTGCCGGGCCACCATCGGGCGCGTGAGCAACGCCGAACACGCCGCCGTCTCCCTGGGCAAGGCGGGCCGCAACCGGTGGCTCGGCCGCCGTCCCCGGGTGCGTGGCGTGGCCCAGAACCCGGTGGCCCACCCCATGGGCGGCGGCGAAGGCCGCAGCTCGGGGGGACGCCATCCTTGCTCGCCCTGGGGCAAGCCGGCCAAGGGCGGGAAGACCCGTAAGCGGCGGAACCCCGCCGATATCATGATCGTTCGCCGCCGAACGAAGAGAAAGCGGCGCCGAGGATAGCCACGGAGGCACGCGACCATGTCGCGATCCGTAAAGAAAGGCCCCTACGTCCAGCAGAAACTCCTCCGCAAGGTGGAGGTCCAGAAACAGACCAGAGACCTCCAGCCGATCCGGACCTGGGCACGGGCCTGCACCATCGTGCCCGAGTTCGTGGGCCACACCTTCCTCGTGCACAACGGGAAGACCCACCTGCGGGTGTTCGTCACCGAGAACATGGTGGGCCACAAGCTCGGGGAGTTCGCGCCCACCCGCACGTTCCGCGGCCACGGCGGTCGCAGGCGCTGAGGGAGGGATGGAGGACGGGATGGACTTCGCGGCCCGACTGCGATTCGCCCGCATCTCGCCCACCAAGGTGCGCCCCCTGGCGCGCCTGATCCAGGGCATGCCCCTCAACCAGGCCCTCACCGTGCTCGGCCTGGAGAAGCGCCGGGGCGCCTCCTTCCTGCGGAAGCTGGTGCGGGCCGCATGGGCCAACGCCCAGGAGAAGGACGCGGCCTTCGACGAGGACGAGTTCTTCGTCAAGAACGCACGTGTGGACAACGGCCCCGCCCTCCGCCGCCTGAGGCCCCGCAGCATGGGGCGGGCCAACATCATTCGCAAGCGTAGCTGCCACATCACCGTCGTGCTCAGCGACGGCGCGGACACGGAAGGATAGGGTGGAGCCCCATGGGACACAAGGTGAACCCCATCGGCCTGCGGATCGGCATCACCGAAGGGTGGCGCTCGCGGTGGTACGCGGGCAAGAAGGATTTCGGGCGCTGCGTGGTGGAGGACGCCCAGATCCGAAACTACATCAAGAGCCACTACTACTACGCGGGCATCCCCCGCATCGACATCGAACGCACCCGCGAGCAGGTGAAGGTGATCCTCCACACCGCCCGCCCGGGCATCATCATCGGCCGCAAGGGCGCCGAGATCGACCGCCTCAAGGGCGAGCTGGAGGACGTGGTGGGCCGCGAGGTGCAGATCAAGATCAACGAGGTCGCCGAGCCGGAGCTGGAGGCCCAGCTGGTGGCCGAAGGGATTCGGGAGCAGCTGGAGAAGCGCTCCCCCTTCCGCCGCGTGCTCAAGAAGGCGGCCGACACCACCATGCAGGCCGGAGCCAAGGGGGTCAAGATCGAAATCTCCGGGCGCCTGGGCGGCACCGAGATCGCCCGCAGCGAGCGCCTGGTGGCCGGCGAAATCCCCCTCCACACCCTCCGGGCCGACATCAGCTACGGCTTCACGGAAGCGAAGACCACCTACGGCCACATCGGCGTCAAGGTGTGGGTCTATCGCGGGGTGAGGCCCGAGAAGGAGACTCGCAGTGCCGCTCATGCCGAAGCGGGTGAAGCACCGCAAGAGCCAGCGGGGCAGGATTAGAGGCAAGGCCTCGCGCGGCAACACGGTGGCCTTCGGCGAATTCGGGCTCCAGGCCCTCGAGCCGGGCTGGATCACCGGGCGCCAGATCGAGGCCGGCCGCGTGGCCGCCTCCCACTTCCTGGCCCACGAGGGCAAGCTCTACCTGCGGATCTTCCCCCACAAGCCGGTCTCCGCCAAGCCCCTGGAGACCCGCATGGGCAAGGGCAAAGGCGAGCCCGACCACTGGGTGGCCGTGGTCAAGCCCGGCACCATCCTCTACGAGGTGGGCGGCGTGCCCGAGGAGCTGGCCAAGCAGGCCTTCTGCCGCACCGCACGCAAGATGCCCATCCGCACGCGGTTCGTCCACCGGAGACACAAGATATGAAGGCCAGCGAACTGCGGCGGCTCAGCGACGAGGAGCTGCTCCGAGAATACGAGGACAGGATGAAAGAGCTCTTCAACCTCCGCTACCAGGCGGGAACCGAGCAACTCGAAAACCCCGCGCTTGTGGGCCAGACCCGACGCGAGATCGCACGCATCAAGACCATCCTCCACGAGCGCGAAGTGGAGGCCACGTCGTGAACCGAGGACGGCGCAAGATCGCCATCGGCATCGTCAGAAGCGACAAGATGGACAAGACCATCACCGTCGAGGCCGAACGACGCGTCCTCCATCCCCGATACCACAAGTACATTCGCGCCTACACCCGCTACGTGGCCCACGACGAGAACAACCAGGCACGCGTGGGCGACAAGGTGAGCATCATGGAGACCCGCCCCCTGAGCAAGACCAAGCGCTGGCGCCTGGTGGACATCCTGGAGCCGGCCCGGGGAGCTCAGAGCCCATGATCCAGATGCAGACCAAGCTCGACGTGGCCGACAACACCGGCGCCAAGGTGGTCTCCTGCATCAAGGTGCTCGGCGGCTCCAAGCACCGCTACGCCAACATCGGCGATATCGTCGTGGTGAGCGTCAAGAAGGCCCTGCCCGGCGGCTCCATCAAGGAGGGAGAGGTGTGCCGAGGCGTCGTGGTCCGCTCCCGCAGCGGCCTGCGACGCGACGACGGCTCCTCCGTGCGGTTCGACCGCAACGCCGTGGTCCTCATCGATAGCGAGCAGAACCCCCGCGGCACCCGCATCTTCGGAGCGGTGGCCCGGGAGCTCCGACACAAGCAGTTCACCAAGATCATCTCGCTGGCGGCGGAAGTCGTCTGACCGCCCAGGAGAGGCCCCATGGTCATCCGAAAAAACGACAGCATCGTGCTCCTCAAGGACATCACCTCGTGCAGCAACGCCGAGGGCACGCCCGTCTCCGAGAAGGGCGAGCGCACCCGCGTGCTGATGGCCATGCCCGAGACGAACAAGGTGGTCCTCCAGAACGCCAACTACCGCTGGCGCCACGTACGGCCCGGCCCCGACAACCCCCGCGGCGGTCGCGTGCAACAGGAAGCCCCCGTGGACGCCTCCAACGTGGCTCTTTTCTGCGACAAGTGCCACCGAGGAACCCGCGTGCGCCTGGAGCGCCGCGAGGGCAGGAAGGTCCGCGTGTGCGTCCGCTGCGGTACTGTGATCCCGGTGGTGTTGTAGAGCCATGTCCAGACTGTTAGAGCGCTACCACAGCGAGGTCATTCCCAGGATGACGGAGCGGTTCGGCTACACCAACCGCCTGGCCGTGCCCCGCCTGGAGAAGATCGTGCTCAACATGGGGGTAGGCAACGCCCGCGAGGAGAAGAGCCGCATGGAGCAGGCCCAGGCGGCCCTGGCGGCCATCAGCGGCCAGGCCCCCGCGGTCACCCGCGCCCGGCGCAGCGTGGCGGCGTTCAAGATCCGCTCCGGCTACCCGGTGGGGCTCAAGGTCACGCTACGCGGCCGGCGGATGTACGAGTTCCTGGACCGCCTGATCAGCACGGCCATCCCCCGGCTGCGCGACTTCCGCGGCCTGCCCACCTCGGCGTTCGATGGACGGGGCAACTACTCGCTGGGGATCGGCGAGCAACTGGTCTTCCCCGAGATCAATGCCGACGACGTGGAGGTGGTGCAGGGGATGGACATCACGGTGTGCACCACCGCCAAGACCGACGAAGAGGCCCTGGAGCTGCTCAGCCACTTTGGCATGCCGTTCCGTAGGACGTAAGAGGGCACACATGGCCCGAAAGGCACAAATCAACAGGTCGAAGTCCAAGCCCAAGTACTCCACGCGGAAAGTATTCCGCTGCGAGCTGTGTGGGCGGGCGCGGGGGAACTACCGCAAGTTCCGCATCTGCCGCATCTGCTTCCGCACCCTTGCTTCGAAAGGCCAAATCCCGGGCGTGCGAAAGGCGAGCTGGTAGAGCCTGCCTGGCCGCCGCTGCTTTGGGAACCGAACCGCCATGATGACCGACCCGGTCGCAGACATGCTCACCCGCATCCGCAACGCCCTCGCCGTGCGCCGGGAGGCGGTCAACGTGCGCGCCTCGAAGGTCAACACGGGTATCGCCCGCGTCCTTCGGGACGAGGGCTACATCGCCGACTTCAAGCTCATGGACACCGATCCCCAGGGCACCATCCGCATCTACCTCAAGTACGGGCCGGACGGCGAAATGGTCATTCGTGGCCTCCGCCGCCACAGCAAGCCCAGCCGCCGAGTCTACTGCGGCGTCGAGGATATCCCCCGTGTGGACAACGGCCTGGGCGCGGCCATCATCTCCACCCCCAAGGGGATCCTCAGCGACCGCGAGTGCCGCCGCGAGCGGGTGGGCGGCGAAGTCCTCTGTTTCGTCTCCTGAACCTTGCCCGACCCAGGGAGCCATCGCGATGTCTCGCATCGGTAACCAGCCGGTCCCCTTGCCCCAGGGCGTCGCCGCCGCCCTGGGCGACGGGGTGGTGGAGATCACCGGGCCCCTGGGCAAGCTCCAGCAGCGTGTCGACGACCATCGCCTGCGAGTCCTGGTGGACGAAACGCCCCCCCAGGTGCGCGTGGAGCGGACCGACGACCAGCGGCAGACCAAGGCCCTCCACGGCCTCACCCGCAACTTGATCCGCAACATGGTGGTGGGCGTCACCGAGGGCTACGTGCGCGGCCTCCAGGTGGTGGGCGTGGGCTACTCGGCCAAGGTCGAGGGCCAGAAGCTCCTCCTCCAGCTCGGCTACGCCCACCCCGTGGAGGTGGCCATCCCCGACTCCGTGAATATCGACCCGCCGGAGACCCGCAGCATCCTGGTCACGGGGGTGGGCTCCGTGCCCTGCGTCACCCTCCGCATCCGGGGGATCGACAAGCAGGCGGTGGGCGAGTTCGCCGCCCGCGTGCGGCGGCTCAAGCCGCCCGAGCCCTACAAGGCCAAGGGCATCCGCTACGAAGGCGAAGAGGTGCGGCGCAAGGCCGGCAAGGCCTTCGCCGTCCAGGAGTAAGCCGCTGTGGATCGTCACAAGCGAGCCAGGCTTCGTCGCATACGCCGACACCGCCGCGTGCGGCGCAGAGTCTTCGGCACGCCCGATCGCCCCCGGCTGTGCGTGCGCCGGAGCCTGCGACACATCTACGCCCAGGTCATCGACGACGTGAGCGGGCGTACCCTCGCCGCCTGCTCCAGCCTCAGCCCCGAGGTGCGCGACGCCTGCCAGGACGGCGACAAGAAGACCGCCGCCGACGCCGTGGGCAAGGAACTGGCGCGCCGGGCCCTCGAGGCCGGCATCCAGGACGTGCGGTTCGACCGCAGTGGCTACAAGTACCATGGCCGGGTCAAGAGCCTGGCCGACGCCGCGCGGGAGGGCGGGCTCCACTTCTGAAAGCTCCGCCATCAGGAGGAAGCGACCCTTGCCAGAGCAGAAGGACCGAGATACCCGAGACCTCCAGGAGACCGTGGTCAAGGTCTTCCGCTGCGCCACCGTGGTCAAGGGCGGCCGCCGCTTCAGCTTCGCCGCACTGGTGGTCGTGGGCGACGGCCAGGGACGCGTGGGCTACGGGTACGGAAAGGCCAACGAGGTGCCTCCCGCCGTGGAGAAAGGCCTCAAGCAGGCCCGCGAGAGCCTGGAGCGAGTGCCCATGGACGGCGACACCATCCCCCACGCCACCACCGGGGCCTTCGGCGGCTCCAAGGTCCTCCTCCGGCCCGCCGGCCCGGGCACCGGCGTCATCGCCGGCTTCCCCGTCCGCGCCGTCCTCGAAGCCGCGGGCATCAAGAACGTGCTCACCAAGACCTTCGACTCCCGGAACGCCAAAAACATCGTGAAGGCTACCATGGACGCCATCCACCGCCTGCGCGGCAAGGCGGAAGTGGAACGCCTGCGCGGGGTGACCATCGAATGAACCTCAGCGACGTCAAAGCCACTCCCTCGGGCCGCAAGCCCCGCACCCGCAAGGGCCGAGGGCGCAGCGCGGGCAAGGGCAAGACCTGCGGCCGCGGCCACAAGGGACAGCGCTCGCGCTCCGGGCCCGGCCCGGGGCGGCTCTACGAGGGCGGCCAGATGCCGCTCTTCCGCCGCCTGCCCAAGCGGGGCTTCAACAACCGGCGGTTCGCCACCCGCTACGCTGTGGTCAACGTGCGGGCCCTGGACGCCTTCGCCGACGGCCAGGAGGTCGGCCCGGCCCAGCTGGCGGAGCGAGGCCTGATCAAGAAGCTCCACGACGGCGTGAAAATCCTGGGCGACGGCGAGCTGAACAAGCGGCTCACCGTCAAGGCCCACGCGTTCACTAAGAGCGCGGCCCACAAGATCGCCGAGGCCGGCGGCGAAGCGGTGGTCCTCTCCTAGCTTCCTCTCGGAGGCCCGTCTTGTTCTCCACGGTGGCGAACATCTTCCGCGTGCCCGACCTGCGGAAGCGGGTGCTCCTCACCCTCCTGGCCATCGCCATCTTCCGCTTCGGCACCTACGTGCCCATCCCCGGGGTGGACACCTCGGAGGTGACGCGGGTGTCCGACCGGTTCCGGGAGGGGAAGACCGAGACGGCCAGCGGCAGGGCCATCGGGCTCATGGACCTGTTCACGGGCGGCGCCCTGGGCCGCTGCTCGGTGTTCGGCCTGGGCATCATGCCCTACATCAGCGCCTCCATCATCTTCCAGCTCCTGGGCACGGTGATCAAGCCCCTCGAAGAGCTCCAGCGCGAGGGGGAGGCGGGACGCAAGAAGATCAACCAGTACACCCGCTACGCCACGGTCGGGCTGTGCATGGTGCAGTCGCTGTTCATGGCTTCCTGGGTGGAGAGCAACGGCCTGACCCATCTGGTCTCCGGCCCGTGGTTCGAGCTCTCGGCCATCGTAGCCTGCACCGGCGGCAGCGTGTTCCTGATGTGGCTGGGCGAGACCATCACCGAGTACGGGATCGGCAACGGCATCTCGGTGCTCATCATGGCGGGGATCATCGACCGCATGCCGGGGGCGGCCAAGCAGTTGTGGACGCGGGTCGACTGGTCCCGCCCGTTCACCCCCGCCGAGGGGCAGATGAACGTGATCATGCTGGTGGTCTTCTTCGCCATGTACGTGGGCGTGATCGTGGGAGTGGTGATCATCACCCAGGGCCAGCGGCGGGTCACCGTGCAGCAGGCCAAGCACACCCGGGGCCATCGCGTCTACGGCGGCCAGCGCCACTACATGCCCCTGCGGGTGAACCAGGCGGGTGTGATTCCTATCATCTTCGCCCAGTCGCTGCTCCAGTTCCCCTACTGGATCTTCGGCTCGCTGGGCGGGCGGTGGCCGTTCTTCCAGTACCTGGCCAGCGCCTTCCAGGCGGGGGCGTTCACCTACACGGTGGTCTACGTGCTGATGATCTTCTTCTTCTGCTACTTCTGGACCGCCGTGGTGTTCAATCCCATCAAGATGGCCGACGACATGAAGCAGTACGGCCACTTCGTGCCCGGCATCCGCCCGGGCAAGATGACGGCTCAGTACCTGGAGCGGCTGATGACGCGGATCACGCTGGCCGGCGCCGCCTTCCTGGCCTTCATCGCCATCCTGCCCCAGCTCATCCACAAGACCACGGACGTGGGCTACGGCCTGGCCTACATGTACGGGGGCACGGGGCTGCTGATCGTCGTGGGAGTGGCCCTGGAGCTGGTCCAGAAGATCGAGTCGCAGCTCATGATGCGCCACTACGAGGGATTCATGAAGCGGGGGCGGATCCGCGGGAGGAGCGGGCGGTGAACCTGGTATTCCTGGGCCCCCCCGGCGCGGGGAAGGGCACGCAGGCCAAGGGCGAGGCCCAGCGGCTCGGCCTGCTCTACATTGCCACCGGCGACGAATTGCGCAGGGCCATCGCCCAGGGCACCCCCCTGGGCGAGCAGGCCAGGAGCTACACCGACTCCGGCCAGCTCGTGCCCGACGGGCTGATCATCGACCTGGTCAGGAGAATCCTCGAGGAGGCCCGCCATGCCCGGGGAGTGGTCTTCGACGGCTTCCCGCGCACCGTGGGCCAGGCGGAGGCACTCCAGAACCTACTCGCGGAACGGGGCGAGAGCATCGACGCGGTGCTCTACTTCGACGCGTCCGAGGAAGCGGTGCTCGACCGCCTCACCGGCCGTCGCGTGTGTCGCCAGTGCGGCGCCACCTACCACGTGCGCCACCTCCCGCCCAGAAGCCAGGGAGTGTGCGACCAGTGTGGGGGCGAGCTCTACCAGCGCGAGGACGACCGGCCACAGACCGTGCGGGAGCGGCTGCGAGTCTACCGCGGCCAGACGGGCGAGTTGCTCGACTACTACCGCCAGCGGGGCCTCCTGGTGCGCATCGACGCCGACGGCGGCATCGAGGAGGTGCGCCGGGAGGTGCAGGCCGCCATCCGCCCGGCCGCCGAGGGAGGGGAAGCCGCACAGGGACGCTCTTGATCACGCTCAAGTCGACGCGGGAACTCGACCGAATCCGCACCGCGTGCCGCATCGTGGCCGAGGCCCGCGACCTGGTGCGCTCCCTTGCAGGTCCTGGGGTAGCCACAGGCTACCTTGACAAACAGGTCGAAAAGTTGATAATAGAAAAGGGTGCGCGCCCGGCCTTCAAAGGCCACGGCGCCGCTGGACGGCGGCCGCCTTTCCCGGCCAGCATTTGCGCGTCCATCAACCACGAGGTGGTCCACGGCATCCCCGGCCCGCGGGAGCTATGCCCCGGCGACCTCCTCAGCGTGGACGTGGGAGTGGAATGCGAGGGATACTACGGGGACGCCGCCCTCACCGTGCCCATCGGCGAGGTCTGCGAGCCGGCGCGGCGCCTGATGGACACCTGTCGGGAGGCCCTTCGCCGGGCCATCGCGGCCATCGGGCCGGGCAAGCGCCTCTCGGCCATCGCTCGGGCCGTGCAAGGCCACGTGGAGGAGAACGGCTTCTCCGTGGTGCGCGACCTGGTGGGGCATGGCATCGGCGCCCAACTGTGGGAAGAGCCCCAGGTGCCGAACTACTATAGCCCGGGCTTCGCCGACGTGTCCCTCCGCCCGGGAATGGTCATCGCCATCGAGCCGATGATCAACGAGGGCGACTGGCGGGTGAAGACCCTGCCCAACCGGTGGACCGTGGTCACCCGGGACGGGTCGCTCTCGGCGCACTTCGAGCATACGGTGGCCATCACCCGCGAGGGCGTCGAGGTGCTGACCGCCGAGCCGTCGCAAGAGGAGTGAGCGTGGCGAAGGAAGAAAACATCCGCGTGGAGGCCGTGGTCAAGGAGGCGCTGCCCAACGCGGTCTTCCGCGTGCAGCTGGAGAACGGCCACATGGTCACCGCCCACGTCTCGGGCAAGATGCGGATGCACTTCATCCGCATCCTTCCCGGCGACAAGGTGACCGTGGAGCTGTCGCCCTACGACCTGACCAAGGGCCGCATCGTCTACCGCGACTAGGTGGCCGCCGCGGGGCACGTAGCCGAGGATGCCATGAAGGTCAAATCGTCGGTCCGAAGAATCTGCGAGAACTGCAAGCTCGTGCGGCGCAAGGGAGTGGTGCGCGTGGTGTGCACCAACCCCCGCCACAAGCAGCGCCAGGGCTGAGCCCCCGCCCAGCCCGGAAAGGAACGCGCACCATGCCCCGACTCGCCGGCGTCGACATTCCCGGGAACAAGCGCATCGTCATCGCGCTCACCTACATCTACGGTATCGGCCGCACCTCGGCCAAGCAGATACTCGACCAGGCCGGGATCGACGAGGACGTGCGGGCCAACGACCTCTCGGAGGACGAGCTCTCCCGTGTCGCGTCGATCATCGACAAGAACTACATGATCGAGGGAGAACTCCGCCGCCTGGTGGCACAGAACGTCTCGCGCCTGCGCGAGATCGGGTGCTATCGAGGTATCCGCCATCGCGTCGGCCTCCCTGTACGCGGCCAGCGGACCCGCACCAACGCCCGGATGCGCAAGGGACCGCGGAAGACCGTGGCGGGGAAGCGAAGCGTCAAGGAGCAGCGCGGCTAGCCGCAACGCCAGGAGCAGCCATGGCCAAGTCCCAGCGTCGACCGTCCCGTTCCTCCAAAGCATCCCGGGCCTCGGCCCGCCGCCGCGTGCGCCGCGGCGTGGCCAGCGCCATCGCCCATGTCAAGGCGACTTTCAACAATACCACGGTGACCATCACCGACCTGAACGGCGATACCCTGTGCTGGGCCAACGCCGGCACCCTGGGCTTCAAGGGCTCGCGCAAGAGCACCCCCTTCGCCGCCCAGCGAGCCGCCGAGCACGCCGCCGAGAAGGCCATCAAGATGGGCGTGCGCCAGGTCGACGTGCGAGTCAAAGGTCCCGGCTCGGGACGCGAGTCCGCCATCCGAGCCCTACAGGCCGCGGGACTGGACATTAAGTCCATCGAGGACGTGACCCCTCTGCCCCACGACGGGTGCCGGCCCCGCAAGAAGCGCCGTGTGTGAGCCCCAGGAGCCTCCGAGGAGTTCGCGAACTTGGCAAGACATACCGGACCGAAGTGCCGCCTGTGCCGCAGGGAAGGCATGAAGCTCTACCTCAAGGGCGCCCGTTGCGAGACCGCGCGCTGCGCCATCAACCGCCGCGACTATCCCCCCGGGCAGCAGTCCTGGCGGCGCAGCCGCTTCTCATCCTACGGCGTCCAACTGCGGGAGAAGCAGAAGCTCAAGCGCTACTACGGGCTCTTCGAAGCCCAGTTCCGCCGCTACTTCCGCGACGCCGAGCGGCGAAAGGGCAACACCGGCGAGAACCTCCTGGTCGCCCTCGAGCGGAGGATGGACAATGTGGTCTACCGCCTGGGCATGGCCGCCTCGCGGAGCCAGGCCCGCCAGTTCATCACCCACGGGCACTTCCAGGTCAACGGCAGCACCGTCTCCGTGCCCTCGCGACCGGTGAACGTGGGCGACGTCATCGCCCCCCGGCAGCGCCAGAACACCACGAAGCTGGTGGGCGCCGCCCGGGAGAGCGTGAAGGGCCGCGAGGCCCCCTCGTGGCTGGAGATCAACGAGGACCCTCTCCAGGGACGGGTGCTCAACCTGCCCAGCCGCGAGGATGTGGACCTGCCCATCCGCGAGCAACTCATCGTCGAGTTCTGCTCCAAGTAGCCGATACGAGTGAACCGACCCGAGCGCGAGCCCGACCCTGAACCCCCACTCCCCTCCGGGAGGATCAACGGATGCGAATTCGGTGGCGAGGATTCGAGCTTCCCACCCGCGTCGTCGTGGAGCGCGAGAGCCTGACCAGCTCCTACGGCAAGTTCATCGCCGAGCCCTTCGAGCGCGGCTTCGGTACCACCCTGGGCAATAGCCTGCGGCGCACGCTGCTCTCGTCCCTGGAGGGCGCGGCCGTCACCACGGTGCGCATCGAGGGAGTCCAGCACCAATACTCCACCATCGAAGGCGTGGTGGAGGACGTGACCGACATCATCCTGAACCTCAAGCAGGTGCGCGTCCGTCTCCGCGCCGAAGGCCCCAAGATGCTCAAGATCGGGCGGCGCAGCCGAGGCGAAGTGACCGCCGGCGATATCCAGGCCGACCCCGACGTCGAGGTGGTCAACCCCGAGCTCCACATCGCCACCCTGTCCGAGGACGTGGACTTCGTCGTGGAGATGGAGGCCCGGCGGGGCCGCGGCTACGCCACCGCCGAGGAAAACGCCAAGACCGAGCAGGAGATCGGCGTCATCCCCGTCGACGCCCTCTTCTCCCCCGTGCGACGGGTGAGCTACCGCGCCGAGGACACCCGCGTGGGGCAGATGACCAACTACGACCGGCTGACCCTCGAAGTGTGGACCGACGGCATCGTCTCCCCCGAGATGGCCCTGGTGGAGGCGGCGCGCATCCTCCGCAAGCACCTCGACCCCTTCGTCCTCTACTTCGAGATCGGCCGCGAGCTGCCGGCCCAGGGCGAGGAGAAGGCCACTCGACGACGCGAGACACGCCAGATCTCCGACGAGCTGGACCGCAAGCTCAACATGACGATCGAGGAGCTCGACCTCTCCGTCCGGGCACAGAACTGCTTGGAGTCCGAGGACATCCAAACCGTGCGCGACCTCATCACCAAGACCGAGGCACAGCTCCTCGCCGTGCGCAACCTGGGCAAAACCTCCCTCCAGGACATCAAGACCAAGCTCGCCAACCTCGGCCTGTCCCTGGGCATGTCCCTCGAAGCACTCCCCGCCGCCGAGAGCGGCGAACAGGATTCCGAAGGCTAACCCCCATGCGGCACCGCAAACAAGGACGGAAACTCGCCCGAATCCCCTCCCATCGCAGAGCCATGCTCCGCAACCTCGTGTGCAACCTCTTTCTCGAGGAGCCCGAGGACGACGAGCAGCCCCGGCGGGTCACCACCACCGTGCCCAAGGCCAAGGAGGCCCGACGCCTCGCCGAGCGGGCCGTCACCCTGGCCAAGAAGGGCACGCTGAACGCACGCCGCAGAGCCCTCGCCCTGCTCCAGAACAAGCGAGCCGTCAAGACCCTCTTCGAGGATATCGCGCCTCTTTACACCGACCGTCCCGGTGGGTATACTCGTATCGTTCGTCTGACCGCCTGGCGGCGCGGCGACGGGACCGACCTGTGCTACTTCGAGCTGGTCTCCGAGCCCCTCGCCGAGCGAGGCCCGGCCGCGGAGGAGCCCGTGGCGCCTCGCCGCGTGCCCACTGCTACCGAACAGGAGGAGCCCGAGGCGCCCTCCCAGGACGAGGCAGCCGAGGACGCTGAGGAGAAACCCTCGGCCGGGGACCAGGCGGCCCGGGAAGAGCCCGGCGAGGAGCCCCAGGACGAGGGCGAGGAGGGGAGCGCCCCCCAGGCCGAGAAGGAGCCGTCGCACTGAGAGAGGGACCCCACAGCGCACCTCGTGGGCGATTAGCTCAGTTGGCTAGAGCGCTAGCTCGACAAGCTAGAGGTCACTGGTTCGAGTCCAGTATCGCCCACCATCGCGGCCGGCCGCCATGCGGGCTTCCCGCCAGGCCGGCCGCTTGGCATTCGCAGACACGGTAGTCCCCCACGGTCGCCCACAATGCCCGACGGTCAGCCCCAAGCCCACGAACGAGCGACGGAGGAGCCGCTGGAGCGGCTGCGCCACACCGCCTCCCACGTGCTCGCCCATGCCGTGACCCGGCTATTCCCCGGCGTACAGTTGGCCATCGGGCCGCCCATCGACACCGGCTTCTACTACGACTTCGCCTTCCCGCCGGGGGCCGAGCTCGCAGCCGACGACCTGGCCCGCATCGAGGCTGAGATGCGCAGGATCGTGGAGGAGGACATCCCCCTGATGCGCCGCGAGCTGCCTCGCGAGGAGACCCGCCGTCGGATGGAGGCCGAAGGCCAGGGCTACAAGGTCGAGCTGCTCGACGAGATGGGCGACGAGACCGTGACCGTTTACGAGCAGGGCGACTTCGCGGATCTCTGCCGCGGCCCCCACCTGTCCTCCACAGGGAAGGTGGGGCCTTTCAAGCTCCTCTCCATCGCGGGCGCCTACTGGCGGGGGGACGAGCGGCGGCCCATGCTCACCCGCATCTACGGCACCGCCTTCCCCACCCGACAGGAGCTGGACGAGCATCTCCGCATGCTCGACGAAGCCAGGCGGCGCGACCATCGCAAGCTGGGCAAGGAGCTCGACCTGTTCAGCTTCCACGAGGAAGGCCCCGGCTTCCCCCTCTTCCATCCCAAGGGCATGGTGCTGTGGAACGAGCTGATGGCCTTCTGGCGCCAGCTGCACAGGGAGCACGGATACCAGGAGCTGCGCACCCCCGTCCTCCTCCGCAAGGACGTGTGGGAGGAGTCGGGCCATTGGGAGAACTACGGCGACAAGATGTACGTCACCGAGATCGACGACGCCCAATACGCCATCAAGCCCATGAACTGCGTGGGCGCCATGCTCTACTACCGCACCCGGCTGCACAGCTATCGCGACTTCCCCCTCCGCATCGCGGAAGTCGGCGTCGTGCATCGCCACGAGCAGTCGGGCGAGCTCCACGGTCTGCTGCGCGTGCGACAGTTCACCCAGGACGACGCCCACGTCTTCATGACCGAAGACCAGGTTCGCGACGAGGTGGTGCGGGTCATCGAGCTGGTCGACGCCGTCTACTCCACCTTCGGCCTGCCCTACACCCTGGAGCTCTCGACCAAACCCGAGAAGCACATCGGCACCGACGCCATGTGGGACCAGGCCACCGACGCCCTCCGGGCGGCCCTCGAGGCCAAGGGTCTGGACTACGCCCTCAACGAGGGGGAGGGGGCGTTCTACGGGCCGAAGATCGACTTCCATCTCCGCGACGCGCTCAACCGCACCTGGCAGTGCGCCACCATCCAGCTCGACTTCGCCATGCCCGAGAAGTTCGACCTCACCTATGTGGGCCCCGACAACCAGCGGCATCGCCCGGTGATGATCCACCGCGTGGTCTACGGCGCCATCGAGCGCTTCATCGCCGCGCTGGTGGAGCACTTCGCCGGCGAGTTCCCCCTGTGGCTGGCCCCCGAGCAGGTGCGCGTGGTCCCCGTGGCGGAGGGCCAGGGGGACTACGCGAGCGCGGTCCGGCGCGGCCTGGAGGAGGCCGGCGTGCGCGTCCACGTCGATGGGCGCAACGAGAAAGTGGGCTTCAAGATCCGCGAGGCCGAGCTGGAGAAGATCCCCTACGTCCTGGTCGTTGGCCCCCGGGAGGTAGCCGACGGCACGGTGTCCGTGCGCACCCGGCGGCACGGGGACGAGGGCCCGGCCCCTCTGGGCGACCTCGTCGAGCGACTCCGTCGGGAAATCGAGAGCAAGGCTCGATAGGAGGACGTGTTCCATTCCGCACGAACTGAGAGTCAACGAGCAGATTCGCAGCCCCCAGGTGCGGCTGATCGGCGAGGACGGCGAGCAGCTGGGCATCAAGTCGCTGGGCGACGCCATGCAAGTCGCTCGCGAGAACAAGCGCGACCTCGTGGAGGTCGCTCCCCACGCCAATCCGCCCGTGTGCAGGCTGATGGACTATGGCAAGTACAAGTACCGCCAGAAGAAGCGGGCACACGAGGCCAGAGCCCATCACCACCGCGTGCACACCAAGGAGATCCGCCTGCACCCCAAGACCCAGGACCACGACCTGGAGTTCAAGGCACGCCACGCCCGAAAGCTCCTGGGACTGGGCGACAAGATCCAGGTGAACGTCTTCTTCAAAGGCCGCGAAATGGCCCACAGAGAGCTCGGATACCAGGTGCTCGCCAAGTTCTCGGGAATGCTCGACGACGTCGCAAAGATCGAGCGCGAAGCCAGGGCCGAGGGGCGACGGATGACCATGCTCCTGACCCCCAAGTAGCTCGCCCCCGGCGAGAATCCCCCGGAGGGCACCCCGCCCCCAGGGGCGGCAGCCACCGGCTTCGCATGTGCCCAGGAAACGCTCCACTGGATGGGAACCCATGCCCAAGCTCAAGACCCACAAGGGACTCGCAGCCCGAGTGCGGGTGACCCGCAACAAGAAGATCGTGCGGCGCAAGGCCGGCAAGAGCCACCTGATGAGCAGCAAGAGCGGCAAGAAGTCGCGCCAGTTGCGCCACAAGGACACCCTGAAGGGCAAGTTCGCCAAGGAGGCCGTGCGCAAGCTCGGCGGCTACTGAAGGCCCCTGCCCCCGCCCAGGTCCGCGCTCCGGCGTCCAGCCGCCCCGAGGAGAGACCCCCATGCCACGTGTCAGCCTATCCCCCAGCCGCCGCCGCCGCCACAAGCGCGATATCAAGGCCGCCCGCGGTCATCGCGGCGGACGCTCCCGCCTCTACCGCACGGCCAAGGAGTCCGTCCTGCGGGCCCGCCAGTTCGCCTACCGGGACCGGCGGAACCGCAAGCGCGACTTCCGGGCCCTGTGGATCACCCGCATCGGGGCCGCCTGTCGCCAGCGAGGCCTGGCCTACAACCAGTTCGTCCACGGGCTCCGACAGGCGGAGGTGGGCCTGAACCGCAAGATGCTCGCCGAGATCGCCGTCTCCGACCCCCAGGGGTTCGACCGTCTGGTGGACGTCGCCCGGGGGACGAAGGACTAGCCCCACCCGTCGAGGCCGATGGGCATGCAGCAAACCTTCCAAGACCTGCACGAGGAAGCATTGGCCCGGATCGAAGCGGCCGATACCCTCGACGAGCTCGAGGAGGCCCGCGTGGCCTATCTCGGCCGGCGCGGCGCTCTCAAACAGGCCATGCGGGGCCTCGCCGAGCTGCCGGCCGAGCAGCGGCCCGCCGCAGGGCGCGCCGCCAACGCGGCCAAGGAGGCCATCCAGGCCGCCCTCGACGCCCGCCGCGCCTTGCTCGAGCGCCTGGAAGCCCAGGTGGCCGCGCCGGGCATCGACATCACGCTCCCCGGCGTCCACCCTCCCATCGGGCGGGAGCACCCCATCCGCCGCGCCGAGAGCGAGCTGCGGGAGGTCTTCCTGCGCCTCGGCTTCGAGGTGGCCACCGGGCCCGAGGTGGAGCTGGAGTACTACAACTTCGAGGCCCTCAACATCCCCGCCGACCATCCGTCCCGCGACAGCTTCGATACCTTCTACATCGAGGACGACGTGGTGCTCCGCTCCCACACCTCGCCGGTCCAGGTGCGGGTGATGGAGCAGCGCCAGCCGCCCGTGCGGGTGATCGTGCCCGGCAGGGTGTACCGCCCCGACACCGCCGACGCCACCCACTCCCCGGTGTTCCACCAGCTCGAGGGGCTGGCCGTGGACGAGGGGATAACGTTCGCAGACCTCAAGGCCGTGCTCACCATGGCCATGCGGGAGCTATTCGGCCCCGAGACGGCGACGCGCTTCCGCCCCTCCTTCTTCCCCTTCACCGAACCCAGCGCCGAGGTGGATGTGCTGTGCGACGTGGGCGGGGAGCGGCGGTGGCTGGAGCTGCTGGGCGCGGGCATGGTCCACCCCCGGGTGTTCGAGGCGGTGGGCTACGACCCCGAGCGCTACACGGGCTTCGCCTTCGGCATCGGCATCGACCGCATTGCCCTGCTCAAGTTCGGCATCCCGGACATCCGTCTTCTCCTCGAGAACGACGTTCGCTTCCTCGAGCAATTCTGAGCGTGCCCGTGAGGGCGGTCCCCGGCGCCCGGTCGTCCCGCCGCGAGGCGCGGCCGCCGGCACCAGGGGCCCGCAGACGGGGCTCCCGGAGCGATGATAGAAGCTACCCGCGAGCAACTGCCCAACGGCCTGCGCGCGATCTTCGTGCGCATGGCGGGCTTCCACTCGGCCATCGCCACCGTCTACCTGCGGATGGGCCCGCGGTTCGAGACCAGGGAGACCAACGGCCTGTCCCATTTCGCCGAGCACGTGCTCTTCAAGGGCACTCGCCGTCTTCCCGAGCCCGAGGCGGTGTCGCGGGAGATCGACGCCATCGGTGCCGAGCTCAACGGCGCCACGATGCCCGAGTACACCGAGCTGATGGTCAGTTGCCACAGCCGCCACTTCCTGCGGGGGCTGGAGTTGCTGGCCGAGGTCGTCCTGCACCCCACCTTCGCCCGCGACCACGTGGAGACCGAGCGGCGGGTGGTGATCGAGGAGATGAGCCACTACCGCGACGTGGCCGGCGAGGACGTGAACCTCGACGAGCTGTCCTACGAGCTGATGTGGCCCTCCCAGGCCCACAGCTTCAGTTGCCTGGGCTACGAGCGCAACCTCGCTCGATTCGGCGAGGACGAACTGGCCGCGCACTACCATCGCTTCCTCCAGGCGGCCAACATGGTGGTGTGCGTGGCCGGCAACTATCCCCAGGACGAGGTGGTTGACCTCCTGAGCGAGCGCTTCGGCTCGCTGGAAAGGGGCCACGCTGCTACCCCCGCGCCCCTGCGCGACGTCCAGGCCTCGGCCCGCCACGCCTTCCGCAGAGCCCCCACCCGCATGGCCCACCTGAAGCTGTGCCACAAGGCGTGCTCCTACCACGACCCGAAGTTCTACCGTGTGCTCGTGGCCAGCGACATTCTTGGCGGGGGGGTCACCTCCCGCCTCTTCTCGCGGCTCCGCGAGCGCGATGGCCTGGTCTACGACGTCTGCTCCAACACCACGCTGTTCTCCGACTGCGGATGGGTCGACATCGCGACGACCACGCGGCGGGAGCGGGCCGCCGACGCCGTGGAGGGAGCCCTCGAGGAGGTGCGCCGCCTGGCTGATCAGGGACTGGACGAGGCCACCCTTCAGATGTTCAAGGACCGCGTGGCCTGTCAGATGGAGATTCTGGAGGACAGCCCGCCGGACGTGGCCGACTGGCTGGGGGTCCGCGAGATCCTCCTCGCCCCCCAGCGCCTGGTCACCCCCACCGAGGAAGCCAAGCGGCTCAAGAGCATCACCGCCGAGGAGATCCGGGCTGTGGCCCAGGAGGTCTTCCGGCCCTCGCGCCGCAGCCTGGTGGTCGTGGGGCCCAGCTCCTGGGCTCAGCGCCGCCGCATCCGGGGCCTCGTCGCACGCTGAGGGACCGCGCCGTGGCATGGGACCGCACCAAGGCGTTCCTGGCCGAGTGGGTGGGGACTCGCGTCTACACCGCGTTGTGCCACTCGCTGCGCCTGAGCGTAGCGGGTGACGAGCGGCTCGAGGAGTTGCGCCGCCGACACGGGAGCGCGTGCTTTCCGAGCTGGCACTCCCAGCAGCTCGTGCCTCTGTTCCACCACCGCCACACCGGGGGGGTGGTGCTGGTGAGCGAGCACGCCGATGGGGAGCTCATCGCGCGGGTGCTCGGCCGCCTGGGCTACACTTGCGTGCGCGGCTCGACCACCCACGGGGCGGCCCGGGCCCTGATGCGGCTGGTCAAGATGATGCGGGAGGGCTGCGACGTGGGCATCACCCCCGACGGTCCGCTGGGGCCCCGCTACGTCGTCCAGCCGGGGGTGGTCTACCTGGCCCAGAAGGCGGGCGCCCCCGTGGTGCCCATGGGCTTCGCCTCCTCGCGGTACTGGGAGTTTCGTTCCTGGGACCGCTTCCGCGTGCCCAAGCCGTGGTCGCGTGCCCGGCTGGTCTATGGCGAGCCCATCCACGTGCCCCGGGAGGTTTCCGGGCAGGAGGTCGAGCGCTGGCGCCTGCGGGTGGAGCAGGGTCTCAAGGAGGCCACGCGGCGGGCCGAGGAAGCCGTGGGCCTCGACCCCGAGGCGACCTGAGCCGCCCGCTCCTCGCCCCCCGCGCCACTTCTCTCTCCACTCCCGCTCACGATGCCCTCTCGGCGGCCGCCGGGGCGTCTGGCCATGCTCCACGGACGGTCGGCCGGTCCCTCGGCCTTGACGCTCCCCGCTATTTGGTGTTCATTCGTGGGCCGCTTGCCAGCGAATGTTCCCTCACTGCGGCTTCCAAGGAGGGTCTACGTGATGGGGATCGCGGGACGTTTCTCAGGGCTTCTGGGCGTGGTGGCGCTTCTCGGCATCGCGCTGGCGCTGTCGCGTCACCGCCGCCGCATCCCATGGCGCACGGTGCTGTGGGGTTTGGGGCTGCAATTGGTCTTCGCCGTTCTGATCCTGCGCACCCGGCCCGGGGAGGTAGTGTTCGCCGCGGCTCGGGACGCCTTCACGCGGCTCATCGGGTTCACGGCTGAGGGCAGTGAGTTCCTCTTCGGCCAGTGGGCTGGCGAGCTGGTGGCGTTTCAGATGCTGCCGGTGCTCATCTTCTTCGCCTCCCTGATGGGTATCCTCTACCACCTGGGGGTGATGCAGCGGGTGGTGGCGGCGATGGCGTGGGTGATGCGCCGGACCATGGGCCTGAGCGGGGCGGAGTCGCTCTCCGCGGCGGGCAACGTGTTCGTGGGCATGACCGAGGCCCCGCTGATGATTCGGCCCTACGTGAGGGGGCTCACGGATTCGGAGCTGATGGCGGTGATGACCGGAGGCCTGGCGACCATTGCGGGCAGTGTGCTGGCCATGTACGCCAGCTTCGGCATCGATGCCGGGCATCTGCTGTGCGCCAGCGTGATGTCTGCGCCCGCGGCGTTGGTGGTGGCCAAGATCATGATCCCGGAGACGGAGGAGTCGGAGACCGCGGGGAGGGTCCGGGTGCACCGCGAGCGGACGACGCGGAACGTCATCGATGCTGCCGCGGCGGGGGCCAGCGACGGGCTGCGGCTGGCGCTCAACGTGGGCGCCATGCTCATCGCCTTCCTCGCCCTCCTGGCCCTGGTGAACTACCTGCTGGGCCAGGCCCACGCCGGCTGTGCCCGGTGGCTGGGCTGGGAGGGGTTCCCCGCCAGCCTCCAGGAGGTTTTCGGCTTCGTCTTCCGGCCCCTGGCGTTCGCCATGGGTGTGCCCTGGGACGAGGCGGCGACGGTAGGCTCGCTGATGGGCATCAAGATCAGCGCCAACGAGTTTATCGCCTACCAGCAGTTGGTGGAGGCCAAGGCCCAGCTCTCGGCGCGCTCGACGATCATCGCCACCTACGCGCTGTGCGGGTTCGCGAACTTCGGTTCCGTAGGCATCCTCATCGGCGGTCTGGGGGGCATCGCGCCCGAGCGGCGGCCCGACCTCTCCCAGCTCGCCTTGCGAGCCCTGGCCGGCGGGGCCATCGCCTCCTTCCTCACTGCGTCTATCGCAGGGATTCTGCTCTAGAGCCCGGGTCGGGGTGCCGACGCCGTCGGGCTCTGCTTCCCCCGTCGCTTGAACACCCAGAGGTACTCCCCCGGGGCGCCGTCCCGGGGCTCGAAGCGGGTGAGGGCGCGGTCGAAGGCGTAGTGCTCGCGGAAGGCCTCCGAGCGGTAGAGCCGACGCTCCAGGCCGCCGAGCAGCGAAGCCTCGTCGCCCGTCTCCGACTGGAAGCTGGCGGCCAGCACCAGGTAGTCGGGTCTGCGTGCCAGCACGTAGGGAGCCGCCCCCTCGCCCAGGCGGGCGACCGTCCGGTCGCAGCCCCCGCTGAGGTCGATCACCGTGGCGCCCGACAGGAACTTGACCTGGCCGGGGTAGCGAATGGCGACCGAAGTCCCCGCCTCTTCCCGACGGAGGGCGAAGCCCAGGTGGCGGAGGCTTCGAGAGTCCGCCGCGTGTAGGCCGTCGATCTGCCCGAGCAGCGCCACCTCCCGGCGGAAGTAGGGCACAGGGAAGGCGAAGAGCAGGGCGAAGGCGAGCACCACGTTCAGCGCCGTCGCGCCGCCGCGGGCGCGGGGAAGGAGATCGTGGTAGAGCGCCGCCGCACTCTCCTGGAGCGCGAAGTAGAGCAACGGCAAGACGGGGGCCAGGAGCTGGTAGCCGGGCAGCGCGCCCCCGCCGCTCACGCACGCGTGGGCCAGGCCCACCCCAACCAGCACGGTCGCATACGCCAGGCGCCGTTCGATGCCACGCACCGCCATCGCCAGGGGCACAAGGAACACGCTCACCCCTACGACCTTCGACAGGAAGGCTCCTGCGTAGTAAGCGCCCCGCCCCAGCCGGTGCGCCGACAGCCGCGTTCCGCCCTCAGCCAGGAACGCGGTGGAGAGCAGGTGGCCGAAGTAGGCCGTCGATGCGACGTAGTAGCCGACCAGGATGGCCAGCGCTGGGAGGCAGCGCAGAGCCAGCCGGCCCCTCCCTCGCCGCGTGCGGCCCGACGCCGCTTCGAAGACCACCGTAGCCACGAGCAGGAGCAGGGCCTCGCGCCGCGCCAGCGCCGCGAGGGCAAAAGCCGCCGGCCAACACCAGCCGCTGCGCCTCCCCGGCGCCGCCAGGTAGAGGAAGGCGCCCAGCATGACCAGGAAGGTGGCCAGCTGAGTCTCCGTGCCCATCGCCGAGGCCAGGGTGTAGCCGGGGCTGAGCACCAACAGCAGCGGCGCCGCGAGCGACCACGTTGCGCGACGCCCGGGGTTCAGACGCCGGCCCAGGGCATAGACCAGCGACACGGTGGGCACCGACGCCACCAGGGCGATGCCCTGGGCCACCACCCGCAGCGAAAAAGCCGTGGGCAGCCAGGCGAAAGGGGCGAGGAGCACGACCTGGAGGAAGCTGCTGTAGCCCCGCACGGCCTCCCCGGGGTTGAACGCCAGCCTCCCCGACGCCAGATTGCGGGCGTACACGAAATTCACGTAAGCCTGGTCGGGCACGTAGCCGGTGCGGGCCACGCTCAGGGAGTGGACCACCAGGCCCACCAGGAGCGCGGCCAGCAGCAGGGAAGGCTCGCGCAGCACGCGCTGCGAGCCGAACAGGGCGAGGAACACCATGGCCCCCAGGGCCACGGTGGCGGCGATGACGAGGTAGGCCTCGCGAAGGGTCTCCCGGGCCGTGACCGGCTGGGTCAGCTCCTGGGGCGTGGCGCCCAGGAGCGCGAACGCCTTGTGGGGGAAGAGCAGCGCCAGGAGCGCCGCGATGCCCAGGGCCGCGATCACGGCCGTCGTCCAAGGGGAGAGAGTACGAGGCTCGGCGGCAGGGGCGGGTGTGGTGCTCATGGCGTTCCCGTTCGTCCTCCTGGCCTGTATCGGCGTAGGGCCAACTCAAGCTCCCTCGCGTTCGACGAGGTCCAAGATCTCCTCAGCGGCCCGGCCCGAGGCCCCCGGCTGCCCTAGTCGGGGCCGGACGTCGGCGGCGAGCTCGCGCCCCACCTGCTCCAGGCGGCCCTCGCGGATGAGGGCCAGGGCGTGGTCGGCGATGTTCTCCGCGGTGGCCTCGCCCTGGAGCAGCTCGGGCACCACCTGGCGGTCGGCCACCAGGTTCACGAGGGAACAATAGCGGATGCGTCGCACCAGGAGGCGCGCCAGCAGCCAGGAGAGCGGGGAGACCTTGTAGGTGACGATCATGGGGGTGCCGATGATCCCCGCTTCCAGCGTTGCAGTGCCCGAGGCGACGAGCAGCAGGTCGCAGGCGGCCATCACCTCGTAGGTCTTCCCGGGGAAGAGCCGGAAGGGCAGCGAGGTGCGGCCTCGCCAGCTCTCGTACTCCTCGGCGGGCACCGAGGGCGCGGGGGCGAGGGCCACGGAGAGGGAGCCCAGGTGGCTCTCCAGGCGCTCTGCGGCGCCCAGCATGGGCGGCAGCAGCGCGGCCACCTCGCGCTTGCGGCTCCCGGGCAGCAGGCCGAGGAGGAACTGGTCTTCGGGCAGGCCCAGGTCGCGGGCCGAGCTGCGGTCGTGGCGGTAGGGGTGGAGGACGTCGAGAAGGGGATGGCCCACGAACGTGGCCTCGATGCCGTGGGCGGCGTAGAAGTCGTGCTCGAAGGGGAGCACCAGCAGCAGACGGTCCACGTAGCGGCGGATGGCCCGCACCCGCCGCTGCCGCCAGGCCCACACCTGGGGGCTGATATAGTAGCACACGGGAATGCCGCGGCGGTGGGCCCTGCGGGCGAAGCGGAGGTTGAACTCCGGGTAGTCGATGAGCACTACGGCGTCGGGCCGCCGCTCCTCGAGCAGCGCCACCATTTCCCGGAAGGCCTTCAGCACGGTGCGCACGCTGGCCAGGGCCTCGGAGATGCCCACCGCGGCGTGGGCGGTGACGTCGCGCACCACGTCCACGCCGGCTTCCGCCATGCGCGGCCCGCCGAGGCCCGCCAGGGCCAGCTCGGGCCGCCGCTGGCGCAGGGCTCGGGCCAGGCTGGCGCCGTGGAGGTCGCCGGAGCTTTCGCCTGCCACGATGAACAGCGTGGGGCTCATGGCGCAAAGGGGCCGCGGGTGCGGAGGTTGGCCTCGATGCCGCGTAGGATGCGGGTGGCGAGCTCGATGGCCCGGCGCGCGTCGTGCCCCGAGCAGGAGGGCGGCTGGCCGGTGGCCACGCTGTGGAGGAACGCCAGGAGCTCGGCCTCCAGGGCGTCGTGCTCCTCCATGGGGATTTCCTCGACGGCGATGAGCTTCTCGAAGACGAAGGCCTTCAGGTCGGGAATCTCGCTGGGGTCGATCGACGTGGGGTCTATGTCGCCCTGGCGCTTGCGATAGAGCAGAGCCTTTCTCTGGCCGTAGTCGAGCGAGATGTAGGCGTCGGGCTGGAAGATGCGCACCTTGCGCACGGCGTGGGTGGCCACCCGGCTGGCGGTGAGGCTGGCCACGCAGCCGCTGGCGAAGGTCAGGCGCACGTTGGCGATGTCCTCGTGTGGCGAGAGGACGGGCACGCCCACCGCCTCGATGGTCTCCACCGGGCCGTCGACCAGGTCGAGCAGGATATCCAGGTCGTGGATCATCAGGTCCAGCACCACCCCGATGTCCAGGGAGCGGAAGGTGAACGGCCCGATGCGGTCGCAGTGCACGTAGAGGGGCGTGGTGAGGTAGCGCTTGGCGGCCACCAGGGCAGGGTTGAAGCGCTCCACGTGGCCCACCTGGATGGGCACACCGTTTTTCCCGGCCAGGGCGAGCAGCTCGTCGGCCTCTTCCAGGGAGCGGGTGAAGGGCTTCTCCACGAGCACGGCCACCCCTCTTTCGATGAAGTCCTTGGCCACGGCGAAGTGGGATTCGGTGGGCACCGCGATGCTCACCGCGTCGACCTCGGCGAGCAGATCGCGGTGGTCCGCGGCGGGCCGGGCGCCGTAGGCCTGGGCCACGTTGCGGGCGCGGTCGGGCGCAATGTCGGCCACGGCCACGAGCTGGGCGTGGGGGATGGCGGCGTAGAGTCGGGCGTGGTGACGGCCGAGATGGCCGGCGCCGACGACGGCGACTCGGAGGGGCTGGCTCATCAGGTCGTCTCGATGAAGGGCGACAGATGGCGCGCCGGGCGCGGCCCACGCGTGCTCTGGCGCCGGTCTATCTCTTCCTCAGCGCTTCGCGCGCTCGGCCCTGTCGGCCGGCGAAGGTGGCGCGGAGGCTTGCCACCAGGTAGGCCACCTCGGGCGACGGGTCGTCCTCGGCCGCGGCGATCTCTTCGACCGCCTGTTGCGCCGTGAGGTGGGAGCGCCAGATGAGCCGCTGGGCCTGCTTGAGGCCGTCGATGGCCTTGGGGGCGAAGCCCCGGCGCTTGAGGCCGATGGTGTTCACGCCTCGGACCTTGGCGGGGTTGCCCTCCGTGATCATGTACGGTGGGCAGTCGTGCACGATGCGGGAGAGGCCGCCGATGAAGGCGTGGGTGCCGATGGTCACGAACTGGTGAATGCCCACCATCCCGCCGAACCACACCCGGTCCTCGATCTTGCAGTGGCCGCTGATGCCCACCGCGTTGGCCATCACGATGTCGTGGCCCACCTCGCAGTCGTGGCCCACGTGGCAGTAGGCCATCAGGAAGTTGCCGTTGCCGATGCGGGTCTCCCAGTCGTGCTTCGTCGAGCCGGTGTTGACAGTCACGTATTCGCGGATCGCGTTGTCGTCCCCCACCACGAGCCGGGTGGGCTCGCCGCTGTAGTCCAGGTCCTGGGGCGGGGTGCCCAGGACGGCGTAGGGCCCGATGACGTTGCGTGCCCCGACGACGGTGCAGCCGGTGACGACGGAGCCGGTCTTCAGCTCCGTGCCCGGGCCGATGGTCACGTGGGGCCCCACGGTGACCCTGGGACCGACGACCACGTCGTCGGCGAGTTCGGCCTGGGAGTCGACGGTGGCGGTGGGATGAATGTGGGGGGCCATGGGGGCGCCTTAATCGTTCGGCGGCATCTCGACGAGGACGAAGGTGATCGTGGCTTCCGCGGCCAGGGCATCGTCCACGAAGGCACTGGCCTGGACCTTGCAAGTGCGAGACTTCATTCGCAGGGCCTCCACCTCCACGCGGAGCTGGTCGCCGGGCACGACCGGGCGGCGGAAGCGCGCCCCGTCCACGGCCGCCAGTTGCGCGATCATGCGGGCCCCTGCGCACCGCTGGTAGAGCAGCAGTCCGCTGGCCTGGGCCATGCACTCCACGAGGAGCACGCCGGGCACAACGGGCCGTCCGGGGAAGTGGCCCTGGAAGAAGGGCTCATCGATGGTCACGTTCTTGAGCGCCGTGGCCCGCCGTCCGGCCTCGATCTGCACCACGCGGTCGATCAGGAGGAAGGGGTAGCGGTGGGGGACCACGCTCAGGATGTCGCGGATGTCCAGGCTCACCGCGTCGGGCGAGACGGCGTCGCGCCAGATGCGCTCGGCGAGGCGGATGTTGTGAGCGTGCCCGCTCTTGACCGCGAGCACGCGGGCGACGAGCCCCCCGCCGGCCAGGCGCAGATCGCCCAACAGGTCGAGGGCTTTGTGGCGGGCCAGCTCGTCGGGGAAGCGCAGGGTGTTCTCGATCACCGACCCGTCGTTGCGCACCACCAGCACGTTGCTGTAGGAGGCCCCCTTCCCCATGCCCTCGGCCAGGAGGCCCTCCACCTCGGCCTCGAGGACGAAGGTGCGTGCCGGAGCCAGCTCGCGCAGGAACGTCTGGCGGTCCAGATGGATGTCCACGTGCTGGGCGGGCAGGGGCACGCGGTCGTAATCCAGGGTGTAGGAGATGGACAGTCCCTCGGAGGCGGGGAGGGCGATGATGGTCGCGCCGGGCTCGGAGATGGTGATGGGCTTGCGCAGCGTGAGCAGGCGGCGGGGCGCGTTCTGATCGGCCTCGCCCGCTTCCTGGAGCATCTCGGCGAAGAACAGGGCGCTGCCATCTCCCCCCGGCAGCTCGGCCGAGGAGGTCTCCACGGTGAGGTTATCGATGTCCATCCCCGCCACCGAGGCCAGGAGGTGCTCGGTCATCTGCACCTCCGCCTGGCCCGCCTGGAGCACGGTGCGGCGGCGCTTGGGGGCCACGAACTCCAGCGACGCGGGCACGGGGGCCGAGCCCTCCAGGTCGGTGCGCACGAACGTCACCCCCTGGTCCGGCTCGGCCGGACATAGGGCCACGGCCACCTCCTCCCCCGTGTTCACGCCGGTGCCCGTGCGCTCAACCCTCTTGCGGATGGTCTTCTGCGGCACCTTCACGTCGTTGGACCTCTTGGGTGAGACGCTCGACGGTCTGCTCCAGCTGCCGCAGGCGGGCGGCGAGCTGGGGGAGTTTCTTGTACTGGGCGATGCATCGACGTTCGGTACGGATGTCCTGGGCCGGGCTGCCGAAGACCGTCTCCCCGGGCCCGGTGCTCTTGGCCACTCCCGTCTGGGCGGCGATCACCGTGCCTTCGCCGATGGTCACGTGGCCGACGATGCCCGCCTGGGCCGCGGCCACCACGTGGTGGCCCAGGGTGGTGCTGCCCGCGATGCCGCTCTGGGCGACGAGGAGGCAGTGCTCGCCCACCACGCAGTTGTGGGCCACCATCACCAAGTTGTCGATCTTGGTGCCCGAGCCGATCACGGTGCGACCGTAGCGGGCGCGGTCGATCGTTGTGTTGGCCCCGATCTCCACGTCGTCGCCCACCTCCACAATGCCCCGCTGGGGGACCTTGTGGTGCGCCCCGTCGCGGGTTTCGAAGCCGTAGCCATCCCCGCCCACCACCACCCCGCCGTGCAGCACCACGCGGTCGCCTAGTGAGCAGCGGTCGAGGACTACCGCGTGGGGGTGGAGCAGGCACTCCGCGCCCACCTCGGCCCCCGCACCCACGAAAACGAAGGGGCGGAGCACGGTGTCCCGCCCGACCCTGGCCCCCGACTCCACCACGCAATAGGCCTGGATCGAGGCGCCCGGCCCCACCTCGGCGTCCTCGGCCACCTGGGCCGTGGGGTGGATGCCTGGCGGGTGGGTTCGCAGCGGGGGGCACAGGCGGTCGGCGATGGCCTGGAACGCCGCGCCGGGGTCGTCCGCCACCAGGAGGGGCAGGTCGGTCGACTCCGCATCGAAGTCGGGGCCCACCACCAGGGCGGAGGCCTGGGTGGTATCGACGAATCGGGCGTAGCGGCGCTCGGCGAGCAAGGCGATCTCGCCAGGCCGGGCGTTGTGGACGCCCGCGACGCCGCGGATGGCGGTGGACGGCTCGCCCTGCAAGGTGGCGCCGGCGAGCTGGGCGAGCTGTTCGAGGGTGGCGTGCACAGGGACTCCTTGGGGCTAGGGCTCGTCCTGGGGCTCGGGGCCGGGGCGGTGCTTGCGCTTCTCGGTCTCCTGCCGGCGGTACTTGGCGTTCATCCGCCGGATGATCTCCTCGGTGAAGTCGTAGGCGGGCCGGGCGAACAGCACGGAGCGCTCCTCCACCTGCCGGTTGAGCTCGCTGTAGCGGATGCGGGGCGACATGGACTGGGGGAAGCCGGCCAGCTCGGCGTCACGGGTGCGGAGGACGAGGTCGTAGGCCTGCTCCTGGGCGTAAGCGTCGATCTCCTTGCGGATCTTGTTGTAGATGCGGAGCGTGAAGTCGAAGAGCTTATTGTACATGTGGTCTTCGGAGGCCTCGCTGTAGCTGCGGAGCTCGCGGCGGGCCTCTTCGAGGAGCTGGGCCGTCTTCTTGCCCTCGTCGCTCTCTGGGCGCACGAGCTTGCTCTTCTCCTGGAGGTCTTTGACGCGGTCGACGAGCTCGCGGAGGCGTGCCTCCCTCTTGGCGTCCTCCTGGCGCAGCTCGGCGTTCATGTCGATTTTCTCCTCCAGCTCGTTGAACACACGGAGGACGTTGACCACGCCGATCTTGGGGGGCTGCTGGTCGGGGAGCTGCCGGGAGAGCTCGGCGACCTGTTTCTTGAGCTCCTCCACCTCGGCCTCCAGATCCGCGGCCGAGGCGGCCACAGCGGACGAAGCGGCCGCGAGCATGAGGGCCGCAGCAGGCAGAATACGCGACATCCTGGGACTCCTGTGGGCAAACGTCGAGGGGGGCCGCACCAGGGGCTCCCGTCTCGGGGCGGCGGCGGGCCTGCGGAGGTGGCGGCTCCTACGGGCCTCCTCGGCCCAGACCCACGCCCGGCCAAGGGAGGGCCAGGGAGAAATAGACCACCTCGGTGTCGTCGTCCCCCTGCTTGAGCACGGGGATGGCGAAGTCCAGGCTCAGCGGGACGCGCGTGAGCCTGGGCAGACGGAGGCGGAAGCCGAAGCCCACCGAGGCCCGGGGCGAGCCGAACAACGTGAAGTCCTCGGTCACCGTGCCCGTGTCGGCGAAGAACACGGAGTAGAGGGTATTGGTGATCAGGGGGTAGCGGTACTGGGCGCTGAGGATGGCCCGGTACTTGCCGCCCTCCGGCTCGTCGTTGTCGTGGGGCCCGGCTCCCCGGTACTCGAAGCCTCGCAGGAGGGGGGCGCCGGCGTAGTACCGCTCGTAGATGGGGAAGCTGCCCAGGGCGTAGTCCATCCGTCCCCGCACGGAGACGACGCGCTCGGCGCCCTGGGGGTGGTCGCCCAGCGTCCAGTAGCGCGCCCCGCCCACGCCAAAGGTCACGCCGTGGGGCACGACGAGCTCGGGGCCGGCCTCCCACCGCATGCCCGAGGTGGGCAGGTAGCGGGTGTCGGTGCGGTCGCGCTCCAAGGTGGCCCCGATGCCCAGGAGGGGGTGGGTGCCCTCTTCGTCGTCGGCGTCCTCGGGGGCCTCGTCCTCGTCGACGTCGAGGACGGAGACGGCCTCGGCGCGGGCGTGGAAGATGAGGTCGGTGTCGGGGTCGCCCTTGTACTTGCGGAGGCCCCAGGACAGGCGCAGGCCGGCGCGGCGTTCGTCCCACTCGCCCTGGTCGCGGGTGCGCCAGTAGAGGCTCCAGCCCAGGCTCTCGTTGCGGCCGTGGATGTGACGCCAGTAGGGATTCTCGTAGCGCAGCAGGAAATTGCTGTAGACCGTGCCCGGCATGAGGGCGAGGCGGAAGTAGCGCCCGCCGCCCACGTATTCCGGCTCGGTCACCATGTCCACCAGGCTCTTGGGGAATCGGCCGAGGAAGGTGCCCCAGCCGGGCCAGTCGAAGTTCCGCTGCACCAGGTCGAGGGTGCCCATGATGGCGTTGGTGCTGGAGAAGCCCACGCCCAGGCCCACGGTGCCGGTTTGCCTCTCGGTCACTTCCACCACCAGGTTGCGTTCCCGGGGGTCCTGGGGCTCGGTGGGTTCGAGGTCGAGGTTCACGGTATCGAAGAACTGGAGGCGGTCGAGGGCCCGCTCGCTGCGCTCCAGCTTGCGGATGTCGTAGATGCTGCCCGGCTGGATCTCCAGCTCGCGCCGGATCACTTCGTGGCGGGTATAGTCGTTGCCCCGGGTGTGAATCTGGTCGATGGTGATGGGGTTGCCTTCCTCGATGGCGAAGGCCACTTCGTAGGCATCGCCCTCTTCGTTGAGCTGGCGATCGGGCCGCACGCGGACGAGGGGGTAGCCCTGCTCCTTGTAGCGGCGCTCGATCTTGCGGCCCGACTCGAAGAGCTTCTCGTCGGAGAAGGTTTCGCCCTCCTCCAGGGGGATGGCTTGGAGCAGCTCCTCGGTGGGGATCGCCTGGTTGCCCTCGATGGTCACGGAGGCGGTGGGATAGGTGCGGCCCTCCTCTACCTGGATGGTGATGTCCACCTTGTTGCCCTGGCGCCCTCGGAAGGTGCGGCGGTAGGTCACCTGGGCATTGGGGAAGCCCTTGAAGCGGTAGTAGTCCTGGAGGGCCTCGATGTCCTTCTCGAAGGTCTCGTCGCTATAGCGGCGGCTGGTGAAGAGAGTGTCGCGGCGGGTCCTCATCAGGCGGAGCAGTTGGCGGTCGGAGATGGCCTCGTTGCCTTCGATGCGCAGCCACTTCACCTGGTACTTGGGGCCCAGGTCGACCTGGAAGGTGAGGTTTACCTCCGCGTCGGAGACGCGGGCGATCTGGGTCGTGACCTCCACGTCGCGGTAGCCGCGCTGGCGGCACCAGGAGCGGATGCGAGCCTTGTCGCCCCGGAAGCGCTGCTCTTCGGGTTGCTCCAGGACCCGGGCCAGCACCACGTCGCCGGGCTGGGTGATCAACTCGTCCTGGAGCTTGCTGTTCCAGGAGCGCCCCGCGCCGCTCACCTCCACTCGGCGCACGCGAGGAGGCGGGGTGAGGACGATGATGATGCGCACCCCGTCGGGCAGCCTCTCCCGCCGCACCTGGGCCACGTGGCCCGCCTGGTAGAGCCGGGCCACGTCCCTGTCGAGCACTTCCAGGTCCAGCGGCTGGCCCTCCTGGGTCTGGATGATGTCCTTGATGGCCTGGGGGTCGCCGCGGTAGCCGCGCACCTCGATCTGGCGGACGATGGGGCCTTCGCCGCCCGCGGCGGGCGCGGGGCAGAGGATGAGGCCGGCGAGGAGGAGGATGAGAGCGGCCGGGAGAGGCGGAAGGCGGCGCCGTGGAGGCTTCATGGGCTGGCCCATCCGAGAGGTCAGAAGGGGACGTGCTCCGGCTCGAGATAGTCCTCGAAGCGCAGGAAGTTGCGCAGGAACGTGGCCTTGACGATGCCCGTGGGCCCGTTGCGCTGCTTGGCTACGATGAGGTCGACCTCGCCGGGGCGGTCGTTGGGGTTGTAGTGCTCCGGGCGGTAGAGGAGCACGATGAGGTCGGCATCCTGCTCCAGGGAGCCCGATTCGCGGAGGTCGGACATGCGGGGCACGTGGCCCTCGCGCGACTCGGTGGCTCGGCTGAGCTGGGAGAGGGCGATGACCGGGACGTTGAGCTCCCGGGCAAGGGCCTTGAGCCCTCGGGAGATGATGCTGATCTCTTGCTGGCGGTTCTCCGCTCCCCGCTCCTCCATCAGTTGGAGATAGTCGACGACCACCATGGAGAGGTCGGGCACGGTCATCTTCATCCGGCGTGCCCGGGTGCGGAGCTCGCGGAGGGACAGGCCGGGGGTGTCGTCGATGTAGACGTGGGCTTCGTAGAGATCGCCGGCCTTGACGGTGAGGGCGTTGATCTCCTCCCGGGGGAGGAGGCCGCGGCGGAGGCGGTGGGCGTCGACCTTGGCGTAGCCGCACAGGAGGTTGCGGGCGATGACCGGCTTGGACATTTCCAGCGAGAAGACGAGCACCGGCCTGCCCTCCTCCCGGTTGGGCCTGTTCCAGTCGCCCATGGCCACGCGTCCGGCCACGTTGAGGGCGAAGGTGGTCTTCCCCATGGAGGGCCGGCCGGCCACGATGATGAGGTCCGAGGGCTGGAGTCCGCAGGTCAGGTCGTCGAGCTCGTGGAAGTAGGTGCGCAGGCCGGTGATGCGATTCTCGCGGATGCTCTCGATGTCCTCGAAAATCTCCTGGAGCACGTCGCGCACGGCGGCAGCTTCGGCGAACTGGTCGCCCTGGCTCACCCCGAAGATCTCGGCCTGCGCCCTGTCCAGCAGCTCCTCGGGGCTCAGGCTGCCGTCGTAGGAATTGCGCATGATCTCGGTGCAGGCGTGAATGAGCTTGCGGCGCACGGCGGCCTGGCGCACGATCAGGGCATAGTGCTCGGCGTTGGCCGCGGAGGGGACGCTCTCCAGGAGGGAGACCAGGAGGTCGGTGCCACCGACCTGCTCGAGCTGGTCGCTCTGGCGGAGGCTGTCGGCCAGGATCACGGGGTCGACGGGCTGGCCCTGGTCGAAGAGGTCGACGATGGTTTCGAACAGGATCTGGTGGTCGGGGGAGTAGAAGTCGCCCTTCTTGAGGATCTGGGCGACGTCGGCGATGGTGTGGTTGTCGAGGAGCATGGAGCCGAGGACGGCCGTCTCGGCCTCCAGGTTCTGGGGGGGGAGACGGTCGGCGGCAGCGGTGTCGGCGGGGCGGGCCATGGCGTCCTAGTCGGCGACGACCCACACGCGGGTCGTCGCGGTAATCTCGGGTGCGAGGTGGATCTCCACGGCGTAGACACCGGTTTCCTTGATGGGCTCTTCGAGGCGGATCATCGCGTCGTCGATCTCGAACCCCTCCTCGCCCAAGGCCCGGGCCACGTGGGCGGCGGCGACGGAGCCGAAGAGGGTACCTCCCTCGGTGGCCTGGGCGGGAATGGTGCAGGAGGTGTCCTCGAGCCGGGCGGCGAGCTGGGCCAGGGCGTGGCGGCGGCGTTCTTCCTCCCGGGCGGCGCGGCGGCGGTCGGCCTCCAGGCGGCGCAGGTTTTCCTCGCTCACCTCGGTGGCCAGCTTGCGGGGGAAGAGGTAGTTGCGGGCGTAGCCGTCGGCGACGCTCAGGATGTCGCCGGCCTTGCCCAGCTTCTCGATATCCTTGCGGAGCAGAACGTCCATGGGGCTCCTCCGTGGGGCCGGGGCGAGGGGCTCAGTCGCCGACGTAGGGCATCAGGGCCAGGAAGCGCGCGCGCTTGATGGCCCGGCGGGCCATGCGCTGGCACTTGGCGCAGTTGCCCGAGCGCTTGCGGGAGAAGAGCTTGCCCTGGCTGGTGGTGAGCTTCTGGAGGATATGGATGTCCTTGTAGTCGATGCGGGTGATGCCTTCGCGGCAGAAGCGGCAGCGGGTCTTGTCGCGGGGGCGGCGGTACTTCCGTCTGGCCATGGGGGATGGGTCTCCTGGGGGCTAGAAGGGGACGTCGTCGAAGGGCTCGGATTCCTCGCTGTCCTGGTTCTCCTGGGGGGCGCTCTGGGCGTCCTGGCGCTGGGGGCGCTGGGAGCGGCGTTCGCCGCCCTGCCCTCGGGGGGTGATGAACTGGAAGTTCTCGAGCACCACCTTGAGCTTGCGCCGTTGCTGGCCGTCCTGGCTGGTCCACTCGTCGAGGGTCAGGCGTCCCTCGAGGAAGATGGGGCGGCCCTTGCAGAAGTATTCGTTGATGATCTCCGCGGTGCGGCCCCAGGCCGTCACGTCCACGAAGGTGGTTTCCTCGCGGCGTTCGTTATTGGCTCGGAAGCGGCGGTTCATGGCGAGGCCGAAGTCGGCTACCGCGGTGCCGCTGGGCGTGTAGCGCAGCTCGGGGTCCCGCGTGAGGTTGCCCATCAGGATGACGCGATTGTAGTTGGGCATGGCAGGCCCTCGCTAGGAGGTGAGGCGTGGTTAGGACTCGGGTGTGGGGGCCTCGGAGTCTTCGTCTTGGTCGGGAGCCGCTTCGCCGGCAGGGGATTCCTGGCCTGCTTCCTGGTCGGTCTGCTGGCCCTCCTCGCCCTCGGCGGGCTGGTCGGGCTGCCGGGTCTTCTGCTCGGGGGGGCCTTGCTCCTGGCCAGGCGAAGGGGCTTGCTGGTCGGCGGCCTGTTTCGCCTCTTCGGGCTTCTGGCCTTGCGGCTCTTGCTCTTGGGTTGCCTCTTCGGCTTCTTCTTCCTTGGCTCCCTCGGTGGGGGGGAAGAGGCCGGCCTGGTGGAGGCGTTCGGTGTGGATGTCGCGGATGATGAGCACGCGGAGGATGGTGTCGTTGAGCCGGGCGTCGCGCTCGACGGCGTGCATGGCGCCGGGGGGCGCGGTGAAACGGGTGAGGAGGTATACACCGCGGGTGTGGCCTTCGATGGGGTAGGCGAGTCGGCGCTCGTCCCACTTCTCGCAGGTGAAGAGCTCGGCCTGGTGGCGTTCCAGGAGGCCGCGAACTTCCTTGGTGACGCTCTCGGGGTTGCTGTTGAAGCGTCCGTCGTCGAGGACGAACATCCCTTCGTAGATCCTCAAGGACCGGTCCTCCAAGTGGCTAGCGATTGACTTCGTTCATGGCGTCGCGGACTCCGTGGTCCAGCCAGCAGCGCACGGCCTCGGCGGCGGCGTCCACCGCGGGGCCTACGATAGTTTGCTCCTGGGGCGTGAAGCGCCCCAGCACATGGGCCACGGGGTCGTCGCCGGGGCCGCGTCCGATCCCCATGCGCAGACGGGCGAAGGCGTCCGTGCCCAGGCACTCGATGATGGACTGGAGGCCCTTGTGGCCTCCGCTGGAGCCTCGGGCTCTGAGCCGCAGGCTTCCCGGTTCGAGGTCCAGGTCGTCGCACACCACCAGGAGGTCTTCGGGCGAGCATCGGTGCCACCGCAGGAGGGGTGCCACGGCGCTGCCCGAGAGGTTGACATAGGTCTGGGGCTTGACGAGCAGGACTCGGCGGGTGCCCATCTGTCCCTCGCCGACCAGGGCGTGGAAGCGGCGCCTGCGGATCGGGATGCCGGCTTCGTCGGCCAGGCGGTCGACCACTCGTGCTCCCAGGTTGTGCCGCGTGCCCTGGTAGCGGGTGCCTGGATTGCCGATGCCGACGACGACTTTCATCCGCCGCCACTACCCCTCCTGGTCTTCTTCGCCGCCGGGCGGTTCTTCCTCCTCTTCGCCGCGACCGATCACCTCGGGCTCCGCTGCCGCCTCCAGCTCGATCTCCTCGGGGGCCTCCTCCTCGATCTCCTCGGGCGGATGGACGGTGGCCACGGGCATCTCGGGGTCCTGGAGGACTTCTACTTCCGGGGGCAGGGTGAGGTCGCTGAGGTGGATGATGTCGCCGATGGCCAGATGGCCCACCTCCACGCGGATGTGCTCGGGGATGTCGGCGGGCAGGCAGCGGACCTCCAGGTCCACCAGCAGGTGGTCGAGGGTGCCACCTTCCTCCACGCCCTTGGGCAGGCCGTGGAGCTCGATGGGCACGGCCACCTCCACCTTCTCGTCCATGGCCACGCGGGCGAAGTCGATGTGCAGGAGGTCGTCGCCCATGGCGTCGTACTGGATTTCCTTGAGCAGCGCGGTCTCCGTGGTGCCGCCGATCGCCATGTCCACCATGCGGGCTCCCCCGTCCACCAGGCGCTCGGCTTCGTGGGCGGAGACGGCCAGATGCACGGTGCCGCGCTGGTGGCCGTAGAGCACGGCGGGCAGCAGACCCTGGGCGCGCAGGCGGCGGGCCGCGCGGGTGCCCAGCTCCTGGCGTCTTGTGGCTTCTAGGGCGGGTCGGTCCATAGGGGACTCCGTGAGGTTAGGCTTCAGCGAACAGGGAACTGACGGATTGGTTGAGGTGGATGCGCTTCATGGCCTCGCCGATCAGGGGGGCGACGCTGACCACCCGGATGGGGACCGTATCCCGCTGCGAGGGAAGGGGGATGGAGTCGGTGACCGTCACCTGGTCGATGGGGGCCTGCTTCAGGCGCTCGAAGGCGGGGCCGCAGAAGACGCCGTGGGTGGCGGCCACCTGCACGCTCTCGGCCCCCCGCTCGCGGAGCAGTTGGGAAGCCTCGCACACCGAGCCTGCGGTGGCGATGATATCGTCCACGATGAGCACGTTCTTACCTCGCACGTCGCCGATGACGAAGCTGACTTCGGTCTCCTCGGGCGACACGCGCCGCTTGTCCACCACGGCCAGGCCAGCGCTCAGGCGCTCGGCGTGGGCGCGGGCGAGCTTGATACTCCCTACGTCGGGGCTCACGATCACCAGGTCCTCCGGCTTCGACTCGCGGAACGACCGGGCGAGGGTCGAGGACGCGTAGAGATGGTCCACCGGGAGATCGAAGAAGCCCTGTATCTGCGAGGCGTGGAGGTCCACCGCCAGCACCCGATCCGCTCCCGCGGTGGTGATCAGGTTGGCCACCAGCTTCGCCGTGATGGGCACGCGGCCCTCATCCTTGCGATCCTTGCGGGCGTAGCCGAAGTAGGGCAGCACCGCGGTGACCCGCGTGGCAGAGGCCCGCCGCAGGCAGTCGATCAGCATCAGCAGTTCCATCAGGTGGTCGTTCACCGGGTAGCAGGTGGGCTGGACGATGAACGCGTCGGTGCCCCGCACGTCCTCCAGGACCTTGACGTTGAGCTCGCCGTCGGGGAAGCGACTCACCGAGGCCTTCCCCAGCGGCAGCTCCAGGTAGTCGCACACCGTCTGGGCCAGGGCGTGGTTCGCGTTGCCGGTGAACACCAACATCTGGTGGTCGTGCATCCTGCCGCGCCGCCTGAAATCGTGGGATCGCCAAGCGTTGCCGTGGGAAACCCAAGGACGTGATTATACCAAAGGCCCCCTTGGAGTCAAGGAAAAACAGCCGCTGCCCCAGGGACCCCGAAAGCCGCCGCCGGCGGGGCCGCAGGAGCTTTGCCGCTGTGCCCCGCGGGAGGCGCAACTCGCCGCCGCTCAGAGCTTTACGGCAAACCCCCAGGGACCGGCCCCAGAGCCCGGGCGGCCCTCAGCGCTTGCGCAGGAAGGCCACCCGCAAGCCGGCCCGGACCTTGTCGCGAAGCTCCCCCCAGGACCGGACCTTCAGGAGCTGGCGCGCGACGTAGGCGGGACGCGCGTAGAAGTCCTTGTAGCCCTCCACCAGCAGCTCCTCGAGCCGCTCGCGGCTCAGCTCGCGGGTCCAGTAGCGGGGGCGGAAGCCGGGCCTGGGCTGGAGGGCGAAGTCGCGCCAGTAGTCGCGCTCGTAGACCCCCTCCTCCAGCGCCTGGTGGTAGATGGCCGTGCCCGGGAAGGGGGTGAGGATGGTGATGTGCACCACGTCGGGACGCAGCTGGCGGGCCAGCTCGAAGGTCTGGCGCACGTCGGCTTCCGTCTCGCCCGGAATCCCGATCATGAAGTAGGCCAGGGTGGCGATGCCGGCCCGCCGGGTGTCCCGGAACGCCTGGCGAGCCTGCTCGACGGTGATCCCCTTGCGCAGCACCTGCATCAAGCGGTCGCTGCCCGCCTCCACGCCGTAGTGGATGCGCTCGCAGCCCGCGGCTCGCAGGGCCGCCAGCATCTCGGGGTCCACGGTGTCCACGCGGGCCCGAATGTCCCAGCCTACGTCCAGGGCCCGGCGCTGGATCCCGGAGCAGATGTCCAGCACCCGCTGGCGGCGGACCGTGAACGTGTCGTCGTAGACGAGGATCTCGGGTATCCCCATGGCCGCGCAGGCCGCCATCTCGTCCACCACCCGGGCCGCGGACTGGGCGCGGAACTTCTTGCCCAGGTGGGGACGATCGCAGAACGTGCAGCGGTAGGGGCAGCCCCGGCTGGTGAACATGGTGGTCACCGGCCGGCGGTGGGCCAGCACCGAGCTGTAGCGCTCGATGGGCACCAGGTGGCGGGCGGGGAAGGGCAGGGCATCCAGGTCGTCGATGGGCGGAGCCGGCGGCGTTTCCACCAGCTGGCCGTCGCGGCGGAAGACCAGCCCCGGCACCTCCTCCCACGCCGAGGGACAGTCGAGGCGGTCGCACAGCTCGAGGAACGTGAGGTCCCCCTCGCCTCGCAGCGCGAAGTCCACTCCCGACAGGGCCGCGGTCTCGCGGGGATAGAGGTGCACGTGGGGGCCGCCCACGGCCACCCGCGCCCGGGGAGCCGCCTGGCGGGCCGTGGCCACCGCGCGCACGACGTCAAGGAGGGTGAACGTCATGGCCGAGATGCCCACCAGGTCGGGCTCCGCCTCGGCGATGCGCGATCCGAGCTGGGGGTAGGACAGCCCCTCGGCCATGGCGTCGACCACCCCCACCGCGTGGTCGGAGCGGGCCTGGAGCACGGCCGCGAGATAGAGGAGCCCAAGGGGCGGATTGCAGCCCCGCTCCTCGTCGAGGAATGGGGGGTTATTGCCCACCAGGGTCTGGGTGGCGGGGGGATTGACGAGAAGCACCCTGGCCACGGCGCGCCTCCTTCCCCCTCATGATAGGCCCCCCGCGCCGCGCTGTCAACGAGCGGATCCTCCGGCCCGCGCCACGACCTCCCCAGGGCCGTCGAGCCTGTCCTCCCGCACGAACACGCTGCACACCGGCCCCCGGTAGACGTGTCGCCAGCCCCACCTGGCGAGGGAGAGCTGGCGCTGGTCGCCCGGCCCCCGATGCCCCACGAGCGCCACGGCGATGTCGTGGCGCTCCAGCAGCTCGGCCCACGCACGCGGCGACGCCCACGCCGCTACGTAGCTCTGGACGAACGACGAACTGTAGGCCAGCAGCCCCCGGCTGTCGATGAACACCGGACGGGTCGCCTGCCAGTAGATATAGCCGCCGTGCTCGAACTCGTTGAACAGCTTGCCCTTCGGGCAGCGTGCCTGGGCCGCCGCCAGCTCCTCCCGGGGAAACCGCCCCTCGGCCACGCCGAGGCCCGGCGGCAGCTCCTTCACGGTGGGAGACATCCCGACCGTAGTCACCAGCACCAGCACGGCCGCGGCGTAGAGCGCGAGCATCCCTCGGCCCTGGGTGGCCTCGATGCGCCGCGCCACCCTGTGCAGCGGCCCGCGGAGCGCCGGCGAGAGGTTGCGGGCGCAGATCGGCGCCCCGCCCACGGCGAACAGCCCGATGAACCGCTCCGAGTGCACCGCCGCGGCCAGAAGCCCCAGCAGCAGCCCCGCCTCCGTGACGTCCTTGCGCCGCACCGACCCCGCCAGCGAGGCCAGCCCCAGCCCCGCGAGGGCGGCGAAGCACGCGTGCCGTCCCGCCAGGTCGGCCCATCGCAGGCTCGACCTGTCGCGGAGCAACTCCTTGAGCCCGCTCAGTTTCTGTGTCTCCGCGTGGAGGAATGGCAATGTGAGCACCCGCCAGCCGTGCGGGTTGACCAGGGTAAGCGCCGCCAGAGCCCCGGCCACGGCCCACAGGCCCGCCAGGGCAGCGATGCCACGGGGGCCAGGCTCTACGTCCCGAGTCGCCCGCCTCAGCGCCCATCGCAGGCTCTCCGCACCCGCGTAGCCCAGCCCCAGGCCGATGCCCAGAATGGCGCTGCCGTGGACGTTCGCCCACAGCACCTGGAGCGGCAGGAGGGCCAGGATGCCCCATCGCTCGCCCCGCCGCCAGCGCTCCAGGACCAGCAGATACGCCGCGAAGAGCAGGAAGGCGACGACCTGGGGCCGCAAGGTGAGCCGGAACCGCGCGGCACAGGCAGCCAGCACCGCGAACACCGCGGCCACGAAGATCTCCGCCCCCTTGCGCCGCGCCGTGGCCAGCACCAAGGCGAACGCGGCCCCGGCCAGGGCCGCCTTCACCACGGTCGCCGCCCCCGGGCCGCCCAGCCGCCAAAGGCCCCACAGCCCGACCTGGAACAGCCAGCGGTGCTCGATGGTGGGACGGTCGGGCTGGGTGTGGGAGATGAGGTTGGCCCGGGGCACCCGCCCCTCCGCCGCGATCCAGCGCCCCACGGAAAGGTGGACCCAGGTATCGTAGGACGTGACCTTCGCCAAGGCGCAGGCGAATGCCAGCACGGCCACCGCCACCGTGAGCAATCCCGCGCGGCGCGGCCAGGCGGCCTGCGGTGCGGTCGGGGCAGGCGCTGCGTCGCGGCCGGGCATCCAGCATCTCCTGGGAGCGGGCCCCGCTGAGGCTCGGGCATAAGCTACCACCGGGCCGGCGCGGGGTCAAGCCAGGCCCGGCGCCGCGCTTGCGCGGCTCACCGCCCATGGTATGATCGGGAAAGGAAGGAGCAAGCCCCATGGAAGGCAGGGAGCGCTCGCTGTTCCTCACCGACGAGAACATGGCGCTGGCTACCGACCTCTACGAGGTGACCATGGCCGCGGGATATCTCCAGGCCGACATGAACCAGCAGGCCTCCTTCGAACTCTTCGTCCGCAGCCTGCCGGCCCACCGCTCGTTCCTCCTCGTGGCCGGCCTCGAACAGGTGGTCCACTACGTGCGGAACCTCCACTTCAGCGCCGAGGCCATCGACTACCTGCGCTCCCAGCCGGTCTTCGAGAGCGTGAGCGACGGCTTCTTCGACTACCTCCGCGAGCTGCGCTTCAGGGGCAGTGTGGACGCCATGCCCGAGGGCACCGTGGCTTTCGCCGACGAGCCGCTGCTCCGCGTCACAGCCCCCATGGCCGACGCCCAGATCGTGGAGACCTATCTGCTGTCCACCATCAACTTCCAGACCATGGTGGCCACCAAGGCGGCCCGCGTGGTGGAGGCGGCGGAGGGGCGGGGGGTAGTCGACTTCGGCTCCCGCCGCGCCCACGGGCCCCAGGCCGGGGTCCTCGCCGCCCGCGCCGCCTACATTGGCGGCTGCGCCGGCACCTCCAACGTCCTCGCCGGCCAGCAACTGGGCATCCGCATCTTCGGCACCCAGGCCCACTCCTGGGTGATGGCCTTCCCCACCGAGAGCGAGGCCTTCACGGCGTACCACAAGGCCTTCCCCGACCATACCATCCTGCTGCTCGACACCTACGACACCATCGAGGCGGCGCGCAAGGCCGCCCGGTTCGGACCGGGCCTGGCCGGCGTACGGCTGGACAGCGGCGACCTGGCGGCGCTGAGCAAGCAGGTGCGCGCCATCCTCGACCAGGCGGGCATGGGCGACACCCGCATCGTGGCCAGCGGCGACCTCAACGAGTACCGCATCGCCGACGTGCTGGCCCAGGGCGTGGCCATCGACGCCTTCGGAGTGGGCACCGAGCTGGTCACTTCCAAGGACGCTCCTTCCCTGGGAGGGGTCTACAAGCTCGTCGAGCAGCACATCGGCGGCCAGCCCGTGCCCCGCCTCAAGCTCAGCACCGACAAGGAGACCTATCCGGGCCGCAAGCAGGTCCGCCGCCTCGCCGACGCGCAGGGGCGCTTCCAGGGCGACGCGATCGGCACCACCGACGAAGAGGGCGACGGCGAGCCGCTCCTCGTCCCCATCCTCCGCGAGGGCCGGCTCGTCGGGCCACTGCCCTCCCTGGAGGCCATCCGCGAGCGGGCCGCCGAGAGCCTCCGCCGCCTTCCGCCCCGTTTCCGACGCCTCGACGGACCCGACGCCTACCCCGTGCGCCACAGCCGGCGACTGCATGGACTGCGCAGCGAAGTCCTCCGCGAGCTCGAAGAGCAGGGAGAACCCGTATGAGCGAGCGCAAGGGACGCAAGAAGACGGCCTGGCTCGACGTGGATACCCAGCGCGACTTCATGGTGCCCGAGGGAGCCCTCTACGTGCGCGGCGCCCGCGCCATTGCGCGCGACATCCGTCGCCTGGTGGCCCACGCGGCACGCAGCGGCATCCAGGTCTTCTCCACCACCGATGCCCACACGCCCGACGACCCCGAGTTCGACGATTTCCCCCCGCACTGCGTCAAGGGCACCTGGGGCCAGGAGAAAATCCCGGGCACCATCCTGCGCAACCGCATCATCGTGCCCGTGGAGCCCAAGCTGTCCCAGCAGGGCATCGAGCGTACGGTGAGCTACGACCAGGTGATCCTGGAGAAAGTCCACTACGACGTCTTCACCAGCCCCAATGCCGAGGCGGTGGTCCGCGCCTCGGGGGCGCGTCGGTTCGTCGTCTTTGGCGTGGCCACCGACTTCTGCGTCCGCGGCGCGGTGCTCACCCTGCGCAAGATGGACTATCCCGTCACCGTGGTCGAGGACGTCATCCGCGGCGTGGACCGTCAGGCCACGGACGAGGCGCTGGACGAGATGCGCCAGGCGGGCGCTCGCTTCAAGACCGTCGACCAGGTTCTGGGGTGAGCCCATGCCCGAGGTCACGCGCATCCAGATCCTCGACCGCCAGCTCGCCTCCTCGCCGGAGCGCTACCTCCGGCTGGAAACTCTCCGCGTGCGCAACCACCACGCCGACGGCTCGGCCTCCCGAACCTACGCCTGCGACCTGGTCCTCGCCCCCGGAGTGGACGCCGTGGCCGTGATCCTCTTCTGTCGCGAGGGCGATGCCGTGAGGGTCGCGGTGGTGGAGTGCGTCCGCCCCGCGGTGAGCCTGCGCCGCGAGCTCGATCTGGCCGTGCCCGACGAGCGCGAGTACCTCACCGTCACCGAGGTGGTGGCCGGGCGCTTCGAGGAGGGCGACCGGGGCGAGGAGGGGGCCGACCGCCGGGCCGCCATCGAGGCCCGCGAGGAAGCCGGCTTCCACGTCCGCCCCCAGGACGCCATCCGCCTGGGGCGGGGGCTTTTCTCCTCCCCGGGGCAGACCTCCGAGAAGGTCTTCTTCCGCGCCTTTCAGGTCGAGCCCCGTCAGCGCCAGGAGGCGGCCGGCGATGGCTCGCCCATGGAGGAGGCGGGCACGCTGCGCTTCATCGAGCTGGGCCAGGCCATCCGCCTGTGCGTGGATGGGGAGATCGAGGATCCCAAGGCCGAAGTGGGCTTCCGCAGGCTGGCCGACCACCTGAAGTACCAGGCGCCCCAGGCCTGATGTGGGGGGCCGCCGAGGCTCACCGGCCTCAGTCCACGGCGACCACACGCACGCCCTCGCGGAGCAGCAGTGCGGCGGCCACCCCGTCCCCCTCCTGCCACGGTCCCCCGACGTCTACCAGCCCGTGCCCGCAGGAGGGGCTGCGGCTCTTCAGCCAGGCCTCCTGGGCGCCGCTCAGGCGGGCGAGGCGGGCCACCTCCTGCGCTCCGCGCAGGAACTGGGCGGTCACGTCCTCGCCCAGCTCATTCACTACGCGGGCCTTGCCGTCGAGGACGGCATGGCCATCGCCGCCCACCAGGTGTTGTCGAGGTCGCGGCGTGGGCAGGCCGCCGAGCTGTTCCGGGCAGACGGCCAGCCAGGCCTTGCCCGCGAGGGCCTCGCGCAGTCGGGCACAGGACTTTGCCGCGCCGTCGTAGCGGCATCGCACGCCCAACAGGCAGGCGCTGACGAGCACGGGGGCCATGGGCCTCTCCTCGACGTGGGGGATCGCCCTGGAGTCTACCGTGCTCTGCCCGGCGTGGCAAGTGGACGGAGATGA
>JBKHIY010000176.1:0-5772 GCA_046538415.1 Candidatus Brocadiia bacterium | reverse complement strand
GATGCTGGATGCTCGATGGGGAAGGGGCATGGCGAATGGCACGAATGGGCCGACCGCGCGCCTCCTATAGGTCCTATACGACCTATACGACCTATACCAAGGCCCCCCGCGCCCGCGATGGCCCACCGACCGCCCTGAAGGGCGGAACTCCAAACGAAGAGCCACGAGCCCGCAACCCACGCCTACGAAGGGATGAGCCGATGCCACGCTTCAAGAAGGCCTCCGCAGCCTCCATCGTGTTCGTGATGATCGACGCGGCCGACACCACGCTGGTCAAGACCGGCCTGAGCGTCGCCGCCGAGGTCTCGAAGGACGGCGGGGCGTTCGCCGCGGCCGCCAACTCGGTCTCGGAAATCGGCGGGGGCTTCTACGCCCTCGACCTGGCGGCCAGCGAGATGGACGCCGATGCCGTGGCCCTCAAGCTCGCCGCCAGCGGCGCCGTGCAGCAGAACCTCGTGCTCTACACGGATGCCCGCCTGGTGGGCGAGCTGCACGACTTCGACCCCGCCGCCGAGGACGTGTATCTCTCCGATACCGACCTCGCCGACCTCAAGGACAGCATCAAGGGCTCGCCCGAGGGGCGAACCGTCCGCGAGGCCTACGACCAGGCCGCCGCCGCACGCACCACCACCGATAAGCTCGAGACCGCCCTGGAGCCCGACGGCGAGGTCCACCGCTTCACCCAGAACGCCCTCGAGCAGGCGCCCAGCGGCAGCGGCTGGACCGCCGAGGAGCGGAGCCAGATCCGCCAGGCCCTGGGCGTGGCCGGCGAGGCGGGCGAGACCACGGGCACCGGCCACCTGGACCTCGTGCTCGCCCGCCTGGCCGCCCTGCTCGGCCATCCCGTGGTGGTGGCCTCGGCGGTGACCGCCGCGGGCCAGGACGTGGTGCGCTTCCGCGGCGACACCGTGCCCCTGGCCTTCGACCTGGGCCGCGACATCACCGGCGCGTCCCTGCGGTTCACCCTCAAGCGTCGTGCCAGCGACTCCCAGGCCGACGCGCTGGTGAGCAAGAGCTCGGCGAACCCCGACGAGATCGCCATCACGGACGCGGCGGCGGGCCGCTTCGAGGTGCGCTTCGCCGCCGCCGACACCGAGGGCCTGCTGCCCACCGGCCGCCGCGCGACCTTCCTCTACGACGCCGAGATGACGCTCGACGGCGCGGTGGAGACCGTCGCCGCGGGCGACCTGGTGCTCCTCGCCGACGTGACCACGCCCGACTGAGCCCCCGCCGCAATCCCATTGGAAAGGCGCCTTGCGATGTTCGACGCCCACTCCCTGCTCGCCGCCGTGGCCGACGTGCTCCGCCAGGACCCCGAGCTGGGCCGCCTGGCGGCCAACTGGTCGGCCCCCGACGCCCGCGGCCACGTGTTCCTCGGCGCCCCGCCGCTGGGCGCGGCGAACGCCGGGCGGGCGCCCTTCGCCGTGGTCGAGCTGGTCGCGGTCCGCCGCGGGCCGCACCGCGGCGCCGTGCCCGCGACCGTCACCGTGGCGGTGCACCTGACCGCCCGCCAGGGGGCCGACGCCCTGGCCGAGGCCGCGGCCGCGGCCCTCGCCGCAGTGCCCGCCCTGGGCGCCGAGGACCAGGTGCTCGACTTCGACCTCGAGCGCGGCCCCGTGGCCCGCGCCGGGCGGTGCGAGACGGCGGAGCTGCGCCTGGCCGTGCGCCTGGTCGACGGCCCCTCGGCCTGATCGCCGCGATCCCTCTTGCCTGGAGGTCCGACATGTCCAGCTACGACTTCTTCGGCGCCACGCCCGACGACGTGCTCCGCCGCCTGCCGGGGGCGGTGGCCGCCGACCTCGCGCGCCGCGCCGTCGCCGTGCGCCCCGGCTCGAGCCCCGACGTGGTGCAGCTCGATACCACCGAGGGGCTCGCCGCGGGCGACCTCGTGAACGTCCATACCGGCGCCTTCCCGCCCCAGGGCGAGAGCCGCGCCGTGGCCAGCGTCGACTCGCCGACGCAGCTCACCCTCGCCGAGCCCTTCTCCCAGGCCCCCCTGTCGGGCGACGTGGTCAACGACGGCCCGTCGGTGCTCCGCGCCGCGCTGGCGGGGGCCGAGGCGTGCATCGAGGCCGCCCTGCCCGACCGCTACCGCCGGCTCCTGCGCCGCGTGGAGGGCGAGCTGCTGGTGGACCGCGCGACGGCGGGCCAGCTCGCCGCCGCGCTCGCCCTCCGCCAGGCCACGGGCCTCGTGCTCTACGCCGACTACGCCGGCCCCTACGCCGACCGCGGCCCCGACGACGCCATGGAGCCCAGCCGCTACGCCCTCGAGCCCGACGGCCAGACGGTCGTCTTCTCGCCCGCCCTGGCCGAGGGCACCCGCGTGCTGGCCGACTACGAGCACGACCTGGCCGACGGGGTCGAGGTGCTGGCCGACCTGGCGGCGGAGCTGGCCGCGGCACGCCTGGCCCGCTTCGTGCTCGGCCACCAGCCCCGGTGGGTCGAGGCCCTGGCCGCGCAGGCCGAGGGGCGCCTCGCCGCCCTCGCCGAGGGCCGCGCCGGGGTGCCCGAGCTCGACGCCGTGCGCCTGGTCGAGGACTGGGAGCGGGCCGCCGGCACCATCCGCGCCGGCACCCTGCGACGACGCTGAGCCCCATCCCCAGGAGACTCCATCATGGGAACCGCCCTTCGCGCCTTCGCCGGCGCCCGCGACGTGTCCTTCACCCCCGACGGCCAGGAAGCCCGCCCCGTGCCCTGCCTGGAGCGCGTGGACGAGACGCTCGAGGTCGAGGAGATCGCCCATCCCAACGCCGACGGGGCCTACGACGTCTTCGCCCTGGCCCGCCGCGTAGGCCGCCGCGTGGCGGTCCGCTCGACCGACCTGGCGGCCCTCGAGGGCCTCGAGCTGGGCGCCGAGGGGGTCCTCCGATGGACCCTCGTGGGCAAGGGCGCGGCGGGCGACAAGACCCTCGCCGCTCGGGCACGCGTGGTCCAGCCCGTGGCCTACGGCTCGGGCGACGGCCAGGAGCCGGCGGTGGGCACCGTGGTGCTCCGCCTGCTGAGCCCCGACGGGGCCACCGACCCGATCGAGAGCGAATGAGCGAGCCGCATACAGGAGGGCCGGCCATGGCCAGCGCGACGTTCAACGGCGTCGCCATCGGCGACGCCGACAACGGCATCCTCGCCATCCGGGCGGGGAACATCGACCGCACGGTGCTGGTGGACGAGGTGCTGGGCCTCGACGGGGTGGTAACCCGCCACCGCGGCGGGGGCCGCCAAAGGATCGTGGTCGAGGCCTGGAAGCAGTGCGCCTCGACCGTCGAGCGCCTGGGCTACCTCGAGGGCCTGGTGGCCGCCTTCGGCGCCCAGAAGGCCTCGCTGGTCTATACCGGCGACGGTGGCCAGAAGGCCTGGGGCGAGAGCCTCGCCGCCGCCGTGCGCGAGGACGAGTCGAGCGGGGGCTACGTGAAGTTCACCTGCACCTTCATCCGCAGCGCGATGTAGGGGGGGCATATAGGTCGTATAGGGCCTATAGGTCGGGGAGGAAGAGGGCCCTGGCCGCTGGGCCCCGCCCGCTGCGATTCCATAGACCCATCGAGGGGATTCCGCCATGTCGCTCACCCTGAAGCACAACGGCTCGCCGGTGGACCTGGCGGGGGCGCGCTGCGAGCTGGGCTCGCTGGTCCGCTCCTTCGTGGCGCCCGCCACGCTGAGCCTCCGCCGGGCCATCGCCTTCGACGAGCCGACCGACTGGCAGAACGAGGACGCGGTCGAGCTGGAGGTGGACGGGACGTGTCTTTTCGCGGGGCGCATCAAGTCGTCCCAGCGCCTCGCCTCGCCCCACGGCGAGCACATCCTCTACACCTGCGCCGGCCTGCGCGACGAGGCCGACGGGGTGCCCTTCCAGCGCTCCGTGGGCGGCACGACCACCGCGCGGGTGGTCTACAACTGCCCGCCCGAGGAAGCCCTCGAGGAGCACGGCTACGTGGCCCTCGGCGGCACCCGGGCCACGGTGGGCGAGATGGTGGCGGACATCCTGGACAGCTCGGCGGCCGCCCTGGCGGGCATCCTGGGCGACGGCTCGCCCGGCTCGGCCTACCTCGCCGACGAGCTCGAGGCCCTGGCCACGGTGCCCGGCAAGGTGGTGCTCAACGGCTCCAGCGTGGACGAGGCGCTGCGCGCCGTGCTCGCCCACGCCCCCGACTTCGGCTTCTACGCCGACCCCCAGGAGCACAGGCTGCGGTTCGTCGACTTCCGCACCCTCGAGCCCCGCGACGTGGCGGGAGTGGGCGGGGACGTGGTCCGCCAGGAGCTCGACTTCTCCACCGCAGGCTGCTACTCCGCGTGCACCGTCCAGGGCACCTACGAGCTGGTCGACGTGCTGGAGACCCTGACGCCCGCCTGGGACCGCGACCTGGAGGCCGACTGGACCTCCGACAAGGCGGCCAAGTACCCCGACACCTACGGCACCGTGTGGCGGCTCTTCGAGGCCGCCGCGCCCGCCGCCGGCGGGGCCGTGATGCCCCACCGCTTCGTGGGCTCCGGCGACATCATCGCCATCGTCACCATCGACCAGGTGGTCCAGACCCAGGTGGCCTTCGCCACCGCCGAGGTGGCCGGCGAGAGCACCGTGCTGCTCCACACCAACGCCCGGCAATGGAACTTCGACGACCAGGCCTACGAGCCGGCCTCCGTGGTCGCCCGCTATACCTACCGCACCGGCCGCGTGGCCGGCCGCTACCCCGCCAGCGGCCACACGGGCACCGCGCACAGCCGCCGGGGGCTGTGCCGCGAGCTGTTCCTCGTCGCCGAGGAGCGGGGCAAGAAGTCGCTCCACGGCACCGTCGACGGCCTGCTCTCGCCCGTGCGCTTCCTGTGCACCTACACCCTCGCCCGCGACGGCGAGCTGGCGGGCATGACCCTCGTGTTCAACGACGACGGCGTGGAGCACACCATCGCCGGCAACGAGCGGGGCCTCATCGAGCTGGCCGAGGAGCCCGACACCCCCATCGAGGCCGGCGACGCCTTCGTCATCACCGCCCAGGACGACACGCGAAAGGAGTTCGAGGGCGGCACCCTCTCCATCCTCGAAAAATACGCCAAGGAGACGCTCGAGCGGGTGATGGACGAGCGGTTCGTGGGGCGCGTGCCCCTCGCCGGGCTCGACTGGGACATCGCTCTGGGCGCGAAGATCAACTTCACCGCCACCTCCGACCCCGAGTACGACGACCTGGGCGCCACCCTCATCGGCGTCGAGCACGACCTCGCCCGACAGCGAACCGTCCTCCAGCTCACCAGCGAGCGGGCCCTCGGCGGAGCCGTGACCTTCGACGAGCTGGACCAGCAGCGGCGGCGGGCCCGCGCCGTGGACGAGAATGCGATTCAGATCCGCCGCCTGTGGCGGTGCATCCGCCAGCGGAGGGCCGAGCAGGGCTCCAGCGGCGACGTCCACGTCCTCGACGACGACGGCCCGGTCTACACCGGCGACGGCACGTGGATCACCATCGAGGGCAAGCAGGTCGGCCACGACGGCCCGGGGCCGGTGCAGCGCACGGAGGGCGGCGAGGGGCGGTTCATCGAGTGGATTCAGCTCGACGGCCGGGGCCACGTGGTCGACCTCGCCGCGGGCACCTTCTCGTGAGGGGCGAGGCGAGGCTCGGCCCTGCGGCCGCCCCCGGGGCCGGGGGATAGGTCGTATAGGTCGTATAGGTCCTATAGGTCGGAGGGAAGCGCGCCTTCGGCCCCACTCGTGCCCTTCGCCATCCAGCATCCAGCATCGAGCATCGAGCATCCAGCATCGAGCACCCAGCATCGAGCATCCAGCATCGAGCA
>JBKHIY010000009.1:0-75258 GCA_046538415.1 Candidatus Brocadiia bacterium | reverse complement strand
GGGCAGGCAGTGGCCGCCCAGGCCGGGGCCGGGGTAGAAGGGCATGAAGCCGAAGGGCTTGGTGGAGGCGGCCTCGATGACCTCCCACACGTCGACGTCCATCCTGTCGCAGATGAGGGCGAACTCGTTGATCATTCCGATGTTGCAGCTTCGGAAGGTGTTCTCCAGGAGCTTGACCATCTCGGCGGCCTTGGTGGAGGAGACGGGGTGGACGGCCTCCACCACCTGCTCGTAGAGTGCCCGGGCCACGCGGGCGGAGGCGGGGTCGACGCCGCCCACCACCTTGGGGATGTTGCGGGTCGAGTAGCGCTTGTTGCCCGGGTCCACGCGCTCGGGGGAGAAGGCGAGGAACAGCTCTCTGCCCACTTCGAGGCCGCTGTCGGCCAGGCGGGGGGCCACCAGCTCCTCGCAGGTGCCCGGGTAGGTGGTGCTCTCGAGGACCACGAGCTGGCCCGCCCTGGCGTGGCGGCGGATGCGCTCGACGGCGTCGGCGATGTAGGAGACGTCGGGGTCCTTGGTCTTGCGCAGGGGGGTGGGCACGCACACGATGACGGCGTCGGCCTGGCCGAGCACGGCGTCGTCGGTGGTGGCCTGGAGGAGCTGCTTGGCCACCACGCCGTGGAGGATGGCGGAGTTGACGTCGCCGACGTAGGAGTCGCCCTGGTTGATCTGCTCGACGCGGGCGGGGTCCACGTCGAGGCCCCACACGCGAAAGCCGATGAGAGCGAACTCGGTGGCCAGGGGCAGGCCTACGTAGCCGAGTCCGACGACGGCCAGGGTGGCCTGGCGAGCGGCGATCTTCTGGAGCAGGGCGGCCTCGTGGTCGGTGTCGGCTGGGGTGACCTGGGCGGTCTTGCTTTCCATGGGCTTCGGCCTCTCCCAACGCGGTTCCCGGGGTGGGGTGCGGCGGCTCGCCGGGCTTCGCGCGATGCCGCCGCGGGTGCCGTGCATGCGGGCCGCCGGGGTACGGGTGCGGTGGGCCTCACGCGCCATGGCGGCCGATCTGGCGGGTGAGGATGCTGGCGATCTTCTGCGGGTTGTGGCGCAGGAGGTCCTGCTTCTCCCACGGCACGCGGCGGCGTCCGCCGTCCTCCACGAGGTCGGCCTCGATGATCTCCGGCCCCAGGCGGGCCAGCGGGGGGTCCACGCGCACCAGCTCGGCCCCCTCGGCGGCGTAGCGCCCCAGGACCTCGGCCGGGGGCGTGCCGGTGTTGACCACGACGGCGTCGAGCGCGGCATCGAGGTATTCGAGGACCGCGCGCACGTGGTCGCTGGCGGCGTAGCCGTCGGTCTGGCCGGGCTGGGTCATCACGTTGCAGATGTAGATGCGTCGGGCTCGGGAGCGTCGGATGGCCCGTGCGATGCCGGGGACCAGGAGGTTGGCGATCACGCTGGTGTAGAGGCTGCCCGGGCCGAGGGCCACCAGGTCGGCGGCCTCGATGGCCTCGCGGGCTTCCTCGAAGGCCTCCACGCCGGGGTCGCGGAGGAAGACGCGCTTGAGGGGGAGCTTGCCGGGGCGGCGCACGCCCACCTCGTCGCCCACGATGGTGCCGTCGGCCAGCTCGGCGCACAGGTGGGTGTCGGCCAGGGTGGCGGGCAGGACGCGGCCCTCGATGGCCAGGACGCGTCCCACCTCGCGGATGGCCTGCTCGAAGCTGCCGGTGACCTTGGCCAGGGCGGCGATGAGGAGGTTGCCGAAGCTCATCCCGTCCAGGGCCCCGCCGTCGAAGCGGTACTGGAAGAGGTCGTGGAGGAGGCGCTCGGAGTTGGAGAGGGCGACCAGGCAGTTGCGCAGGTCGCCGGGGGGCAGCACGCCCAGGTCGGAGCGGAGGCGGCCCGAGGACCGCCCGTTGTCGGTCACGGTGACGATGGCGGTGAGCTCGCGGCTGAAGGCCTTGAGCCCGTCGAGCACGATGGGCAGGCCCGTGCCCCCGCCCACCACCACGACGCGGGGCGAGCGGCGGTGGTGATAATGGCGGAGCATGTCCACGATATCGAGCACCTGGGCGACGCGCTCGATGCGGTAGGCCGGCTCCTCGAGCTCGCCGCGGGGCTGGAGGCCGCTGTAGCGGCCATGGAGCATCTGGCAGGTGATGAGGCCCAGGGTGTTGGCGGCCTTGATCTCCACGTGCAACCGGTCGCCCACGCACAGCACCTCGTCGCCCTGGAGATCGTGCTCCCGCAGCAGCTGCTCGTAGCATTCCTCGAACAGGGTGCCCCGCTCGATGTCGTTGATCAGGATGGCGTCGCACAGGCTCTCCAGGCCGAGGACGCGGATCTTGATCTCCTGGCGGCGGTGGACCCCGCCAGTGACGAGGAACACCTTGATGCCCCGGCTGCGCAGCTCGTGGATGGTGGGCACCACGTCGGGGAAGAGCTCGATCTCGTCGACCTCGTCGCTGTTGTAGGCGTCGAGGGCGCGGTCCACGGCCTCCCGCCCCAGTCCGTAGAGGTCGGCCAGGCGCTCGAAGACCCGCCCCCGCGGCCCCAGCTGGTCCTCCAGCTCGAGCTGCTTGCGGTAGGCCTCGCCGGGGGTGCAGGGCAGGCCGGCCTCGACCATGGCCTTGGCGGCCCGCAGCCGGGCGGCCTCCACCAGCAGGCCGGTGCAGTCGTAGAGCGTGTCGTCGAGGTCGAAGATCACCGCTCGAATGGACATGTTCGCGGCTCGGCAGAGCAGGGGGCCGCGACCCCGCGGCAGGGGCGGAGAGGGGGCCCTGCGTGCGCGTGGCGGCTTAGTAGTAGTAGCCCCGGTCGTAGTAGCGGTAGCCGTAGTGGGAGAGGACGAGGTCGCCTCGGTTGAGGACGAAGCCCAGGATCTTGGAGTTATGGAGCAGCTCGACGGCGCGCTGGATGGGCTTCTTGCGGACCTTGCCCGCCTGGATCACCAGGATCACGCCGTCGGTCAGGGGCCCCATGACGATGGCGTCGGCCACGGTGAGCACGGGCGGGGTGTCGAAGATGATGAAGTCGAAGCGGCTCTTCAGTTCCTCCACGAGCTGCCGCATGCGGGGCGAAGCCAGCATCTCCGCGGGGCTCTTGGAGGAGCGGCCGCCGGGGAGAATGGTGAGGCGAGGAATGGAGTTGGTGATCAGCACGTCCTCGGGCACCACCTCTCCGCTGAGCACGTCGCTGAGGCCGCGCCGGGGGGTCATGCCCAGGAGGCGGTGGACGCGGGGGCGGCGCAGGTCGGCGTCCACGATGGCGATGCGGCTGTCGAAGTCCTGGCACATGGCCACCGCCAGGTTGAGGGCCGTGGTGCTCTTGCCCTCGCCTTTTCCGGCGCTGGTCATGGTGATGGTGCGCAGCTTGTCGCCGCCGGGGAGGCCCCGGATCATGGCCTTCAGCCGCCGGAAGCTCTCCGTGAGGTGCGAGTGGGGATGGTGGTAGGCCACGATGTGAGGGTCGACCTGGCCGCCCTCGGCGGCCCGGACCACGCGAGCGGCGCCGGGGGCCTCCACGGGCGGGGCGGGCGCCTCCGCCTGCTCGGCTCGGGCCTTCTCCAGGGCTTTTTGGATCTTGGACACGGCTTTCTCTCCGCTCCTGGGGAGCTTGTGGGGGGGGTGCGCGCTAGCGCGCCGCACCCTCCCGGAACATATCCACCAGACGCTTCCACGCGCCCCCGCCGCCGTTGGCCATCTGGCTGTGGGCCACGGCCAGCACGCCGGCCAGGCCCAGGGCCAGGACCGCGGCCACCAGGGCCACGACCAGGCCGCCGCGGCGAGCGGGCCGCTCCAGCACCGGCTCGGCCGCGGCTCCCCCCTCCTGGGGGGCGAGCAGCTCGGGCCGCTCGTCGGCCAGCTCCAGCAGGGCGTCGCGCACGAAGCGCTCGTTGAACACCCGCCGCTCCTCCACGAAGCCGGCCAGCAGCGCGGCGTCGCAGGCCACGTTGATCAGGCGGGGCAGGCCCCGGGCGTAGCGGTGGATGAGCTGACAGGCGCCGGCGGTGAACCGCACGCGGCCGTCCGAGCCGGCCACGCGGAGGCGGTGCTGGATGTAGCTGCGGGTCTCCTGCTCGTTGAGGGGATAGAGGTGGAAACGCACGGTGATCCGCTGACGGAGCTGCTCCAGCTCGGCGCGGCGCAGCAGGTCGCGCAGCTCGGGCTGGCCGACCAGCACGATCTGGAGGAGCTTGGACTTCTCGGTCTCGAAGTTGGACAGCATGCGCAGCTCCTCCAGCACGTCGAGCTGGAGGTTCTGCGCTTCGTCGATGATGATCACCACGCTATTGTGGCGGCGGGCCTGGGCCACCAGGTAGTCGCGGAACCGGCTGAGGAGGGCCTCCTTGGAGAGCTTCTGGTCGATGCCCAACACCTCCAGGTCCTCCAGCACCATGCGGAGGAGCTGGAGGAAGGTGCCCTTGGAGTGGAGCACGTAGGCCACCTTGACCTGGCGGCTGAGGTTCCGCAGCAGGCACTTGATCAGGGTAGTCTTGCCCGAGCCGATCTCCCCGGTGATCTGGATGAAGCCCATCCCCGACTCCAGGCCGTAGACCAGGTAGTCGAGGGCCCGCTTGTGGACCGAACTGAGGAAGAAGTAGTCCGGGTCGGGCGTCAGGTTGAAGGGCTTCTCGTCGAAGCCGTAGTACTTCTCGTACATGGGCTCGTCCCACCGCAGGCCCAGGGACTATCCGCTCACCACTGGGAGTAGCCGACGAATTCCTTGAACTTCACCCAGGCAGTGTTGCGGAAGAACTCGTGTACGCTGGGGATCATCACGTAGATGGCCACCGCCACCCCCACCACGAACACCGCGGAGCTGGCGGCCAGGACGCGGAACCACAGCCGTCGGCGGTGGTCCCGCGGGGTGTAGATGGCGGGCACGATGCCCAGGGCCGGGATGCCCAGGTAGGCCCGGGCGTCGTCGATGGTCTTGAACGTCTGGTCGAGGTACTCGATCAGGGCCACCAGCCCCACACCCACCAGGAGGCCGAGCAGCACCCCCAGGGCCACGATCTTGGTCTGGGTGCTCTTGACCGGCGTGCGGTCGTCGCGGGCGTACTCCCGCACCACGTAGCGGGTGCTGTAGGCCTCGGTCATCAGCCGCTGGAGCTTCTTGTCGGCGGCCCGGGCGCCCTTGGTGTAGTCCTCCACGGTGGCCGCCGCCGCGGCGCGGTCCTCCTGGAGGGCCCGCTTCTGGGCCAGCAGCTCGGGGGCCCGGCGCACCTTGACGTACAGCTCGCTGACCTTCTTGTTCTCCAGGAGCTGACGCTGCTGGAGGCGCTCGGCCTTCTTCTTGAGCTGTTCGAGGCGGCTGGCCAGCTCCTCGTACTTGGGGTTGGGCACCGTCTCCTCGATGGTCTGCTCGCCCTGGTCGACCTCCTTGAGGTTGGCCTCGGCCTCGGCGAACATGCGGGCCGCCTTCTGGTAGTCGCGGTGAGCGGGGGTGTAGCGGGACTTCATGGCCTTGAAGTAGCGCTCCGCCTCGGCGTAACCTTCGCGAGCGGCCCGGACCTCTTCGGAGGGCTCCACCTTGCGGGTGATGTGGATCTCCGGCTTCTCTTTCTTGAGCTCCTTCTCCACCTCTTCGATCTGGGCCTGGCACTCCTTGAGCTCCTGACGCACGGCGAGCTCGCGCTCCTGGGCGTCCTCGTACTGCTTCTGGAGCTCGGGCAGGGTGTCGGTGAGCCAGGGATTGGCGGAGTGGAACTCGCGGATCTGGCTGTCGATCTCGCCCAGGCGGGCCTTGGCCACCGCCAGCTTCTCGCTGTAGTACTTGAGGTCCTTGCGGGCCTTGTCCTGGGCCTCCTCGCGGTCCTCGCCCACGAACTTCTTGACCAGCTCGTTGATGAGGGTGTAGTTGAGCTCGGGGTAGCGGCTGCGGTAGGTGACGATCAGGTGGCGGGCGCCGCGGGCCGACATCCGCGTGCCCTTGGCGATCTTGTGGTAGATGCGCTCGATCTGCCGCCGGTCATCGGGGTCCACCTCGACGGGGAACTCCACCTTGCGGCTCAGGATCACCTCCCGCACGGCGTTCCAGCTGAGCATCGTCATGCGCACCGCTTCCAGCTCGCGGCTCACGTCGATGCGCAGGGGCCGCTCTTCGCCCACCGGCCGGTTGTCCCGAAGCTCCAGGACGGCCCGGGACTCATATTCGGTGGGGTAGATGTAGGCGAGCCACAGGGAGAAGGGCACGCAAATGGCCAGCGGAATGATCAGCAGCCACTTGCGTCGCCACAGGACACGGAGGTACTTGTAGAAATCGAACTGCTGTGCCTGGGACTGGACTTCTGGCATGGGTCTCGGTGCTCCCTTCCTGGTCGGCGCCCGGGGCGGGGGCGCCACGCGTCGCCCCCGCCCGCCGGCACACGCCACGCTTAACGGTCGTCGATGTCCTCTCTACGCCGCTCCCACTCCTGGGCACCGCGGGTGACCTCGTACGGCGCGGCGCCGATGTGGTAGAGCCCGGTGACCAGGGCGCGGAACGGATAGGAGAAGGTCTCCGCCGCGAAGGCCACCTCCGCCCACCAGTGGGCCGGGATGTAGAGCGTGTCGTTCTCTTTCACCATGATGTTGGTCGTCAGGTCGCCCCGCATCATCCGCCCCGCGTAGATGCGGAACACCTGGGCTCCCTCGGGGTCGTCGCGGATCAGGCGAAGCTTGTCCGCACGGGCCAGCCGGCTGAATCCCCCGTTCATGGCGATGAGGTCGAGCACGCTCATGTCGCCGGTGAAGGGGAACCGGGTGCCGCCCTGGCGCACGCGGCTGAATACGTAGACCTGCTTGCTGTAGAAGCCGGTCACGGTCACCTGGACCTCCGGCTTCTGCACGTAGGCCTCCAGGCGGTCGGCGAGCATCTTGCTCACCCCCATGGGGGTGAGGCCCTCCACGTAGACGTCGCCCAGCAGGGGATACGAGATGTTGCCGTCGGGCCGCACCTCGAAGGTCCCGCTCAGGTCGGGGTGGTCGGGCACGTTGACGTTGATGGTGTCGGGGACCCCGATCTCGTAGGTCCCGTTGAGCCGCTCGAAGCGCTTCTCGAGCTGGCGCAGCTCGTGGCGCGTCCACTCCTTCTCCAGGTCCGCGTACTCCAGGCGCGGATAGCACCCACAGAGGGCCAGCCCGAGCACCCCGATCACCCACACGTGAGCCTTGCCGGTCATCTCGTTCTCCAAACCCAAGCTTTGAGGGTCCAAACGAAAGGGGTAGACAGGAACCGCGCCGCTCACCAACGACTCAAGCGGTCGTGGAAAGCCTGAAGCTCGTTCACGTCCTCCTCCTCATAGACCCGCCAGCCGCGCCAATCGCGCTTCGGCTTCTGGACCTTGCCCGCCTTCTCCCAACGAAGGAGGGTCTTTGGGGATACCCCCACTCGCTTGGCCGCCTCGCTGATGGTCATGCGGCCGTTCGACTTCCTGCCCATCGGCTCCCTTCCTCCTGCGCGTCGGCAGCGTCTGAGTCTGTCCTGCCTTGTCCTGGATTGTCTGGGACAGCAGACGGACAAACAAAAAGCGGGCTTCACGCCGCTCACATTCCGTCCTCGCCCAGCCCACAGGCTACAGAGCAAACGCTGTGCCACCCCGCCGCCGCAGGCCCCACCCCCGCTCGGCGCGAAGCTGCAACCCTCCCCTCGCAGGGCGGTTACGTCGCCCCAGGCCCCGCCAAGTCCTCGCTCCCCCGCGTCCTCGCCGCTGCGCATCTTTCAGCTTTTACCGACATGGGCGCTGCGTTCCGCGCCGGCCGCGCCGCCGCAACCGACGCGCTCCCAAGACCCTACGGCCTGTTAGGAAAAACCGACAAGCCACCCGCCCACGGTGTCTAGCCCTTGGTCACCCGCCCGGCCCCGCCTCGCGGGCCGGGGCCGGGCGGGAGCAGAGGCCACGAGGCCTACCGGATCAGGCGGGCCAGCTCCTCGAGCACTTCGTCGGTGGCGCTGATGGTCCGGGAGTTGACCTGGAAGCCACGCTGGGCGACGATCAGCCGGGTGAACTCGTAGGCCACGTCCACGTTCGAGCCCTCCAGGGCCCCCGCGATCACCTTCCCCGCCCCGCTCAGGCCCGCCTGCCCGGGCTGCGGCAGGCCGCTGTTGGGCGTGCTGGCGAAGAAGCCGTCGCGGACCGAGCGGAGCCCCTCGGGGTTGGAGAACGTGGCCACCTGGAGGGTAGCGATGTCGCTCACCTGACCGTTGGTGAACGTGCCTTGGATCCCCCCGTCCTCACGCACCGAGATGGTGCTCAGCGTGCCCGCCTGATAGCCGTCCTGGCGGGTGGGGGCGGCGGAGAAGCGGCCCCCGTACTGGGTGAGGCCGTCGAAGCCGCCCGACGTGCCGAAGTCCAGCGAGATGTCGTGCACCCCCAGGCCGGGGAAGTCGATGCTGATCCCCGGGTCGCCCTCCCCCACCCCGGCGAGCTGGCCGAAGGAGCCGTCCTCGTTGAACGTGATGCCCTCGATCTTGGAATCCACCAGCGTGCCCTCGTTCTCCGGGATGCTGGCCGTGAGGTCCCAGGTGTTCTGGGCCTTCATCTCGAACTCCAGGGACAGGATGTGGGTCTTGCCCTGGGTGTCGAAGATGGAGATGGTGGTGTTCCAGGTGTCGCCCCGGTCGCCGGGGGTGGTCTCGCTGAAGCCGTGCTCCGTCCAGGTGGAGGAGCCGGTGGCACCGGCCTCGTCGACGATGGAGATGGCCAGGTCGGCGGGGCCCTCCTCGTCGGCGGTCAGCACCAGGTTGCCGTCGGCGTCCAGGGTGCAGGCAGCGTCGGGATAGGCGCTGGAGATGAAGTCGCGGAGATCGCCCAGGGTGGTGCCGTCGTTGGCCGCGCCGTAGACGAAGACCTCGGCGATGTCGTTGCCCGCGGCGTCGATGCCGGTGATGGAGATCTGATCGCCGTCCACGTAGGGCGTATCCACGCTGTCGAGCCCGTCGCTGCCGGCCACGGTCTCGCTGACGTCCGGCCAGGTGGTGGCTCCCGTGGCCCCGGCGGCGTCGGCCAGGGCGAGGCTCAGCTCCGCGGCGCCCTCGTCGTCGGCGGTGAGCATCAGGTTGCCGTCGCCGTCGAGGGTACAGGTGGCCCCGGCGAAGGCGGCGGAGATGGCATCGCGGAGCTCGCCCACGGTGGTGCCGTCGTCGCCCGCCCCGTAGGTGAAGTCGGCGGTCACGTCGCTGCCGTCGATGGCGGTGCCCGTGAGCTCGATCACGTCGCCATCGACGTAGTCCGCGGTATTGGCGTCCAGGTCGTTGAGGGCGTCGCCGGCCACCGCGGGGTTGCCGCCCACCTCCAGGGCGCTGTCCGTGGCGAGCACCTCGGCCACGGGATTGATGGGGGTAGTCTCGACCGCCGCCTCGCCCCCCGTGGTGAAGGGGGTGCGGGTGGTGTGGACCTCGGTGCGGGGCGGCAGGGAGGCCGCGTCGAGGTTGCCCGTGATGTAGATGTTCTCCGTGGGATGCCCGGCCAGGCGGGTATTGGCGGGAATGGTGATGGCCTGGCCGTAGATGTCCAGGGCGCGGAAGCCGGTGGCGGAGTGGACCAGCTTGCCGTCGGCGTCGATGCTGAAGGTGCCCACCCGGGTATAGAGGTCCTGGGCTCCGTCGTCCACCACGAAGTAGCCCGGGCCCTGGAAGGCCAGGTCGAGGGTGCGCCCCGTCATCTCGATGGTGCCCTGGGCGGAGCTGACGTCGATACTGGCCGTCTTCACCCCCAGGCCGCGCTGGATGGCGTTCACCCCGCCCGTGGTGTCGGTGGCCCCCGTGGCAGGCCGCAGGGTCTCGCTCAGCGCGGCGCTGAAGGTGACGCGCGAGGACTTGAACGCCGGGGTGTTCACGTTCGCCAGGTTGTTGCCCACCATCTCGAGCATGAGCTGGTGGGAGCGAAGTCCGGTCACACCTGTGGTCAGCGATGCGAGCATGGTTGCTCCTCCTGGCCAGGGGCCGCCCCTATGCCTGGGGCTGCTCGGCCTCCCGAATGTCCGTGACGGACGAAAGCGGAACCGTCGAGTCCTCCACCACGAGCTGCACCTCCCCGTCCTGGAGACGAACCCCGGACACGACGCCCGTGCGCGGGCCCTCGGCCCCGGGCAACACGTAGGCCACCTCCTTGCCGATCAACTGGCTGGCGTAGCCGAACTCCTGGTAGCGCATCACCTGCTCGAACTGGGAGGTCATGTTCGAAAGCTGCTCCAGCTGCCCCATCTGAGCCAGTTGGGACGTGAACTCATAGTTGTCCATCGGCTCCATGGGGTCCTGGTGCTTGAGCTGGGTGAGGAACAGCTTCATGAACGTGTCTTGGGTGAAGTCCTTGAACGCGCTGCCGATGGCTTCGGTGAACGCCATGTTCGGTCCCCTATGCGAAGTAGTCGATCCCGCCGCGGCGGCCCGCCAGGTTCACCCCCAGGCTCGGCCCCCCGGCCTGGGGGGCAGGACCGGGCGAGGCGCCCTTGGGGCTGCTGGGGGCCGCGTCCTGCGGCTGGGGCATGTCGCCGCGGCCGGGCAGCCCGTGGTCCCCGCCGCCCTCCCGGGGCATCAGCGAGACCTCGAGCCGGTCCACCTTCAGCCCGGCGCCGCTCAGCTCCTCGCGCCAGCCGGCCAGCCGGGCCTCCACCCACTCGCGCACCTCCAGGCGCTCCACCTGGATGGCGCCCCGCAGCACGCCGTCGCGGGAGCGGAAGTTCACGCGAATCTCGCCCAGGTCCGGCGGACGCAGGCGCACGCGCAGCTCCTGCTCCCTCCCCCGTTCCGCCAGCCGGGCGTGCTCGGCGAGCAGGCTGGGCACTCGCTGGCCCGCCTCCCGCTGGCCCATCTCCACCACGCGCTCGCCCCCCGGCTCGTGGCCCGCGGCCTCGCGCGGGGCCAGGGGCTGGCCTATGGGGGCGGAGGGTGCCTGGACGCCGGCGGCCAGCCGGGGGGCCGACGGCCCGGCGTCGTCGCCCCCGAGGGGCTCGGCGATGGGGCGGGCCGTGGCGCGGCCGGCGGCGGCAGCAGGACTGCCCGTCGCCGCACCCGCCGCGCCACCGGCCCGCCGACCCCACGGCTGGGCATTCTCCTCCGCCATGCCAAATGTTCTCGCCGCCGGCCGATGCTCGCCCTGCCCCGCCGCGCCGCGGCTCCATTCCTGGTAGGCCCACTCGGCGCCCTCGCCGGGGGCTGTGGGCGAGTCGCCCGCCGGCCCGCCGCCGGGCCGCGGGGCACGAGGCACGGCGACGGCCGCGGCCGCCACGGCGGACGCCCGAGCGGACGCCTCCGCGCCTTGCGGCGTCCCCGGCTCGCCCCCGCCGGGGGTCTGCGCGCCAGGCGAGCGGTGCGCCGCGTGCAGGAGCGCGGCAGCGCCCACGCCCTCCGGCACTACCGAGGTCGCTGCCCCGCCCTCGGCGGGCGCGGCGGCGAGGCCCGACGCTCCGCGCGGCGCATCAGCGCGGGGCGCACCCGCAGGTAGCGGCGCCTCGGACGGGGCCACACGCGGCCCCCCATTCGCGGACCGCGGCAAGCTCGCAGAGGCCGGGGCGGCATCCGGGGCGCCGTCGCCTCCAGCCGGGATGCCGGGCACGGTGCCCGCGGCATCCGACACGTGAACCAGGGTGATGGCGGGGGAAGCCGCGACGCGGCCCGCCGTCCTCTGCGGGCCGGTCGCCGCCCCGGTCCCCTCCGACGCACGGACGGAGGGCACCACGCTCTCGCTCGGCCCGGCCGCGCTCCTCGCGGGAGATAGCCCCTCAGACCCGCGGCGCGGGACCACCGCCGAGCGGAGCCCCGAAGGAACAAGAGCCTGCGGCCCCGCCCCGGCGCCTCCGTGCGCGTCGAGCAAGGCCCACGGCGCGGCCGGACGCAGGCGGTAAACCGCGCCGCCCGCAGGACGCGCCGCTCCCCCGACGGACACCGTGGTGGTCGGCGCGCCCGTCGGAGCGGCAGGCGTAAGGATGGGAGCAGAAAGGACGGGGGAAGACAGCTCCAGAAGCTCGGTCTCGAACCGCACGGCCGGACCCCGACGGTCCACCCCGCCGCCGGATGTCCCGGCAAGCGGGGGCGCGAGGCCTGCTGGAACGCCCAACAGAGCGTTCAACACGATCTCCTGCATGTGCGATCCGACCGATTCCGAGCTTCTGGCGAGAGAAGCGACCCGCCCTCGTGCACACGCCGTGCCAAACGCCGCAGAACGCCCCCCACGAGCCTCGCGAAAGAGCGTAACGCATTCCAAAACACGAGGATACGATTTCGGCCAAGCCCCGCCGCTCCCCGGCCCAGCTCCCCCGCCGGCCCGGCTACTCCATGCCCCGTCGCTGGAAAGCTTTTCCCGCTCGGCCCCGGCCCACGGCTACCCAAGGGCGACGCCGCCGCCCACATCGCCGCGGCCGGGCCGAGAGTGAGAGAAGCATGTAAGGGGAGCGCCGCCCCCTCGCCCGCCCTGCCAGGCGCGGGAAGGCGAAACGGCACAGCAGGATGTAAAGGGGAGAGGACGGGCGGTCAGCCCTTACGGCCCTCGGACGAGCCCCGGTGGACCTCGGCCACGCGGAAGCCCAGCCGCTCGTCCACCGTCACGGCCTCGCCCCGGGCGAGCAGCTTCTCCCCGGCGCGAAGCTCCAGGGGCTCCTGGGCGCCTCGCTGGAGCTCGAAGACGTGCCCCGGAGCGAGCTGGAGAAGTTCCCGCACCGTCACCTGCCGGCGGGCGATGACCACCCGCGCCGCGAAAGGCACCCGCAGCAGCCGGGACAGCTCCCGCGGCAGCCCCTTCGCCGCCCCGGCCTGGGGCGTGCCCCCGCCGACCAGCTCCCGCCCCGTGGCGGCAGGGACCAGGAGCAGCAGGCTGGCGCCCACGGGCTCGCCCAGTCGCACGCGGAAGCCCAGCGGCTCGGCCTCCTCGCCGAGGGAGCCCAGAGCTTCCTCCAGGGCCTCGGGGGAGTCGATGAGCTGGGGTCTCAGGTCGGTGGGCTCGGAGGGCCACGCGACTCCCTGGGCTTGCTCCTCCCACACGGCGGAGGCCGCGGCGCCGATGCGCGCCAGGGCGAAGGCGATGGCCGCGAGGTCTTCCTCCCCGGGGGCCTGCCCCAGCCGCTCCTCGACCTGCTCCTCGGGCACCTGCTGGGCGCGGCAGGCCAACCGCATGGCGTCGCCGCGCTCCATGTAAAAGAGGATAGGGGCCTCGACCGCGCCGGCGAGCGAGCCGGCCAGGACCACCGCGCCGTCGCTGGCCTGGTCGGCCAGTGCCTGGGCGCCCAGCGGCCCGGCGGGTTCGGCGTCGGCCTCCAGGTCGGCGCCGAGCGATTCCGCCAGCTCCTTGCTGGCCCGGCCCGCGGCGGCCTGGAGTAGAGGCGTAAGCGCCTGGGATACTTCGTCTTCGGCCATCGGGGTGCTCGCTCCTGGGAGGTTCCGAGGGCGCTGGGGCCGGCGGCGGCCTCGTCTGCCCGGGGCGGCAAACGGCATGCCATCGACGCGCCCCCGGGCCGCCGGAGCGAGGCGACTCGTCAGAGCAAGCCATAACGGCGTCTCCTGCATGGGCTTACGCACGGACGCTGGGGCTCGCCGGGGCCTCGCCGGGCGGCGGCGGCGCCGCGCGGCGCGTGCGGGGCACCAGCAAATCGCGTCCGCCCGGCGCAAAGTGCGTCAGGGGACGGAAAAAAGCGCCCGAGTACCCTTGACAGGGGGCCGATCTTGGGCTAGGCTTACAATGCGTCCCCTGGGGGTTCGTCTCCTGGCGAGACCCCGGAGGACGTTTTCCATGTCGACCCCCAACGAGCCTGCCCCGTCGCTTCTCCAACTCGTTATATCGCTTCGACTTGCGGCCCAGCGCCTGGCCGATTCGGCGAGCCGCATGCAGAAGGCCACGAGCCACCAGCGCGAGCAGCTCCAGCGCCTGTCGCTGCTGCGGGACCGCATCGTGGAGCTGCTGGGCGAATGCCGCCGGCTTTCCGAGAAGGGGCCTGGGCAGCCCTCCTCGCCGCCGCCGCAGGAGGCGAAGCCCAGCAAGCCCGTGCTCCCGCCGCTGCCGCCCCGCCCCCGGCCTCGGGAGCCGCAGTACCGCCTGCCTGCCTCGGCGTTTGTCGAGTTCTCGAACTGGCAGGAGTTCGAGAAGTTCCGCCACATGCCCCCGATCAGCGACCAGGAGGTGGCCGCGTGCGACCTCGATGAGCTGGTGCGCCGGCTCAGCGGGGCGTCCGAGGGCTCCTGACCACGTCGCTGTTCCCGCGTTGGCCTGGCGCGCGTTTCGCATCAAAACGCGGTCATGGGCATCGCGGCGACGTCCCGCCGGCCTGGCGGCTGGGCGCGGCATTTTTTTCCCGCCTCCCCTCCCCTCCTGGGCTCTCCCCAACGGTGGATCTCCAGCCATGAGGGCGGCTTAGCCCGCTTCGCGGGGGCCGCGGTCCGGGGCGCGGGCCGGCCCCGCCGGCTCGGAACCGGGCTGCGGCACATCATTTGCGCCTTCCCGCCGTGGCCGCGACTGAGTCCATCCGAACCGGCTCGCAGAAGGAGCAGCCCCGTATGGACGCTGGAGTCTACTCCGCCGCCAGCGGGCTCGAGGCCTACCTCCGTGCCCAGGAGGTGCTGGCCCACAACCTGGCGAACGTCGACACGGGGGGCTACAAGCGCCGCCTGGCGCTCTTCGAGCCCTTTCAGGCGGAGCTGGCCGCGGAGCTGGGCGGCCTGGCGGGCGCGGAGGTCGACGACGTGGTGGTCGACTTCAGCCCCGGCCCCCTGGTGACCACGGAGCGGCCGCTCGACCTGGCCATCCAGGGCCAGGGCTTTTTCGTGCTCCAGGCACAGAGCGGCTACGTCTACACGCGCAAGGGCAGCTTCGTGCTCGACGGCGAGGGCCGGGTGGTGGACACGGTGGGCCGCGGCCTGGTGGGCGCCGGGGGCGGCCCAGTGCGCATCCCGGAGGAGACCACGGAGCTGGTGGTGGACCGCGAGGGCCGGGTGTTCGCCGACGGCGCCGAGGTAGGCCGCGTGTGGGTGGTGGACATCCCGCAGCCCGAGGTGCTGCGTCCCGCGGCCTACACGGCCTTCGCCCTGTCCGACGGAGCGGCGGCTCCCGCCACCCTCGAGGGTGCCACGGTGGTGCAGGGAGCGGTGGAGGGCTCGAACACGAACGCCATCGACGAACTGGTGGCGATGATCACGACGCTGCGCGGCTTCGAGGCCGCCCAGCGGGCCCTGGTGTCCATCGACGAAAGCATGGAGCAGTTGAACGAGGCCGCCAGCTAGAGACCGCCCTTTGCGGAGGATGGCCATGCTCAGGTCGCTCTTCACGTCCGCCACGGGGATGAAGGCCCAGCAACTGCGGGTGGACAACATCTCCAACAACATCGCGAACGTGAACACCACGGGGTTCAAGAAGACGCGGCTGGACTTCCAGGACCTGCTCTACGAGACGTTGGTGAGCCCTGGCGCGGAGTCGGTGCAGGGCTACCAGATGCCCAGCGGCCTGGAGATCGGCTCGGGGGTGCGGCACATCTCGACGCTGCGGAACTTCAAGCAGGGCTCGCTCCAGCCCACGGGGGGCAAGTTCGACCTGGCCATCAGCGGAGGCGGCTTCTTCCAGATCGTCCAGCCCGCCCTGGGCCAGACGGTCTACACTCGCGACGGCTCGTTCCGCGTGAATGCCCAGGGCCAGCTGGTCACCGCCCAGGGCTACCTGCTCAGCCCCCAGATCACGGTCCCGTCCGATACTACGGACGTAGCGGTGGGCCCGGACGGCACGGTGACCGTGCGCACCGGCTCCTCGCAGGACGCCCAGGTGGTGGGCCAGATTCAGATCGCCTCGTTTCCCAACCCCGCGGGCCTGGAGGCCCTGGGCGGGAATCTCTACGCGGAGACCGTGGCCTCGGGCTCGCCCACCGTGGGCACCCCCGGGGCCAACGGCCTGGGCGAGCTCAATCACGGCTTCCTCGAAGGCTCCAACGTGGACGTGGTGACCGAGCTGGTGAGCCTCATCATCGCCCAGCGGGCCTACGAGGTGAACTCCCGGGCCATCCGCACCAGCGACAGCATGCTCGAGCAGGCCAACAACGTGGTCCGCTAGCCCCAGGAGCTGTGCCCCACATGCGCTCCGCCGTAGCCGCCGTCCTCGTGCTCTTCGCCGCCCTCGCCGCGGCCGGGGAGCCGGTGACCCTCACCCTCCGCCCCACCGCCACGGTGGACTCCGAGCGGGTGACCCTGGGCGACCTGGCCGAGGTGGACGCCCGCCAGGGCGACCTGGCCCACCGGCTGGGCGACATCGACCTGGGGCCTGCGCCCAGCCCGGGGCACGACCGCCGCTTCACCCGCGAGTTCCTTGCCCTGCGGCTGCGCCAGGAGCAGGTGGAGCCGGCGTCGGTGCAGTGGGCGGGGCCGGCGGCCACCAGCGTGCGCCGCGCGGCCACCGTGCTGCCCGGCGAAGCCATCGCCCAGGCGGCCGTGGACGAGGTGCGAGCGGCCCTGCCCTGGCCCGACGAGGACCTGATCGTGGAGGTCCAGCGCCCCGCCGCCGACCTGCGCCTGAGGGGCACGGGGCACGAGGTGCGCTACACCGTGACCACGGGGCGCGGACGGCGCCTGCTGGGCACCGTGCCCGTCCAGGTCACGGTCCAGGAGGGGGCCCGCGTGGTGGGCCACACCAGCGTGCTGCTCAACGTGCGGGTCTTCCAGCGGGTGCTGGTGGCCCGACGGCGGCTCCGCCGCGGGCAGCGGATCACGAAGGACGACGTGCAGTTCCAGCGCACGGAGCTGACCAGTCTTGGCAACGAGGCGATCGGCGACCTGGCGGAGGCCCTGGGCAAGGAATGTCGCCAGCCGCTGCCCGCCTTCGCCGTGCTCACCCGCCGGGTGCTAGCCCCCGCCCGCGTGGTGCGGCGGGGCTCGCTGGTGAGCCTGGTGGTGGAGGCCCCGGGGATGCGCATCACGGCCCGGGGCATCGCCCAGCAGGACGGCGCCGTGGGCGAGGTGATCGGGGTGGTGAACGTGGATTCCCGGAAGGTGGTCCAGGGCCACGTGGTCGATGGCCGCACGGTGCAGGTGCCCTTCTAGCCGCGTGCACACGAGGAGCGAGATGCCATGTCCGCTCGCATTCCCGCCCTGGCGATTCTCCTGGCCGTGCTCCCCGCGGGGCCGGCGTCCGCCGATTCCCTGTGGCCGGGCTCCGAGCAGCCGCGGCCCGGGTGGTTCTCGGACCTCAAGGCCCGCCGCGTGGGGGACATCGTGACCATCCTCATCGACGAGGAGGCCAAGGCCACCACGGACCTCAGCCAGAGCCACTCCCAGGCCACGGAGACCGGCGGCGCCATCAAGAAGATCCAGAACGTCCTGGGCATCAACAAGCCCGACCCCGCGGCCACCACGACCACCACCGCCGCCGAGGCCGGCTTGCCCGCCGTGGAGTGGGAGGCCTCGCGCAAGCACGACTCGACGGCCAAGACGGAGTCGAAGGAAGAACTCGAGCTGCGCATCGCCGCCGCCGTCAAGGAGGTCCTGCCCAACGGCAATCTCCTGATCGAGGCCACCCGCCAGGTGCGCCACGGGCGCGACGTGCGGCTGGTGTGCCTCTCGGGCATCGTCCGCCCAGCCGACATCACGGCCCAGAACACCGTGCGGTCCGAGCACATCGCCCAGGCCCGCATGAGCTACGAGGGCCGCGGGCCGGCCATGCGGGTCCGCAACAAGGGCTTCTTCGCCCACGTCATCGACTTCGTATGGCCCTTCTGACGCCCCGCCTCGGGCGGGAGCCCGCCCGGCAAGCGATGCGCCTCGCCGCCTCGGAGCCCAGGCCATGAACGCCAACGCCCTGCTCGCAGCTCTATCCCTCGCCGCCACCGCGGCAGCGGCCCAGCCGCCCGCGGCACGGCCGGAGGCCGAGGGGCCGGCCATGCCCGCGGTGCGGCTCAAGGACATCGCTCACGTCCAGGGGGCGCGGGACAACCAGCTCCTCGGCTACGGCATCGTGGTGGGCCTCAACGGCACCGGCGACACCTCGGAGATCGTGAGCGACATCCTGGGCAACTTCCTGGAACGCATGGACGTGACCATCGACCCCGACGACCTGGACGCCAAGAACGTGGCCGTGGTCACCGTGACCGCCGACCTCCCGGCCTTCGTGCGAGCGGGCACGCGCATCGACTGCCTGGTCTCCTCCCTGGCCGACGCCAAGAGCCTCCAGGGCGGGGTGCTCCTCCAGACCCCCCTCTACGGGGCCGACCGCCGGGTCTACGCCGTGGCCCAGGGGGCCATCTCCACGGGCGGCTTCTCCGCCGGCGGCGCCGCGGCGAGCATCACCAAGGGCCATCCCACGGTGGGCAACATCCCCAACGGGGCGCTGGTCGAGCGCGAGGTGCCGGTGACCCTCGTCGCCGGCTCCTCGCTCACCGTGTGCCTGCGGGAGCCCGACTTCACCACCGCCTCTCGCGTGGCCGAGGCCATCAATCGCCGCTTCCCCAAGGCCGCCCGGGCCGTCGACGGGGGCACCGTGCGCGTGGCCGTGCCGCCCGAGACCCCCGAGGGCGAGGGCATGGTGGCCTTCATCGCCCGCCTGGAGGAGGTGGCCGTCCAGCCCGACAGCCCGGCCCGCGTGATCATCAACGAGCGCACGGGCACCATCGTGGGCGGAGCCCAGGTGCGGATCGCCAAGGTGGCCATCGCCCACGGCAGCCTGGTGTTCATCACCAAGGAGAGCGCGGGCATCTCCCAGCCCGCGCCCCTCTCCGACGGCGAGACGGTGGTCGTGCCCGACACCCAACTGGAGGTCCGGGAGACCGAGCGCCGCTTCGTGGTCATCGACCCGGCGCCCACCGTGGCCGACGTGGCCAAGGCTCTCAACGCCCTGGGGGTCAAGCCCAACGACATCGTGGCCATCTTCCAGGCCATCAAGCGGGCCGGGGCGCTGCCCGCCGAGCTCATCGTGATGTAGGGAGGAGGCCCGATGCCCCTGGACGCCGCGCCCGTGCCCCACCTGCCCGCCGGCCCGCCCCAGGCCATGGCCCAGCGCCTCCAGCGCCTCGCGGCAGCCGCCCAGGAGGGACAGGCCGGGGCCCGGGCCGAGCTGCGCCAGGCATGCCAGATGCTGGAGGCCCACTTCGTGAGCTGGCTGCTCCGCGAGATGCGCCAGACGGTGCCCCAGGGCGGCCTGCTGCCCCACGGCCCGGCCCAGGAGACCTGCGACCACCTGCTCGACGACGCCCTCGCCCAGGCCGTGGCCCGGGCCGGCGGCATCGGCATCGCCAGGACCCTGGAGCGACAGCTCGCCCGCCGCGCCGCGCCGCCGCACCAGCACGCGGACCCCGCGCACCGCCCCGAACGAGCGGAGACCCCCGATGCAGCACGCCGTGAAGCGCATGAGTGACAACCTGGAGCGGACCGCGCGGCTCTACGAGGACATCCTCGAGACCGAGCGGGTCAAGCAGCGCGCCATCGTGGCCAGCGAGGCCCACGCCCTCGCCGACGTGGTGGCCCGCGAGGAGCGGCTGGTGCGCGGGGCCAACGAGCTGGAGGCCGAACGCCTGGCCATCCGCCACCAGCTCGCCCAGCGCCACGAGGCCCTCGGCCCCACCTCGCGCCTTGCCGACCTCATCGCGCTGCTCGAGCCCCCCCAGCGCGACGAGCTGGCCGCGCGACGCCAGCACCTGCTCGACCTCGCCGCCCAGATCAACGACGTGAACCGCATGAACTTCCAGCTCCTGCGCTGCTCCATCGAGCTCACCGGCGAAATCCTCGACGCCGTCTTCGGAGCCGCCGCAGAGCCCGACACCTATACCCCCGGCGGACGCCAGGAGCCCCGCGGCCACGACGCCACCCGCGTGGACCAGGTGCTCTGAGGGAGTGCGGCCATGCGCACCGGACTGAACATCGGCCTGAGCGCCCTGCGGGCCGCCCAGAAGGGCATCCAGCTCACGGGCCACAATATCGCCAACGTGGGCACCGAGAACTACAGCCGCCAGCGGATCCACTTCGCCTCCATCCCCCCCACTGACCCCCTGCGGCTCACCGCCGGAGCGGGGGTCGAGCAGGTCGACATCCGGGCCGTCCGCGACCAGCTCGTCGATGCCCTCGTGCTCGCCCGCGACCCCATGGTGGGCTCGGCAAGCTGCCAGAGCGGGCTCCTGGGCGTGGTCGAGGGGCTCTTCCCCACCGACCTCGAATCCGGGCTGGGCACCCTCATCGACAACTTCTTCAACAGCTTCCGCGAGCTGGCCCGCAACCCCGCGGGCACCGCCGAGCGGGGCGCCGTCGTCAGCCACGCCGAGACCCTCGCCGACGGCTTCAACGACCTGGCCACCCGCCTCGCCGAGTTCGACACCCAGCTCGGCCCCTACATCCAGCAGGCCGTGGACGACGCCAACCAGCTGGCCCGCGAGGTCCACGAGCTGAACCTCAAGATCGCCGACGCCGCCGTGGCCGGCCACCAGCCCAACGATCTGCTCGACCAGCAGACCACCGCCCTCCGACGCCTCGCCGAGCTCATGCCCCTGGAGGTGACCCGCGACGAGCTCCAGCGGGCCCACGTGCGCATGAACGGCCTCACCCTCATCGCTCCCCACGGCCCCGTCGAGCTGGAAACGCGCACCACGGGCCACAGCCTGGAGGTCGTGGTGGGCGAGCTCGAGGCCCCCCTGGATGCCTCCAGCGGCAAGCTGGGCGCCCTCCTCCACCTCGACCAGACCACCGTGCCCGGCTACCGCGACCGCCTCGACGCCCTGGCCACCACGCTGGCCCGCGAGGTGAACCGCCGCCACAGCACGGGCGTGGGCCGCGACGGCGGCTTCACGGCCCTCGACGGCACCACCCTGGTGGGCGACGCCGAGGCCCCCCTGGCCGACGCCGCCCTGCCCTTCGACATCGCGGCCGGCTCCCTCTTCGTCTCCGTCATCCACCAGGCCACCGGCGAAGTGGTGCAGACCCGCCTGGACATCGACCCGGCGTCCCAGAGCCTGGACGACGTGGCCGCGGCGCTCGATGGCGTGGCCCACCTGCGGGCCGCCGCGGGCGGCGGCCGCCTGCACGTCGACGCCGAGGCCGGCTACCGCTTCGCCTTCACCAACCGCGTGCCCACCCACCCGGGCACCCTGGGCACCGCGGCCGCCACCCTCGACGGGGCCGTGGACCTGGAGGCCAGCGACACCTACACCTTCACCGTCGACACCTCGCAGACTCACGCCGGGGCGGGCGGCACCTGCGTGGTCGGCTCCGAGCCGCTCGTCGCCGACCTGGAGGCCGACGGGGGCAACACCTACGCGGGCACGGCCACCTCCGGCGGCGCCTTCACCGGCGAGGCCAACCAGTCGTACCTCATCGAGATCGTGGACGGCGGCGACCTGGCCGCCGCCACCTACCGGGTGAGCGAGGACGGAGGCACGACCTGGGGCTCCACCCTGGCCCTCGACGGCGGGACCATCGACGTCTACGACGACCTCAACGGCACCGACCTGGGGGTGGACGCGACCTTCGGGCCGGGCACGTTCGCCGCCGGCGACCGCTTCTCCATCGACGCCTATGCCCCGGCGGCCGACCTGCGGGTGGTGGTGACCGACAGCCAGGGGGCGACCGTCGCCACCCTCGAGGCCGGCGAGGGCTACGAGCCGGGCGACGACCTGGCGCTCCCCGGCGGCATCCGCCTGGCCCTCGGCGAGGGCCTGGTGGGCGACGGCGACTCCTTCGCGGTGGAACTGGCCGCCGAGCCCGACGAGCCGGGACTCCTCGCCGCCCTGGGCATGAACACCCTCTTCCGGGGCACCGCCGCGAGCAACCTGAGCGTGGAGCCCGCCGTGGCCGCCGACCTCGACCGCCTGGCCGCGGCCCGCACCGAGGCCCACGGCGACAACACCAATGCCCTCCGCATGGGCGAGGTCCAGGCGCTGGCCTTCCCCGAGCTCGACGACGAGACGGTGGGCGACTTCTACTCCCACCTCATCGGCCGGGTGGGCACCGACGCCCGCACCGCCCAACAGGTGGAGGAGGGGGCCCGCCTGCTGCTGGAGACCGCCCAGAACCACCGCGACTCCATCTCCGGCGTGAACCAGGACGAGGAGGCGGTGGAGCTGCTCCGCTACCAGCAGCTCTACCTCTTCGCCGCCCGCTATCTCAAGACCATCGAGGAGCTCACCGGGCTGCTCATGGAGATGTGAGCCAGCTCCCTGGAGAGGCCCCATGAACTTCCGCGTCACCCAGCTATCCCTGGCACGCTCCGCCCTGGCCTCCATCCGCGACGCCAGCGAGAACCTGCTGCGCTCCCAGGAGCAGCTCGCCACCGGCCGACGGATCAACCGCCTCTCCGACGCGCCCCTCGACGCCGCCCAGGCCGAGAGGGTGCGAGCCCACAAGACCCGCCTCGAGCAGTACAGCCGCAACCTGGAGCAGGCCCAAAGCCGCGTCGAGTACGCCTCGTCCACCCTCCTGGAGCTCACCGACCTGTTCGTCCAGGCACGCTCCATCTGCGTGGAAGGCGCCGACGCGACCTGCGACGAGGCCGCCCGGCGAAGCCTCGGGGAAGCGGTGGACCAGATGCTCCAGCAGACGATCGACCGGGCCAACGAGCGCTACAACGGCACCTACCTGTTCGCCGGCTCGGCCGACGACACGGCGCCCTTCGCGGCCGAGCGGGGGCCGCTGGGCCGCATCGCCGCGGTCACCTACCAGGGCAACGACGACGCCATCGAGCTGGAGGCGGGGCCCGGCAGCCGCGTGCAGACCAACGAGCCGGGCTCGGCCATCTTCCTGGCCGACGCCGAGGGGCCGGGGGCCTTCGAGGCTCTGGTCGAGCTTCGCGACCTGCTGCTCAACACCGAGGGCCTCTCCCACAAGGAGGTGTCCCGCGCGCTCTCGGACCACATCGACGCCGTCTCCACGGCCCACGACCGCGTGGTCGCCGCCACCGGGCGGCTGGGCTGGCGCTCCTCCCGCCTGGAGTTCAACCGCTCGGTGATCGAGAACGGGGTGACGGCCGACGACGAGCTGCTCAGCCGCGTGCACGACGCCGACTTCGCCTCCGCGGCCGCCATGCTCTACGGTCAGCAGACCGCCTTGCAGTCCGCCCTCGTGATGGCGGCGCAAGTGATGAAGCACACCCTTCTGGAGTACCTGTGATGACCCCCCTGTCGGCCCCCTCTCGCCGGCAACCCCCTCAGCCTCCCCCAGGAGGAGGGCACGGCGATGCAGGTTGAGAGCTGCCGTTTCGGGACCGTCGAGGTGCCCGAGGGCCGGGTGGTGCGCTTCGTGCGCCCCATCCTCGGGTTCGGCCAGTGGACCGACTACGCATTCATCGAGGACGAGGCGAGCCGCCCCGTCTTCTGGGCCCAGTGCGTGGAGGCGCCGGAGGTGCTCTTCCCCCTGGTGGACGCCTACCTGGTGGTGGAGGACTACGGCCTGGAGCTGGACGACGCGGACGCCGCGGCCATCGGCCTGGAGCGGGCCGAGGACGCGCGCCTGCTCCTCCTGCTGACCCTCAGCCTCGACCCCCAGTCGATCACCGCGAACCTCCGGGCCCCCGTGGTGTGGAACACGCGGGACGCCACCGCCATGCAGGTGGTGCTTCAGAGTCGCGAACTTCCCGTCCGTTATCCCGTCCACCCCGGCGCGGGCGAGCGGCGGCGCAACAAGGAGGTTGCCCGTGCTTGTGCTAACCCGCCGCAAGGGTGAGTCCATCGTCCTCGGCGACAGCGTGGAGATCCACGTCCTCGAGATCTCTCGCCACCAGGTGAAGCTGGGAGTCCAGGCCCCCCGCGCCGTGCCCGTCTACCGCAAGGAAATCTACGACCAGATCCGGGAGGAGAACCGGGCCGCCGCCTCCTCCTCCGACAGCCAGGTCCTGGGTATCGGCAAGCTCTTCGGCACCTGAGGTCCGCCCGCTTTCCCCTCCCGGCCCATTCTCCCCGACGAAGTCCGGCCGCGGCTTCTGGGCGGCCCGCGGGCCGGCGGTCACTGGAAGTGGTATTGCTGGGCGTCGTCCCAGGAGTTGATGCAGCGGGTGCCGCGCCGGCTCTGGAGGATGACGTAGGCCAGGTCGGCGGGGACGTCCACGAGGTTGGTCTGGCCGGTGGTGCGGTGGCGGGCGATGGTGACCTGGCCCTTCTGGATGCGCTCCTTGAGCTCCTGGAACTGGTGGTCCTGGGCCCTGGCCTGCTCGCGCTCGGCGGAGGTGGTGAAGCCGGTGGGACGACCGTAGTCCTGGGAGATGGCCTGGCGGAGGTAGGCGGCGGGGTCGCGCACCTTGCCGCGTTCCTGGTTGTAGCGGGTGATCTCGATTTTCTCCTGGATGTACTCCGGGGGGTGCTCCTGGGCGAGCTGTCGGGCGAGGCTTTCGGAGAAGAATTGCTTGAGGGATTCAACAACCGCGGGCTTGGGGCCGTGGTCGATATTGATGTGCACGTCGCCCTGGATGGTGGTATTTGTTGTGCTGGTTCTTGTTCTCTTTGTTCTTGTTTTCTTGTTCTTCTTGTTCGTGGCCTTCTGGGGTGCAAGCTCTTCTTCCTGGGGGGCAAGGGTCTGGCCTGCGTTGGGGGTAGCCTTGCCCTGTGCCGGGGCATGCCCTAGACCCACTGCGGGGGTAGCCTTGCCCTGCAGCGGGGGTAGGGAGATCTGGCAGCCGGCGTATTCGAAGGTGAACTCGTAGGTGTTGGGCACGTTGCCGCTCTTGTGCTTTCCCGACCAGATGCGCACGAGGCCATTTTCCTCGAGGCTTCGCAGTGCGGAGGCGATGCCGCTGTTGCCGAGTCCGCTGAGGGCCTTGAGGCGCTTGAGCGAGGGGTAGACGGGCTTGAAGTCCTTGTCGGTGTGGATGGCGAGGACGGGGTAGAGGGTGCGCGCGGAGGGGGTGAGCTTCTTCCAGGTTTCGGAGAGCACGAGGTCTTGGAAGAACTTGAAGAAGGCGTTGTTGGGCATCGGTCCCCGTCCGAGGGGCGGCGTCGGGCCGGGAGGCGGCTCAGGACTGCGAGGCGCCGATGCGGCTGCGGCGTTTGGCCGGCAGGGGCGGCGGCTCGAAGCGCTGCTCGGCGTAGCGGCGGATGCGGTCGATATCCGCGGGCTCGAAGATGCGGTAGCCGTTGCGGTCGCGGGCCACGTCGCGGACCTTGGCGTCGCGGAACCACCGCTTGAGGGTGGCCGGCGAGACGCCGATGTCGTGGGCAGCGTCCTTGATGAAGACTCCCATGCTTCCTCCACTAGATGGCGGGCTTGTGGCGCAGGACAAGTCCTACATTTTGTGATGATCCAGGTCGACTCAGGTTATACCGACGCGCGCTGGCGCTGTCAAGTTTAAAACGCCTTTCCGTCCTTTTTCCACTTACGTTTTCTCGCCCGCCTGGAACGCACGCAGCTTCAATGCCTTATGTTAGGGCCTCGGTGGCATAACTCGCACAATGGCGTGCGGGTGGCCATGATTTCTCTACGACATACGGTAGCGCGGTCGGCTCGCGAGCGCAAGATATGCCTGGCGGCGCGCGGCCCGGCGGGGGGCGGCGAGTTTTTTCGCCGCGGGGCTTAACTGCGGACCGCGGCCGCCGATACTGACCCACAGCGACATGCTGTGCGAGGTGTCGGGCCCGCGGTGCGGCCCGGCCGGTTGGGAGCCCTTTGGAGCCGAGGAGGTGCGAATGAAGTGAGAGGCCAATTCGGGGCCCCTCTGGCGAGAGAAGCCCCGGATGGACTGAGCACGGTCTTGCCTCTCGCTTCCGCGGGGGGCCGCTCCCACAGGGGGAGCCAGTCGCACGGGTAAGGAAACCCGAGTGGAAGTCCTTCAAGGAGGATGTTGAGAATGGGTCTTCGCATCAACACGAACATGGCCGCGTTGATCGGCCAGCGTAATGTGGAGCGGACAGACCGCGCGCTGTCGACGGCGCTGGAGCGGCTGTCCTCGGGCCTCCGCATCAACGCTGCTGCCGACGACCCCGCTGGCTTGGCCATCGCGGAGCGGCAGGGAGCCCAGATCGCCGGGCTGAACCAGGCGGTGGAGAACACCGAGCGGGCGCTCTCCATGGCCCAGACGGCCGAGGGCGCCCTGGAAGAGGTCAACAGCATCCTGGTGCACATCCGCGAACTGGTGATCGACTCGGCCAACGAGGGCGCCAACGACGCCAACTCGCTTGCCGCCAACCAGGCCGAGATCGACAACGCGCTCGATACCCTCGACCGTATCGCGCGCGACACCGCGTTCGGCACCAAGAAGCTCCTCGACGGCTCCGCCGCCAACCTGGTGTCCCTGGCCGACGGGACGAACGACAGCATCTACGCCTCGTTCGGCAACAGCACCCTGGCCACGGGCACCTATAGCCTCCAGCTCGACAGCGTCACCGACGCCTCGTGGGACTCTGAGGACGCGACCACCCTCGAGTCGTTGGGCTTCGTCGACGGCGGTCTCACCGACGCCGAGCAGGACGTGGAGGGGCTCGAGGCCGGAGCGCACGTGGTCAAGGTCACCCAGGCCTCCACCGTCAGCTCCATCACCGGCGACGTGGACACCAGCGACACGGACTACAGCGCGGCTCCCGAGGAGTTCAAGCTCACCGTCTACGACGGCAGCGCCCAGGTCACGTCCGCCGACCTGACGATCGACGTCGACCTCTCCGGGGGCTTCGACCTCGACGCCCTGGTCGCCGACATCCAGGCGGCCATCGACGCCGACGGGAACGTCGGGGGGAAGGTCGAGGCCTACGCGGTGGACAGCGACACCGTCGGCTTCCGCACCACCTCCGAGGGCAGCGACGCCTACGTGGCTATCGCCGCGCCCGACGACGACACCGACGCCCTCAGCGGCGTTCTCACCGGGTTCACCGACGGCGACAACAGCGACGCCGACGGGACGCAGGGAACCGACGCGGTGGTGGAGCTGGACGGCAGCGCCAACACCGTGTCCTACGTCGAGGGCGACAGCGCCGCGACGAACACCACGGTCACCCTTTCCGACGGCGACGACGGGCAGCTCAAGGTCCAGGCCGACAACACCGGGCTGGACGTGGGCAGCGCCATCGTGAACGTCACGGCCGCCAGCGGCCTGGCCCGCATCTACGACGCGGCGGGCGGCAGCAGCGGCTCCGGCGTGGCCGGCACGGCCGTGACGTGGACCGCGGACAGCCAGTTCAGCATCAACGACTACTCGGGCAACTCCCTGCGGGTGACCATCGGCAACGAGATCCGCCTCAACGGCAGCGATGCCTACGAGGACGTCCAGGTGGTGGACAACTCCCTGGTCTTCCAGGTGGGCGGCGACCGCAACCAGACGGTCTCCCTGAGCCTCCTGGACGTGGGGGCCGACACCCTGGCGGAGAACGTGAGCACCGACAGCGGCTTCTCCAACCTCTCGGAGATCAGCGTCCTCACCTCCGACGGTGCCCAGGACGGCCTGCTGCTGGTCGACCAGGCCATCGACGAGGTGACCGACGTGCGGTCCGACATCGGCTCCTTCCAGGCCAACACCCTGGAGAGCCAGCTCAACAACCTGCGGGTCGCCTCCGAGAACCTCACGTCCGCCCGCTCGACCATCGTGGACGCCGACTTCGCCGTCGAAGTCAGCGAGTTCACCAAGCAGCAGATCCTCCTCCAGGCCGGCATGACGGTGCTTGGCTCCGCTGGCCAGGTGCCTCAGCTGGTGCTCGGCCTGCTCGGCTAACCCGCCGATGCGGCCTGAGCGACGCAGTCTGCTGTAGCGAGTAGCCTCAGCCGGCGGGGCCGCCATCGGGCGGCCCCGCCGGCGGCACCCGCTCGCCGCCGGCCTGGCCTGGCGGGGCGTGCTTGGAGGATCGAAGGCGTGCCCGCACACCCCACTGGCACATCATTTGCCGCTTCCCTTTCCCCGGAGGGCCAGGAGGGCGAACCCGGGAAGGTTCGCGCCGGGCGGGAGGCAAAAGCTTCCCCTTCGCCTCCCTCGTCCGGGGGGCGTTCGTTCGGGCGCCGGTTCGTCCCCTACCGCCGAGGAACCTATTTCTATGTGCAGTTCGTCCACCTCTCGACGGGGGCCATCATCGAGGAACTGCCTCCCCGCCGCCTGGGCGAGCTGCCCGCGGTGCTGTTGGAGACGGCGCGGTGGGCCCCGCCCCCTCGCGCCCGCCGTGTCCTGCCTCCTGCCCGCTGACCGGGCGGCGCCCTTCGGCCCCTCGCCGGGCACGGGGCGCCGCTTCTAGCTGCTGGAGACGACGATGTCGAGCACCGTTTCCGTCGACGGACTCATCTCGGGCTTCGACACCTCGGACATCATCGACAAGGCGATGGCCGTGGAGCGGCGCGAGGTGACCCTCCTGGAGGCCCGCGAGGCCAGGGCCGACGAGCAGCTCACCGCTTTCCGCATGCTCAACACCCAGCTCCTCGCCGTCCTCTCCGACGCCAGGTCGCTGGCCCGCCCCAGCTCCTTCGCCGCCAAGACCGTCTCCGTGAGCGACGAGGACGCCCTCACCGCCACCGCCGCCCGCACCGCCGTGCCCGGTACCTACAGCATCACCATCAACTCCCTGGCCCGAGCCCACCAGGTGGCTTCCCAGGGCTACGCCGACACCGATTCCACGAGCGTGGGCAGCGGCACCCTCCAGATCCAGGTGGGCGACGGGGAAACGGTGACCATCGACGTCGACGCCAGCAACAACACCCTGGCCGGCCTGCGCGACGCCATCAACGCCTCCGACGCCGCGGTCACCGCCTCCATCATCTACGATGGCTCCGACGCCGTGCCCTACCGCCTCCTCCTGACCGCGGACGCCACCGGGGCAGACAACGAGATGGCCATCACCGCCGACCTGACCGGCGGCGAGGGCCCCGACTTCGGCTCGACGTCCATCAGCGACGTGGTCGCCCACTCGGCCAATACCTATTCCGGCGCCGCTACCACCAGCGGCACCTACACCGGCAGCTCCAACGAGAGCTACCTCGTCGAGATCGTGACCGGCGGGGGGCTCGGCGAGGCCGAGTACCGCGTCAGCGAGGACGGCGGGCAGAGCTGGGGATCCACGTACGCCATGCCCGGCGACGGCGCCATCGACGTCTACGACGACGCCCACGGCACCGACCTGGGGGTGAACGCCACCTTCGGCGCCGGCACCTTCGCCGCCGGCGACCGCTTCACCATCGATGCCTTCGTGCCCACCGTCCAGGAGCCCGCCGACGCCCAGCTGGTGGTGGGCAGCGGCGACGGCCAGATCACCATCTCCTCGGAGTCCAACAGCGTCGATGAGGTCCTCCCCGGCCTCACCCTGGGGCTCAGGAAGGCCGATCCCGCCGAGAGCATCGAGGTCCAGGTGGCCACCGACACCGAGACCATCCAGGGGCGGGTGCAGAGCTTCGTGGACCACTACAACGCGGTGGTCGACTTCATCCGGGAGCAGACTCGCTACGACGCGGAGAACGACGTGGCGGGGGTGCTCCTGGGCAATACCTCGGTGATCAAGGTCCAGACCGACCTCCGCAGCGCGGTGCTGGGCACCGTGCCCGGCCTGCCCTCCGGCTCCGACGGCCTCTACGCCCTGGGTATCTCCGTGAGCGCCACGGGGCGGCTATCCCTGGACAGCGCCGAGCTGGCCGCAGCCCTCGAGGACGACCCCCAGGCGGTGGCCGACATCTTCCGGGTTTCCGGCGAGTCCACCCACGCCGGCATCCGCTTCGTGGCCGCCACCGGCGACACCCAGGCCACCACGGCCGGCTACCGCGTGGCCGTCTCCCAGGCCGCCACCCGCGGCCGGCTCGAGGGGGCGAGCATCGCCGACCCCGCCGTGGCGCCCCTGACCATCGACGAGACGAACGACAAGCTGGTCCTGTGCGTCAACGGCGTGAGCTCCCAGACCATGGAGCTGGCCCACAAGACCTATCATTCGGGCGCCGAGCTGGCCAGCGAGCTGGCCGCCAAGATCGCCGCCGACGCCAATGGCCTCGCCGACGTCGATGTCCAGTGGATCGACGAAGGCGACTCCGGATACTTCCGCCTCCAGACCGCCGCCTATGGCTCGGGCCGCAGCGTGACCCTGGGCGACAATCCCGCCAACAGCGCCGCCTCCGTCCTCGGCCTCGCCGACGGGACCTCGACCGAGGGCCAGGACGTGGCGGGCACCATCGACGGCTTCGCCGCCGAGGGCACGGGCCGCATCCTCGAGGCCACCAGCACCTACAGCGACGCCCAGGGCCTCCGCGTGGAGGTGGCCATGGGCGAGGACGAAGTGGGCGAGGGAGCCTCCGCCCTGGTCACCGTGGTCAAGGGCGTGGCCAAGCAGGCCCAGGACCTGCTCACCTACCTCACCGACCCCGTGGACGGCTACGTGAAGAGCCGCGAGGACCGCTACAGCGACCAGGTCGAGCGCTACCGGGCGCGCATCGAGCGGATGGAGGAGCTGCTGGCCAACCGGCGCGAACGCCTGGCCGAGCGCTTCGCGGCCCTCGAACAGTCCCTGGCCTCCCTGCGGAGCCAGGAGGACCTCCTCAACACCCAGCTCGCCGCACTGACTTCCTGGCAGAGCCAGTCGCGGAGATGAGGCCCACGGAAACGAAGTGCCGGGAGGGCAAACGGACTACCGACGAAGGGGGAAGGGCGTTGCCACGAATTGAGAACAACACTGGGCCAGGGCGTGTGGCTCAGCTTGGCTCGATGGCAAAGCGACGCCGGACGATTCTCCACCCTTCCCCCTTCCTTTTCTTCTCCACTCCCAGGCGGAGAGCACCGTGACTGGCACCGACCCCCAGCGCGCCTCGCGCCAGTACCTGGCCGCCGAGGTGGAAGGCGCCGACCCCCTGACCCGCGTGGCCATGCTCCACGAGGCGGCGGCCCGCTTCATCCGCCAGGCCGCCGCCGGCATCGAGGAGGGCGAGCCCGCACGGGCCCACGAGGCCTTCCTGCGCGCCAAGCGCATCATCGCCCACTTCCTGGCCAGCATCCCCGAGGACGACCCCAGCGACCTGGCCGCCGACCTGCGGGGACTCTTTACCTTCGCCTACCGCCGCCTCGCCGAGGCCAACCTTCGCAAAGACCCCCACGCCGCACGCCAGGCCCTCCAGGTGGTCCGGACCCTGGGCGAGGGATGGGCCGAGCTGACCGCACACCGCGGCGAACGCCCGCCCCAGGCCCCCGGCGCCGAGCCCAAGACCACCACGTTCCTCGCCTGACGCCCGCCTCCGCCCCGTTCTGTCCACCCCACACTGTACGGCGGAGCGTACACCCGCTCGGAGCTCCTTGCTAGCGCTGGGCTTATGGCGCCGGCGCGGCTGGCGCCGCGCCGGGCACCGTACGCTCGCGGCCCGCGCGCCGCCGGCGTCCCGGGGGCGTGGGCGACGGATTCTTCGCGGGGGCGCTGGATTTTCCGCGCCGCCGCCGCGGCGGCGTAAGCCGCTGGGCTGTGGGCGCTTGGCAATTCTTTCCGCCCCGCGGGCACCTTCCTTCCCCCGCCCGACGCCCGCTGTCCGCCCCGCCGGGGCTCAGCTGGCACAGGCTTTGCGATTGCTGCGCGCCGTCTCGCACGGGCGGCGCAGGAAATCTTCCCCTGAGCCAGCGGCTTCGACCCTCTCAGTATCGAGGATGCGGATGGACGCAGTCATCCTGATCGTAGACGACGATTCGGGAGTGCGCTACTCGCTCAAGCGGCGGCTGAGCCGCGAGGGCCACGAGGTCCACGTGGCCTCCTCCGCCCGCCAGGGCCTCGAGCAGCTCGACCGCCAGGTGCCCGACCTGGTGATCGTGGACCTGCGGATGCCGGAGATGGACGGGCTGAGCTTCATCGTCGAGGCCCGCCAGCGGGACGGCACGGTGCCCGTGATCGCCATGACCGGCTACGGCAGCGTGGAGACCGCGGTGGCCGCCATGAAGGGCGGCGCCAGCGACTTCATCCAGAAGCCCTTCGAGCTCGACGAGATGGTCCAGCGGGTGGGCAGGGCCCTCGAGCGCTGCCCGCTGCGGCGAGAGGTGATGCACTTCCGACCCGAGCTGCGCCACCTCGGCCCCGACGGCTCCGAGATGCTCCTCGGGCGCAGCCCCGCCATGCGACAGGTCTACCGCACCATCAAGCAGCTCAGCCGCTCCGCCAGCACCACCGTGCTCATCCAGGGCGAAAGCGGCACGGGCAAGGAGCTGATCGCCCAGGCCATCCACAACACCAGCGGCCGCGCCGAGAAGCCCTTCGTGGCCGTCAACTGCGCCGCCCTCACCGAGACCCTCCTGGAGGCCGAGCTCTTCGGCTACGAGCAGGGGGCCTTCACCGGGGCCGCGGCCACGGGCAAGATCGGACTCTTCGAGGCCGCCGACGGGGGCACCATCTTCCTCGACGAGATCGGCGAGATGGGCTACGAGCTCCAGAGCAAGCTCCTCCGAGTGCTCCAGGACAAGCGCTTCATGCGCGTGGGCGGCACGGGCAACATCGAGGTCGACGTCCGAGTCATCGCCTCCACCAACCGCGACCTCGCCGAGCGGGTGCGCGAGGGCTCCTTCCGCCACGACCTGTTCTTCCGCCTCAAGGTGGTCACCATCCACACCCCGCCCCTGCGGGAGCGCAAGGACGACATTCTGCCCCTGGCCAAGCACTTTCTCGCCCAGTTCAACGCCCAGTTCGACCGCCGCATCGAGGGCTTCTCCCCGGAAGCCGAGAAGCTCCTCCTCGCATACCCCTGGCCGGGAAACGTGCGGGAACTCAAGAACGTCATCGAGAGCTGCGTGATCCTCGAGACCGGCGACGTCGTGACGCCACGCATCCTCCGCCTGGACGCGGGAAAGGTCGTCGAGCCCCCTCGGAATGGCGGCTCGCAGAAACCCGCCCCCGAGCTCTCGGCACTGTGCCAGGAGGATGGGGACGAGGACGAGAAGACCATCGCCGCCGTCGAACGACGCCACATCCTCCGAGTTCTCAACGAAACCATGTGGCAGCGCACCCAGGCCGCCAGCATCCTGGGCATCCACCGAACCACCCTGGCCAACAAGATCCGGGAATACGGACTGGCCAACGCCTGACGAGGGAGCACAAGCCGTGGCACAAGGCGACGCCGAGCACCGCGAGCACGTCCTGGACGGCCTGCTCACCGACCAGGCCCCCGATGCGGAACTGGACCTCCGCATCCCCGACCCCCGCAGGCCCCGCCGCGGCCGCGGCTTCGCCGCCGACGCGCGGAGCGTGCGCAAGGTGGGCGGCAGCCTGAGGCCCATCGACGAAGGCGACCAGACCGTGGAAGCCGCCCTCCTGGGCCTCGAGCCCGCGCTCCCCGCAGCGCCTCGCCCCGAAGCTCCCCAGCCCGAGGCGGCCCCGCAGGCGGAGGACGACGCGGCACGGCTCCAGGCCCTGGCCGAGCTGGGCGAGCTGTGCGCCGTGGTGGCCCACGAGTTCCGCAGCCCCCTGGCCGGCATCTCGGCCACGGCGGAGGTGGTCCGCGAAGGCCTTCCCCCGGGCCACGAGGGGGCCGAAGGCCTCGACGTGATCCTCGGCGAGACCGAGCGGCTGGCCAGGATGGTGCGCAACCTGCTCGACTTCGCACGCAGCCGCCAGCCCCAGCTCCTGCCCTCCGACGTCGCCGACGACGTGGGCCCCGTGCTCCGCGCCCTGCGGCCCCTGGCCTCCCGCCAGCGGGTGAGGGTGGAGGTCGAGGAGCCCGAGCGGTGTACCCCCGTCCAGGCCGACTCCGAGCTCATCCAGCAGGCCTTCCGCAACCTGGCGACCAACGCCCTCCAGGCCATGCCCCGGGGCGGCACCCTCTCCGTGCGCATCCGCCAGCCCGAGCCCGGCTCGGACTTCGTGTGCGTGGAGTTCGCCGACACGGGGCGGGGCATCGAGCGGCGCCACCTGCCCAGGATCTTCGCCCCCTTCTTCACCACCCGGGCCGGCGGCGTGGGCCTCGGCCTGGCCGTGACCCGCAAGCTCATCGAGCAGCAGGGCGGGCACGTGACCGTGGAGAGCCGGCCCGGCGAGGGCACGCGCTTCACCGTCTACCTGCGGCGCGCCGACGCCGCGCAGAGCGGGAGCTGACCCCCGATGGCCACCATCCTCCTCGTGGACGACGACCGGGCGCTGCGGGCCGCGGCGGCCACCGCGCTCCGCAACCAGGGCCACCACGTGCGCGAAGCGGAAAGCGGCGAGGCAGCGCTCGAACTGGCACGCGACACCCGCGTCGACCTCCTGGTCTGCGACGTCCGCCTCCCGGGCATCGACGGCCTCGAACTCCTCCGCGCCCTGCGCCTGCGCCAGCCCGCGGTGGCCGCCATCGTGGTCACCGCCTACGGCTCCCTGGAGACCGCCCGCCAGGCCCTCCGCCTGGGGGCCTCCGACTACCTGACCAAGCCCTTCCGCGTGGCCGACCTGTGCGCCGCCGCGGCCCGCGTCCTGGGCGCCCGGGAGCCCCGCGCCCCGGCCCGCAGCCCCTTCCCCCTGGCCCCCATGCCCCACGAGCTCCTCCTGGCCCCGGGGGAGACCCGGTGGGTGCGCGACGCCTGGCGGGTGGGCCCCGGGCGGCGCGGCATCCTGTTCGCCGCGGAGCCCGCGGCGGGCGCGGAGGTGCTGCGCGGCCTGCTGCGGGCCACGGCGGCCCACCGGGGGCGTCCCCAGACGGTGCTGGCCAGCGCCCAGGAATGGTTGGGGCAGGAGCTGTGGGCCTTCCTGGGCGTGGTGGACGTGCCGGCCCGCGTGCTCCGCTACGCTTGCCGGGGCGAGGTGGTGGCCTGGCTGTGCGGGCCTCAGCCGGACCATGCGGAGGACCTGGGCGGCGGCCACGAGGACGTGGGCCTGGCCATCGGGGAGGGTAGCATCCTGGTGGCGGCCAGCGCCGAGGCCGCGGCCGCCGGCCCCGAGCAGAGCCTGGCGGAGGCCGAGGGGCTGGTGGCCGGGGCGGCGCTCCGCGCCGACCTGGGAGCCCTGCTCCACAGGCTTGGCGAGCACACCCTCACCCTCCGAGTCCCCGGGGCCGCGGAGGCGAGTATCGAGCGCACCCGGCGGGTGGCCGAGGAGGCGGGGCTGGACGAGATGGCGGCTTCCCGTGTGGTGGCCGCAGTGGCCGAGGCGGTGGACAACGCCGAGCGCCACGCCTACGAGGGCCGCGGCCAGGGGATGATCGAGGTGCGCTACCTGCTCACCGAGGACGACCTGGTGGTCCAGGTGAGCGACAGCGGCTGCGGCTTCGACCCCGCGGCGGCCGAGCCGGCGCTCCTCGACGGCCCCGACCTCTACCGGGAATCGGGCCGGGGCTTCCACATGATGCGCCGGCTGATGGACGCGATGGAGGTGGACTCCTCGCCCCGTCGCGGGACCACCGTGCGAATGGAGAAAGGACGTAGCCGTGGCGATGGGAACTGACGAGGCGATCGGCATCCGCGTGGTGGTGCCCCGGGGCAATCTCCTGGGCGGGGAGGCGGAAGCCCTGCGCCGCAGGCTGGGCGAAGCCCTGGCCGCAGGATTCTGCCAGGTGGTGGTGGACATGCGCCCCGCCTGCTACGTCTCCGCGCGGGCCCTCGGCGCCCTTCTCGCTCACCTCGACGAGCTGCGCCAGCGCGGCGGCGACCTCAAGCTCCTCGCCTGCCGCCCCGCCGTGCGCCAGCTCTTCGACCTGTGCGGCCTGGGGGCCGTCTTCGAGTTCCTCGACACCGAGGAGCAAATCGCCGCAAGCTTCGGCCCCCAGCTAAGCGAGCCCGAAAGGCAGCAGCTCCTGGAGCCTTCCCAGGCCACCATCGAGAACGGACATGGCTGAAGAGCCCGAGAGCACGCAGCAAGGCTCCACGCAGGCCCCCGCAGCCGAGGAGCCCCAGGAGGCCCTGACCCGGGAGCCGGGCGGCGACGAACAGCCGGGCGAAGAGCCGCGCGAGGCCGCGCCCGAGCCCGCCGCCCCCCCGGCCGGGGCCGAGGACTCCGACTACGACGAGACGGAGGCGGACCGCCACGAGGCCATCACCGAGATCCTCGCCGAGCTGCGCGGCGAGGAGGAGCCACCGGGGCCCGGAGAAGACGAGGACGAGAGTCCCGGTGAGGAAACCTTCGTCGAGATCTCCGACGACGCACCTCCAGAGCCTCAAGGCGAGGAGCAGGACGAGCCGGTCGAGCGGGCCGACGGGCCTCCGGCGGGCGCTCCCACCCCTTCGCCCGCGCCGCGCCAGCGGCAAGCAGCCCAGGCCAGCTCGCGACCGCTGCCCCTGGCCACAACGTCCCGAACCCTCGTCCTGCTCCACGCCCTTTTCCTCGCCGTGTTCATCGTGGCCACCTGGAGCGTCTACCGCAAGGTGGCCGATGCCCTCGCCTCGGTCCAGCGCCCCGAGCCCCCCTCCCCGCTCCACCCGCCCCAGCCCCGCTCCTCCCTCCCCCAGGACCGGGCGGACCAGGAGGCGAGCCAGGCCCAGAGCACCCTCCAGGTGGACGAGGGGCTGCGCTACGTGCAGACCATGGAGAAGGCGGACGTGCTCTTCGAGAAGGAGCAGTACGTGAAGGCCGCCGCCGCCTACCGCAATGCCCTGGCCGTGGTGCCCTCGGGGTGGAACGACGGGGCCGCGGCCTTCCGCCTCGGCCAGTGCTACTTCCGCCTGAGCAAGTATCCCCAGGCCATCGCCGCCTACCGCCAGGTGGCCCTCGCCTATCCCAGCAGCTACCATCCCCGGGCGCTCTATCAGCTGGGCGAGGTCCACCTGCGCCTGGGCTCCTACCACAAGGCCCGCGAGGCGTTCTACGAGCTGCTGCTCCGCCAGGCGAGCTTCGGGCCCCAGGCCGCGAGCCTCATCGAGAAGGCCCACTACCGCCTGGCCGATGCCTACTGGCTGGAGGGCCAGGCGCTCGACGAGGAGGGCCTCCGATGAGGATCGCCGCGCTGGCCCTGTGTGTGCTTCCCGCCCTCGCCGCCGCAGCGCGTGGCGCCGAGGACGAGGGCGAGGGCCCCCGCCGCGAGGCCGAGCGCGAGCTCCGGCGGCGCCAGGCGCAGTTGGAGCGTCTCCGCCAGCGCTTGCGGCAGTACGAGCAGGAGGTCGGAGCTCCGCCCGACGTGCCCCAGCCGCCCCCCCGCTCCCGCAGCGGCGACGCCCAGGAGCCAGTGGTGCTGGTGCGTAGCGACCGCGACGCCCATGGCCGAACCGTGTTCGCCGTGGAAGCGCACGGAGCCACCCTGAAGCGGGTGCTGGAGAGCGTGGCCGTGGAGGCCCGCGTCGACCTGCTGATGGACAAGGATTGTCCCTACCCCGCCCTGTCCGGCCTGGTCACCGCGGCCCTGGAGACGGTGACGCTGCGGGAGCTTCTGGACCTCCTGGTGGGGCGCTTCGACCTGGACTATACGCTGGGCGACGAGACGCTGGTGGTCACGCCCCCGAGCAAGCAGCACTACGAGTCGCCCCAGGAGCGGCTGCGGGCCAAGGCCGAGCACTGGTTCAAGGTGGCCCTGGTGACCTACCCCGACAGCGAACGCGCGCCGCACGCGCACCTGACCCTGGGCAAGCACTTCGCCGACCAGGGCCTCCACCCCCAGGCCATCGAGCAGCTCCAGCGGCTGGTCGACGAGTACCCGGACGCCGCCGAGACACCCGAGGCGCTGCTGCTCATGGGACGGTCGAGCGCGGCGCTCGACGACCGCAAGCAGGCCGCCATGGCCTACCGCCGCCTGGCCGCGGCCCATCCCCAGAGCGCCTTCGCCGACGATGCGCTGCTCGCCCTGGCGGGCCTCCACGTGGCCGAGGACCGCCCCGCCGAGGCCGTGCCCCTGTTCGAGGAGGTCATCCAGAAATACCCCGACACGCCGAGCCGCCTGGAGGCCGAGGTGCTGCTCGGCCAGTGCCTGCTGGAGAGCAACCGCCTGACGGCGGCCCAGCGGCGCTTCCAGGGCCTCCTCCAGGGGGGGCTGCCGGCGAGGGCGGAGGCCCGGGTGCGCCTGCTGGCCGGGCGAGGCCTCCTGGCCCAGGGCGAGCACGCGAAGGCGCGGGCCATGCTCCACGCCCTGATGCAGAAGTTCCCCCAGGCCCCCGAGGCCGTCGACGCCTACTACCTGATCGCGGAGTCCTTCTTCCGCCAGGACGCCCCCCTCCTGGCCCTGGAAGCCTACCGCGGGGCTCTCCGCCAGGCCCCGCAGGCCCCCCAGGCCCGCCAGGCTCGCCTGCGGCTGGCCAGGCTCTACCAGCGGATGACGCTCTTCGGCCACGCGGTGAGCATCTACGAGCAGGTTCTCGCCGAACAGCCCGGGCGCCCGGACCGCAGGGAGGTCCTGGAGGGGCTCGGCGAGTGCTACCGCGCCAAGGGCAACTGCCAGAAGGCCCAGCTCTACTTCGAGCGGGCGGCCCGCGAGAGCGACGCCCCTGCCGCCTGGCGCGCCCTCTACCGCGCCGGCCAGGCGGCCCTGGACGACGGGCGCCCCGCCGACGCGCTGGCCCTCTTCCGCCGCGTGGCCGAGGGCACCTCGCAGCCCGGCCTGGCCGCCGACGCCTACGACGGGATGGGCAACTGCCACCGCCGCATGGGACGCCTGGAGGAGGCTCTCCAGGCCTACCAGGAGGCGGCGCGCGTCGCCCAGGCCGCCACCCGCCCCGGCGGCGCCGAAGGAGCCACCCCATGACCCCCCTCGGCAGATTCCCCCGAGCGCCAGTCGTCTTCGCCGCCCTGACGCTCCTCGCGGCTCCCATTGGCGCCGAGCTCCGCAAGCAGGCCGAGGAGCCCGTCGGCGCGGCCCGCCCCGAAGGCCAGGCTCCCTCGCTCGCCGAGCGGCTCGCCGCCGAGGAGGCCAGCCTGGCCCGCATGAGGGCCGAGCTGGAGAAGCTGGAAGCCGCCGCGCATACGGCGACGCCCCAGAAGCCTCCGTCCGGCCCCCCGGGCGCCGGGGACGCGCCCAAGCCCGAGGGGGGGGACAAGGAGAAGCCCAAGACACAGGACGGGGCCCGCCAGGGCGGCGAGGACTCCTCGCCGCTCCTCCGCCGCCCCTCGATGGCCGCCGCCGACGTGCTCTACCGCCTGGGCCGCTACGCCCGGGCGCGAGCTCTCTACGAGGCCCTGGCGGGGCGGGAGGGACTCGAAGACGGCGACCGCATCTGGGCACTCCTCCAGGCGGGCAACTGCTGCCGCCGCCTGGGCCTCTACGACGCGGCGATCGAGCATTTCCAGACCCTCATGCAGGACTACCCCGACAACCCCTGGTGCAAAGGCCACGTGGCCTGGACGCTGAAGACGGCGCAATGGGAAAAGCGCTGGGAGCGCCTCCAGTCCTCCACAGGAGAGTGAACCAATGGCAGGCACAGGAAGCGAGAGCGACGCGGCCGCACGCCTCATCGCCAGCTACAGGACCGAGGCGGAGATCTACCAGTCCCTCCTGGCCCTCTCCGAGGAGCAGGGGGCCCTGCTGGCAGACCATGGCGACGTGGACCGCTGCGCCGCCCTCTTCGAGCGCAAGGACCAGCTCCTCCGCGCCCTGGCCAGCATCGAGAGCGACATCGAGCCCCTCAAGCGCCAATGGTGGGGCGAAGCCGTCCCCGGCCCGCAGCGCGAGCGCCTCAACGCCCTCCTCGACGCCATCCTGGCCACCATCGAAAGCATCATGGCCCAGGAGCAGCGCAACGAGCAGCTCCTCCTCCAGTGCCACGGCGAAGTGGAAGAGGAGCTGGGCCACATCCAGCGGGGCACCGAGATGCACCGCTCCACCGCCGACGAGCCCCAGCCGCAGCCTCGCTTCATGGATATCCACCGCTGACCCCGAGGCCACGGAGAGCACCATGGCGCCTGCCCCCCACGCCTCGTCCCACACCGGGCTCGCCGCCAGCGACCTGGCGGTCGCCTTCGAGACCTTCAGCCGCTCCTCCCAGCGGCTCGAAGAGGCCTACCGCGCCCTCCGCGAACGAGTCCGACAGGTCGACCACCAGCTGCTCCAGGCCAACCAGCGGCTGAACCGAAAGGTCGAGGAACTCAACAGCCTGACCAACTACCTGAACGAAATCCTGGCGGGGATGGACAACGGGCTCGTCGCCGTGGACGCCGAGGGACGGGTGACCTCGGCCAACCGGGCCGCCGAGCGCATCCTGGGGCTCCCCGCCGGCCAGCTCCTGGGCCAGCCCTACCAGCGGGTCCACCACAGCGCCGACGGCTCGCCCTCTCCCCTGGCCGACACCCTGGCCCGGGGCCGGGCCACCAGCGGCTTCGAGCGCGAGGTGGTGTGCGCCTCGGGGCGCCGCCTGCGCCTCAGCTCCACCTTCGCCCCCATCCGCGACTCCCGCGGGGCCCTCATCGGCGCCGTGGAGATCTTCGCGGACAGGACCGAGTTCCGCGAGCTCCAGAAACGCCTCGACCGGGCCGACAAGCTGGCCGCGCTGGGCCACATGGCCTCTCAGCTAGCCCACGAGATCCGCAACCCCCTGAACGGGATCGAGGGCTTCGCCTCGCTGCTGGTGCGCGACCTGGAGGCGGGGAGCAAGCTCCGCCAGTTCGCCCGCAAGATCCAGGCCGGGGCGCGGAGCCTGAACCGCACGGTGACCCACATGCTGGAGTTCAGCCAGCCCTGCGCCCTGGAGGTCCGCCCCATCTCGGCCCGGGCCGTGCTGGAGGAGGCCCTGAGCTTCGTGGAGGAGGAGTGCCGCCATCAGGGCCTCCGGGGGGTGGCCTTCCGCCGCGACTTCTCCCCTCGGGCCGACCGGCTGGTGGCCGACCCCGACCAGCTCCGCCAGGCGGCCATGAACCTCCTGCTCAACGCCGTCCAGGCCCTGGGCGAGGGCGGGGGCGAGGTGCGCCTGGCGACCCGCGCCTGCGGCCAGCCCCCGGACCGCGTGCAGATCCGCATCCAGGACACCGGCCCGGGCATCCCCGACGAGGTGCGGAGCAAGATCTTCGACCCCTTCTTCACCACCAAGAGCACGGGCAGTGGCCTGGGCCTGGCCATCGTGCGGCGCATCGCTCGCCTGCACGGCGGCTCCCTGGAGCTGGACAGCGAGGATGGCCAGGGGACCACGGCAGTCCTCACCCTCCCCCGCCAGGCCCCGCGACCCCGCCCCACCATGGAACCGAGGTGACCGCGCATGGCCATCGAGAGAGTGCTGATCGTCGACGACGATGCCCTGAGCCGCGAACTGCTCGAGGAAACCCTCGGCCGCCACGGCTGCGAGACGGTGGCCGCCACGTGCGGGGCCGAGGGCCTGCGCCTGCTCGAGCGGGAGGACTTCGACCTGGTGGTCAGCGACGTCAAGATGCCCGACGTCTCGGGCATGGAGGTTCTCCGCCGGGCACGCGAGGTCAACCGCGACGCCCCGGTGATCCTGGTCACCGCCTACGGCACCATCGAGAGCGCCGTGGAGGCCATGAAGGACGGGGCCTTCGACTACATCGTCAAGCCCTTCTCCCCTGACCGCATCGACGTCCTCCTCCAGCGCGTGGGCGAGTGGCACGCCCTGGTGCGAGAGAACCGCTACCTGCGCTCCCAGCTCTCGGGGCGCGACTCCGGCGAGCAGATCGTCGGCCGCCACGCCAGGATGCGCCAGGTGCTGGAGACCGTCGAGCGGGTAGCCAAGAGCAAGGCCACGCTGCTCATCCAGGGCGAGAGCGGCACGGGCAAGGAGCTGGTGGCCCGGCTCGCCCACTACTCCAGCCCCCGCAGCGAGGAAGCGCTCATCACGGTCAACTGCGCCGCACTGTCCGAGACCCTCCTGGAAAGCGAGCTGTTCGGCCACGAGAAAGGCTCCTTCACCGGGGCCATCGCCCGTCGGGAGGGGCGCTTCGAGCTGGCCCACGGGGGCACCCTCCTGCTCGACGAAATCTCCGAAATCCCCCTCGCACTCCAGGCCAAGCTCCTGCGGGCCATCGAGGAGGAGGAGTTCGAGCGCGTGGGCGGCACCCGTACCATCAAGGTCGACGTGCGCCTCATCTGCACGACCAACCGCGACCTGGTGCGCGAGGTGGAGGAGAAGCGCTTCCGCAGCGACCTCTTCTACCGCCTCAACGTGGTGCCCATCGTCCTCCCGCCGCTGCGCGACCGCCGGGAGGACGTGCCCCTGCTGGTCGACTACTTCCTCAAGCGGTTCAGCCGCGAGAGCGCCTCGCCCGTCCGCCGCGTGAGCAAGGAGGCCCTCCACGCGCTCACCAACTACCGGTGGCCGGGAAACGTCCGCGAGCTGCGCAACATCATCCACCGCGCCGTCGTCCTGGGCACCCGCGAGGTGCTCGAGACCCAGGACCTGCCCGCCGACCTCCGCGAGGGGCGAGCCCCCCGCCTGGGCACGGGAGTCGTCGTCGGACAGTCCATCGACGAGATGGAGCGCGAGCTGATCCTCAAGACCCTGGAGAGCACGGGGGGCAACAAGACCGAGGCGGCACGCATCCTCGAGGTCACCCCTCGAACCCTGCGCAACAAGCTGGGACGCTACCGCCAACAGGGCATGCTCGGCGAGCGCCTGGCCACCGCCTAGCGGCGGGGCCGGGAAACCCCTTCCGCCCCGTGGCTCGGAGAGAAGCACAGCGGAGGGGCGAGGGTGGCGGCATCCGCCGCCTCCTGGCCCCCGTTCGCACCGGCGGAAAGAAACGGCATGGCATTTGCAATTTTTTCCCTCGCCGCCCTGAGCGGCAGGCCGCGAGTGCGATTCGCGGCATCCTGACGCGAACTGCGCCTGGGGGCACACGAGATGGTCAACGACGTGCAGGTGACGCTGCTAGGGAAGGTGCTCGACGCCGCGGCCCTTCGCCACAAGGTGATCGCCAACAACCTGGCCAACGCCAACACCCCCGGCTACCAGCGCCGCGTGGTGAGCTTCGGCGACCACCTGGCCGAGGCGCTGCGCAGCGGCGACGTCCGCCGTCTGGAGGCCGCCGGCGCCCAGGTGGTGAAGAGCGCCGACGCCCCCCGCAGGCCCGACGGCAACAACGTGAGCGCCGAGCAGGAACTGGCCGACCTGATGAAAAACTCCCTGATCTACAACGCCTGCACCCGAGTCCTCTCCACGCGACTGGCGGCCTACCGCGCCGCCATCAGCGGCGACAGCCGCACCAGCTAGACCCGCCCCGGGCCCCCCCGGGCAAGGGAGAAGGCCATGGACTTCGAAAGCACGTTCAGCCCCTTCCGCATCAGCGCCAGCGCCCTGGAGGCCGAGCGCCAGAGGATGCGGGTGATCGCCAACAATCTGGCCAACGCCAACGTCACCCGCACCCCCGGGGGCGAGCCGTACTGCAAGCGCGACGTCGTCTTCCAGAGCCTCGTCGAGCGCGAGGCGGCGACCGGCCAGGACGACGGGCTCGGCGGCGTGCGCGTGGCCCGCGTGGCCCGCTCCACAGCTCCCTTCCGCACCGTCTTCCGCCCCGGGCACCCCGACGCGGACGAGGACGGCATGGTGCTCATGCCCAACGTGGAGCCGGTCACGGAGATGGTCGATATGATCACCGCCTCTCGGTCCTACCAGGCCAACCTGGCCGTGCTCAAGACCTTCAAGGAGATGATGCTCCAGACCCTCCGCCTGGGACGCTGAGGGGGGGGAGGGCCCGAGCCCATGAGGCCATCGTGAGGGAGACGCCACCGTGCCCGATGCCATCGGACCGCTGAACCGGCCGCCGGGAATCGAAGGCCTTGGCGCATCCGCGCCCCAGCGCGCTCAGCCCAAGAGCCCCGAGGGCGGCTTCCAGGGCGCCCTGGGGGGCCTCGTCGAGCAGGTCGACGCGATGCAGCACGAGGCCGCCGACGCCATCTCCCGCTTCGCCGCCGGCGACGGCGAGAACCTCCACGAGATGATGATCGCCGTGAGCAAGGCCGAGCTGAGCTTCAAGTTCCTCATGGAAGCCCGAAACAAGCTGGTCGACGCCTATCGCGACGTGATGCGCATGCAGCTCTGACCCTGCCCCCGGGCGGGCCCCCGCGGCCCGCCCGGCGCTCCCGGAGTGACCTGGGATGGCAAGCCTGGCCAACGCCCCGCGACAACTGGCTGGAATCTGGAGCCAGCTCGGCATCAACCAGAAGGTCTCCATCCTCCTGGTGGGGCTGGGCAGCGCCGCCGCACTGGTGGCCCTCGTGTCCTGGGGCGGGCGCCAGAGCTACGGACTCCTCTACAGCGGCCTGTCCCGCAAGGACGCCGCGTCCGTGGTCTCCCAGCTCGAAGCCGAGGGGATGTCCTACCGCCTGGAGGAGGGCGGCACCACCGTGCTGGTGCCCAGCGACCGCGTGCAGGCCACGCGGGGCAAGCTGCTCAGCGAGGGCGTGCCCTCGGGCGGCGACGGCTTCGAAATCCTGGACAAGGGCTCCCTGGGCCTCACCGAGTTCGCCGAGCGCAAGAAGTACCTGCGGGCCGTGCAGGGCGAGCTGGCCCGGACCATCGGCTGCGTCGAGCCGGTGGAGTGGGCGCGGGTGCACCTCACCACCCCCGAGCCCAGCGTGTTCCTGGACCAGGAGCAGCCGGCCACCGCCTCCGTGCTCCTCAAGCTGCGCCACGGGGGCCAGCTCGACCCCGGCCAGGTGGCGGCCATCGCCGCCTTCGTGGCCCGCAGCACGGAGGGCCTGAAGCCCGAGAACGTGACCATCACGGACCAGTACCTCAACCCCCTGTCCCGCCAGGCGGGCGACCGCGGCCTGGGCTCCGCCTCCGCACACCTCATCGCCCAGCGGGAGATTGAAAAGCATTTCACCCGCAAGGTCCAGGACATGCTCGACGCCTCTCTGGGCCCCGGGCGATCCTCCGTGAGCGTGTGCGCCGATGTCACGCTCAAGCAGGAGGAGACCCGCGACCTCCAGTTCGACGAGGAGGGCCGCGTGGCCAAGCGCGAGAGCAGCACCACCAGCAAGACCACCGGCGGCTCCGAGGGCGCCGATGGTCCCGCGGGCAGCGCCAGCAACCTCCCCGGGCGAGGCGGCGCCACGCGGGCCAGCGGCGAGCCCCGCAACAGCACCGAATCCAGCGAGGAAATGGAATACGAGGTGCCCCGCACCGAAGTGGTGCGGGTGGACAACAGCGTGACCCTCGACCGCCTGACCGTGAGCGTGCTCGTGGCCGGCACCTACACCACCGAAGAGGGGGAGGACGGGGAGCAGGCGCGCACCTTCCAGCCCCTGCCCCAGGAGGAGATGACCAAGCTCACCGAAGCGGTCAAGCAAGCGGTGGGCTACGACGAGAGCCGCAACGACATCGTGAACGTGGACTGCGTGGAGTTCAGCCAACCCACGCCGGCGGTGACGGACGAGGAGGTGGCCAGCGAGCGGCAGCGCGGATTCATCCTCCGCGTGGCCAGGCATGGCAGCACTGCCGTGGTGATTGTGGCTTTCCTCCTCGTGGTGCGCTCCATGCGGCGGAGGGCCCGCGCCGCCCGCGAGGCGGCGGAGGCCCAGGCCCGCGAGGCCCAGGCCGCCGAGCAGCAGCGGCGCGCCGCCCAGGGCGCCCCGCTCCACGAGCGCGTCGCCTCCGCCGTCCATAGCGACCCGGACGCCGCTTCCGAACTGCTCAAGGCCTGGTACAAGGGCGCCGAGGCCCCCTCCGAGGCCCGCGCCGGATCCCCCACCTGAGGACCCTACACACCGTGGACGGACGCCAGAAGGTCGCCACCCTCCTCCTCGTCCTCGAGCCCGAGGTCGCCGCCGACCTTCTGTCCCGCTTCTCCGAGGAGCAGCGCCACGAGCTCGTGGACGCCATGATGGGAATCGACTACGTCGACCCCCAGACCGTAGAGAGCGTGCTCGAGGAGTTCGAGCAGATGTGCCAGGCGGGCCGCCTCGCCGTGGCCGAGCCCGAGACCCGCGTGCGCGCCCTGCTGGAGAAGTCGCTGGGCGAGGAGCAGGCCGCCCCCCTGGTGGAGGGCCGCCAGCGGGGCAGCAGCGGCCAGCCCTTCGCCGCCCTCGAACGCCTGGAGGCGGAGCAGCTGGTAGAGCTCCTGGGCGGCGAGCACCCCCAGACCATCGCCATCGTGCTGCCCCGGGTGAGCGCCGAGAAGGCGGGCCGCGTGCTCGCCCTCCTGCCCGAGAGCGTGGCCGGCGACGTGGTGGAGCGAATGGTCGCCTCCGAGCAGGGCGCCACGCCCGAGGTGCTGGAGAGCATCGGACGCGTGCTCGGCGAGCGGGCACAGGCCATGGTCTCCGCCGCCGACCCCCTGGCTTCGTCCAAGGGACGGCTCAAGCTGGTGGCCGACGTCCTCTCCGCCACCAGCCGCACCGCCCGAGAGGCCGCCCTGGGGGCCGTGCGCGACCGCGACGAGGACCTGGGCAACCAGGTGCGCCAGCTGATGTTCCTGTTCGACGACCTGCCCCTGCTCGAGCCCACCGCCCTGCGCGACGTGGTGGGCGCGGTGGACACCCGGGTGGTGGCCCTGGCCCTCAAGACCGCCAGCGATGAGGTCAAGGAGGCGATCTTCAACGCCATCTCCAGCCGGGCCGCCGAGACCCTCCGGGAGGAGCAGGAGCTGCTCGGGCCGCGGCCCCTCTCCGAGGTCGAGGACGCCCAGCAGCAGATGGTCGACGCCGCCAGCCGCCTCGTCGAGGAAGGCAAGGCCACCGTCCAGCGAGAGGGCGAGAAGGAGATGGTATGAGGCAGGTGCCCAGTATCTTGCCCAGCACCGTGCTCGCCGGCGGCCCCGTGGTCGTGGCCAACGGCGGAGGCCTGGAGGCCCGCGGGCCGAGGGAAAAGGAGATCGAGCGCCGGGCCTACCAGCGGGGCCGGGCCGAGGGCTACGAGGCGGGCCGCGGCGAAGGCGTCGCCGAGGGCCGCCAGGCCGCCCGCAAGGAGCTGGAGGCCGCCCGCCAGGCGCTCGCCGCCGCCACCGCAGAGCTGGGCGAGGCCCGGCGCCGCTTCCTGGCCGAGGCCGGCGACGGCGTGCTCGAGCTGGCCCTGGCCGTGGCCCGGAAAATCGTCTGCGGCGAGGCCGCCGCCACCCGCCAGGTAGCCCAGCGGGTGGTCGCAGAGGCCATCCGCCAGGCCCAGGACGCCGCCGTGCTTCGCGTCCGGCTCCACCCCCGGGACAAGGAGGCGATCGACCAGGCCGGCGGCGGGCCGCCCGGCATCGAGCTCGCCGCCGACCCCGCCATCCAGCCCGGCGGGTGCGTGGCCGAGACCGACTGCGGGGCCATCGACGCCACCATCGACTCCCAGTGGGAGGCCGTGGCCGCCGCTCTCCGCGAGGCGGCCGACGACCACCACGCGGACGGCGAGCCCCAGCCCCCGGCGCCCCCAGGAGCAGACCATGGAGAGCACTGAGGCCCTCCCACCGCCGAGCGCGCCGGCGCCGCCGGAGCTCCTGGGCCACCTGGCCCGGGCCGTGGACGGCGTGGAGGCGGTGCGACGCACGGGGCGGGTGAGCCAGGTGACGGGCCTGGTGATCGAGTCGGCGGGGCCGGCGGCCGTGGTGGGCGAGGTGTGCCGCATCCACCCCGAGGACGGGACCCCCGCGGTGGACGCCGAGGTGGTCGGCTTCCGCTCCAACCGCATGCTCCTGATGCCCCTGGACGAGGTGAGCGGGATCGGGCCGGGATGCCGGGTGGTGGCCACGGGGCGGCCGCTGAGCGTGCCCGTGGGCGATCAGTTGCTGGGCCGGGTGCTCGACGGCCTGGGCCGTCCCGCCGACGGGCGTGGCCCCCTGCGGTGCCGCAGCCGCCGGCCCATCCTCGCCACCCCGACGCCTCCCATGCACCGGCCCCGCATCGCCCAGCCCCTGGCCACCGGGGTGCGGGCCATCGACGGCTTCCTGTCCCTCGGCCGTGGCCAGCGGGTGGGCGTGTTCTCGGGCAGCGGGGTGGGCAAGAGCGTGCTGGTGGGCCAGATCGCGCGCTGCTGCGATGCCGACGTGGTGGTGGTGGGCCTGGTGGGGGAGCGGGGGCGCGAGGTGCGGGAATTCCTGGACAAGAACCTGGGCGAGAAGGGCCTGAAGAAGTCGGTGGTGGTCGCCGTGACCTCGGACGACCTGGCCCTCCGCCGCATCAAGGGCGCCTTCGTGGCCACCACCATCGCCGAGCACTTCCGCGACCAGGGGCGCAACGTCGTCCTGTTCCTCGACTCCATCACCCGCTTCGCCTATGCCCAGCGGGAGCTGGGCCTGTCCATCGGCGAGCCCCCCACCACGCGGGGCTACACCCCCTCGGTCTTCGCCACCCTCCCGCGCCTGGTGGAGCGGGCGGGGACCACGCCGCGGGGCGCCATCACCGGCATCTACACCGTGCTGGTGGAAGGCGACGACCTGGACGAGCCGGTCTCCGACGCCGCCCGCTCCGTGCTCGACGGCCACATCGTGCTCAGCCGCGACCTCGTGGTGCGCAACCACTACCCTGCGATCGACATCCTCCAGAGCCTCAGCCGCAGCATGCCCGACGTGGTCTCGCCCCAGCACATGGAGGCCGCGGGAGCCGTGCGGCGGCTCTACGCCACCTATCGCAATTCCGAGGAGCTGCTTCGCCTGGGGGCCTACACCCGGGGCTCCAGCCCGCAGCTCGACCTGGCCATCTCCCTGGTGGGGGAGATCGAGGAGTACCTTCGCCAACCGCTCGACGAGAAGGCGCCCTACGCCCGGAGCGTGGAGCGCCTGGTGGACGGCCTGGCGACGAAGATTTCGAGGGCCTGAGCGTGCGACGATTCCGCTTCCCCCTGGCCGGCCTCCTCAAGCTTCTCGCCCATCGCGAGGACGAGGCCAAGCTGCGCCTGGCCCAGGCCGCCGAGGAACGGCGGCGGGCGGCCGGCGTGCTCGAGCATCTCGAGCGCCAGGTGGGCGAGGCCCGCCAGGAGCACCGTCGCCGCCGAAGCCAGGGCGCCACCAGGCCCCGCGAGGAGGCGCTCTACCAGGACTACTTCGCGCGCATGGAACAGGCCCTCGACCAGCGGCGCCAGGAGCGCGACCGGGCCGCCGCCCAGCACCACAGCCGCCGCCGAGAGCTGCGCGAGGCCGCCACCCGCCATCGCCTCATCGCCCTGCTCCGCGAGCGGCGACTCGACGAACACCGCCGCGTGGAGGCCAGGGAGCTCACCCGCAAGCTCGACGAGGCCGGGGCACGACGCTTCCACTATCCCGGCCCAGGCGACCGCGGCGGGCCGGGGCCCGCGGCCTGATAGCGAACACGTCCCGGAGGACGCGCCATGCCCGACGAGAAGACCGACGAGCAGCACCCCGACCGCGAGGCGGCCGAGGCCGAGCAGGCGACCGAGGGCCAGCAAGGGGCGGGCCTCCTCTCCCCCTGGCTGGTCAAGCGGGCCCTCGCCGTGTTCCTGGGCACCCTGTGCCTCTCCGCCCTCATCGCCCTGATCGCCGGCGGCCACTTCGCCCGCGAGCCCCTGTGCCGCATCCGCCACGTGCCCCTGCTCGGCGCCCTGGTGCCCGAGCCCGAGGCGCCCCACGACCAGGAGCCCGAGGAGGTGCCCAACGTGGCCGCCGTCCACCCCATGCCCGCGGCCCAGATCAGCGACCTGATCACCGACCTTCGCCAAGCACGCCAGCGCTACGAGAGGCGCCGCCAGGAGCTCCAGCGCCAGGAGGAGCGTCTCAAGGCCCTCCAGCGCGACCTCCAGCGCGACCGCGACCGCCTGGACCAGCTCATGGGCTCCCTGGCCGAGCGGCAGCAGCAGCTCGTCGCCCAGCGCAAGGCCCTGGAGGCCGAAGCCCTGGTGGCCGAGAGCCAGGAGCGGCGGCGGCTGGTCAAGCTGGCCCGAATCTACGAGGACCAGGAGCCGACCTCCGCCGCCGCGGAGCTCCAGGCTCTCCACAAGAATGGCTCCCCGGGACTCGCCGCCAAAGTGCTGGCCGAGATGCAGGAGAAGAAGGCCGCCATGGTCTTCGATGCCATGGACCCCGAGACCGCGCTGGCCCTCAAGGCCGACATCTCGCACATCCGCTACCGCGACGACGCGGAGAGCAAGGAGCAGAAGCCGTGATTCCCATCCGCCTTCTGAACGGCTCCCGCATCCTGGTCAACGCCGAGCTCGTGGAGAGCGTGGCCGCGGCCCACGACACCGTGATCACCCTCACCACGGGCCGCAAGATCGTCTCCAGCACCCGGCCCCAGGAGGTGGTGGAGGCCATCCTGGACTACCGCCGGCGCCTGCGCGAGCCGGGAGGCCTGAGCTTCGGCCTGGCCGGCCCCGCGGCCGCGCCCGGCGACACCGCACCTCCAGCGACCTGAGGCCCCTGCCGTGGATGTCGCAACCCTCGTCGGCGTGGTATCCGGCTTCGCCTGCGTGATCGTCGCCATCTTCCTGGGCGGCGGGATCGGGATCTTCTTCAACGTCCCCTCCCTGATGATCACCGTGGGCGGCACCATCGCCGCCACCCTCATGAACTTCCCCCTGGCCAACGTCCTGGGGGTGTTCCGCATCGCCAAGAAGTGCTTCCTCAACCAGCTCATGTCCCCCGTGGACGCCATTCGCCAGATCACGGAGTACGCCCGTATCGCCCGCCGGGACGGCATCCTGGCCCTGGAGGAACGGCTGGGCGACGACGCCGACCCCTTCCTCCGCCGGGGCCTCCAGCTGGTCATCGACGGCACCTCGCCGGAGGCGGTGCGGGACATCCTGACCAGCCAGCTCGAGGCCCGCCGCGAGCGCCATGCCCGGGGCAAGAAGATCCTGGAGTCGATGGGCGCCTCGGCCCCCGCGTTCGGGATGATCGGCACGCTCATCGGGCTGGTGCAGATGCTCCGCCAGCTCAGCGACCCCAGCCAGATCGGCGTGGGCATGGCCACCGCCCTGATCACCACCTTCTACGGAGCGGTGATGGCCAATCTGGTGTTCCTCCCCCTGGCGGGAAAGCTCGAGGCCTCCAGCCAGGACGAGGCCCTGCTCACCGAGCTGCTCATCGAGGGGGTGGTGTGCATCCAGAACGGCGAGAACCCCAGGGCCATCGAGGACCGCCTGAAGAGCTACATCGCACCCAGCCTCTACGCGGAACTGGACCAGCGCACGGAGGCACGGGCGGCATGAGCGAGGACTCGAAAAAGGGCGCCCCCGACTGGATCGTGACGTTCAGCGACATCATCTCGCTGCTCGTCACCTTCTTCATCCTCCTGCTCACCTGGTCCACCCTGGAGGTCGAGGAGTTCGAGCTGGTGCGCGGCTCCCTCCAGGGCGCCCTGGGCGTGGTGGGCATGGAGACCGACGCCTCCGCCCTCTACAAGCGGCCCACCGCCTATCACGGGCGCTCCGACGACCAGGGAATGCTCCATCCCCCGGAGGGGCGGATGACCGACGAGAGCTTCAAGGGCCTGGCCATCCGCCTCAAGAAGCGCTTCGGCGAGGAACTCGACCTGGACAAGCTCCACCAGGGCTACCGCATCCGCATCGCCGCCGACACGCTCTTCGAGCGCGGCTCCGCCCGCCTCACCGGCAGCTCGCGGGCCGCCCTGGAGGCGATCGCCGCGGCGGTGCGCGACATCTACAACCCGGTCCGGGTCGAAGGCCACACCGACGACCTCTTCCGGGGCTCCAGCGACTACCCCACGGCCTGGGACCTCTCCGTGGCACGGGCCACCGCGGCGGCCCGCTTCCTCGCCCAGGCGGGGCCCGTTCGGCCCCAGCGCATCAGCGTGGCCGGCTATGCCGGACACCGGCCCGCCTTCCCCAACCGCTCGCCCGCTCTGCGAGCCCGAAACCGCCGTATCGAGCTGGTGATCCTCGCCCGCCGGCGCAAGCAGGACTGAGCCATGGCCCCGGGCAAGAAAAAGCGCCGCTCCTCGGGCAAACGCCCCGTGCCCGCCTACATGATGTCCTACGGCGACATGATGACCCTCCTGCTCACCTTCTTCATCCTCCTGGTGAGCATCGCCGAGGAGCAGCGGGCCGGCCTGGTGGCCGCGGGCACCGGCTCCTTCGTGCACGCCATCGAGACCCTGGGCCTCCCCGGCATCCTTCCCGGGGGCCGCAAGCCGATGGACCTGGGCGCCCTCCCTCCCAACTACACCATCCCCGAACGCTACGTGGAGCCCGCTCCCGACGGCCACATCCTGGACCGCCAGATCCTCGAGCCGCCCAGCGACCGCTTGCGGCGGACGACCATCGAATACCTCCGCCAGAACCAGGCCGTGGCCCTCCCCACCGCCGTGGCCTTCCGGCCCGGCACCGCGCAGCTCGAGGCCCGCAGCCGCGAGGCCCTCGACGGAATCGCCGAGCTGGCCCAGCAGACCCTCTCCTACCTGGCCGTCGAGACCTACGCCGCCGGGCCCGAGGACGGCTGGGCTCTCTCCGCCCACCGCGCCGCCGCCGTGGCACGCTATCTGCACGCCGAGGGGGGCATCGCCTACGGCCGTATCACCCTCGCCGGCCACGGCCGCTTCCGCCCCGTGGCCGCACGCGACGCCGGCCAGGGCGAAGGCAACGACCGCGTGACCATCGTCCTCTCCCCCAAGCCCCTGGAGTAGCCGAAAGGACCCTCCCATGGCCGACGACCAAGCTCCCGCCGAAGACCAGGAGACCCCCCCGGAGGCCAGCGGGACGGGCCGCTTCGCCCGCCTCGCGCCCCTCCTCGTGCTCCTGGGCTGCGCCCTGCTGGGCACCGTGCTGGGTGCCGTGGCCCTCCCCTCCGTGCTGGCCAGGTTCGAGAGCCCGGCCCGGCCCGGCGAGCGGGCCCCGCGGCCGGAGCAGCCCAAGGGCACCTCCCTGGAGCCCCTGGAGGTGATGGTGAACCTGGCCGACGAGCGGGGACGCCGCATGCTCAAGGCCACCATCGTGTTCCGGGCCAAGGACGAGGAGGCCAAGAAGGAGTTCGCCGCGCACCTCACCGAGATCCGCCATCTGCTCATCTCCCTGCTCTCCGAGAAGCGCCTCGAGGACGTGGAGGGCAAGGAGCACAAGGACCAGCTCCTCCGCGAGCTACGCCTCTCGGTGAACGAGTGCCTGGGCCTCCCCGACGCCGTCCTCCACGCCTACTTCACCGAGTTCATGATCCAGTAGGACGTCCAGCCATGAGCGAGCTGCTCAGCGCCGAGGAGCTCAACAACCTGCTCACCGCGGTCAACGAGGGCGACGTGCCCGAGGGGGAGGGCGACGCCGCCGACGGGCGCGAGATCCGCCCCTACGACTTCGGCTCCAAGAGCCGCCTCTCGCGCGACCAGCTGCGGGCCATCGAGCGGCTCCACGAGGAGGCCGCCCAGGCCCTCTCCAGCGCCCTCGGCGACCTGCTCCGCACCCCCGTGGAGGCCAACGTCGCGGGCAGCGACTTCGTGGCCTACGGGGCCTTCAACTCCGCCCTCCCCGTCCCCGTGTGCCTCCAGCTCTTCCGCGTCGAGCCCCCCGGCCGGCGCGGGCTGCTCACCGTGGACATCTCCCTCGCCCTGGGCATCGTCGACCGCCTCCTGGGCGGCCAGGGCGAGGCCCTCGACCAGCCACGGCCCCTCACCGCGGTGGAGCAGGCTCTCCTCGCCAAGCCCATCGCCGCCGTGCTGGAGACCCTGGCCGGGGCGTGGTCGAACCTCACGTCCGTGAGCTTCCAGCCCGAGGCCATGGCCATGGACCCCCGCGAAGTCCAGTTCCTGGGCGTTCGCGACATGGTGCTCCAGGTCACCTTCGCCGTGGGGGGCGACACCTGCGTGGGCGACATCGGCTTCTGTCTGCCCGCCGCGGTCGTCGACCGGCTGGTGCCCCGGGAGCGGGCTCGTCTGGCCGCCGCCTTCGAGGAGGAGCAGCAGGCGGAGGCCGAGGCCACGGACGTTCTCCGACGGGCCATCGGCGCCGCACCCCTGCGCGTGGCCGTGGAGCTGGGACGGGCCCGCATCTCCGCACTCGACCTGATGAACCTCCAGCCCGGCCACGTCGTGCGCCTCGACTCCCGGGTCGGCCAGCCCCTCGCCGTAACCGTCGAGGGCAGGCACCGGTTCACCGGCCAGCCCGGACTGGTGGGCAAGCGCCTCGGCGTCCAGCTCACCCGCGTCCCCCAGCCCCCTCGCAAAGGAAACCAGACCCATGATGAGTGACGAAGCCGAAGCCGCCGTCGACGCCGAAGCTCCCGCCCAGGAGCAGGCCCAGACCGCGCAGGACGCCGAGGGCGGCGGGCAGGGAGAGGTGGCGGTGAGCCCCGTGGCCTTCAGCCCCCTCAGCGAGGACTCCAGCGACGAGGCGGCCACCGACGAAGCCCCGCCCCTCGACCTCATCCTCGACCTCGAGGTGCCCGTGGTCGTGGAGCTGGGGCGCACGGAGATGACCGTCGAGGAGCTCCTCGCCCTCAAGCCCGGCTCCATCTTGGAGCTCGACCGCATGGCCGGCGAGCCCGTGGACCTGGTGATCCGCGACCACGTGGTCGCCCAGGGCGAAATCGTGGTGGTGGACGAGAGCTTCGGCCTGCGGGTCACCGCCGTTGTCGAGCCCGGGGAGCGGACCAAGGACCTCCACTAGCCCCCACGGCTCATTCGCCGGAGCGTCTTCGCCCGGCATCGCCTGGCGGGGCGCCTGCGCGGCGCCCCGCCGCTCCTTTTGCCCCCCGAATGGCGCGAAGAGGGAAGCCTTCTGGCCGAAGGCTTCCCTCTCGTGCGCGCGCTGGCGTCGCTCATGCGAAGGGTGGGGGGCCGGGGTGGACCCTGGCCTGGGAGCTTACCGGTCGGGGATCATGCCTCGCACGGTAGCCCGGATGGCGGGCGGCGCGAGCAGCTCCCCGCGGTGGAGGGCCTGGCGGGCGGCCCGCACGGCGGCGGGGCGCGTCTCGGGCAGGGCGAGCACGCGGCGGGCGAGGCGGCTGGCGTGGACGGCGCGGCGGGCGCGCGGCGAGATGTCCACCCGGTCGCCGTCCGCCGAGCGCCGCGAGGCCTGCCGGGACGACTCCTGGTGCTGCGGGGGCCGGGGCTGGCGGGGGCCGCCGACGTCGTGGATCTCCATGGTCGCTCCTCACGGGGTCTTTTCGGCCAGCAGGCGGCCCGCATCCGCGCCCAGGGTGGCCACCAACTGGCGCGAGACGAACTGGGCGTAGTGCCGGGGCGAGTCGAGCAGGATGCGCCAGCCGTAGGTCTCGGCCTGGTCGCTCAACCGCCGTCCGTGGAACTTCCTCATCAGGGCACGCACCCCTTCCTCCCGCGCGTCGAAGCACGCCTCGGCCCCCCACAGCACGGAGCCCGAGCGGGTCGAGACGACCTGGACGCGGAGGCCCAGGACGGGAGGGTCGTAGGGGCGGTAGTGGGTGACGTGGCCGAGGACCAGGGCCTGGACGTTGAGGCGGCGGCGCAGGGCCACCAGGGCCGGCACGTCGAGGCCCCCGTCGTCCCACAGCGGGGTATCGGCGGCGGGTCCGGCCTGCGGGTCTTCGGGGCTGATGACCTCGAAGGCCTGGGTCTTGGCGAGCTCGAGGGCGAAGGCCTCGGTGACGGCCCGCGATACCCCCTCGTCGCGGTGGCGGAAGGGCAGCACGAGCACCCGCTCGCGTCCGTTTCGCCCCAGCTCGGGGGAGCGGTAGATGCTCACTTCGGGCGGCGGGGGTGCGAAGAGAGGGCCGCCGCAGCCGGCGAGGAGGGCCATGGCCAGGGGCAGGAGGGCGGCGCGGCTCGTCATGGCGAGGTCTCCTGGGCCACCGGGGTCTGGGGTGTGGGGGCCTTGGCCTGGTCGCCGCCCTTGCGGCGGATGAGGGCCCGCTGCCGGGCCATGACGATCTGGAGGGCCACCAGGTCCTGCTGGGCTTTCACGCGGTCGAGTTCGGCCTGGAGGAGTTTGTCGCGGAGCTGCTGGTTGGCGGTCTTGAGCTCTTCGATCTGCTCGGCGAGCGTGGCCACGCGCTGGGTGGCGCGGTCGGCCTCCTGGGCCTTGGGGCGCAGCTCCTGGATGGTCGCCTGGGCCTCCTGGAGCTGTGCCTGGGCCTTGGCCAGGGCTTGGGCGGCATCGTCGTGCATCTGGGTGAGCTGCTGGACCTGGCGCTCGAGCTCGGCGGCCTCCTGCTGTGCGGCGGTGTTGCGCTGCGTGGCGGCGTTCAGGCGCGCGGCGAGTTCCTTCTTCGCTTCCTCGGCCTGGCTGAGGCGTGCGAGGGCGTCCTGGAGCTTCTCCAGGAGGCTGGCCTCGCCGCCGAGCACCTGGTTGTCGAGCCGGAGGGGCGGCCCCTGGGCGAGGGCGGAGCGGGCCTCGGGGCTCACGGGCGCGGCGGGGGTGCCGGCGGGCTCGGGGGGCTCGGCGGCCGAGGGGCCGGGCTTCGGGGCGCACCCCGAGGCGCCGAGCGCCACCAGGCCGGCCAGGGCGAGTGCGAGTGGCCTGGGTGCCATGGGGAGATGTCCTCCTGGTCTCGGGGCGCGGCGTGGGGCCGCGCTCAGGTGTCGGTGTCGGGCTCCCGGGGCGTGGCGTCCGGGGAGCGGCTCCGCCGCGAGGGCAGGCGGGGCTGCTGTGCCTCGAGTTCGATAGGCTCCGGCGGGTGCGCGGCGTAGCGGCGTCGAGCCTCGGCGAGCTGGCGGAGGAAACGCCGGGTGTCGATGCGCAGTCCGAGCTTCTCGGTGAGCTTCGCCACGAGAGGTCCCCCTGTGTTCCCGGCGGCCGGCGCGGCCCGCCGCGCGGGGGCACGCAGGCGGCGGGGCCGCGGGAAGGGCAAAACCGCCCTTGCCCGGCGCGGAAAAGGCGCTAGAATTCTGTTTCAGTATCGGCCTCAAGAGCCTGCCTGCGAGGTGGACGACGCGTGCGCCAAGCGATCGAGGAGGTCCTCCGCAGCCTGTCGGTGGAGGAGCTGCGGGAGGCCCGCCGCACGATCGACGAGCTTCTGGCCCGCCGGGCCGGCCCGGCTCGGCCGCAGCCGCGGGGCTGGGGCGGTCCGGACCGTCGGGCTTTCGAGCGCCACCCCATCGACCTGGAGGTGAGCTTCCTGCGCCATCGGCCCGGCGGCCCCGGGCGGCGCGGCGAGCAGGGCCTGCACCGGGCGATGGTGCGGGACATCTCGCGCGGCGGCCTGCGGCTGTTCACCCGTGCGGGCCTGGAGCCTGGCGAGGTGCTCACCGTCTACCTGCCCGGCTCGCTGGGCGAGCGGAGGGTGTTCGTCGAGGTGGCGCGCGCCGAGCGTCGGGGCGACCAGTGGGAGTGCGGGGCCTCCTTCGTGGGCCTGGACCGCGTGCTGGCGTCCCACAGGCCCGAGGAGGAGGGCCGGCTGGCCCAGGTCTGCGTCGCCTGCGAGCCCGGCCCCGAGCGGGAGCGGCTCACCGGCCTTCTTGTCAAGCAGGGCTACACGGTGTATGTGGCAAACAGCGTGCCGGAGGCGGTGAGCCTGGTGGGGGCGCACGGCTGTTCGCTGGTGCTGGCCGCGGCTCCGCTGTTGGTGGCCGAGGGCGGGCGGCTGGTGGCGGAGCTGGCGGCCCGTCGCCAGCGGGTGGTAACTATCGCTCTGGCAAGCGCTTCCGCCCTCGAGGGGCCCGGGGGCGAGGCCCTTCGCGCCTGCGACGACTACATCGCCGAGCCCCAGCGGCCGGACGAGGTCGGGCTGGTGGTCGGCCGCTGCTATCGCCGCCTGGTGGCGGCCCGCGGCGGCGAGGCGCCGTGATCTCCTGCAAAACGACCAATTCTCCACGCTCCTGAGGCCCCGGGGCGGGGCCGCAACCGCCGGTGCATCTTCCCTTCGATTCGAGAGTTGTGTCGCCGAACCGCGGCGGGCATGGCGTTTGCTCACGGCGCTCTGGCGAGGCCCGCGCCGGCCTCCCCCACGCCCAGCGGGCCGAGCTGGGCAGGAAGGGTGGACCGCGATGGACGCATCGGAGAAGTCCCTGCGCCGCGACGTGGGCGGCGCGGCTCGGCATCGCCGCGACGACGCGCGGCGCATTGAGGACTTCGTGGCCGAGCACGTCGAGGCCCGGCGCGCGGAGGGCTCGGCCGGGCACCTGCCGGCGCCCCCTGCGGCGCCCCACGCTCCCGTGGCCATGCCTCCTGCCGCCCTGGCCCCGGCCCGTGCCCCGCGGGTGGTGGCCTCGCTGCGGCGTCGGCTGCACGAGGACCCGCTCCGGGCCCTCGACATGGCGTATCCCGCGGCGCTGCTGGGCCCGGGGGCGGAGGCGGAGGCCGTGCGGCGGGAGTTGCTGGTGCGCCATTCGGTGCACACGGCCTGCCTGGCCCTCCACGTGGCGGAGGCCCACGGCTTCCAGCCCTCGACGGTGGAGGTGGTGGGCCTCTGTGCGCTGCTCCACGACGTGGGCCTGGAGCGGGTGTCGGCGGAGCTGTTCGCCAAGTCGGAGCCGCTGACCTCGGGGGAGCGCGAGGTGTTGCGGGGCCACGCGGCGGAGGGTGCGGAGCTGCTGCGCTGCGGGGGCCAGCTCGAGGGGCTGCTGCGCCGGGTGGTGCCGGCGGTGGTGCGCCAGCACCACGAGCGGGCCGACGGCAGCGGGTATCCCGACGGTCTGGGGGCGGCGCACACCCACGAGTTCGCCCGGCTCCTGGCCCTGGCCGAGGCGTACGAGACGATGGTCAGCCCCCGGCCCTACAAGCAGGCGGTGCTGCCCCACGAGGCGATGGAGGCGCTGGTGCTGGACGCTTTCGGCAAGCTCGGCCCGCCGCGGTTCGACAAGCGGATGGCGGCCAGCTTCCTGCGAGCTCTGGGCCTCTATCCCGTGGGCAGCGGGGTGCGCCTGGAGAGCGGAGAGATAGCCCTGGTGGTGGCCTCGCACTGGGACGAGCCCGACCGTCCCTACGTGCGCCTGCTGACCGGCCGCGAGGGGCGGCCGCTGGAGCGGCCGCGGGTGGTGGACCTGCACGCCGCGGGCATCGCGGTGGCTCGGGCCGTGGCCCTGCCCTCCCCTCTGGCCGCGCCGGGGAAGCGAGAGCGAGGCAGCGAACCTCCCGCCCAGCACGCCGGCCCGGCGGGAGCGACGAAGTAGGAGAGCGGCCGATGCAAACCATTCTGATCGCCGAAGACTGGTCCACCCTGCGAGAGCGGCTGGACGCCAGGCTCCGCCAGACCGGCTACTTCACCCTCCTGGCGGAGACCGCCGAGGAGGCGCTAGGCCTCCTCCGCTCTTTCCAGGTCGACCTCCTGGTGGCCCGCGAGCGCTTGCCGGACATGGAGGGCTCCACCCTGGCCGCCCTCCTGCGGCGCCGGGGCCTCGAGGAGATGGTGGTGGTGCTCCAGGCGGAGGACGCGGCGGCCGAGGGGGCCTGCCGCGGGGGGGCCGCCGACGCGGTGGTGAGCCGCTCTGTCGAGGTGGAGCCGGTAGTGCGTCTGATTCGGCGGCTGCTGCGGCCGGTCACGGTGCATGCCTCCCCTTCCGCTGGGCTCGACGGCCGGTGGGCCGGAGCCCTGGCCTAGGCCGCGCATCGCCCCGGCCCGGCGCGCCGAGCCCCAGACGGCGCGCCGGGCTCCCCCCCTCTGTGCCTCCTGGTGCTGCTGGCATGAAGGGGGCGCCGCCCGGGAGTCGGGTGGCGCCCCGAGTGGGCGCGGGTGCGTCGTGCAGGCTCAGGCCCTGCGGCGGCGCCGGCGGACGAGGGCGGCCAGGCCGCCGCCGAGCAGCAGGCAGGTGGCGGGCTCGGGGACGCCCATGAAGGTGTCCTCGGTCACGAACAGCTCGCCCATGTAGTCCACCGTGAGCCGCAGCTGCCACTCCTCGGGCTCGCCCAGGAAGACGCCGAAGTATCCGTCCTCGTCGGGGCCGCCCACGTTGTGGTAGCCTTCGGCGAGGAGGGCCTCGACGCTGGTGAACTCGGTGCGGAGGACGTCCTCGGGCACCGCGGCCCAGTCGCTGCCGCCGGTGGGGTCCCAGAGGAGGCGGCAGAAGTCGCCCCCGCCGCCCTCGCGCTGGCGGAACTCGATGTCGTACCACCCGGCCGCGAGGTCCACGGTGTTCGAGGTGTGGGTGCTCCAGGAGCCATTGTCCAGGATGCGCTCGCCGTCGCCGGGCTCGAACAGTCCGTCGCCGTCGAGGTCGATGTCGAAGATGGCCTGGTCGTCGACCTCCTCGCGGAAGGCGTAGAGGCCGTCGCTGGCGATGTGGAGCTGGCCGCTGTAGCGGACGGAGAAGTGGTCCTGGTTCCCGCCCCAGGGGGTTCCCGGGTAGTCCTGGTCGCCTCGGTTGATGTCAGGCACCACGGCGGTGTAGGCGGGGTCGCCGCTCCAGCCTTCGTTCTCGAACCACTCGATGGTGAGGCCCGAGGTGGTGTCGGTGCGCAGGCGCTCGATCTTCCAGCGTGCGGGGCCGAGCACGGTGCCGGTGTCGGGGTCGACGCCGTAGGCCTTGCCCACCACGCGGGGGTTTTTGGGTCCTGCGACGCCGAGGGCGCCGCGGGCTTCCCAGAGGCCGAGGATGAAGTTGTCGAAGACGGCCTCGCCGAGGGTGCCGTTATTGTGGCTGGTGGCGTTGAGGCCCACGAGGGCCTGGTCGGGCATCCCGCCCACGGTGTGGTCGATGGCGCTGGACCAGGTGCCGGGCAGGCCGCCCACGTCGGGGGCCCAACGGGCGGCGAAGGTGTCGCCCCTGCGGGTGAGCAGCAGCCAGATGGGTGCGGAGCCGTCGGCGGTGCTGTCGGGCGAGCCGCCGAGGCCGGTGCCGCCGGAGCCGCCCCGGGGGTTGTTCCGCCACTGGAGGGTCACGCCGTTGCTGGGGGTGGCGGAGACGTGGGCGTGGCGGGCGATGCCGGTGGCCTCCTGGCGGGCCATGAGGCCGGCCTTGGCCCATCCGTTGGTCCTCTGCTGGCTCACCAGGCGGACGACGGCGTTGAAGTCGCCGTCCACGGGGCTGTCCTGGTAGAGGTAGTAGAAGTTGTCGCCCTCGTCCCAGATGTCGGCGCCGTCGCCGTTGATGACGAGCTGGCCGCCGGCCTCGGTGTGGTTGCCGGCGGCGTAGCGGGAGAAGTCCTGGGAGGTCATGGGCAGGGTGGTGGGGTCGAGGTCGACGCCGAGCTGATGGTCGTGGAACTCCTGGAAGGTGGCCTCCGCCCAGCGAGTGGGGTTGTGGCTGGTGAGGGCGAGGCCCAGGTAGCCGGCGCTGGGGTCGGCCCAGCCGAGGGTGCGGGAGGCCATCTCGGTCCAGCCGTCGGTGCTGGTGTCGTCGGTGGGCCGGGTGGGGCCGGTGGCGTAGTAGCTGTTGACGGCGGAGCCGGCGCGGACGAGGCGGAGCCAGGCGTCCTCGGCGTTGATGTCCACGGGTCCCGTTCCCGAGGTGCCGGAGCCGGCGGAGGGGCGGTTCTGGTGGCGGACGCGTCCGCTGGAGTTATTGTTGCCCTTGCGGTGGAGCATGGCCAGCTCGTTGGCGGAGTCGGCGGTGAGCTCCTCGCGGAGCATGAGGCCGGCCTTGGTCCAGTAGTCGGGGGCGCGGACGAGGTCGGTGAGGTGGATGCTGACGTCGAAGTCGCCGGCCGCGGGCATGTAGGCATAGTGGAAGCCGTCGCTGTTGCCCCACAGGTCGGCTCCCCAGCCCACCACGCGTACGACTCCTCCCGACTCGATGGTGGTGGAGCCCGCGGGCTGGATGTCGGTGCCGATCCAGCCTGCCTGGGCGGCGCCGGCCAGGAGGGCGCTGAGGCACAAGGCAGTGAACAGGGTTGCAGGTCGACGGAGCATTGTCGGGACCTCCATATGTGAATGCGGCCTGGGTGCATTCTCCCCCCCGCCGCGCCGGCGCTCCTCGGCGTGCCGGGGGGGCGCGCCGGGCTCGTTGGGGGCGCGACAGTGCGTCGGCCGATGGGGATAGGCGCAAACCCCGTGCCGGTCGCGGAGGGGACGGGCGGAATGGCGTAACCTTCGTTTTAGTTGGGGCTTACGGCTGTCCCGGGAGCGACGGGGGCCGCGGCGCTCCGTCCGCTGTGGCCGACGGCTTGTCGGCTTCTCCTGACAGCGCCGAGGCGTAAGGGATTCGGCTACAGGAGGTTGCGGAGCGCGGGGCGGAGGAGCCAGCGGATGGTGGCCAGGGCCACGATGGCGCCGAAGATGGTGAGCAGCGTGCCCCCGTCCCAGCGGCTGACCACCAGGCCCAGGGCAATGCCCGCCGCGGGAGGATGCTCGGTGTTGGTGATCACCATCCCGAAGATGGCGCAGCCCACGGCCAGGCCCCCCAGCACGATCTCCGCGGCGTGGCGTTCCAGCCCCGCGTCGGCCAGCGCCGGCCAGCGGTAGAGCAGCCCGAAGCACGCCCCCACCACGATGCCCACGGCGTAGCCGCCCACCAGGTAGCGGCTCTCCGAGACGTGGGCCTCGGGCATGGCGAAGGCGATGAACGCGCTGGCCCCCAGCGAGGCGATGATCGTGGTGTGCTCCAGGGTGTCCATGATCAACAGCACCACCATGATAGCCACCGTGGCCAGGAGGCACTGGAGCACGTAGCGGGCCATGTGGGGCCGGAACTTCCCGTCCAGGATGCGCACGGCGGCTCCTCTCAGGGGACCTGTCCGGGCAAGACCTTATCCCCTCGGGCGGCGCGAGTCAAGGCGGGCATTTGCCGCCCGCACGGCCTCCTGGTAGAATACGAGTCCCTTCTCCTACTTTCCCGGTCCACGCGCTCCCTCAGGACAGGAGGTGCCATGGAGTACCGCCAGGCAGGCAACACGCAGATCCAGCTCTCCACCCTGGGCTTCGGCTGCATGCGTCTGCCGAAGCTGCCCGATGAGAAAAAGAAGATCGATTTCGACCACTCGCACCGCCTCTTCCGCCGGGCGCGCGAGCTGGGGGTCAACTACTTCGATACGGCCTACATGTACGACAACGGCGACAGCGAGCGCTGCCTCGGCCAGTTCCTCCAGGAGGTGGACCGCGAGGACGTGGTCATCTCGGCCAAGAATCCCGTGGGCCACCAGTTCTGGCCCATCCCCGGCGACAAGCCCACCGGCCAGCTCTACCGCCGCTGCCTGGAGGAGGAGCTGGAGCGGCTGGGCACCGACACTATCGATTTCTACCTCTTCCACGACTCCACCCTGGTCGCCTTCCGCATCGTGTGCAAGCCCCCGGGCGGCTGCCTCGACCAGGCCCTGCGGGCCAGGGAGGAGGGGCTGGTCCGCCACATCGGCTTCTCCTCCCACGATAGCCCCGAGAACATCAAGAAGATCATCGACATGGCCGACGGCCAGCTCGATTTCATGGTCGTCCAATACAACCTCCTGAACCGCAAGAACGAGGCGCTCATCGAAACCGCCCACGAACTGGGCATGGGCGTGAGCATCATGGGGCCGGTGGGCGGCGGGCGCCTGGTCCACCCCTCCCAGGTCTACGGCCAGGCCATCGACGCCTCCTCCACCCCCGAGGCCGCCATCCGATTCGTCCTCGCCAACCCCCACGTCACCACCGCGATGTCGGGCATGAACAGCATCGAGCAGGTCGAGGAGAACGCCGCGGCCGCGTCCCGGCCCGAGCCCCTTTCCGACCAGGAGCTCGAGGCCATCGACCGACTCCAGAGGGAAAACCGCGAACTCCTCGACCTCTACTGCACCGGCTGCGGCTACTGCATGCCCTGCCCCAACGGGGTCGACATCCCCGGCAACTTCGCGGCCATGAACACCCTCAGGGTCCACGGCCTCGTCGAGCTGGCCAGGAAGATGTATCGCAAGCTCGGCGAGGGCGACGCATCGCACTGCGTCGAGTGCGGCGAGTGCGCCGGCAAGTGCCCCCAGGACATCGACATCCAGGCCCGCATCCAGGAGGTCGCCGAGACCTTCGAGTCCGCCGGTTCGTGATGCCTCTTCGCTCGATGCTCGATGCTCGATGCTCGATGCTCGATGCTCGATGAAGAAGGAAACGCTCCGACTCCCCAGCATCCAGCATCCAGCATCCAGATGCTCTTCTCCTGGTTCTTCCATCGTCAGCGGGGCGGCGCTCCGACTGGCGGCGCTGGATGGGGTGGCCCGTGAAGATCCCCTTCGCCCCGTCGGTCTACGAGCACGCGGCGCGCTTCGTCGGTCGCACGCCCTGGGAGGTCTCCCGCGAGCCCGAGCTGCTGGTCGCGGCCCACCGCGCAGCCTACCTCGCCTACCGCCACGAGCCCGTGGTGGTGGGCATCGACATCTACAACCTGGAGGCCGAGGCCTACGGCGCCCGGGTCACCGCGCCCGGCGGCACCGGCGCGCCCGCCATCACCCGGCCCCTGGTGGGCTCGCTGGCCGAGGCCCGGGGGCTGCGGCCCTTCGACCCCCGGCGCGACGGCCGGCTCCCCATGGTCGTCCAGGCGGCGCGGCGGCTGGCTCTCGAGCTGCCGCAGGCCGACGTGCGGGTGCCGCTCAGCGGCCCGTTCTCCATCGCCGTGAGCCTGCGGGGCATCGAGGGGCTGCTGGAGGACGTGGCCCGGGAGCCGGAGGCCACGTCGGCGTGGCTGTGGCAGCTGGCCGAGGGCCAGGGCGCGTTCTGCCGGGCGGTGGCCGACGCGGGGCTGGACGTGGCGTTTTTCGAGTCCGCGGCGGCCCCTCCGCTGCTCTCCCCGCGGCAGTTCCGCCAGGTCGAGCTGGGCCCGCTGCGGCGGACCATGGCCCTGGCCGAGGCGGCGCTGGGCCATCCCGTGCCCTGCGTGGTGGGCGGCGACACCGAGCCCATCCTCGATGCCGTCCTGAGCACGGGCACGAGCTACGTCATCTGCCCCGCCGAGACCGACCAGGGGGCCTTCGTCGCCCGCTCCGCCGCCCATCCCCAGGTGAGCGTGCGCATCAACCTCGACCCCCGCACAGTGGCCCAAGGCGACCGCCCCGCCATCCTCCGCGAGGTCGACCGCATCCTGGGCCTCGCCGCCACACGGCCCAACTGCATCCTGGGCACCGGCGCCCTGCCCTACGAGACCCCGCCCGCCAACGTCATCCTCATCCGCGACTACGTGGCTTGACTTTGCGTCGCGCGGCTGGTTGGATCGCTGCGGTCCCCTGGCCCCGGGAGAGCCCCATGCGCCTCGCCATCGTCCTGCTCGCCGCCCTGTGCGCAAGCCCCCTCGCCCTCGGCCGCGACGTGCCCGAGGACCACTGGGGCAGGAACCTGGTCCCCAACCCGGGCTTCGAGCGCGACGCCGACGGCGACGGGCAGCCCGACGGCTGGTCCCTGCCTCCGGGCCACTGCGCCTGGGACGCCGCGACGCGCCACGGGGGCGAGCACAGCCTCCGCTTCACCAACGCCGAGCCCGAGACCTACCGCCTGGTCACCGCCCCCGTGCCCCTCCTGCCCGGCGTGCGCTACCGCGTGAGCGCCTGGGTGAAGGGCGAAGGGGTCCACGACGGCGACGCCTGGCAGCAGGGCGCCGGCATCTGCATCGAGTGGCACGACGCCGACGGAAAGTGGCTCGGCGGACACTACCCGAAGTGCAGGGAGGGCACGTTCGAGTGGGCGCGGCTGGGGGGCGAGAGCCCGCCGCTGCCCCCCGAGGCGGCTCGTGCCCACGTGGTGCTCTACCTTCGCAAGGGCAACGTGGGCACCGCGTGGTTCGACGACGTCGCGGTGCGCGCCCTTCGCGGCCCGGCCTTCTCCGCACGGCTGGTCCGCCCCGCCTACCGGGCCACGGTGGAGGCGGCGACCGACGAGAAGCCCATCGCCGTCCAGGTGCGGCTGAACCGCCGGGAACACGCGCTGCCCGCCGAGGGGCTGGACCTCGAGGCCGAGCTGCGCGACCCCGCGGGGCGGCTGCTCGCCCGCTTCCCGCCCCGGCCCGCGCCGCCCGACGAGGGCCCCGCCCGCATGGCCTGGCGCCTGCCCGCCCTGCCCCTCGGCGCCCACACCCTGCGCGTCCGCCTGGCGGCCCGGCGGCCGGTGGCCGAGCGGCAGCTGGCCCTGCGCGTGGCCATGCCGCTCGAGCGCAAGGTGCGGGTCGACGAGCGGCGGCGGCTGGCGGTCGACGGCGAGCCCTTCTTTCCTCTGGGGCTCTACCTCGGCCCCACGGAGGACGAGCATCTGGCGCGCATCGCCGAGGCGGGCTTCAACACCATCCTGTGCTACGGCTACGGCGCGGGGAAGGAGCCGCGGGCCTACCTCGACCGCGCCCGGGAGCACGGGCTCAAGGTCATCTACTCCATCAAGGACTTCTACGAGGGCACCCGCTACTACCCCCGCCGCGAGGGGATGAGCGACATCGAGCTGGTCCGCCGCACCGTGGGCGACCTGCGCGACCATCCCGCCCTCCTCGCCTGGTACACCAACGACGAGCTGGGCCCCGAGTGGCTGCCCAAGCTGCGGGCCGCCTACCGCCTCGTCTGCCGCCTGGACCCCCACCATCCCGCCTTCCAGGTGCTGTGCCGGCCCGGCGAGTTCGACCGCTACTACGCCGTCACCGACATCCTGGGCTGCGACCCCTATCCCGTGCCCCGCCACCCCGTGACCATGGTGGGCGAGTGGATGGACACCGCGCACCGGGCGATGGCGACAGCGAAACCGGTGTGGTGCGTGCCCCAGATCTTCCGCTGGGCCAACTACACGGGCAGGCCCCAGGACCGCGAGCCGACCTTCGCCGAGAAGCGGGCCATGGCCGCCCTCGCCCTCATCCACCGCGCCCAGGGCCTCGTCTTCTACTCCTACTACGACCTCCGCAAGGGCCTCGAGAAAGGCACCGCCGCGCCGCCCGAGCTCTTCGACCGCCGCTGGCGCGAGGCGAGCGCCATCGCCCGCATGGTCCGGGGCCTCATCCCCGCGCTCCTGGAGGGCCGGGAGGTGGCCGCCCGCCTGGAGGGCGAGGTGCGCTACCGCGTGCTCGACCACGGGGGGCAGCGGCACGTGATCGCGGTGAACGCCGCGTCCGAGCCGCGCTCGGTGCGCATCGAGCCGCCCACCGGGGGCCCCTGGGAGCGGCGTCTGGGCCCCCTGGAGACGGTGGTGGAGGCGGCGAAGTGAGCCATCCCCAGCCCCAGCACCGGCGGGGCCGGCTGGCCGTCCTGGCCGGCCTGCTCGTGGCCGCCTCGGCGGCATATGGCGGCGAGACCGCCGCCCCCTGGGGCGTGCGCGGCCAGGTGCCGCTGAACCTCGAGCCGCTGTTCGACAACGACGCCATCGCCGGACGAGGCGACCGCGCCGACGGCAACTTCGATTGCCCCGACCACCCCATCGACATCCCCGGCTCGGTCTTCCCCGCCGAGCACCTGCCCGCCACCGGCACCCGCTTCTCCTTCGCCGGCGTCCACTTCCTGTTCCCCAGCAAGGAGCGGGGCGAGGTGAACAACCTGTCGTGCTCCGGCCAGCGCATCCAGGTGCCCCCGGGGCGCTACAAGAGCCTCCACCTGGTGGGGGCCTCGGAGAACGGCAGCTTCCGCGAGCCCCTGGGGCTGGCCTACAAGGAGGGCCCGGCGGAGGCCGAGCTGGCCCTCACCGACTGGTGCCAGGCCGCGAAGTTCGGCGAGCGGGCCGCCTTCCACGCCCAATGCCGCTACACCTGGGACTCCGACCGCGCGCGGATGGTCCGCGAGGAGGTCCAGCCCCGGCTGTGGCTCCAGGCCATCCCCCTGGACCCGTCCAAGACCCTGGAGGCCCTGTCCCTCCCTTACAACCGCCGGATGCACCTGTTCGCCGCGACCCTGGTGGCCGCGGAGTGGACCGACGAGCTGGCCGCGCAGGCCAGGGCCACGGCGGAGCTCTACGCCTCGCTCGCCCAGCGCCAGGCCCCATCCGTGGAGGCCCTCCGGGGGCGGCTCGACGCCCTGGCCCGCGAGATCGCGGCCCACATCGACGGCCCGCACGCCCGCCAGCTCGGCTGGCTGCGGGTCCAGGTGGCCTACCGCCAGCACCTGCTCTCCGAGCGCACCGTCTCGCCGCGCGTGGTCCGGGCGGTGAGCCGCGCGGCGCGCACCCTGCGGGCCGACCTGGAGGCCCTGCTGGCGGGCAACGACCCCTTCCCCTCGAAGCGGGGCTGCTTTCTGAAGGCCGTGCGCTCGCCGCTCGACGGCTCGCTCCAGCCCACCTCGATCGCCGTGCCCCGCGACTACACGGGCGAGCGGCCCTTCCCCCTCATCGTCACCCTCCACGGCCACGGCTGGTACCGCCCCTACCAGGGCCATCCCCAGCCCGTGGTCCAGGGGGTGATCACGGTGGCCCCCCACGGGCGGGGGAGCATCGACTACATGCTGGCCGCCGAGGGCGACGTGCTCGCCGCGCTCGACCAGGTGCTGGCCGACTACCGCATCGACGCCGACCGCATCGTGCTCGAGGGCCACTCCATGGGCGGCACGGGCACCTGGCACCTGGGCGTCCACTGGCCCCATCGCTTCGCCGCCCTGGCCCCCGTGTGCGGGAACGCCGATCGGCGTGCGTGGGAGGCGTGGAAGCCGCCCCGCCGCCCCCCGCCCCACCCGATTCCGCCGCGATTCCAGGACTTGCGCACCCACCTCCTGGACCGCATCGACCCCATCACCTACGCGGGCAACCTGCTGCACCTGGCCGTGCTCGCCGCCCACGGGGCGAGGGACGAGGTGGTGCCCGTGGGCCACTCGCGGCGGATGGCCCGGCGGCTCGAGGAGCTGGGCTGCCCGGTGACCTACCGCGAGTTCCCCGGGGTGCGCCACTGGGGCTTTCCCCAGAGCTTCTACCGCCGGCGCTGGGACTGGATGATGGCCCAGCGCCGCGAGGCCTGGCCCCCGCGGGTGCGCTACAAGACGGCCAGCCTGCGCCACGCGGGGGCCTACTGGGTGCGGGTGCTGCGCTTTGCGGAGCCGCTGGCCTTCGCCCACGTCGACGCCCGCCGCGTGGGCCCCGGCCGGTACGAGGTGACCACGCGCAACGTCGCCGCCTTCGCCCTCCGCCGCCGGCCTGCCCAGGCCGACGGCCCGGCCCGGGTGGCCGTCGACGGCCAGGAGCTGGAGGCCGAGGGGCGGGAGCCCACCTTCGTGCGCCGGCCCGACGGGGCCTGGCGGGTCGGCCCTCCGCCGCCCGGCCTCGCCAAGCGGCGGGGCCTCGAGGGCCCCGTGGCCGACGCCTTCCTGGGCAGCTTCGTCCTGGTGCGGGGCACCATCTCCGAGGACCCCTGGGAGCGCGAGGTGATCCGCCGCGAGGTGGCCGCCAGGGCTCGCGACTGGGAGCGCATGTACGACGCCCCGCCCCGCGTGAAAGACGACACCGCGGTGACCGACGCGGACATCGCCGCCCACCATCTCGTCTGCTACGGCGGGCCGGGGGCCAACGCCATCGCGGCCCGCGTGGCCGACCGCCTGCCCCTGCGCATCGAGCCCGGGCGGGTGCGGCTGGGCGAGCGGACCTTCGAGGGCGACGACGTGGGGGCCGAGGTCATCTACCCCAATCCCCTGAACCCCGACCGCTACGTGGTCGTGCTCGCCGCCCTGAGCCCCGGCGGGCTCCACCAGGTGAGCAACCGCTTCGGCAACTGGTTCGGCTGGGGCCCGTACGATAACTATCCGTGGTTCGACTACGCGGTGTTCGACTCCCGCACCCTGAGCCCCGAGACGTTCCTGTGCGTGGGCTTCTTCGACCAGGGCTGGGGCCTCGACGAGGGGGCCCGGTTCGAGGGCCTGCCCGAGCTCCGCGCCCACGCCCTGCCCTACCGCGTGCCGCGCCTGCGCCGGGTGCCCCCCGAGCCGCCCGCGACGCTCATGCTGAGCGACCTGATGCCTCTGCGGGTCGACCAGCACAAGGGCGCCGTGGGCTACGACCGCTCGGCGGAGGGCCACCGGCTGCGCCTGGGCGGGGGGGCCTTCGAGCGGGGCCTGGGCGTGCGCCCCCCGTCGGCCCTCGAGTACGAGCTGGGCGGCCACTACGCCCGCTTCCGGGCCACAGTGGGCATCGACCTCGAGGGCCAGGAGGCGGTCGCCGAGGCCCGGGCGCGGGGCGAGCGCGTGCAGTTCCTGGTCACCGGCGACGGCCGGCGGCTCACCAGCACCGAGTGGCTGCGGTGGGACTCTCCGCCGGTGGAGCTCGACGTGGACATCGAGGGCGTCCGGGTGCTCCGCCTCGAGGTGGCCTGTAGCTGGCAGCGGTGGCTGGTGGGCAGTGCGGACTGGGCGGCGGCGCGGGTGCTCCGCCGCTAGCCGGCGGCCCCCGCCTCGTGGGCGGAGGCGGGGTCGGCGTAGAGGGCGAGGAAGGCGTCGGCCACCTGGGGGTCGAACTGGGCGGCGCGGCAGCGGCGCAGCTCGTCGCAGGCCTGGCCGTGGGAGAAGGGCCTCCGGTACGGCCGCTCGGAGGTCATGGCGTCGTAGGCGTCGCAGACGGCGAGGATGCGAGCCCCGGTGGACAGGGCGTCGCCGGCCAGGCCGTCGGGGTAGCCGGTGCCGTCGAAGGCCTCGTGGTGGTGGCGGACGTAGTCGAGGATGGCGGCGAGCTGGTCGACGGGCCGGAGGATGTGCTCGCCGATCTGGCAGTGGCGCTTGACGTGGTCGTATTCCTCGGGGGTGAGGCGCCCGGGCTTGTGGAGCACCGCCTCGCGGACCCCGATCTTCCCGATGTCGTGGAGCAGCCCGCCCAGCTCGAGCTGGGACAGCTCGCCCCGGGCCAGGCCCAGGCGGTGGCCCACCTGGACCGCCCCCTCGGCCACGCGCCGGGAGTGGCCGTGGGTGTAGGGGGCCTTGGCCTCCACGGTGTTGGCCAGGGTCTTGAGCATGGCCACGAAGAGCTGCTGGAGGCGGTGGTTGCTCTCCAGGAGCTCGGAGGAGCGCAGTTCGACCTCGGTTTCCAGGTTCTCGCGGTAGTACCAGTTTTGGACTTCGAGTTGTCGCTTGTGGAGTGCTCTCTCCACGGCGAAGACCACTTCGTTGACGTCGAAGGGCTTGGTCACGTAGTCGTAGGCCCCCCGGCGCATGGCCTCGACGGCGCTTTCGAGCTCGAAGACTCCGGTGATGATGATCACCTCGGTGAGGGGCCACTGGCGCTTGATGCGTTCGAGGAGCTGGAGGCCGTCGAGCCCTGGCATGCGGATGTCGGCGAGGACCACGCCGTGGTCCTGCTGGCCGAGGATGGCCATGGCGCGGTGGCCGTCGGCCGCGGTGTGGCAGGTCAGGCCGCGGGCGACCAGCCCCCGCGCCAGCACCTCTCGCACCCCCTCCTCGTCGTCCACGACCAGGACCCTGTGCCCCTCTTCCATGGGATGTGCCTCGCTGGCTAGCCGCTGAGGCGTGCGGACTCGGGGGTGGGCTCGACCTGGGGCCGAGGCCCTGCCGCCAGGGGCCCCCCGCTCCGGGCCTCGGGACGGCGGCGGTTGGCCAGGTAGTTGCTCCCCGGCTGCTGCTTGAGGTGGTTCTTGATCTCGGTGCCGATCTGGCTGATTTGGGAGTGGTGGCGGAAGTGGCGGGCCTCGTTGGTCACGATGGCCACGGAGACGGTGGCCAGGGGGAAGTGGCGGACCTGGCCGAGGCGGTCCACGCTGGTGATGTGCCCCGCCTGGCGGTCGGCCTCGTCGTAGAGATAGGGCATCCGGCTGTCGACCAGCTCGCAGATGCGTGCGGCGATGGGCTCGGCGCGGTCGAGGGTGGTGATGACCACGAAGTCGTCGCCCCCGATGTTGCCCGCGAAGTCGCTGGTATGGCCGTTGCCCGGGCTGTCCACGGCCTCCAGGATGATGTCGCTGAGCACCCGCAGGGCCTCGTCGCCGCGGAAGAAGCCGTAGTGGTCGTTGAAGGCCTTGAAGTGGTCGAGGTCGACGAACAGCACGGCCAGGGGCTCGCGGCGTGCCAGGCGCTGGTCCAGCTCGGCCTTGATCGACGCGTTGCCGGGCAGGCGGGTGAGCGGATTGGCGTCCAGCGAGGCCCGGGCCCTGGCGATGGCCCGGGCCACGCGGGCGAAGAGCTCCTCGTCGTCGCAGGGCTCGACGAGGTAGTCGTCGGCCCCCTCGTTGACGGCCTCCACGCGGCTGTGGACCTCCTTGTGGTGGCTGACCACGACGATGGGCAGGTGGCGGAGCAGGAGGTTGGTCTTGAAGCGGCGGCACACGCCCACCGGGGTGCTGTCGCCCACGCGGAGGTCGCCGATCACCAGGTCGGGGCGCTCGCGGGCCGCGATGGCCCGCAGGTGGGCCTCGTCGCGGGCCGTGAGCACGGCGTAGCCCCGGCCCACCAGGCGGGTGACCAGGGGGGCGGGCTCGGTGTCGTAGGCGACGACTTTTCCCAGGATGCGGTCCATCTGCGGGCGGTCCCCCAGCAGGCGGGGCGGCCGGACCTGGCGAGAGAAGTCCTTCGAGGGCCTTCTCCGTGCAAACCGGGTGCCGGCGGGGCCGGGCGACATCCCGGAATCGCATTGCTCGGTGTAAGTGCACTATTCGAAGGTACTTGCGGCGGGTCCCCGGGCGGGGGCCGGCGGGAAGCCGGGCGGCCGGGGGCAGCAAATCGCGTCGGCGCGCCGCGATTTGCGCCGCCCCTGCGGGCGGGGGCTAGCGGCTGTGGAGCTCGATGCCTCTCTTGCCCTCGGCGATGGCGCCCTTGAGGGCGGCCTTGACCTTGGCGTCGGTGGCCCGCTCCAGGGCGGCCCGCAGGTCGTCGAGGAAGTACATGTTCGCCGTGCCCGCCATGCGGAGGGCCTCGGCGGCGGCCCGCCGCTCCTCCACCTCGCGCTGGGGCTGGAGCAGGGCGAAGAGGCGATAGCGGAAGGGATCGGCGTCCTTGGCCGAGAGCAACAGGAAGTAGAGGAGGATGGCCCGGTGGCGGGGCTCGACCCCCTCCTTGCAGTAGCGGTAGTAGGTGTCGACGGCCACGTCGAGGATGGGGTAGTTGCGGGGGCCCTTGGGGATCTTGTGGGTCACGAGCTGGCTGACCTCGGCGGGGCTGCCGTCCTCGAAGATGGGGGCCAGGCGGAGCACCCGGTTGGCCCCTTGCTTGTCGAGCTTGACGAATCGCCGCACCTCGTCGCGCTGGGGGCCTCCGACGCGCATCAGGAGGCCCAGGGCGCAGGCGGTGGCCAGGGGCTGGTTGCGCCGTGCCACGCCCTGGAGGAGGTCCATCTGGAAGTCGCTCAGGCGCAGGCCGCCGTCGGGCCACGGCGGCTCGAGGTCGGGCACCAGGCCGGCGGCGACGTGGTTGAGGTAGAGGACGGTCGTCTGCTCGCACAGCGAGATCTGGCTGTCCAGGGCGGCGCGGGCGGCCTCGCGGGCCAGGAGGCTGGCGGGGTGGGCCTGGATCACGGCCTCCAGGGCCTCGATGTCCTTGTAGTCGCCCCGCGGCTGGCGGGTCTGGATTCTCTTGGCCAGCTCGTCGAAGCGGTGCTGGGCCTGGGGGTCGGCGGCCACCCGGGCCCCGGTCCGGGCGAAGGCGAGCACCAGGTAGGGGGCCACCTGCTCGGCGCTCTCGACGAAGCCCAGGTCGTCGGCCAGCTCGGCCTGGGGCTTGGCGAACTTGGCGGCCAGGGAGCGGACCAGGACCTTGCGGGCCTCGATGAGCCGGGCCGTGCGGCGCGAGAGCTTGGGCGCCGTGCCCTTCTGGGCCAGGTACATCTCCGTGGCCCGGGCCGCGATGTCGGGCTCGCCCGTCAGGTCGGCGATGGTCATCAGGAGGGCGGGGTCCTCGATCTTGTCGATCCGCGCGACCAGGCCGTGGAGGAGGTAGGGGTTGCCCTCGCCGATGTGCCGGCGGGCCTGCGTCGCATCCCCGGCATCCAGGGCGGCCAGCCAGGCCTTGGCCTCCTCCTCGCGGCGGATGTCCCGGGCGATCTCCGTGCGGATCTTCCCCGCCTCGGGCAGCCGCTGGGGGTGGAAGACCTTCCTGGCCACGGCGGCGGCCAGGCGGTCGGTGTAGCGCTCGAAGTCCGCCTCCGTCTCCACCACCTCGCGGCGGGCCAGGGCCTCCCGCTCCCTGTCGCTGGGCGGAGGCCCGGGGGACTCGGCCTCGTAGGGGGCGCGGCTGGACCACAGGGGGCGCTTGCCCTCCCTGTGGAGGGCCGCCTGGCAGCGCGCCACGGTGGGGCCGCGGAGGGTCAGCGAGCCGTTCTCCTTGCGGTAGTCCCAGCCGAGGCGGAGGGCCACGTCGAGGTAGAGCCGCAGGCGCTGGTCGGCGGGCGCCTCCTGGCCGGCGGCCTGGACGGTGTGGCCGGAGAGGCGGAAGGCGTCGACGGCCTCGCGCCGGATTTTCTGGCGCAGCAGGCGGCAGGCCTCCTGGGCGGAGTAGGTGGCGTCGGCGTAGCGCAGGCGCAGGCCCTCGAGGGGGGGCGTGGGCAGCTTGGCGTCCACGTCGACCTGGACGACGGGCAGGGGCTGCGATGTGCGTCGCCGCCTGGGGGCTTTCGCCGGGCGGTCGGGCTCCTCGTCCTTCTCGCCCTGGGCCTCCTTGCCGGGCTTGGGGGCGTCCTGGGCTTGCTGGCGGCGCTTGAGGTAGCCGATGGTCCACACCCCGGCGCCCACGAGGATGCCCAGCAGCAGGGCATTGGCCACCAGCTTCTTCAGGGTGGCCCAGGGGATGCGTTCGGCGAGCGACCTCTGGGGCTGGTACATCTCGCCCGTGCGGAAGTCGAAGCCGCAGGTGGTGCACAGCACGGCGTCGCGGGGCAGCCGGACGTGGCACTTGGGGCAGAGCTTCTCCTCGGCGCCCTGGGCCTCCTGGTCCTGGGGCTCGGGGCTGGCGGCGGGGCCGGGCTCGGGCTTCTCCTGGGGCTGCGGGGCCAGGCGGATGCCCTGGTCCTGGGCCTGGGGCACGTCGACGGGCTGGCGGCAGGCGGGGCAGCGGACGCGCTTGCCGGCCGCCGAGTCCCTGGCCTTCAGGCGTTTGCCGCAGGAGCACTGGAAGGTGATCATGGGGCCCACTCCGGGGCTGGGCGGCGGGCTAGAAGTGGCGCGGCAGGGCGATCTCGATGGGCTCCTGCTCGCCGTATCGGAGCGTCGCCGTCCGGGCCGGCTTCGAGGGACAGCGAAAGGCCAGCACGGTCTCCACTTTCTCAGGACTGCCCTCGGATGTCAAGCTCAGATACCCGGGTCTGGAGGTGGTGGTATGCGCCACCCCGGCGGGCTCCTCGGTGTGGGCGTGCTCCTCGCCTTCGGAGCGCAGGGCGTAGAAGAGCCCGCCGCCGGTGAACGACGCGGCCTCCAGGCGGCACGCCGTGCCGTCGTCCAGCCGCAGCGAGAGCTTCGAGGCGTCCACCTCGAAGCTCGTGCCCGCCTTTTTGAAGTGCAGGAGCAGGTAGTTACCCGTGCGGTTGCTCCGCTCGGCTCCCGGGCCGGGCCACTGGGCCACGGCGATCACGTCGGCGGTCGTGGCCTGGCGGAAGGTGCCGATGCCCGGCACCTGGTCCTCCGGTCCCGCCCCGCCCTGGAGCTTCTCCTTGATCGCCAGGTGGCCCCAGTAGACCCCCGCGGCCACGGCGCCCAGCACCACCAGGGAGAGGACCAGGCGGGCCACGGCCCGTCCCGGGCGCAGCGGCTCCGGCTCCTCCTCTTCGGCTTGCTCTTCGGGCTCTTCGGCGGGCTCCTCGGCCTCGGCCTCCTGGGGCGGCTCGGCCTCGGCGGCGGTCTCCAGGCGCTGGCCGGTGCGCAGGTCGTAGCCGCAGTTCGTGCACAGCACGGCCCCCGGGGCCAGGGGGGCCTGGCATTCGGGGCACGGGCCGGCCTCGCCCTCGTCCGTCGGCTCTGGGCTGTCCTGGGGCTGGGGCACCTGGACGCGCTCGCCGCACTCGGGGCAGCGCATGTGGCGGCCCGCCGCCTCGTCCCGGGCCTCGAACTCCCTGCCGCACGAGCAACGGAAGGTGATCATGGGTGTGGCCTCCTGGGCCGGGTTCGCTGCGTCCTCCAGGCTACGCCATGGGGGGTGGGGAGTCAAGGCTCCGCGGGGCTCGGTAGGCGAGGGTGCCGAGCGCCGCGGCGGCCTCGCCCAGGGCGCCCACGGCGCGGCGGGCCGCGTCGCGGCGCAGGGGGGCGGCCAGCAGG
>JBKHIY010000064.1:0-25431 GCA_046538415.1 Candidatus Brocadiia bacterium | reverse complement strand
GCGCAAGCCTCCGATTTCGCTTGACTCGTGCGACCCAGCGTGTAGAATTCTTCCAGGTTGGCGTCGCTCGTGCGGTTCCAGGCGAGCCGAGCACGGCACCGGGCGCGAGGAGATGAGCATGAAACGCAGGAAGTTCCCGCGACTGAAGGAAGGGTGGGACCTGGAGTACCGCGTGGTGGACAGCGGGCAGTTCCAGCGCGACCCGGTGTCCAGCCTGGCCGTGAACATCTCGGGGGGCGGGGTGTGCCTGGAGGCCAAGGAGGAGGTGGAGCCGGGCACCATGCTGGCCATCGACCTCCATTCCCCCGCGTTCGACTCCCCCATTCTCGCCCTCGCCCGCGCCGTGTGGTGCAAGAAGAAGCTCTTCTCCGACACCTACGAGGTGGGCGCCGAGTTCTGGTGGGTGGGCTGGAAGGACACCGACGCCCAGTCCAAGATCGCCGACTACATCGAGACCCGCGTGCCCGAGGACGAGCAGGAGGGCTGAGCTCGGCCTCCGGGCGTCGAGTCGCTTCCGCTGCCCTCCGTCGCCCCGGCAGTTGTCCTGGCCCTCCCATGGCGTCATCCTCCCCCGGCTCGAGACCCTCTGCGTCGCCCCGCAGGCCCCTCTACGAGGTGTGGAAGCGCGGGTTCGACCTCCTGGCATCGGCTCTCGCCCTGGTGATCCTCAGCCCCCTGTTCGCGGTCCTGGCCGTGCTCATCCGGGCCACCTCGCGCGGCCCGGTCTTCTTCCGCCAGTGGCGGGCGGGCCGGGGGGGGCGGCCCTTCCTGCTGCTCAAGTTCCGCTCGATGCGCGAGGACGCCGAGCTGCGCCGGCGCGAGATGGAGCACCTGAACGAGATGGAGGGGCCGATTTTCAAGATCCGCAACGATCCGCGGATCACCCGCCTGGGCCGGTTCCTCCGCCGTTCCAGCCTCGACGAGCTGCCCCAGCTGGTCAACGTCCTCCTCGGCCACATGAGCCTCGTGGGGCCGCGGCCCCTGCCCGTGGACCAGGCCCGCCGGCTCTCGGAGCGCCAGCAGCGTCGCCACCTGGTGCGGCCCGGCCTCACCGGCCTGTGGCAGGTGAGCGGGCGAAACAACCTGCCCTTCGAGCGAATGATGGAGCTGGACCTGGAGTACGTGGCCCGGCGCTCGCCGGGGCTCGACCTGCGCATCCTTCTGGCCACCGTTCCCGCGGTGCTCGCCGGCCGCGGAGCCTTCTAGCGGTCGGCCAGCTCCACCAGCCGTCCTGCGATGTGCCGGGCCGCATGGGGCCGGGCGTAGGCCCGCGCCGCCTCGGCCAGCCGCCGGCGCTCGGCCTCGTCCTCGAGCAGGGCCACCGCCGCCTGGGCCAGGCTCTCCCCCTCGGGCACGGCCTTCACCAGGCCCTTGGCCGCCAGGTGCCGGGCGTTGGCCACCTCCTGCCCGGGCAGAGGGGCGAAGGTGAGGGTGGGAAGGCCGAGGGCCAGCGCCTCGGTCATCGACAGCCCGCCGGGCTTGGAGACGAACAGGTCGGCCACCGCCATCAGCTCCGCCACGTAGTCCACGAACCCGAACACACGGAGACGGCTGTGCTCCGGGGCGGCGATGCGCTCCAGGCGGCGGCGCAAGCGCCGGTTGTGCCCGGCGACGACCAGCAGCTCGCACGCCGGGGCGATGGCCAGGAGCTTCTCCACCGCCTCGGCCAGCGGGCCGAGGCCCAGGCTGCCGCCCATCAGGAGCCCCACCGGCACGCGGGGACGGATGCCGTGCTTGGCCTTGAGCGCCGGCACGTCGAACGGGCCGGCGAAGGCGGGCGCCACGGGCACCCCCGTGGCCTCCAGCCGCTCCGCCGGGATGCCCGCCTCGATGAACTCCTGGCGGATGGTCTCGTCGGGCACGAAGAAGCGGTCGATCTCCGAGGCCCGCCACGCGGGATGGGAATCGAAGTCGGTGACCACCGTGGCGGCCGGCCCCCGGTAGAGGCCCCGGGCACGGAGCAGGCTGGTGGCCTCCGAGCCCGTGATCTGGGTGGCCAGCACTGCGTGGGGCTGGGTCTGCTCGAGCAGGCGGGCGTAGGGCGTCAGGGCGCGGCGCAGCAGCCAGGGCGGCAGGGTTCCACCCTGGGGCCTGGGCGGCCGGCGGTAGAGCCATCCCCACACCCACGGAGCGTGGCGAATGACGAACAGGTAAGCCGCCACGTAGCCGGCCCGGAACCAGCGGGCCACGTAGTCGCTAAGGTCGATGCACCGCGCCTCCCAACCGCCCCCCAGCTCCTCCAGGGCCGCGGCCACCGACTCCCCGGCCCGGCGGTGGCCCCCGCCCAGGGACATCGATACGATCAGGGCCCGCTTACTCACCCTCGGTCTCCGGTCGGTCGCCCTCCTGCGCCCAGGGCCGCGACAGCCGCCGGGCCGCCGCGTAGGCCACGAGCCCCGAAGCGACCCCCGCCGCCACGTCGCTCACCCAGTGGATGCCCAGGTAGAGCGTGGCGAAGACGTTCGCCGCTGCCGCCGACGTGAACACGGCTCCGAAGAGCCGCCGGCCCGCACGCCACGACAGCAGCGCCAGGGTCACTGCCAGCGACGTGTGGAAGCTGGGAAAGCAATTGTCCAGCCCGCTCATGCCCCGGTAGGCCCGCATCACGGTCGGCGTGATGTCGTCCAGCAGCAGCCGCGCCGCAGGCTCCAGCTCCGGGTGCCGCGCGTAGAACGCGTGGACCTCGAGCACGGGGAACACGACGCAGAAGGGCAGCAGGATCGCGAAGTCCACCAGGTAGCCGATGAGCACCATGGCCAGCCCCTGGCGGTCGCGGAGATGGTCGAAGACCAGCAGGGCCACGATGCCCAGGCAAGGGAAGACCACCACGTAGACGAAGCCCAGAGCCCACGTGAGCACCGGCGTGGCCAGCGCCGCCTGGAGGCGGGCCACCGCCCCGCCCTCCAAGTAGTGGTAGAACAGGCCCGCGAAGTCGTCCCGGCCCCAGCGCTGCTCCACCCACGCCGTGCACCGCTCGTCGAGCCCGCTGGCCAGCCAGGCGCAGTTGAACGCCAGGACGGCCACGCAGGCGGCGACGTAGAGCAGCCGGCGCCGCGAGGCCACGGTGAGCTTCAGGGTGCGAGCCGCCACCCGCCAGGGGCGTTCCCGGGGGAAGGCGACGAGGAGGAGGGCCGCGCAGGTGGCGGCTCCCAACACCACCTCCACGAGCCTCACGAGCCACAGCTCGGCCATTCGGTGCCATCCGGCGCGCGCAACGAGTCCTGGGGATGAGGACGCCCGGGTCCGGCCCGTGGGCTTTCGCGGCTCGTTATAGTCGAAAAGCGGGTGAGGCGCAAGCGCCTCGAGGGGTCAGCGCCGGCCCAGCCGGCCGATGGGCAGGCCCCGTGCCTCGGGCAGGAAGGCGGGCACGGTGATGCTGTGGCCGTTGGTGGAGAGGGTGGCCAAGGGCACCAGCTCCGCGAGGTTCCCCCGGGGCGGGTCGCCCAGGCGGGCTACGAACTCCAGCTCGGCCTTCCCCCCGGGGGGCACGCGGACGGTCCGCCGCGCGGGGGCCACGGTCCACGCGTCGTGGCGGATGTGCCAGTCGATGCGGCCTCGCAGCTCGCTGGGGGATGGATTGGCCACCGTGAGGCGGAACTGCTCGGTGTGGGCCTTGCGGCCCCCGTGGGGGAAGCGGAGGTCGGCGATCTGCTTGGCCGAGAGCAGGAATTCCAGGGCCTCGGCGGCCACCGCGTCGCCCGGCTCCCGGCGGCTCCTCGGCCGCCGCAGGCACACCCGGTCGAAGGCCTTGTTCGCGTCCGTGTAGGCGGTGACCACCATCCGGTCCGGGGAGACGTCGACGATGGTGAAATTGTGGCGGCTGGCGGCGTGGGCGGTCCACGGGCCGGGCACGACTTCGTAGAGGTCGGCCCCGCCGCCGCCGGACACGATCTGGACGAAGGCGTTGCGCCACGGCTCCCCCCCCGTGCCGATGGGGCGGGTGCGCTCGTAGATGTGGTCGTGGCCCACGCACACCAGGTCCACGCCGTGTTCCCACAGCAGAGGCAGGAGGTGCTGGCGGAGGTCGGCATCGCCCCCGTGGCGGCCCCCGCTGTAGAGGGGATGGTGGCAGGCCACGACCTTCCACGTGGCGCGGCTGGCCTTCAGGGCGCGTCGCAGCCAGGCGTGCTGGGGGCTGCCCGGGGCGACGGGGCGGTTGGAGTCGAGGACGAAGAAGTCCACGCTCCCGTAGGTCCAGGCGTACCAGGTGGCCTCGGGCGGGAGGCCGAAGTAGCGGCAGAAGTCGGGCGAGCCGGCCTCCCGATTGCCCATCGCGGGCACGAGCCCGGCCTCGCGCAGCAGCGGCCCCGCGGGACGGAAGAAGCGGCTGAACCACTGCGAGGCCTCGCCCCCGTGCTCCACGAAGTCGCCGGTGTGCACCACGAACGCGGGGCGGTGGCTGCGGATGGCCTCGGCGATGCGGCGGTGAGCCCCCGGACCGTCCTGCGTATCCCCGTAGGTGGCGAAGCGGAAGCGGCGCCCGTCCCGCGGCCCGGTGGCGAAGCTGTAGGCGGGGCCCGCCTCGCCGTCCACCACCAGGCGGTAGGAGCACCGGGTGTTGGCGGGCAGGCCGGCGAAGGTCACGCGATGGAAGTGGCGACGCCCCGACGAGCCCTGGAGGCGGCGCTCGCCCGAGGGCAGCTCCACCTCCGCCCACCCCTCGGTGAGCCACTTCGTGCGCCACGAGATGCTCACGCAGTCGGCTCCCAAACGCGTGAGGTAGGGCCCGACGACCACCTGGCCGCGTCCGTAAGGCCCGGCCGCCGCGGCGGTGGCGGCGAGGAGACCGGCGAGGAACAGCATTGTGGCCTTGCGCATGGTAACTCCACTACGCGGGTTTCCGGCGGCGGGGCCGTCCTGGCGAGGGGGCTAGGCCAGCTCGGAGGCGTGGGCCCGCACCTTTCTCGCCGCGGCCAGGATGTCCTCCATGTCGCGCTCGGTGCCCAGGAGCACCCACTGGGGCAGCCACATCACCTGCTGGCACGCCGCCTCGGCGTTGGGGCAATGCACCCGGGCGTAGTCCACCTCGCGGTCGTAGAAGGGACAGGAGACGGGGCAGTAGGCCGGCCCCTGGCCCTTCCGCTGGAAAAGCGGGTTGCGGTACAGGGGATGGGGATAGCCCGTGCTCGCGGGCACGCCCTCGGCGCGAAGGGCCTCGACGAAGCGCTCCCGCGAGCAGCCCACTTCCGAGGCCACCACCCGCATGGCGTAGAGATGGTAGGAGCGGGGTTGGGCGCGAGGGTCCTCCCGGAGCGGGTGGACGCCCTCCACCTCGGCCAGGCCTTCGCCGAGCCGCGCCGCGTTGGCCGCCCGGCGGGCCACCTGGTCGGGCAGGCGGCCGAGCTGGGCGAGCAGCAGGGCGGCCTGGAACTCCGTCATCCGGTAGTTGCCGCCCAGGAGGTAGTGCTCGTACCAGGCCCCCGCCTTGCCTCTGCCGCAGTTGCTCAGGGAGCGCACGGTGTCGGCCAGCTCGGGCTGGTCGGTGAGCACGATGCCGCCCTCGCCGGCCGTGATATTCTTGGAGACCTGGAAGGAGAAGATGCCCAGGTCGCCCAGGGCGCCGCAGCCCTTGCCCCGCCATTTCGAGCCCCAGGCGTGGGCCGCGTCCTCGATCACGCGGAGCCCGCGAGCCCGGGCGATGGCCAGCAGGCGGTCCATGTCGGCGGGCAGGCCGCCGAAGTGGACGGGGACGATGGCCGCGGTGCGGTCGGTGATCGCCGCCTCGACCTGGGCGGGATCGAGGTTCAGCGTCTCCAGCTCGATGTCCGCGAAGACGGGCACGGCGTTGGCCTTGAGCACCGCGCTGGCCGTGGCCACGAACGTGTAGGGGGGGACGATGACCTCCTGGCCGGCCCCCACGCCGGCCCCGATGAGGGCCAGCTCCAGGGCCGTGGTGCCGCTGGTGGTGGTGACGCCGAAGCGGGCGTCCTGGAAGGCGGCGAAGGCCTGCTCGAAGTCCCGCACCCGCTCGCCGTACCACCACTGCCCGCTGTCCAGGACGGCCAGCAGGGCCTCCCGCTCGCGTTCGTCGTGCACTGGCCAGGAGGGCCATGGGCCGGGGTGCCGGGGCTGCCCGCCCAGGAGGGCCGGCCGTCGGGGGATGGGCGATTGCGCCATGGTGCCCTCGCTATGCCCGTCTCGGGGCCCTTGGTCGCTGGCCTTGCGTCTCGCTTCGCGGGGCCGGGATTTCAGGCCGAGCTTGCGGCCCCGGGAGCGTGCGAGGAGGCCGACGCGGCGGCGGCCTCGCCCTGCGCTCCATATGCTGGGCGCGTGGGGCCGTCGGCGCCCAACATCTCGGCGACCTTGGCCACGAAGGGCCGGAACTCGACGGGCTTGGCCAGCCAGCCGTCGGCGCCAGCTTCGATGGCCTCCTCCAGCCTCGCGTCGTGCGGATAGCCGGTGACGACGAGCACCTTTGTCGCGGGCAGGGTGTCAGTGGCCTTCAGCGTGCGGCACAGCTCGGCGCCGTTGACGTCGGGCATCACGACGTCGAGCACCACCAGGTCGGGCTTGAACACGGGGAGCTTCATGCAGCCCACCACCCCGTTCTCGGCCGTCTCCACCGCGCACTCCAGGCCGCTGGCCCGCAGCATCCGCACCAGGACGTCGCGCACGATCTCCTCGTCGTCGACGATCAGCACGCGATGCCGCCCCGCGGGTCGCAGCTCGGAGGGCACGTGCATCCCGTGCTCGAGCAGAAACCGCAGGAGCTGCTCGGGATGCACCCGGTACTGCCCGCCCGGCGTGGTGTAGGCCTGGAGCTTGCCCGTCCGGATCCAGTGAAGGATCGAGGAGGGGGAAAAACCGCACAAGTCCGCCACCCGGCCCGTGGTCAACAGCTTCTCCGTGCGTTTCATTCCGCTATCCTCGCTTGGGCTTCGTGCTTCGCGTGTGCCGGGCTCGGCCTCCGTCCCCGGGCCGGCTGGCCACGCGATTCCCCAGATTCCCCCTGCCACAGTGCTCCTCTGTGTCCTCCCGCCGAGCCGGCGGCCCCGCCGCGCCGCGCCCAGCGGCGCGACGCGGAATGCGTCATGGCGACGCGTCCCGCTCGCCCCGGGAACGCCGGGAGGAACGCCTGTGAGAGCGCTGCCGGCGTCTTCGTAAGGCCATATACTGGAGGCTCCTACGTCGATGGGGACAAGCGCGTCGCGGGGATCTTGCCGGGCACGCCTCGGTGCGAGTGCAACCGGCGTGCCCCTCCCTGGCCCCCGCGGGGCCGCCGCGGCGTTGACTTTGCGCCCGGCCAGACCTATAATCCAGGCAGACGTCCCGAGCCGCCCGCCCGCACAGCGTGCTAAGCCGCAGTTGGGCAAGAGCTTAAGACCGCGGTTTTTCGGAGAATTCGGAGGATTCTGCGGAACTTCCTTACGCGGCCCTTCGTCTAAGATAGTAGAAGAGAACCCCGGATGCCCGAGGCCCACGCAGGCGACGACCTCCTGGTGGCGCGAGCCCAGAGCGGCGACGTCGAGGCCTTCGGCCAGCTCGTCGAACGCTACCAGGACGCGCTCTACAACGGCATCCACCGCATGGTGGCCTCGCGCCAGGACGCGGAGGACCTTGCCCAGGAGGCCTTCGTCAAGGCGTTCCGGGGCATCGAGGCGTTCCGGAGCCGCTCGAGCTTCTACACCTGGCTCTACGCCATCGCCGTCAACGTGGCCATCAGCCACCGGCGAAAGCAAGGCTCGAGCCGACGCCTCAACCCCGTCTCCATCCAGGCCACTGCCGACGAGACGGGGCACGCGATGGACGTGGTCGACCAGGGCCCCCGGCCCGAGGAGCCGGCGGCCAACCGCGAGGCCGGCCAGCGCATCGAGGAGGCCATCGACCAGCTCGACGACGACCACCGCACGGTCGTCGTCCTGCGCGACATCGAGGGGTTCGACTACCAGACCATCGCCGGGATGCTCGACTGCCCCCAGGGCACCGTCAAGTCGCGGCTTCATCGGGCACGCCTGGCCCTGCGCGAGATGTTGAAGGACCTGGTGGAATGACCACGGAGCAAGCACGAGAACACCTGTCGGCCTACCTGGACGGCGAGCTCGACGAGCCCACCCGCGGCGCCGTCGAGCAGGCCCTCGCCGCCGACGCCCGGCTCCGCGCCGAGCTCGAGGCCCTGCGGCGCACCGCCCGGCTCCTTGGCTCCCTGCCCCGCCAGAGCGCCCCGCCGGGCTTCGCCCGCCGCGTGGGCCAGGCCCTGGGTGCCGAAGCGCCCGCCCCGGCTCGCCCTCGCCGCCGCTGGGGGCCCATCGCCCTCGCTGCGGCCGCCTGCCTGGCCGTGGGCTTCCTCGCCCTCTTCCTCGGCCGGCCCCGACACGAGCCCCAGCAGGGGCGGCGGGCCGACGACGAGAAGCCCAGGAGCGTCGAGCCCCGGACCCCCGAGAGCGAGGGGCGCTCTGCGCCGAGGGACAAAGCTGTACGCGAGGAAGACGCCGACCGCGCCGAAGACAAGATCGCGGACGTCCGCAATGGCGCCGCGGCCCGGGCCAAGAAGGCGGGGCCCGTCGAATGGGAGAAGGACGCCGAGGCGCCCCGCGAGCCCGCGCCCGAGGCTCCTCGCCCCGCCAGGGGCAAGGTCGGCGCCGCCCGCCGGGCCGAGGCGGAGGCTGGTGGCCGGGGCGCCGGCGGCCGGGCCGACGACCTCGAGGCCCGCGACCTGGCGAGCAAGGCCGGCCAGCCCGTTGCCCGTCCCGGGGCCGCCCAATCGGTGCAGGCGGAGGTGCGCCAGGCCCCTGCGCCGCGCGACGAGCTTCTCGCGGCCATCCAGGAGCCCCGCCCGGCGCGGCAGCGGCGTATGGAGGACGAGGCCGCGGCGCCCGAGGAAGCCGCGGAGGGGGTGCTCGTGGCACGCCTCGCCTACGACGACCTGGACACTTGCCTGAGCGAGGTGCGGGAAGTCCTCGAGGACGCCAACGTGGCCTACGTCGTCCAGCCCCTCGGCCGGGGCCGCTTCGCCGTCGAGGCCGCCCTCCCGGCCCCCGAGGCCCGCGCCCTGCTGGCTCGCTTCGGCGCTCCCGCTGGGATGGGACGCGAACGCCGGACGATGGTGCCCGGCGTGGCCGCCGAGCCCAAGCCCAAGCCCTCGGCGCCCGAGGGAGGGCCCCGCGTCCTCGGGGAGGAGAAGGCCGAGGCGACCGCCCGGCCCGCCGGGCCGCCTCCCATACGCCTCCTCCTTCGCTTCCAGCCGCGAGCCGGCGCCGAGGAGCAGCAGGGCGCGCCGGCCGAGCCCCAGTGAAGCCCGGCGCCTTTCCTGCCCCCTTGCGTTCCCCCATGGCCGCGCTATGATGGTGACCGAAGGCGGGGAGCGGGAGCGAAGCGACGGCGCGGAGCGGAGAAGGCCATGGGCACCCTCGCGGCGGCCGCCCTGGTGGCGCTCGCCATCCTCATCCTGGTCCTGGGCGGGCTGTATCTCTACGCTCGGGCCCGCCTGGGCAACAACCCCAACCTCATCCGGGCCGGGGCCGGCTCGGTGAAGGGCGGGCTCTTCCTCCGCCTGCTGCGCCGCTATGTCGCCGAGGACAAGCTCTCGGAGGAGCAGGCCGGCTTGCGCGCCGCCGCCGTGGTCTGCTCCCTATACGGCGAAGAGCCCCGCGAGCCCAAGGCCCTCCGCTATGCCCAGGAGCATCCCCAGGACGTGGACCGGGAGGTGGCCGACCTGGCCTCGGAGGGGCCGCGGGTGCGGCGCCTGATCACCAGCGCCCTGGATTATCTGGCCATGCTGCCCGTCGCCGCCGAGAGCCAGGCCGCCCAGCGGGCCGTTGAGCGGGCGAACGACTTGGGCATTCTGACGCCCGCACGCCAGCGCCTGGCGCTGTGGGACTTCGTTCGCCAGGCGGCCCGCTTCCTCAACGAGGAAAACCGGGCCCTCCGCCAGCAGAAGGAGGGCGGGGCCGAGACCGAGGGCCCGGCGGGCGAAAAAGGCGCTTGACAATTTCGGCGCGCTGCGCTATAAGCCCGCGGTAGACGCTGGGGGAGGGACGCCCGGGGAGGGGCCGTGGCGATAGCGGCCTCGGACGGTCTGCGGCGCCAGATGTCCAGGTTCACATTGGAGCTTATCCCAACGGCACGAGGCGTGCCGCGCGGGAGTTGTGTTGCCGGGAGGGTCATTCCTCGGCCTGGGGGGGCCCTCCGCGGTAGGGCCGGAGGACGAAGTGCGCGAGACTGGCCCGGCTCCCGCCGCGGGGTCTGCCCCTCCCCAGGCTCCGCAGTGCGGCGGGCCGGGCCACTAATGCGCCCGCCGATTGCGTCGTGGTAGCGGCCAGCCCCTCCCCTGGCACGCGATCCCACACGCGTCGGCGGGCGTTCCCATGGGAGGACGCTGGGGGAGGGGAGCCGGGCGACGGCCTACTGTCCCGGGGCGATTTGCTTGAGCAGGTTGGCCATCTCGATGGCGGCCATGGCCGCGTCGAAGCCCCGGTTGCCGGCCTTGGTGCCCGCCCGCTCGACGGCCTGCTCGATGGTGTCGGTGGTGAGCACGCCGTAGATCACGGGCAGCCCGGTGTCGAGGGCCACCGCGGCGATGCCCTTGCTGGACTCGGCGGCCACGTAGTCGAAGTGGGGGGTGGCTCCCCGGATGATGGCTCCCAGGCAGATCACGGCGTCGTAGCGGCCGCAGCCGGCCATGCGGCGGGCCACCAGGGGCAGCTCGCGGGCCCCGGGCACGCGGGCCACCTCGACGTCCTGGTCGTCGGCGCCGCAGCGGGTGAGGGCGTCGAGAGCGCCGTCGAGCAGCCTGGCGGTGATGAAGTCGTTGAAGCGGCTGAGGACGATACCCACCTTCAGCCCCTTGGCCGAGAGGTCGCCTTCGAGCGTCCTGGGCATGGCGCGGGTCTCCGTGTGCGGGCGGTGTCGGGAGGTCAGTCGGTCATCTCCAGCTCGCCGATTTCGGCCAGCTCGTGCTTCGCGATCTCCTTCCACTCCAGGTCCTCGTCGCGGGGGCCGTCCTCGGCCTCGAACATGAACCGCCACTTGCGCTTGAAGCGCATCCCGTTCTTGATGGTCACGTAGGTGTAGTTGATGGACGGGGTGCCCCCCGACGTGACGTTCTCGAAGTGGTACATCTCCACGCTGGGCAGGTAGAGGATGCGGTAGCCCGCGTGGCGCACGCGGTAGCAGTAGTCGATGTCCTCGAACTGCACGGGGTTGAAGCCCTCGTCCAGCGGCCCCACGCGGCTGTAGACCTCTCGGGGCATCATCCAGCAGGCGCTGATGAGGCACTGGACCTCGCGGGGGCGGTTGAACGGCGGCGCGTCCCGGGGCTCCCCCCGACCACAGAACTCCACCCACCCGGTGGGGGTCACCGCGCCGCCGGCGAACTGGATGAGGTGCGGGGCGAAGGGGTAGATGAGCTTCGGCCCCACGATCCCCAGCCCCTTGTCCTCCACCAGGGCACCTTGCAGCCGCTCCAGCCACGAGCGGGTGCAGGGCACCACGTCGTTGTCGAGGAACACCAGGAACTGGCCCCGGGCCTGCTCCAGGGCCAGGTTCCGCCCCGTCACGGCCCCCACGTTGGTCTCGTGGCGGGTGGGGCGGAAGGCCACGTTGGCGGCCCGGGCCTTGGGCCCGAAGGTGGCGAAGAGGGCGGGCGTGGAGTCCGTCGAGCCGTTGTCCACGGCCAGGACCTCGAGGGGGCGGTAGGTGGAGGCCAGGAGCCCCTCGAGGCAGCGGCGGGTGACCTCCACCTTGTTGTGGGCGAGCACGATGGTGGAGACGAGCGGGCGGTCGGCATCGCCGTCCGTGGTGGCCATGGGGGTCCTCCGGCGGCGTTCAGTATACGGGCCGCCGGGCGGCGGAGTCAAGCGGCTAGGCGTGGGGGTTTCGGAACGCCTCGTTGGCCAGGCGGTCCGCCGCTACGTTCTCGTCGCGGGGCACGTAGCGGGCCTCCCAGCGGCGCAGGCGCCCCAGGAGCGCCGTGGCCCGGGCGTGGAGGGGTCGGAGGTTGGGGCTCTTGACCTTGTAGTTGCCCCGCAGCTGCTGGACCAGCAGCTCGCTGTCCAGGCACAGGACGAGCTCGGTGGCTCCCAGGAGCAGGGCTTTCTCGATGGCCCGGATGACGGCGGTGTACTCGGCCTCGTTGTTGGTGGCGCGGCCGATCTGCTCGCTGACCTCGAGCAGCGGGTCGCCCTCCTCGTCCTCCAGCACGGCCCCCACGGCGGCGGGGCCGGGGTTGCCGCGGGCGGCCCCGTCGCAGCGAGCCAGGAGCTTCAGCTCCCGCCCCTGGGACGAGCCTGGCGAGGGCTCGTCGAAGAGCTCCCGTTCTCTCTGGCGGCTGGGCTGGGGCTCCAGGCCGAGCCGCCGCCAGAGGGTCTCCAGGTCGGCCCGGCTGACCTCGGGGTGGGCGGCCAGGAGGGCCTCGGCGTCCAGGTGCTCGCGGACCAGTTTCAGCAGCTTACGTTCGGAGAGCTTGGCCACGGCTCGGCTCCTCTCACGGCTCTGGCCCGGAGCAAACCACGAAGCCCCTCCCGCGTCAAGCGGGCCCGCGGCGCTCAGGTGGGCTCGCGGAGGTAGATGGGGTTGGTGAACACCCAGGGTCGCGGCCCCAGGCGGGCCTCGACGCGGTAGACGCCGGGCCGGTCGTCGGTGGCCTCGAGCTCGCGGCCCACGGTGGTGGCCAGGGGCTGGCCGTCGCGCAGGAGGCTGAGGCGTGCCTGGAGGGGCGAGGCGACGCGGAAGGCCACCGGGCCGGCGGCGGGGGCCTCGTCGCCCATCTGGAGGTCTTCCCCCTCGGGGCGGCGGCCCATGAAGCGAAAGCCCGTGGCGTCGGCCAGCAGGTCGTAGCTCACGTAGCAGCGGCCCCGCCCCAGGAGGCCGCGGACCGTGGCCAGGTCGGCGGCCTCGCCGCTCAGCGGCTCGTTCGCCAGCAGGTGCGTGCGCACGGTGCGGAAGGCGTAGCGATGGGGGAAGATGGTCATCAGCGCGGGGCCGTAGCGGCCGAAGGGCAGCCGCCGGGCGTGGTTGTCCAGCGAGCCGATGCCCACCAGCCGGCGACGGCGGCCCACGGCGTCCCAGCGGCCCAACAGCTCGGGGTCGGGGCCCGTGACCCAGCGGTCGGGGTCGCGGACGTGGGAGAAGAAGTTCCAGGGATGGAGGTCGCTGATCCAGTCGTGGAGGAAGGGCCATATCTCCACCCCGTCGAAGTCGTCGAGCTCCCACTCGTCCCATCCCGGCACCCAGAGCTTGAACAGGGGCTTGTGGACGGGATGGGGATGGGCGACGAAGGCCAGGCCCCCCTGCTGCTTGATGGCGGCGAGCTGCTGGGCGGTGTCGCGGCGGGGCGCGTGGGCGGAGTGGTCGATGCCCAGGGCCAGGCAGTGGTGGTGGCCGGTCTGGACCTCGGCTCCCACGACCACGAGGACTCCGTTGTGCCAGCCCTCCCAGCCGTCGTCGCGGGCGAGGGTGGTCTCGTGGTCGGTGAGCACCAGGTAGTCGAGCCCCGTCTGGCGGGCGGCCTGGAGGATGTGGGCCACGGGCTCGTCGCCGTCGGAGTAGCTGGAATGGACGTGGAGGCAGCCCTTGAGGTCATGCATCGGCGTCTGCCGCGGGCTCCGGGGGGACTGAGGCTGCGTCGCGGGCGGCGGCTTCCATGGCGGCCTCCACGCGGCGCTTGCCCTTCAGGTAGAAGGCCAGGCCCACCTGGTTGGTCACGATGATGAGGATGTGGGCGAGGAAGGCCACGTTGGCCCCCACGTTGGGCTCGCCGGCGGAAAGCACGGTGGCGAAGAGGAACCGCAGGGCCCACTCGAACACCCCCATCCCCGCGGGCGCGATGGGCAGCCCGTTGAGGATCAGCCCCATGGGCACCAGGAACAGGTAGTTGAGGGCCCGCGCCCCGCCCCACGCCACGGGGTCTTCCAGCGACAGCCCCACCAGCCACAGGCTCACGGAGACCAGGACGTGGGCGCTCACCGAGTAGAGGGCGAACTTGCCCAGCACCCGCCACTGGCCGCGGTAGAGGTAGACCGCTTCGTAGATCCGCTTGAGCACCGAGCCCAGCGGCTCGGGCAGCCTGGCCAGCAGCCCGTGGACCAGCCGCCGGCAGTGGGGCGAGAGGAAAGCCACGAGGCCCACCGTGGCCCCCGCGAACACCGCCAGCACGCCCACCACCAGGAGCTGGGCCTGGGTGAGGCCCAGGAGGGCCGTCCCCGCCTCCTCTCCCTCGCCGTAGTGCCACAGGTGGCCGAGGCGCAGGAGCACCGCCGCGGCGGCCAGGCCGATCATGCAGTAGAGGCCGAACACGCGGTCCAGGAACACGGTGGTGACCGCCTCGGCCCGCTTGTGGCTGTCGCGGGCCACGTAGTAGGCCTTCACCAGGTCGCCTCCCGTGCCCCCGGGCAGGAAGCAGGAGAAGAAGCAGCCGGTGTAGGTCATCTGGACGCACGCCCCGCGGCTGGGGCGCAGGCCCTGGGCGCGGAGGAGCATGTGCCAGCGATTGGCCGTGAGCACGATGCACACGTTGTAGATCAGGAGGGCCAGGCCCAGCCACAGGGGGCTGCGGCGCATGGCCGCCCAGATCTCGGCCGGCTGGAGCTGCCCGGAGCGCACCAGCAGGGCGATGAGGCCCGCGGCCACGGCCAGCTTGGCCACCAGGACGAGCGTCTTGCGGACCCTGCGCTTCATGGGCCTCCGCCCCCTGCGGCTAGCTCTCCAGCATCTCGACGAACGCCTCCAGGCGGGTGCGCGAAGCGGCGTCCAGCGGCCCCGGGCGGTCGCACTCCAGGGTGAGCACCGGCAGGTCCAGCCGCTCCCGGATCAGGCGGTCCTGCACCTGGCGGTAGCAGAAGCTCTGCACGTAGTGGACCACCCCGTCGAGCCGTCGCCGCCGGCACTCCCGCTCGATGTCCTCCAGCCGGTGGAAGATGTCGTAGGGATACGTATACCGCAGGTACTGGTCCAGCAGCGTGGCGCTGGGGCCGGGCATGGCGAACTGGCGGGGCATCTCGTTGAACACCACCTCGGCCCCCAGCTCGCCCAGCCGCTCGAACAGGTCGGGGCAGATGGGCGGCACCCCCAGGAGGCCCAGCCGCACCGCGGGCCGTCGCGGGGACCGCGCCCGGGCCTCGGCCAGGAAGGCCCTGGCCCGGCTCTCGAAGCTGGAGGGCTCGCCCTCGAAGTCCGAGCAGTTGACCGTCCACTGGAGGTTCTCGGCGCCTCCCACCTGGCCGGTTTCCCAGGTGAGGCGGTCGATCTCGTGGACCACGGCCCGGATGCGGTCGAGCCGCCGCTTCTGCTCCTCGGCGGCCCCCAGGGTGGTGGCGAAGGCTTCGGCCAGATGGACGAGCTGGCGGCCCAGCGCCTCGCGGTCGCGCCGCCAGGGATAGGCGAAGCCGACCACGCGCATCCCCTCGGACTCCAGGACCTCCATCAAGGCATGGGTGTTGGAGCAATCGCCCTGGACCACGGCCACGACGCAACGGAGGCCCAGCTCGTGGACGGTGGCGTAGATGCCCTTGACCCAGGAGCACATGTTGCGGGGGAAGCCCCGCCGCTCGGCCCGCTCGACGCGGGCCAGCGGCCGGTCGGCCGTGACGAAGGCGTTGTTCAGGTCGAGGGGCGTATGTCCCGACGCGAAGAGGACTTCCGCAGGTATGGTCGTCGTGATGCCGACGGCATGCGGCTCCACCCGGCAGCGGCTCCTTCCCGAGGGTCCACGCTCATTGAACCCCATGGGGCGCGCGGAGTCAAGGCCCGCGGCAGCGCGGCGGGGGGGGACGCCCCGGCGACCCAGCGCCGGCCAAGAGACGGGCGAGACGGGGGGGTGGAAAAAGCACTTGACACCGCCGGCCCGCGTGGGTTAAATGAGGAGGCTTTCCCTGGTGGAGAGCAGGCACGTCACGACCGTCACTCCCCGGGTGAACGCGCGAGCTTCCCGCTCCGGCGAGCCATCGCGCCGACCGCTGTATTGTGTCGACATTGGGCTCCCGGCCGGGGAAGGGCGTGCGGATAAGGGTTTGACTCCCCTGGATCTGCGTGGTACCATGTTTATAGATGAAGGGGTGATCAGGCCGGGGGGGACAGGGCGAAAAGGCTTCTGTGCAATCCAGGCGCGGTCGGGGCGCCCGGCCCCGGCCCAGTAGGAGACTTCTCGATGGTACAGGGACGTAGCCGAGGGACCGGCTTCACGCTTGTCGAGTTGCTCGTGGTCATCGGCATCATCGCGCTTCTGGCGGCCATTCTCCTCCCGGTGCTCGCCAAGGCCACCGCCGCGGCCCGCAGCGCGCGGTGCAAGAACCGCCTGGGCAACCTCTTCAAGGGCATTCGCCTCTATTTCGTGAACTTCGAAGAGTACTACCCCCTGGCCTGGAATACGGCCAGCGCGCAGGCCGACCTCGGGGGGGTAGTCTATCACCGCTTCGAGGTCCACAAGCAGTCGGACAGCAACTTCAATCCCCAGGTGACCCAGCGGGACATCGACCTGGCCGGCTCCATGCCCTCGGCGGCCAAGCAGAAGTTCCAGCTCACCGGCGAGCAGTGGACCGACCCCGCCACCGGCTACACCAACGACTACTTCGCCCCCGAGCTGGTCTTCAAGCTCTCCGACCCCGTCAGCGAGCCGGAGTACGATAAGCACGTCCAGCAGACGGTCCTCATCCGCGACGTCCCGGCCAGCGAAAGGCCCTTGATCACCGGCGTCAACGCCTCCATCCCCAACGACGAGGCCGACGACACCGTCAACGGCGGCGAAACCAAGAGCGGCATCGAGAAAGGCTCCAGCAGGAACCCCACCCCGCGCTTCGAGACCTACGCCGATGCCGACGACTACGTGGTCTTCTACGGCGTGGCCGAAAGTCTCCGAGACAAGAGCGACCTTGCGACCCCACGCTTCGACTTCCGGCACAACGACTCCGCCAACTTCCTCTTCGTCGAAGGCCACGTCGACTCCATCAGGGCGAGCGACAAGGAGCGGCTCAACCGCATCCACGCCCGCTGGAACACCATGAAGGTCCGGGCGGGCAACTAGCCCCGCACCCCCTGTGTGCCCTCCCGCCTCCCCGGCCTGCCGGGGAGGCGGTTTGCTGGGCCGCTGCGGCGGCCCCGACCTTGCTCTCCCCCCGGCCCCATGCTATCCTGCATGCCCCAACCAGGAGGCGGGAACGCGCCATGGGAGCTCAGGTCGCGGACGTGATGGCGGCGCTCGACGCCATCGCACCGTCCCAACTCGCCGAACCGTGGGACAACGTGGGCCTCCTGCTCGGAGAGGCCGACGCGCCCTGCGAACGCGCGCTGGTGGCCCTCGAGGTGGACCTCCGCCTGGTGCGCCGCGCGGCCCGTCTCGGGGCCGGCCTGGTCGTCGCCCACCACCCCCCGGTCCTCCAGCCGCTTTGCCGGATGACCTCGCAGACGCCGGCGGGCCGCCTGCTCCTGGAGGCCGCCCGCTCCCAGGTGGCCCTGGCCGCGGCCCACACGAACTACGACCTCGCCCCCGGCGGGGTGAACGACGTGCTCGCCGGCCTGCTGGACCTCCGCGACACCCAGCCCCTGGCCCCCGCCGCGTGCACCCGCCAGGCCAAGATCGTGGTCTTCACCCCCGCCGACGACCTGCCCGCCGTCCTCGCCGCCCTGGCCCGCAGCGGGGCCGGGGTCATCGGCAACTACGTGGACTGCACGTTCCGCGTGGCCGGCACCGGCGCCTTCCGGCCCGCCGAGGGCGCCCACCCCACGGTGGGCCGGGTGGGAGAGCGCCAGGAGGTGGACGAGCTGCGCGTCGAGGCCGTGCTGCCCATGGCCCTCGCCGGCCCCGTGGCCCAGGCCGTACGCCAGGCCCACTCCTACGAGGAGCCGGCCGTCGACGTCTACCCCCTGGAAGGCGAAGGCGGGGAGCTGGGCCTGGGACGCTGCGGCGCCCTGTCCAGGCCCATGCGGGCCGAGAATCTGGCCGAGCGCATCCAGGACCGCCTGGGCGCCCCGCACATCCGCGTGGCCGGCGACCTGCGGCGCCGCGTCCAACGCGTCGCCGTGATGGGCGGCTCGGGCGGCAAGTACGTCGACCACGCGGCCCGACAGGGCTGCGAGCTCTACCTCACCGGCGACGTCGACCACCACCAGGCCCTCGACGCCGTGGCCGCGGGGCTCGTGGTCGTGGACGCCGGCCACGCCGTCACCGAGGCCCCCGCCATTCCCGCACTCGCCACCCGACTGGGCGAGCTGTGCCCCGAGGCCACCTTCACCGCCGTGAGCACCGGCGCCGCGGGGCCCTTCCTCGTGCGCTGAGCTCGCGGCCCGGACCACCGTGCCCATGGAGCCGAGGCTTTCCGTCTGGTCGAGCTTCCTGATGGAACTCCCGCCCGAGGAGGCGCTGGGCGAGCTGGCCCGCGCCGGCTGGCCCGCCGCCGAGCTCTCCGACGAGCACGGCCGGGCTCTCCTCGCCTGCGGCCAGCCCCAGGCGGCGGGACGCGACTTCCGCCGCAGGGCCGAAGACCTCGGAGTCCAGGTCGGCCAGGGCCACCTGTGGCTCACCGTGGACATCGCGCCCGCCGACGAGGAGGCCCGACGCCAGGCCATCGACGGCCTCAAGCCGTGGCTCGACCTCTACCTCGCCTTGGGCATCCGCGCCGCCGTGCTCCACCCCGGCGGACGCCACCACGCCCACCCCGCCGCCCTGCTCGACGAGCGCCTGCGCTCGCTGGCCGAGCTGGCGGCCCACGTCCGAGGCAGCGCCATGGTGCTCTGCCTCGAGAACTGCTCCTCGGGCGCCGACCTCCTGCCCACCCTCGAGGCCACCGATCCCCAGGAAGTGGGCGTGTGCCTCGACACCGGCCACCTGAACCTCACGGCCGAGCCCCAGGCCGACTTCATCCGCGCCGTGGGCCCCCGCCTCCAGGCCCTCCACCTCAACGACAACGACGGCACCGCCGACCAGCACAACTTCCCCTACGCCCGCGGCGGCTCCGTGCCCTGGCAGCCCATTGCCGCCGCCCTCGAACAGGGCGGCTACGCCGGCCTGCTGAACTTCGAGGTGCCCGGCGAGCGGCGCTGCCCCCTGGGCGTGCGCCGCCTCAAGCTCGCCTACCTGCGCGCCCTGGCCGCCTGGATGTTCCCCCCGGCATCATGTTGATTGCCCGCCCCGCCATGTTGTCAGTTGTCATCATCCGATAAACCGCAGAGCAGGAAGCACTTAGGTGGGAAACGGGGCGCCGGGGCCGGGGAGGACGTTGACGGCTCGCAACAGCGCCGGCTCGGGGAGCGACGGGGCGGTCCCGGCCGCATTTCGAGCGGTCTCTCTAACCTGGTCTCTGGGAAGGGCTTACGGCTGGCCCGCCGGCGCCGCCGGCGCCGGCCCTCCTCGGCACGCCGTTTGCAAGCCCCTGTCGGGCGACCGAGAGGGAGTTCCGCATAGAGGAGTCCGGCGGCTGCCCGGCGGCCTGCGCCTGATCCCTTCCCAGGCCGCCTCAGCGGCCGAGCTGCCTGGAACTCGCTCCTTGCCCGGCAAACACGCGATTGCTGGGCACGCCTGCGGCCAGCTCGGGACGAGTTGGAGCCTGGCAACGACTCCCGAGCTGGCCACACTCTTTCCTCCCGCCGTTCCCCCCCGTCACGGCGCCTAGTTGGTCTGGCCGTCCTCGCGCCCGGCGCAGCGCAGGCACAGGAACTGGACTTCGCCCTCCTGGGTGCGTCGCACGTAGAACCGGTCGAAGGGGTGGCGGAGTTCGCGGCCGCAGCTCTGGCAGGCCCGCTGCTGCTCGCCGCAGGCGGCGCAGAGGGCCACCGGGCCGGCGACGAGGCCCCCGCCATCGATGTCCGCCTGGCGCACGCGCCTGCCGCACTGGGCGCAGGCCGGGCCGAAGGCCACGGGCAGGCGGGGCGAGCCCCTGGGCCTCCCGATCATCCGTCGCCAGGCGAGGTATTCGGAGGGCAACTGGTGGCCCTCGGCGCGAGTGAAGGCCTCGGCGGCGGCGACCAGGGCCTGGGCCGTGGCCAGGTCGATGGGGTCGAAGTGCAGCCCGCTCTGGTTCGAGTAGTGGGTGATGCGCTCGAGGAGGTCGGCCTCCGTGAGGTCCCGCTCGCCCCAGGCCCTCGCGATGCCCGCCTCCAGGGTGTCGAGCAGGACGAAGGCGTAGTGGATGAGCCCCTGCCCCCGGCGGGCCACCACGACCCCCATCTGGCCCGCTCCGTCCAAGGGCGTGGCCAGGGCGGCGAGCGGCGGCTCGTCGGCCGCGCTGGCCGCGACGAACACCCCGCGGGCGTCCACCCCCTGGCGCTCGAGGGCGAGCAGCGAGCGGCGGGCCTGGCGGCGCACCGCGGCCTGGGGGCGGCGCAGCAGCTCCCGCAGCAGGGGCAGGGCCGCGGGGGTGCGGAATCGCGCCAGGCCGGCGGCGATGGCCGCGTCGAGCTGGGGGTCGGCCAGGCTCAGCGCCATCTCGACGAGGGGTAGGAACGCCGCCTCGCCCGATTCCAGGACCGGTCCCATGGCGGCCACCCGCTCCTCGGGCTCAAGGCCGGTCAGCTCGTCGCGCCAGAAGGCCAGCTCCGTCTCGTCGGGCTCCGGGGGCGGGGGCCGCGAGGCATCCTCCCGCGGTCGCCCGTCGTGCGGCGCCACGGCCTCGCCGGAGGCCGACAGGCTCTCCAGGCTGCGGGCCGTGGCCGTGAGCCACACGCGCTCCATGGCGGTGAGGCGGCGCTTGCCCAGGATGCGCCGCAGCTCCTCGCGTGCCCACACGGCGGGGTAGCCGGTGAGGGAGCCGAGCAGGGCGGCCACCTTCTCCCTGCGGCCCGGCCCGGGCCGCAGGATGCTCCGGGCCAGGTGGACCACGGCGGGCCGGCCCAGGGCGCAGATGCGGGAGGCCAGCTCGGCCACCGCCTGCCGCGAGGCGGCCCCCACGTCCAGCTCCGAGATGAGCTGCTCGACCTGGCGAGCCGTCGATTGCTGCGTCCTGCCATCGGCCATGGGGAGGGTCTCTCGGGATTCGCCGGCCTCGGCCCCGCCGCGGCCCTCATTGTAGCGTGCCCGGGCCTGGGCGCAAGGGCCCTGCGGCGGGGCGGGGGTTTGACACGCGGCGGCCGGTGGCCTACAATCCGACCCTCTGGCCACACGGAGTGCCCCATGCCCCAGGGCGAGCGCGGCGGGATGCGGAGTGTGAAGCGAAAGCCGCCCTCCGTCCATCCCCACAACAAGCTCAACGCCCTGAGCGGCAACGAGTGGCTCTACTTCACCAAAAGCGTCCTTCGCACCAGCTATCCCCGCGCCTACGGCCACCGGCGGCGCCGCGAGCACGGGGCGAACAAGCCGCCCCAGCTGATGGAGCACATCATCCGCTTCTTCACCAAGCCGGGGCAGAGCGTGCTCGACCCCTTCTGCGGGGTGGGCGGCACCCTCCTGGGCGCCAGCCTGTGCGACCGCGTGGCCACGGGCATCGAGCTCAATCCCCGGTGGCTGGAGGTCTACCGCCAGGTGTGCGAGGAAGAAGGCCTCGAGCCCCAGGAGACGCTGGCCGGCGACTGCCTTCGCGTGCTCCCCGAGCTGGCCCGCCAGGGGCGCCAGTTCCACTTCGTGGCCACCGACCCGCCGTACTCCATCGCCCTGGAGAAGACCATGTGCGACGGGGTGTACGACATTCAGCACCGCCGTACGGACTTCGAGGGCTTCTCCCACGACGAGGCCGACCTGCGCAACCTGCCCTCCTTCGCGGCCTTCTACGACGCCATCGAGCGGGCCTTCGCCCTCGTGCACCCGCTGCTGCGGCCCCGGGGCTACCTGGCCGTGATCTGCCGCGATTCCTACCAGGACGGCGAGTACGTGCCCGCCACCTACGAGGTCGCCCAGCGCATCCGCCGCGCCGGATTCACCATGAAAGGCATCAAGGTGTGGTACGCCACCGGGGCGCGAGTGCGGCCCTACGGCTACCCCAACGCCTACGTGCCCAACATCGTGCACCAGAACATCGTGATCTTCCGCAAGGAGGACGGGGCGAAGGAAGGCGCGCGGGCGTGAGCGGGCCGCGGCTCAGTAGACCTCCCCGGGGTCGAAGACCTGTGGGGCGACGGTCACGAGGGCATCGGCCTCGGCGTCGTAGCGGCGGTAGTAGCAGGTGTAGTAGCCCTTGTGGCAGGCGGCGACCTTCTGGTCCACCGCGATGGCCAGGGACTTGCCCTCGCAGTCCACGAGCACCTCGACCACCCGCTGGGTGTGGCCCGAGGTCTCGCCCTTGAGCATCCGGCGTCCCCGGGAACGTCGGAAGACGTGGACGAGGCCGCTGTCCAGCGTCCGGGCCACGGCCTGGCGGTCCATGTAGCAAAGGGTGAGGGGCTGTTTCGTCTGGGCGTCGAAGATGATGGCGGGGATGTGCCCCTGGGCGTCGAAGCTCAGGTGGTCCTCCAGCGGCATCGCTCCTCTCCTGCGGCCTGGAAGGGGTAGGGTCGGGAAGCTCGCGGCGGGGATTATACCACGCCGGCCCGTGCCCCGCCACCAGCCCCGCGGCGCGGAAGCCGAGGCACCATGGAAACCATCGAGCTCCAGGTGGAGGAGCCGCGCGACGACCTGGTCGCCTACCTCGCCGCGGCGCTGCCCACCCTCCCCCTGAACGTCATCCGCCGCCTGGTGGCCAGGGGGCGCGTGGAGGTCGACGGCCAGCGCGTCGACCACCGATGGGCTCCCCGGCCGGGCCAGCGGATCCGCGTCCGCCTGCCCGACACCCCCATCGTCCGCTACAAGCCCCAGCCCCTCGACCTCGAGGTGCTCTACGAGGACTCCGACCTCCTGGCCATCAGCAAGCCTGTGGGCCTCTCCGTGCTGCCCGACCCGGGGAGCGTCGAGGCCCGGCTCATCAACGGCCTGCTCCATTACGTCCAGCACCACTCGCCCCATCCCTGCGCCCGCATCCACGTGGTCCATCGCCTGGACAAGGAGACCAGCGGGGTGCTCCTGGTGGCCAAGCACGTGGCCGCGGCCCGCCACCTGAGCGCCCGCTTCGAGAAACGCCAGGTGGGCAAGCTCTACGTGGCCGTCGTGCGGGGCCGCGTCGAGCCGGAGGAGGGCGAGGTCGACCTGCCCATCGCCCAGCACACCCGGGGCAGGATGCGCATCCGGCGCCGGCGGGGCCGGCCCGCCCACAGCCGCTACCGCGTGGGCGAGCGCTTCCGCCGCTACACCCTCCTCGAAGTGCGTCCCACCACGGGGCGGCAGCACCAGGTGCGGCTCCACCTCTCGGGCATCGGCCACCCCCTGGCCGTCGACCCCCTCTACGGGGGCCAGGAGGCCGTCTACCTCTCCGAACTCAAGCGCGACTACCGCCCCAAGCCACACCGCCCCGAGCCCCCGGTGATCGACCGCCTGACCCTCCACGCCCGCCGGCTCGAGATCGAGCGGCCCGACGGCACCCCCCTAGCCGTCGAAGCTCCCCTGCCCAAGGACCTCCAGCGCCTGCTCCGGACCCTGCGGAAGTACGACTCCCTGCCCTAGCCGGCCCCCGGGCGCGCTTCCCCTCTACTACTACAACCCGTTTTCCCCCTCGAAACCGGCCGTAAAAACTTGTAAAAGTCGCGAAAAAATTCGGGCAAACGCCCCAACCATCGAGATGTCGGCGCCTTGCGACGACACGAAGTTCTTCGATGGCCGCCCCGGCGATAGGCCCTATAGGTCGTATGGGTCGGACAGGTCCCGTACGTAGGGGAGGCGTGGCGCCCACGCGGCGGGCGATCTTTCATTTTTGGCCACGGCCCTTCATTCTTGGACATCCCTCGGGAGCCCCGGCGGCGGGCGCGTTGCACGTTGCAGCGCCGTGCGGGGCCGTGCTAGAATGCGCCCGTCCCGGCGGCGCGTTGGAGAAGCAGCGTTGAAGATCGTCTGTGGCAAGTGCTCGGCGGAGGTGGAGCTGCCGCGGGCCGGCCAGAGCCCCAAGGTCGAGTGCCCGTCGTGCGGAGCCGTCTTCCGCGTGCCCTCGCTGGCGGAGGGCGAGGAGTTTCCCCACCCCGACACGTTTCCCGGCTACCGCATCCGGGCCATCGTGGGCCACGGGGGGATGGGGACGGTGTATCGCGCGGTGCAGCTGTCGATGGACCGCGAGGTGGCGATCAAGGTGCTGCTGCGCAAGTATGCCGACGTGCCCCGGTTCGTGGCCCGGTTCGAGCGCGAGGCGGCGGCCCTGGCCGCCCTGAGCCATCCCAACATCGTGGCGGTGATCGACCGCGGGCGCCAGGACGACATGTATTTCTTCGTCATGGAATTCGTCCACGGCCACACCCTTCGCCGCTCGATCCGCCGCGGGGAGGTGGGGGTGGAGCGGGCCGTGGAGATCGCGGTCCAGATTTGCGACGCCCTGGAGGCGGCCCACGAGCGGGGCATTGTGCACCGCGACATCAAGCCGGGCAACATCCTGATCCAGGAGGATGGCCTGGTCAAGGTGGCCGACTTCGGGATCGTCCACATGATCGACGACGAGGCGGCGGCCGAGCTGGAACGCCGCTCCCGGCTGGGCACCGCCAAGTACATGGCCCCCGAGCAGCGGGGCACGGGCCAGGGCATCGACCCCCGGGCCGACATCTACGGCTTGGGCGTGACCCTCTACGAGGCGCTCACCGGCGCCCTGCCCGAGGGCCAGCCGCCCTCGGCCCTCAACCCCGAGGTGCCCGAGGAGCTGGACCGGGTGATCGAGCGGGCCCTCCAGGACGAGCCCGACCGGCGCTTCCAGACGGCGGACGAGATGCGCCGCGCCCTCCAGCGCGCGCTCGACGACCTGCGCGCGGCGCGGGCCTCCCAGGCGCCGCCCCTGCCCACGGTCTCCTGCCCCCAGTGCGGGGCCGCGGTGGCCCACGGCGCCCTCGCCTGCCCGGCCTGCGCCCACAGGCTCCTGGAGCCGTGCTACCGCCCCGATTGCCCGGGCACGAACCCCCCTGGGGCGGAACGCTGCGCCCAGTGCGGCGGGCGCCTCGACGTGCTCCGCGAGCAGCGACGCGAGGAGCTGGAGAACCGCCTGCGCCGCGGCGAGCTGCTGCTCGCCCACGGCCGCGGCGCGGAGGCCGCGGAGGAGTTCCGCATCGTCGAGGCCGACCCCCACGAGGCCTTCCAGCCCCTCCGCCACGAGGCCGGCGAGCAGCTGCGCGAGCTGGGGCGGCGCTCGGCGCGGCGCCTGGCCCGCGCCGCGGCCATCGCGCTGGTGGTCGCCGCGGCCGGCGTGGGCGGCTACCTGGGGGTCCGGCGGAGCCTGCCGCTCCCCCCGTCGAAGTCCCCGGACGAGCGATCGGGCCGCCGGGCCCGCGACCGCGACGAGGAGCGGCCGGGCCAAGGGGCCTCGCGCAAGCCCCGCCCCAGGGACGCCTTCGTCGACTACCTCCTGGCCCTCACCTCCGAGGGCTGGGGCCGCCACGGGCCGGCCCGCAGGGTGCTCGCGGCGAGCCACGCCGCGGCCTGCCTGGCGGACCGCGGCGAGGATGGCGAGGCGGCCCGCCGTCTCGCCGCCACGCTGGAGGCCCTGGGCGCGGGGCAAGAGCCGCGGGGGGACGGCC
>JBKHIY010000063.1:0-25729 GCA_046538415.1 Candidatus Brocadiia bacterium | reverse complement strand
GACATCCAGCATCCAGCATCTAGCATCCAGCATCCAGCATCCAGCATCCAGCATCTAGCATCCAGCATCTAGCACCCAGCATCCAGCATCCAGCATCTAGCATCGAGGCCGATGCAGGAACTGAGCACCTCCCAGCGTCTGGACATCCTCCGCGCGGCCAAGCTCGAACAGGTCCGCGCCAAGCGCCAGATGACCGGGCCGCGGGACGCCGACGAGCAGGGCATGGTGCCCCTGCCCCCCGAAGCCGCCGAGGTGGTCGAGGCCATGAGCGGCTCGGGCGTGATGGTCCGCGACCAGGTGCTCAAGGGCTACCAGCCCGAGAGCAACCACCCCAGCGGCGGCTTCTTCGGGCCGCGAGCGTGCGGGGAGAACTTCCGCCGCCTGCTCGATGCCCATCCCGTCTACATCCACCCCGCCAACTCCATGGCGGGGGCCTACATGGTCAACTTCATGTCCTATCGCAAGCCGGGCTGGAACCCCGACTTCGACACCTCGCACCTCCGGGCGGACCACGAGCGCTACGCCCTGGACCACGGGATCGGCGGGGTGCAGCACTTGTGCCCCGACCTGACCATCGGCCTCCGCTTGGGCTGGGGCGGCCTGCTGGAGAAGGTGCGGCGCTGCCGCGAGGCCAATCCCCATGCCGCCGACTTCTACCACGGGCTCGAGCAGGTGCTGCTGGGCGTCCAGGGCTGGGTGCGCCGCCACGCCCAGGCCGCACGGGAGCAGGCCCGCAGCCAGGACAATGCCCCGTGGCGGCGGGACCTCGAGGCCATCGCCGAGGCCTGCGACCACCTGGTCGAGCGCCCGCCGCAGACCTTCCGACAGGCCTGCCAGTGGCTGGTCTTCTTCCAGGCCGTGGCCAAGATGTACAACGGCAGCGGCGAATGGGGCCAGCTCGACGAGCTCCTCCGTCCCTACTACGAGCGAGATGTCGCGGCGGGCACGCTCACGGACGACGAGGCGGTCTTCCACATCGCCTGCCTCCTGCTCAGCGAGACGGCCTACGCCCAGCTCGGCGGCCCCGACGCCCAGGGGCGCGACCTGGCCAGCCGCGTCTCCTTCCTCGTCCTGGAGGCCGTCCACCGCCTGCGGGCGCCGGCCAACATCGCGCTGCGGGTGGGGCCGGGGCTGAGCCCCGAGCTGTTCCGCCGGGGACTCGAAATCCTGTTCCAGGACAAGATGGGCTTCCCCAAGTTCCTGGGCGACCGGGCGGTGACCGAGGGCTTCATGCGAAACGGCACCTCCCGCGAGCTGGCCCGCCGCCGCATCTACGCCGGCTGCCACTGGCTGGCCATCCCGGGGCGGGAGTACTGCATGGCCGACCTCATCAAGATCGACCTGGCGATGGTCTTCCACGTGGCGTTCGAGGAGATGATGGGCGAGGCCGCGAGCCCCAGCGTGGCGGAGCTGTGGCGGCGCTTCATCGGCCACTTGCGGCGGGCCGTGGCGGTGATCGCCGAGGGCATCGACTTCCACCTGGAGCACATGCACGCGGTGTTTCCCGAGCTGGTGCTCGACCTCTTCTGCCACGGCTCCGTGGAGAAGGGGCTGGACGCCACGAACGGGGGCGTGGAGCTCTACGACATCTGCGTGGACGCGGCGTCGCTGGCCACGGCGGCGGATTCCTTCGCCGCGCTCGAGCAGCGCGTCGAGCGCGAGGGGCGGTTCACCTGGAGCCAGGTCCACCGTCTCCTCCGGACCGACTGGGCCGGCCCGGAGGGAGAGCGGGCGCGACGGCTGATGCGGAACATCCCTCGCTTCGGCAGCGGCGATTCCCTGGGCGACGCCTGGGCCGAGCGGCTGTCTCGCGCCTTCACCGAGGAGGTGGTCCGCGAGCCCACCCCCGGCGGGGTGCGGATGATCCCCGGGATCTTCTCGTGGGCCAAGGTCGTGGCCTTCGGCAAGCGCCTGGGCGCCACCCCCAACGGCCGGCGGGCCGGCGAGCCCGTATCGCACGGGCCGAACCCCGACCCAGGCTTCAACCAGGGCAAGCCCGGGGCACCCACCCAGGTGGCCGCCGCCGTGGCTCGCGTGCAGCCCGGCTACGGCAACACCGCGCCGCTCCAGCTCGACCTGGACCCGGGGATGGCCGACACCGAGGAGCGGCTGGCCAAGGTCGAGGCCCTGCTCCGCGCCCACTTCCAGATGGGCGGCACGCTGGTGAACATCAACGTGCTGGACAAGGAGACCATCCTGGAGGCCCACCGCGACCCCCAGGCCTACCCCGACCTGCTGGTGCGGGTGACCGGCTTCAGCGCCTACTTCGCCAGCCTCTCCGAGGAGCTGCGGCAGGTGGTCGTCGACCGAATCGTCCAGGGCGCCTAGCCGGAGCCGGCGTGCTGGACAGGCCCGTCCCCGACGGCTACAGTGTGAGCCCCTGGGGATGTGTGCCGTGCATTGAGGAGCGGGCGAATGCGATGGAAGCGTATTCTTCTCTGGGCCGCAGCGATCATCGCGGCTCGGCCCGGCGGCGCGGCGGCCCTGGCCGGCTCGGCGGCGGAGGCCACGGCGCAGGAGATCCTGGAATCCACGGGGGTGAAGGGTGGCCTCGTGGTCCACCTGGGCTGCGGCGACGGGCAGCTCACCGCCGCACTCCGGGCCACCCCCAGCTATCTCGTCCAGGGCCTCGATGCCGACCCCGCCAAGGTCGCCCAGGCCCGCGCTCACATCCGCTCCCGCGGGCTCTATGGCCCGGTGTCGGCCGACCGCTGGACCACCGCGCCCCGACTGCCCTACGTGGACAACCTGGCGGCCCTGGTGGTGGTCGCCGAGGACGTCGAGGTACCCCTCGACGAGGTGATGCGGGTCGTGGCGCCCGGCGGCGCCGCCTGCCTGTGGCGCGACGGACAGTGGAGGAAGCGGGCGGAGCCGCGGCCACAGACCATCGACGAGTGGACCCACTACCTCTACGACGCCAGCAACAACGCGGTGTCGGGCGACACGGTGGTCGGCCCGCCGCGCCATCTCCAGTGGGTGGGCCGCCCCCGATGGGCGCGCCACCACGACCACATGGCCAGCCTGAGCGCCATGGTGTCGGCCGGCGGGCGGCTCTTCGCCATCTTCGACGAGGGGCCTGCGGCCTCGATGCAGATGCCCCCGCAGTGGCGGCTGGTGGCCCGCGACGCCTTCAGCGGCACCGTCCTGTGGAAGCGCGACATCGAGCGCTGGTGGCCCCACCTGTGGCCCCTCAAGAGCGGGCCGGCACAGCTCCCCCGCCGCCTGGTCGCCGCGGGCGACAGGGTCTACGCCACCCTGGGCCTGAACGCCTCTGTCACCGCCCTCGATGCCGCCACCGGGGAAACGGTCCGCGAATACCCGGCCACCGGCGCCGCCGAGGAGATTCTCTTCTCCGACGGCGTCCTCTTCGTCCAGGTCCGCGAGGAGCCGAGAAAGCTCGACTACGCGAGGGTCCACGACCTCCACGAGCTGAACAACTCCTGGGGCTGGGACGGCGAGCCGCGCAGCCTGGCCGCCATCGAGGCTGAGACGGGCGCCGAGCTGTGGCGCGTGCGGCGGCCCGTCGTGCCCATGACCCTCACCGCCGACGCGCGGCGCGTGCTCTTCCACGACGGCCAGAGGGTGGTGTGCCTCGAGGGGCGCAGCGGCGAGGAGCTGTGGGCCTCGAAGCCCCTCCCCCGGTGGAAGGCCCTCCGCACCTGGGCGGCGCCTGCCCTGGTGGTGTGCGACGGCGTGGTGCTCTTCGCCGGCGCGGAGGGGATGACCCGCCACCGCGGGGGCCAGGACACGATGACGGCGCTCTCGGCGCAGAGCGGCGAGGTGCTGTGGTCCGCTCCCCATCCCCCCTCCGGCTACGATTCGCCCGAAGACCTGTTCGTGGCCCAGGGGCTGGTGTGGACGGCGCCCCTGACCAATCGCCGCCACAGCGGCCAGTTCACCGCCCGCGCCCTGCGCACGGGGCACGTCGATAGCCAGTTCCCCGCCGACGACGGCCCCCACATGCCTCACCATCGTTGCCATCGGGCCAAGGCCACCGAGCGCTACATCCTGGCCTCCCGCACAGGCATCGAGTACGTCGACCTGGCCGCCCGACACTGGCACCGCCACGACTGGGTGCGGGGCAGCTGCCTCTACGGCATCCTGCCCGCCAACGGCCTGACCTACGCGCCGCAGCACTCCTGCGCCTGCTACATCGTGGCCAAGCTGAGCGGCCTGAACGCCCTCGCCCCGGCACGGGCGAGCGACCCCGCGCGCCCCGCCGCCCCGGACCAGCGGCTGGAGAAGGGGCCGGCCTACGGGGTCCCGGCCGGGCCCCCTGGCCAGGCCGAGGAGCCCGGCGCCTGGCCCACCTTCCGACACGACTCGGCACGAAGCGGAGCCACGGCGAGCCAGGTGCCTCCCGGCGTGGAGCCCCGCTGGGAGGCCGAGCTGGGCGGCCGCCTCACGGCCCCCGTCGTCGCCGGCGGCGTGGTCCTGGTGGCGTCCAGGGACGTCCACACGGTCCACGCCCTGGATGCTGTGGACGGCCGCCGCCTTTGGAGCACCACCGCCGGGGGGCGAGTCGACTCCCCGCCCACCGTCTACCGGGGGCTGGCGCTCTTCGGGAGCCGGGACGGCTACGTCACAGCCCTGCGGGCCTCGGACGGGGCGCTGGCCTGGCAGTTCCGCGCCGCGCCCGAGGACCGCAGGCTGGTGGCCTGGGACCAGGTGGAATCCGTGTGGCCCGTCCACGGCAGCGTGCTGGTGGTGGACGGGGAGGCCCACGCCGTGGCCGGGCGCTCGATGTTCCTCGACGGCGGCCTCCGCTACCTGCGGCTCGACCCGCTCACGGGCGAGAAGCTCGGGGAGACGGTGCTCGACGACCGCCATCCCCAGACGGGCAAGAAGCTCGATGCCGACATCCAGTGGCCGAACCTGCCCGTGGCCCTGCCCGACGTGCTTTCCTCCGACGGGCGCCACGTCTACATGCGCTCCCAGCCCTTCGACAAGAAGGGCCGGCGCACCCAGGTCGCCCCGCCCCGCGACTTCCGCGACCAGACGGGCCCCACGGCCCACCTGTTCTGCCCCACCGGCTTCCTCGACGACGCCTGGTGGCACCGCTCCTACTGGCTGTACGGGAAAAACCCCCTGTCGGCGGCGGGCTGGTGGTACCTGGCCGGCTGGAAAGCCCCCGCGGGGCGCCTCCTGGTCTTCGACGAGAAGAGCGTCTACGGCTTCGGGCGGCGGGCGCGGCACTTCCCCGCGACCACTTGGATGGAGTACCACCTCTTCGCCTGCGACAAGGCGCCCGAGCTCGAGGTCCTGGTGCCCAGGGCCAAGATGCATCCCCGGCGGCGTCGGCACGGGGCCCACACGGCGCCCGCGTACCGCTGGTCGCAGCCCCTGCCCATCCTGGTGCGGGGGATGGTGCTCGCCGGTCGCACGCTGTTCGTGGCCGGCCCGCCCGACCTCCTGGACGAGCGGGAGTCGTGCACCCACCTGCGCGAGCCCGAGTGGGCGGCCAGGCGGCGGGAGCACGCCGCCGCATGGGCCGGCGAGAAGGGCGGCCGCCTGATCGCCCTGGGCGCCGCCGACGGCCAGAAGCTGGGCGAGACGGCACTGCGCTCGCCCCCCGTCTTCGACGGGCTCATCGCGGCCGGGGGACGGCTCTACCTGGCCACCATGGACGGAAAGGTCTTGTGCCTGGACGCCCGGTGAGCCGGAGCGCGCCGCAGCCGGCCCTTGGCGGAACCCCAACTCCCCGCGGCGACTTCGGAAAGGAGACCAACCGTGGCCAAGATCCCCATCGCCCTCCAGCTCTTCTCGGTGCGCGGCGAATGTACCCAGGACCTCCCCGCGACCATCCAGGCCGTGGCCGAGATGGGCTACCAGGGCGTCGAGCCCTGGGGCTACGGCGGCGAAGCCGTCGAGTGGATGGGCCGGCCCGCCAAAGAGCTGCGCGCCATGCTCGACGACGCCGGGCTCGCCTGCTGCGGCATCCACCTGCGCACCGACGCCCTCCTGGGCGGTAACCTGGCCCGGACCATCGAGCTGAACCAGACGCTGGGCAACCGCTTCCTCGTCGTCGCCGCCGACAAGACCCGCATGGAGAGCGTGGAGACCATCGCCGAGCTGGCCACCATCCTCAACGACGCCGTCGAAAAGCTCCAGCCCCACGGCATGGCCCCCGGCTACCACGCCCACGGCTTCGACTTCCAGCAGGTCGAGGGACAGACCGCCTGGGACCGCCTGTTCAGCCAGACCCGGCCCGAGGTGATCATGCAGATGGACATCGGGAATTGTGCCGGCGGCGGGGGCGACCCCATCGCCGTGCTCCGCAAGTTTCCCGGCCGCGCCCGGTCCGTCCACCTCAAGGACTACGGCGGCGGCCCGGACGCCGTCATCGGCGAGGGCCAGGCCGACTGGGACACCATCTTCCGCCTCTGCGAGGAGACCCAGGGCACCGAGTGGTACGTGGTCGAGGAAGGCGGGGAGGGGGGCATGGGCTTCGAGGTGCCCCGCCGGTCCCTACAGGCCCTCCGCGACATGGGCAAGTGAGGGCCGGCCTCGGAGCACGAGCGCGGGGCTGACGCGGCGATGGCTACCACGTGGCCTCGACGCGGTAGACCGTCCCCTCCCTCAGCTCGATGCAGATGAGCCGCTTGCCCTCCCGGTCGACGGCCAGGGCGGGGGCCGCCTCGGAGGTCCCGGGCAGCGCCTCGCCCTCCACGAACACGCGGTAGTGGCCGCCGCCGCCCGCCGCGTAGGCCAGCGACCGGCCGTCGGGGCAGAAGACCGGATCGCAGACCACGTAGTGGCGTCCGGGGAGAGGCACGCCGTCGCGGGTCATGCATTTGCGGAACGGCCCGGGGGCGTCGTGGAGCTCAACCCAGAAGGCCAGCGACCGGCCGTCGGGGCTGAACACCGGACGCCCCACGTTGCGGGCGCCCCCGCTGACCACCGTCCCGTCGCGGACGATCACCGGCCTGCGGCTCTCCGTGTCGAACTCCAGGAAGGCGATGGACCGTCCGTCGCGGCTCATTACAAGCTCGCGGATGTGCTTGCGTGGCCCGGTGACGGGCTGGCCGTTCCGGATCACCCGCTCCGGGTTCTTGCCCTTTTTGACGGGGATCCGCGCCCGGCAGCAGACGGTCCGGCCGTCGTCGCTCACGAGGGGAGCGAAAACCCAGTCGTAATCGCTGCCCCGGATGGGCTGGACGGACCAGCGGCACTCGCCCGGCCCCCCGACGGCGGGCCTTGACGATGGCCCACGGGTTGTTCTCCTCCTCCTTCCTCTTGACGATCAGCACCAGGGTGCTGCCGTCGGCCGAGAAGGTGGGATACAGGATTCGCTCGAACGGGAGGTAGCGACGCAGGTGTTTCCTGAGGTTCCACAGCCACGGTCGGGCCCCTGGGGGCAGGCCGCGGGTCATCTCGGCGAGCCATATCTCCCCTCGGACGGTCGCCGAGGCATAGGCATAGAGGAAAGTGCGACCGTCGGGACTGAATGCCGGCCGGGAGCTCGCCTTCCGGGTGAGTACCTCGCCGTCCAGCACCAGGTGCAGGCCCCCCACCGGGCGGGAGAACGCGGCGAAGGCCACCGATGAGCCGTCGGGAGCCACCACGAGTTCGTCCGGGAAGTAGCCTTCCGCGACCACCTCCCCATCGCGGCCCACGAAGCGGCGCTCGCCGATCCGGGCTGCGTAGGCGAGGGAGCGTCCATTGCGGCTGAACGTGGGCTCCCCAAGGTCGTAGGGGCCGCCCAGCTCCTTCCCGTCCCACACCAGGTAGTACCTGGGGTCGTTGGGGGCGCCCCCCTTGGCCCGCAGGCGCACCGCCACGCTGTTGCCCTGGGGGGCGAGGGTGAACGTGGCCAGGTCGAAACGCTCGTGGCCGGGGATGGCGAACAGGGCGCGCTCCTCCACGCGAGACGGCGGCTCGCCCGCCACCGGCTCCGTGGAAGAGGACTCCGGCCCTCCCTCACGCGCTCGCGCCACGAGCGCCAGGTGCATCTCGTGGACCCAGCCCTCCACTGCTCGGCCCTTCAGCGTGCCCGCCACCTTGACCTGGCGGCCGTCCATGGCGAGGACGACCAGTTCCGTTTGCGCCGGGAGGGTGGCCACGAGCTTGTCGCCCTCGCGCAGCGCGGCCGGTCCTATGCTCACCCGCACCCGGTCGCCGCGTCGGAAGCCCTTGTCCCCCGCAGCGCCGCCGAGGACCAGGCCGTGACCGGCGAGAAGGACAAGGCAGATGGTCCGTAGGGGAGATGCGCGCATGTCACTGCTCCTCGCCCGGGCTCCCCGGGGGTGCCGACGGCGGGGCGGACCTCGCCGGGCTCAGGCCTGGCGGGACTCGAGGTAGCGGATGCGGCGGGCCACCTGGCCGCCCTTGACCTTCATATCCAGCTTCTCCAGGTCGAAGGGATAGTCGGGGAGGTGGTCGTTCACGTACACCGCCGTATTGAGGGTCAACAGGGCCTCCGCCTCCGAGCGGGTAGCGTTGAGCACCTCGTAGAGGACGGGCCGGGGGTCCTCGGCGCCCACGATGGCCAGGAACTCGGCGGCGCGCACGCGAACCAGGGGCTCGGCGTCGTCGAGCCGCTTGCTGGCCGCGGGGACCAGGGGGCGGGCCTGGTCGGCGAAGCAGGAGCAAGCGATGAGCGCCCAGTAGCGCTCCCAGGGATTGGGCGAGGCAAGGGCCTCCTCGAGGCGGGGCTTCGCCTGGTCGAAGGGCAGGAGCGCGAGGTCGGCGACGGCCACCAGCCGGGCGATCTCGTCCGTGTGCTTCTGCCCGAAGGCCGCGCCGTCGCCGAGGGCGTGCTCGATGAGGTGGCTCTCGGGGTAGAAGCTCAGGTCGGGCAGCCCGGTCACGAGGTCGCGCAGCCGCTGGCGGAGGTCGGCCAGGGTGGCGGCGTGCTCGGGCTGGCCGGCCAGGTTTCGCACCTCGTAGGGGTCGGCCTGGATGTCGTAGAGGGCTTCCGGGGGCTTGGGCTGGAAGAACTGGCTCTGGACGGCGCTCAGCTTGCCCTCCCGATACAGCCTGCGCCATTCCTGGTAGGCCAGCATCCGGTAGCGGTAGTTGTTCTGGAGGCCATCGGGATAGAAGGCCTGGTAGTTGCGGATGTACTTGAAGCGCCCCTTGCGGAGGGAGCGACAGAGGTCGTATTTCTCGTCGAAGCGGTCGGCGTATCCGAAGGCCTGGTCGCGCGCCGCGAGGTCTTCGGGCGAGATGTCGGGGCCGAGGAAGGGCTTCCCGTCCATCTGGGGCGGGAGGTCGATCCCCGCGAGGTGGAGGAGGGTGGGGCCAAAGTCCACGAAGCTCACGAACGCGCCGGTGCGGGAGCCGGGCTCGAGGGTCACCAGGTGCCGCCACTTCGCGGGCACGCGCACCACCAGGGGCACGTGGAGGCCGGTCTCGTAGATGTAGCCCTTGCTGCGGGGCAGGACGCCGCCGTGGTCGCCGAAGTAGAAGACGAAGGTCTCCTCCAGTAGACCATCCTCCTCGAGCTGGGCGACCAGGCGCTCGACCTGCTGGTCCACGGCGGCCATGCAGTCGTGGTAGCGGGCGGTGGTGATGCGGAAGGTGCGGGTGTCGGGATGGTAGGGGGCGAGGGCCACGGTGGAGGGCTCGGTGCGGGTGAACCCCTCCTTCATCTGCTGGGCCTTGAAGTGCAGGCGGCCCTCGTGGGACACGCCGGTGCTTTGCATGTGGAAAAACGGCGTGTCCTTGGACGGGCGGTTGCGCCAGGTGGCCTTGCCCGAGGACTCGTCCCACACGCCCTTGCCCTCGACGACGTTGTAGTCCTTCTTGCGGTTGTTGGTGGTGTAGTAGCCGGCCTGGCGAAGGCTTGCGGGCCACATCCGCAGGTCGCCGGGCAGGTGGGCGAGCCGCATCTTGCGGTGGTAGTGGGCTCCGATCCGAGGGGCGAGCACGCCGGTCATCAGCGTGGTCCGGGCCACGGAGCACACCGGGCCGTTGGAGAAGGCATGGTCGAAGACGATGCCGCGGCGTGCCAGGCGCTCGATGTGAGGGGCCGGAGCGCCGGTGGGGTGGAAGAGCCTCAGGTAGTGCGTCGAGTTGTCCTCGGAGAGCAGCCACACGAAGTTCGGTCGCCGGGCGGGCGCCGCGGTGGCCCTGGCGGACAGGCCGAGGGCGCCGGCGCCCATGCCGCACAGCCTCATGAAATCTCTTCGGGTCATCTCCGCTCTCCTTCGCGTGGGGCGCTGTGTTTCCGCCGCTCCCTTGGCTCAGCTCTGTAGGATACCGGAACCGGGCCGTGGGTTTCCAGGCCCGCGGGGGGCGGCGCCCCTCCTGGTCAGCGATACGGGGTGCTCCGGCCCTCTCGCTTGTAGCGTTCGAGCAGGTCGGTGAGGCGACGAACGACGCCGGGCCGTTGGGCGAAGAGATTGCGCTGCTCGGCAGGGTCGTCGGCGAGGTGGTAGAGCTGCCCCGGGCTGCCGGGCGTGGGGCCGGTGCCCCTGGGGGGCACCCAGCCGCCGGAGTTCTGGCACTCGACGATGAGCTTCCAGGGGTGCTGGGCGATGCAGAAGACGCCGAAGACGGAGTGGGAGACGAGGGCCTGGCGAATGGGACTCTCGCGGCGCTCCCCGAGGAGGGCGGGCAGGATGTCGTAGCTGTCGGGACCGGCCTGGGCGGGCAGCGGTTGGCCGACGACGGCGGCGCAGGTGGCGAGCAGGTCGGTGAGGCAGGCGGGCTGGTGGCACGTGGTGCCCGGCTGGATGCGGCCCGGCCATCGGGCGACGAAGGGAATGCGGTGGCCGCCTTCCCAGGCGTGCGACTTGTAGCCGCGCCACTCGCCGGCCGACTTGTGGTCCCCCACGCCCTCGTGCGGGCCGTTGTCGCTGGTCACCACGACCAGCGTGTCGTCGGCTACCCCGAGCCGCTGGAGGGCATCGACGATTTCGCCCACGCACCAGTCGAAGAGCGCCACCAGGTCGCCCCGCGGGCCGGCCTCGCTGGCTCCCTGCACGAAGGTCGGCGGCACCCACGGCGTGTGCGGCGCCGAGGGCGCGAAGTAGAGGAAGAAGGGCGTCCCCGGCCCCTCCCGCACCGTCCGCTCCAGCCAGGCCACCGCCTGGCGCGTGAACTCCACGTCCACCGACTCGAGCACGAAGCCCGGCGCGATCCAGCCGCCGCGTGGCCGCCCGTACTCCGCCGGCCTCGTCCCGTCCACGAATATGGGGCGGTCGGGCACGCGGGTCACGCGGTCGTTCTCGATGAACGTGAAGGGCCCGTCCATCGTCGAGCAGGCGGCGGTGAAGAAGGCATGGTCGAAGCCCAGGGCGGTGGGGCCGCCGGCGACGGGCCGGGCGAAATCGACGTTCATCCCCTCCTGGGGATCGCCGTCCTGCCACGAGCCTTCGAGCAGGCGCGGCGCGTCCCGCCAGGTGGGCACCAGCCCGTTGCGGCGGGGCCAGCCGAGGCCCAGGTGCCACTTGCCCACGCAGGCGGTGGCGTAGCCGTGGCGGCGGAGGAAGGAGGCCACGGTCGTGCGCCGGGGCTCGATGAGAGGCGGCGTGTAGCCGCCGACGACCCCGCGCTGGAGCCACGTGCGCCAGCAGTAGCGGCCCGTGAGAATCCCGTAGCGGGTGGGCGTGCACACGGCAGAGGGCGCGTGGGCATCGGTGAAGCGCACGCCCTCGCCCGCCAGGCGGTCGATGCGCGGGGTCGGAATCCTGGACCGGGGATTGAAGCAGCCCACGTCGCCGTAGCCCATGTCGTCGGCGAGGATGAACACGATGTTCGGGCTCTTCGCGGCATCGGGCGCCATCGTGGGCTCCCCTGGGCTACGGTCCGTGGAGGTGGCAGCGCACGGTCCGGGCGGCCTGGGGACGGGTCTCGGGCGGGTAGGCCTCGCGGCACACGTCCATGGCGCGGGGGCAGCGGGGATGGAAGTGGCAGCCCTGGGGCGGCGAGCTGGGCGACGGCACGTCGCCCTCCAGGCGGATGCGCTCGGCCCGCCGGCGTTCCTCGACCCGGGGGATGGCCGAGAGCAGGGCCTGGGTATAGGGGTGGAGGGGCTGGTCGAAGAGGGCCTCGGTGGGGCCGCGCTCGACGATGCGGCCGAGGTACATGACGGCCACCTCGTCGGCCAGGTACTCGACCACGCCCAAGTCGTGGGTGATGAACAGGTAGGTGAGGCCGAACTCGGCCTGGAGGTCGCCCAACAGGTTCAGGATCTGTGCCTGGATGCTCACGTCGAGGGCGCTGGTGGGCTCGTCGCAGACCACGAAGTCGGGCTCCACGGCGAGCACCCGCGCGATGCCGATCCGCTGGCGCTGGCCGCCCGAGAACTCGTGGGGGTAGGACGTCGCGGCGTCGGGCGGCAGGCCCACGCACTCCAGCAGGTGGTCGACCCGTCCGCGTCGCTGGCCGGCGTTCCCGCCCAGGCCGTGCACCCGCATTCCCTCCTCGAGGATCTCGCGGACCATCATCCGCGGATTGAGCGAGGAGAAGGGGTCCTGGAACACGATCTGGGCGCGACGGCGGACCCGCCGCAGCTCGTGCTCGCGGAGCGTCGTCAGGTCGGTGCCGTCGAAGCGCACGGTGCCGGAGGTCGCGGGCAGCAGGCGGATGAGGGTCTTGCCCAGGGTGGTCTTGCCGCAGCCCGACTCGCCGACGAGGGCGGCCGTCCGCCCCCGGCGGATCGTCAGGTCCACCCCGTCCACGGCCTTGACGTGGCCGACCACTCGCTTGAGCACCCCCTTGCGAATGGGAAAGTGCATCCTCACGTCGCGGGCCTCGACCAGCGGGCCGTCCGTGGGCCTCGCCTGCTGGCTTCGCTCGGCCGTCTGGGCCGGGACGGTCACGGCGTGCCGCTTCTGCTCGCCGCCGTAGAGGTGGCAGGCCACGGCGTGGCCCGGGGCGATATCCTCGAGGGGCGGCTCGCGGTCCGGGCAGGGCTCGAAGGCGTGGGGGCAACGGGTGCAGAAACGACAGCCCGGGGGGAACTCCGAGGGGCGGGGCACCCGCCCCCCGATGCTCTCCAGCGGCTGCCTCCGCCGCTCGCGGCTGGGGCGGCACCGTAGCAGGAGTTGGGTGTAGGGATGCCTGGGCCCCTCGCCGGCGAAGAGGGCGGAGGCGGGGGCCGTCTCCACGAGCTTGCCCGCGTACATCACCGCCACGCGGTCGGCCATGGTGGCCACCACGGCCAGGTCGTGGGTGATGAACAGGATGGCCGTGCCCATCTGGCGCTGGAGGCGGCGCAGGAGGTCCAGGATCTGGGCCTCGACGGTCGCGTCGAGCGCCGTGGTGGGCTCGTCGGCGATGAGCAGGGCCGGCTCGCAGGCCAGGGCCATGGCGATCATCACCCGCTGCTGCATCCCGCCCGAGAGCTGGTGGGGATACTCGCTCAGCCGATCGCGGGGCCGGGGCATGCCTACCTGGCCCAGCGCCTCGATGGCCCGCTCCAGGGCCTCGGGGCGCGTGACGTCCTGGTGACGGCGGATGGCCTCCAGAAGTTGGGTCCGAACCGTGAGCACGGGGTTGAGGCTGGACATGGGCTCCTGGAAGACCATGGCCACCTGGCCGCCGCGGTAGTCCCGCCGCTCCCGCGGCCCCATGGCCCTCACGTCGCGGCCCTGGAAGCGGATCGAGCCGTCCGCAATGTAGCCCGCCGGCCGGGGCACGAGCCGCATGATGGACAGGCCGGTGAGCGACTTCCCGCAGCCCGACTCGCCCACCAGCCCCACGGTCTCCCCGCGCTCGATGGTCAGCGACACCCCGTCCACCGCGCGCAGCGGCTCCCCGCTCGTGCGGAACCAGGTGCGCAGCCTATCCACCTCGAGCAGCGGCTCGCTCATCGCAGCTCCTCCCGCACCCGCAGCCGGGGGTCGAGGGCGTCGCGCAGCGCGTCGCCGAAGAGGTTTGCCGAGAGCACCAGCGCGAACATGGCCACGAAGGCCCCCGCCAGGCTCCACCACACGATGGGGTCGCGGCCCAGCTCGCTGCGGGCCTGGTCGATCATCGAGCCCCAGCTATAGGTGTCCGGCCCCACGCCCACCCCGATGTAGCTGAGCACCGCCTCCGCCAGCACGAGGCCGCTGAACCGCAGGACCACGCTGATCAGCACCAGGTGCATCACGTTGGGCACCACGTGGCGGCGGATGATGCGGAACCGCGACACGCCCAGCGCCAGGGCCGCCTGCACGTACTCCTGCTCCCGAAGCTTCATCGCCTCGCCCCGCAGCACGCGGCACAGCCCGATCCAGCCGGTGAGGCCCATCACCACGCAAAGCTGCACCAGCCCCCGCCCGAAAACCAGCATGAAGGCCACCACCAGCAGCACCCAGGGGATCGAGGCCAGCGTGCTGTAGAGATACTGCACCGCGTCGTCCAGCCACCCGCCGAAGAAGCCCGCCAATACCCCGAAGGCGATGGCGAAGGGCACGGCAATGAGCGTGGTCAGCCCTCCCACGATGAGACCTGTGCGCACGCTCTTGAGGGTCTTGTAGAGCACGTCCTGGCCCGTCTTGTCCGTCCCCAGCAGGTGGGTGCCCGGGTGGCGTAGCGGCGGGTGGACGCGGCGGATGACCGTCTCGCCGTCCTCCTCGACCTCCACGGTCTCCTTCGTCAGGGAGATCTCGGCGAGCGGCGCGGAGTAGGTGCGCTCCTCCCTGGCGATGGGCGCCATGAGCCGGTCGAGGGCGGAGCGCGCGGGGCCCAGGACCGGCTCGCCGTCCGCCGTCAGGCGCGGCTCGCCCCCCTCGTCGCGCTCCACGTCCCGCCAGCTCACGCTGTCCAGCGACGCGATGAGCACGAAGCCCGAGAGCACGACCATGGAGCCCACGGCCAGGCGGCTGCGGCGCACCGACCGCCAGGCGTTCTGCCACATCTCCTGGCGCCGCGCGTGGAGCCAGAAGGCCACGGCGGCGGCCACGGTCGCCGCGAACGCCAGGTTCGAGACCAGCGGCACCCGCGAGCCGGCCATCGCCGGCAGGCCCGCCAGCCACCGCACCGTCTCGTAGATGCCCCATGCCAGGGCCCCGAAGACGACCACGCTGGCCAGCATCTTGCCCACGTCCAGCGGGGACGGCCCGCCGTAGAGGTTGCGGTTGTCGCCCCCGCCCAGGGCGATTCGGGGATCCACCAGGGTATAGCTGATATCGGTCATCAGGAGGCCGATAATGAACAGAATGGCGCTGATGTAGACCATGGAGCGTACCACCGCGAAGTCCTGGGCCTGGATGGCCATTATGGTCATCGAGCCCAGCCCGGGGATGGCGAAGAAAGATTCCATGATCAGGCTGCCCATGAACAGGAAGGGGATGGCGGTCACCGCCCGCGTGAGGATGGGAATCATGGCGTTCTTGAGCACGTGGCGGAACATCACCGTCCCCTCGCCCAGCCCCTTCGCCCGAGCGGTCCGCACGTAGTCCCGCTCCGTCTCCTCCAGCATCGCTGTGCGGTAGTAGCGCACCGACCGGCCCAGACCCGCCACCATGCCGATGAGCACGGGCAGGACCACGAACTTCGGCGCCGCCACGCTCCAGTCGAACCCTGAGATGGGAAACAGCCGCAGCCACTGTGCGAATACGAACTGCCCCACGATGATGTAGAAGAGCGACGAGATGGACATCAGGAGCACGCACAGCACCGTGCCCCAACGGTCCAGGTAGGTGCCCCGACAGAAGGCGATGATCAGCGCCGTGCTCACATAGGCGGCCATCCCGAGGACGAACGTGGGCACGGCGATGGCCAGGCTGGGGCCCATGCGGCGGCGGATCTCCGAGCCGATGTCGCGCCCCGTGACGTCCGACTCGCCCAGGTCGAAGGCCAGCAGGCGGGCGCACTTCTGGAAAAACAGGGTGGACGTGAGCGCCGCGAGGCCCTGCCCCTGGGGGTTGTAGAAGAGGGGCAGGTGGTAGTTGTGCTCCCGCTTCCACGCCTCGATGGTCTCCGGCGTGGCGTGCTTCTCCCCCAGGATACGGCGGGCCATGTCGTCGGGGGTGTTGACCACGAAGAAGAGCACGAAGGTGAGCACCATCACGCCGAGGACGATGGGCACGGCATAGAGGAGGCGGCGGATGATGTAAGCCAGCACGGGCTACGCCTCCCGCAGGTGCCGGGCCGTGATCCAGATGGCGGGCACCACGGCGAGGACGAGCCCCACGGCGAAAACCACGAGAGGCGTCCAGCGGGGGCGATTCCACGCCTCGCGGCGCTCGGCGCGCAGGCGTGGCTCGATGCGATGGTACTTCAGGGTGTTGCGGGCCATGGGGTGGGGATAGGCGTTGCGGTACCACTGGTGGACGAGGACGAAGTCGACGCCGTGGTAGCCGAAGATCCACGGGGCGTCGCGTTGCATGATGTGCTTCATCCGTCGGATCAGGGCCAGGCGCTGGGGCGTATTCTCCATGTGGCGCATCCGCTCGAAGAGGCGGTCGAAGTCGGGGTTCGCGTAGTTCGCGTTGTTCTCGCTGCCTCCCCGGGTGCGGGCGTTGGGACCGTAGAGGAGGAACAGGAAGTTCTCCGGGTCGGGGTAGTCGGCGGCCCAGCCCCAAGGGATGAACTGGTAGTTGCCGGCCCGGACCTTGTCCTGGAAGCGGTTCCAGTCGGTGGTTTCGATCTCCAGGCGGATGCCCAGCTTGCGGAACTGCTTGCTCACGAAGTTCAGCCGGGGACGGAACGCCGGGTTGGCCCAGCCGTTGGTGAAGCGGATGGTCAGGGGCTTGCCGTCGGGGCCGTAGCCGCCGGGGTAGCCGGCCTCAGCGAGCAGGCGCTTCGCCTCCTCGAGCGGCTTGCGCACGGGCCGCTCGAGGTCCTCGTCCCAGCGGTAGACGAAGGGATTCATCCCCGCCTTTCCGCCCTCGTAGCCGAAGATGCCCGGGGGCGTGGGGCTGTGGGCCGGGGTGGCGCGGCCGTTGAGGAAGATGGCGATCTCCTCCTCCACGTGGTAGGCGATGCTGATGGCCTGGCGCAGCTTGCGCTGCTCCTCCGTGTACCCGCCCACCACGGGGTCCTCCATGTTGAAGGCGAAGTAGCGGATGACAGCGGCGGGGGCGGTGAGCAGGCGGATGCCCTGGCGGCGCATCTCGTCGGAGAGCACCGGCTCGCCCTGGGAGGTGAGGGTGATGGCCTGGTCGAAGACGTCGCTGCTGATGCCGCAGGCGTCGTAGTAGCCCTGGCGAAACTTGTTCCACCGCGGGATCCACTCCCGCTCCATGCGGTACACCGCGCGGTCGATGATGGGCAGCGGCGTGCCCGCGTCCTCGAGCATGCCGTGCTCGCGCATCCGGCGGTAGTTGGCCACGGCGCGGCGGTCGTCGGGGTCGGGCTCGGGCAGATGGGGGTAGCGCTCGTCGCGGAAGTGGGGGTTGCGCTCCAGCACGATCTCGTTGGTAGGATCGAACCGGGCGAAGACGTAAGGCCCGGTGCCCACGGGATTGCGGTCGAACGTGATGTCGCGCTCCAGCAGGGGCCGCTGGGAGTAGAACTCGACGGCCTCAGGGGGCACGGGCGCAAAGAAGGGCATCGCCATCCAGTAGAGGATCTGGGGATAGGGATGGGCGAGGACCACCTCGAAGGCGTAGGGGCCGGTGCGCCGCACGCCGGGAAACGGGTAGGCCCCGTAGTCCAGGCGGATGGGGTCGAGCTTCTCGTCCTGCTCCTGGTTGTAGAGCGGGCCTGCGGCCTCGGCCCGCCGCTTGCGCTCGGCGGCCAGGGCTTCCCGCAGGGCCTGGTGGTAGGCCTCGAGCCCCAGCACGTTCTGCTCGAGGGTGGGCAGGATGGGGTTGGCCACGCGGGGGTCGGCGAGGCGGCGGATGGCGTAGACGTAGTCGGCGGCCACCAGCTCCCGCGTCGCCGTCTTCTCGAAGTCGTGGACCGACTCGATGCCCTCGGCATCCGCCTCGCCCAGCCGCCGGTTCGCCGCCACGAAGCACGGATGGTCCTGGTAGAGGATGCCCGGCTGGATGCGGACGGTGTAGACCGTGGCCTCGACGGTCTGCCCCTGCCAGGTGACCTCTCGCCTCTCGGGCCTGGGCACCTCGACGGCGGTCAGCGGTACCAGCTCGTAGGGGCGCTTGAGAAAGTGATACTGGAACGGCGGCTCCACGACCTGAGACAGCAACCGAATGATGAACGAGCCGTACGCCCTCCCCGGGTCCAGCGTCTCCGGCTCGCTGTAGAACGAGGTGTAGTAGGTGTTCGAGCGTTCCTCGGACTCGGGGTAAGGCGAGTTGCACCCCACCAGCGCCGCCGCCAGGAGGGCGGCCCACAGCCCGCTCGCGCGCCGCACAGAAGCCACGCTCATTGCTCGCCGCCAAGGCACAGGACGCTTCCCGCGGTGGTGGACACGTAGAGCCGGCTCCGCGCCGCGGCCAGCCCGTCGTAGACGGGGGGCGAGCCCAGCTCGAGCTCGGCCAGCTTCTCGCCGTCCTCCCGCGAGAAGACGGCGAGCACGCCGCCCGCGCGGCCCTCCAGCGCCGCCCAGGGGTCGTCCTCGGGCACCACGTCGGGCGAGCCGGCCACGACCAGACACCGCGGCGTAAGCACCATCCCCTGGACGCGGATGGGGATGCGCACCGCCCACCGGTCGGCGGGGCGGGCGGCCCTTCTGCGCCGCGCCCGCCCCTCCGTCCTCCCTTCGTCCGCAGGGGTGGCGAAGAGCCGGTAGCCGTCCTTGCCCGCCGTGAAGATGTCGTGGGGATACGACTTCGTGACGAACTTCTTGTAGGCGCACACGCCGTAGGCCTCGTCCCCGTCGAACACCAGTATCTGGCCCGCCGCGGCACCGTAGCGCCAGAAAGTGCTGGGGAACCAGGTGTCGTCGAGCAGGCCGCCGTCGTTGGCCAGCAGATAAGCTCCGCCCCGGCTCACCTTGTGCTGGCGGATGTCGTCGGGCTCGAACCGCATCCATCGCATGTAGAGGTGCTGGCCGTCGCTGACCAGGATGTCGGGCAGGACGGCGCCCTGGAGCTCGCCCTTGGGCCCCACCTGGGCCTGGAGCCGGGCGTGCTGGAGCGGCCGGCCCGTCGCGGCGTCCAGCACGTAGGCGTAGAGCCCCCCGTCCAGGTGCATCGACCGCCCGGCTACGCAGTAGACCTTGTCGTCGCTCACCAGGACGCTGCCGTGGACCGGCCAGGGCGATTCCAGGCGGCCTAAGGCCACCAGGCGGGCGCTCGCCGGCGCGGCGCGGAAACGCCCGGCCAGCGCCCCGTCCTCCGCCGCCAGGGCGTACACGCTGCCCGCGCGCGAGCCGAAGAGCACCCGCCCCTTGTGCCAGGTGGGCGGGGTATCCACCGGGCCGTCGGCGGTGAACCGCCACGCTGCCTCGCCGGTGCGGGCATCTAGCGCGTAGACCTGGTGGGAGTCCTGCGAGGCGAGGAACACGCGCCCGCCGGCGACGACCGGGGCGGTGAGGCGGCCCCCCAGCTCCTGCTTCCACCGCGGGGACAGCTCGGCGGGGAGCTCGGTCGTGGCGCAGTTGCTGCGGCGGGGGTCGTGCTTGTACGTCGGCCAGTCGGCGGAGGTGTCGATGGCCGTTGTCGGCCTGTCGAACGCGGGGCCCCTGAGCCAGCGCTCCGGGGCTTCGGGTCCCTCCCCCTTCGTCACTGGCCCGCGCTGCGCGGCGAGGGCGAGGAAGCCGTTGAGCTTGACGTTGTGGTGACAGCCGCAACTGTGGGTGGGCAGATAGATGAGGCCGTTGGCCGGCAGAATCCCGTAGCGGCAGGCCCCCCTGACCCAATGATGGATGTCGACCTCGCCGGAGGCCAGGTCGATGTACTCGATGCCCTCTTCGCCCGCCAGGTAGTAGCGCTCGGTGGCCTTGTTGCGATAGCAACGCGCGTGGTGGCCGACCAGGATGCTCTTGGCCGGGTACTCTCTCCTGACCTCGCCCGTGGCCGCATCGAGCCCGAGCAGGCTCACGTCCTTCATCCTCAGGGTCCACACCATCCCCCGCGCAACGAACAGGTCGGGCGGGGTGAAGTGGGCGAGGGTCATCCCCCTGCCCTCCCACAGCGTCTCGCCCGAGGCGGCGTCCATGGCGCGGACGACCATCTCCTTCTGCTGCCGCTTGTTGAGGTTCTCGGGGAAGGGGAACATCTGGCCGAGGAAGAGCCGGCCGTCGGCGTAGGTCAGCGAACACAGGTCGGCGTGGTAGTACTTGTAGTGTCCGATGACGCCCTTTTCGACCTGGGGCCGGGGCGTTCGCCACGCCTCTCGTCCCGACGCCAGGTCCAGGGCCACCACGTGGTCGCGGTCGAGGAAGAAGAGCCTCTCCTCGCCGGCCGCGAGGAAGGCGTCGGTATATCGGCTCAGCTCGTCGTTGTGGGCGGTCACGCCCCGGTAGCCCTTCCGCTCCCACAGCACGTCGCCCGTCCCGGCGTCCACGGCCAGGATGTCCTTGCCCGGCCGGTCGCCGAGGACGTTCCTGGCCAGGAGCAGGCGGCCCCTATGGCAGAGGATCTCCGAAGCCTTCTCCGTGCCCTCGTAGCGCCGGAGGGTCTCGCCGGTGGCCGCGTCGAGGGCGACCACGGGCTCCTCGAAGCCCAGGGTCACGTAGACCACGTCGCCGACGGCCACCAGGCGGCGCTCGAGCTGGAGCGGGCCCTTGAAACGCATGAGGCCCGCGAACTCCACGTTCGACCATTCCCGCCAGCCCCAGTTCCGGACCCCCCGCTTCCACAGCTCCAGGCCGTTGAAGGCGTCGCGGGCGACCAGGAACCACCGGTCGGGCACCCCCTTCACGGCGATGGGCCCCTCGTCCATGATGGTGAACAGGCGCCCCCCGGCGGTGACCATGGCGCTCACGCTGGGCAGCAGGTTGTGGTGCCGCGACCATCGTGGCCCGGCGGCCCACTGGAGATGGCGCGAGATGCCCACGCGACGGTCGCGCGAGACCGCGTTGCCGTCGGGGCCGTGGAGCCAGTGGGTCCACTCGTCCATGCCCTCCGGCCAGGGCTTCTCCACGGTGTGCCAGCCCCCTGGCTCCCCGAGGCAGGCCACGCCGCCGGGAGCGAGTGCCCGCAGGAGCTCGTCGCGAGCCACGGTCGCCCCGTCGCCGGCCACGATGACGTCGACGAGGTTGCCGACGTAAGGCAGCCGCTTCCCGTCGAAAGTGGCCACCGACACGGGGCCATAGAGGCCCAGCGAGTGGATGTGCTCGCGCGCCGCGCGCACCTGCGCGGGGTCGGCGTCGAGGCCCTGCACCAGCAGGCGGTCGTTGGCACGCAGGGCTGCGGTGAGACGCCCCTCGCCGCATCCGACGTGGACCACCAGCCCGCCGGTGACGCCCGTGAGGTCCAGGACCTTCTGCGCCCGGGCAGCGAACTCGGGGTCCGGTGCCGGGGCAGCACCCGCCGCTGCGCGAGAGGCGGCCACCGTGAACGCCAGCCAGACCATGGCCCGTGGCGTCAGCAGGAGAAGACGCCGCCATAGACCCATGACTCTACCCTTCGATTGGAAAGAGGGGCGACCCCTCCGGGATACTCCCTGACTCCGCGTGCCACCGAACACAGTGTACTAGGTGCTGGGATGCTTGTCCAGACGGGCGGGGCGGCGCCACGAATTGCGCCGGCACTTCGCGGTCCCCCGGGGGAGAAGGCGTTCCAAAGGACGGCCTCGCGCCCGCCAGCGTCGTATCTTCGCAGCCAGCGCCGCAGCCGGGGACGGGCGAGCGGGCAATGCGGGGCAGTTGACTCGCCAGCCCGGGGAGCGCTACACTGGTTGGCCAGAAGAGCGGCCAGCAGGGCCGGGGAGAGCCCGGAAGGGAGTTGTCGCGTGGCACAGGTCGGCCACGGGGTCGGCGGCCCGCGACGTGGCTCTCCCGCCGCGTCTCGGGGCCGCTGCCGCGACGTGCGGCTGAGCGCGGCGGCATGTTCCCGGGCCATCCAATTCCCATCGAGGAGATAGCGATGCGTCGCATAGTCCTGGGCGCGGCTTTCTGTGCGTTGCTGGTGTGCTCGGCGGCCCGGGCACAACAGTCGGCCAACGACATTCTGGAGGCTTCCGGCGTGCGGGGCGGGCTCGTCGTGCACCTCGGCTGCGGCGACGGCAAGCAGACCGCGGCGCTGCGGGCCGGCGACGGCTTCGTCGTCCAGGGCCTCGATGCCCGAGCGGGCAACGTCGAGAAGGCACGAGCCCACATCCAGTCGCTGGGCCTCGGGGGGACGGTAACGGCCGAGGCGTTCGACGGCCAGCACCTGCCCTACGTGGATAACCTGGTGAACCTAATGGTGGCCGAGGAGCTGGGGAACGTCCCCGTGTCCGAGGTGATGCGCGTCCTCGTCCCCGGCGGGGTGGCCTACGTCAAGCAGAACGGCGCCTGGCGCAAGATGGCCAAGCCCTGGCCCGAGGCCATCGACGAGTGGGGCCACTACCTGCACGATCCCCAGGGCACCGCGGTATCCAACGACCGGCTGGCCGGGCATCCCCGCGGCCTGCGGTGGACGGGCGGGCCGTTCTGGGCCCGCAGCCACGAGCACACGGCCAGCATGGCCGCCATGGTCTCGGCCGCCGGCCGGGTCTTCTACGTGATGGACGAGGGGGCGACGGAGTCGATCCAACTGCCTGCCCGGTACTTCCTCACGGCCCGCGACGCCTTCAACGGCACGGTCCTGTGGAAGCGACCCCTGCGCAACTGGTGGAACCACCTCTATCCGCTCAAGAGCGGGCCCGGCTGGCTGCCTCGCCGGCTGGTGGCCGTGGGAGACCGCGTCTACGTGGTCCCCGGCGTGGGGCAGGACCTGTTGTGCCTGGATGCGGCTACGGGCAAGACGGTGTGCCAGTACGCCCAGACGGCCACCACGTTCGAGCTCATCGTCTCCCAGGGGGTCGTCTTCGCCGCGGTGGACCCGGACCGCAAGCTGTGCGACTACCGCCAGCAGCACCCCAACTGCTGGCGGGAGCGGGACAGGGCGAGCAACAAGTGGGCGTGGAGGCGCGACCAGGGGCTCCGCACCATCAAGGCCATCCAGGCCGACGGCGGGAAGGTCCTCTGGGAGCGGGAGACCCCCGTCGCGCCCATGACCCTGGCCGCCGATAGCCGGAAGGTTTGCTTCTACGACGGCAGCGCCGTCGTCGCCCTCGACCGCAGGACGGGCGAGGAGCTGTGGAAGTCCAACGTCCTCGACCTCAACCAGGTCCGCACGGGATATGCCGGGCCGCGACTGGTGATCTGCGGGGACCGGGTGCTGCTCTCCCCGATGGGCCGCATCGTGGCGGTCTCCGCCGAGACGGGCGAGACCCTGTGGACGGTCCAGAAGAAGCCTCGGTCCGGACATTACAGCCTGGAGGACTTCTACGTCATTGGCCAGAAGGTATGGGTGCTCCAGCGCCGCAATAGCGGGGCCTTCACCACCTACAGCCTGGAGAGCGGCGAGAGGCTGGCCGAGCACCGCAATCCCATCCGCTCCTTCTACATCCACCAGCGATGCTACCCCGGGCGGGCCACCCGCGAGGTGCTGCTGCCCCCCATGATGGGCATCCAGGTCTACGACATCGAGCCAGACCAGTGGACGAACAACCACTGGGTCCGCGGCGGCTGCGTCTACGGCATCATGCCCGCCAACGGCATGGTCTACGCCACCCCCCACGCCTGCGCCTGCTACTACCAGTCGAAGCTCAACGGCTTCAACGCCCTGGCTCCCGAGCCGCAGGCGGCCGCGGCCCCCGGCGCCGGGGAGCGAAGGGTCGAGGGGCCGGGCTACGGGGCGGCCGATGGGCCGGCGCAGTACCCAGCGTCCCAGTGGACCACCTTCCGCCACGACAACGCCCGCAGCGGATACGCCAGGACGGATGTCCCCGCCGAGGTGGCCCAGGCGTGGAGGAAGGACTTCGGGGCCAGGCTCAGCCAGCCGGTAATCGCCGGCGGGAAGCTGTTGATCAGCGCGGTCGACGCCCATGCCCTCTACGCCCTCGATCCCGCGACCGGCCAGGAGGCCTGGCGCTTCGTGGCCGGGGGACGGGTGGATTCTCCGCCGACGGTCTACAAGGGGCTCGCCCTGTTCGGCTGCGCCGACGGGTGGATCTACGCCCTTCGTGTCGCGGACGGGGAGCTGGCCTGGAAGTTTCGGGCCGCCCCCAGCGACCGCAAGCTGATGGCCTACGGCCGACTGGAGTCCGTGTGGCCGCTTTCCGGCAGCGTGCTCGTCCAGGACGGCAAGCTCTACTGCGTGGCCGGCCGGTCGATGTTTCTCGACGGTGGCCTGCGGATGCTCGTCCTCCAGCCGGAGACGGGCCAGCTCATTGCCGAGAACGTCATGGACCGTCAGGTGCCGGGCACGGAGAGACAGCTCGACGACCTCATCATGGGCAAGCACTTGCCCGTGGCCATGCCCGACATCCTCTCCGGCGATGGCCAGTACGTCTACATGAAGTCCCAGACCTTCACCCCCGATGGCAAGCGGGTCCGCGTCCGGCCTCAGCGGCCGGACACGCAGTACGACCAGGAGGTCCACCTGTTCGCCCCCATCTCCTTCCTCGACGACGCCTGGCACCAGCGAACCTACTGGATCTACGGCCGGGCCGCGGGGGAGGGCTGGGCGGAATTCCAGTTGCCCCCCAAGCGAGTGCCCTGCGGCCGGATCATGTGCCTCGACGAGAACTACGCCTACGCCTACGGCCGGGACCCCGAGCTGATGTGCAACACCTCGGTGAGCGAATATCGCCTCTACTGCGCCGACAAGGAGCCGGCACGCAAGGTCGGCGTCCCCAGGCTGGAAGGCAGCTGGGTGAAGGGCAAATACCCTGCCCAAAAGCCGCTAGCAGGCCACACCGTGGACTGGAAGCGGCTCGCCAGCCAGCCCAAGGACAAGCTCAGCGCCCTGAGCTACCGCTGGACCCACGAGGAGCCCGAAGTGATGGCCAGGGCCATGGTCCTGGCCGACGACCGGCTCTTCGTCGCCGGGCCGCGCGACGTGGTCGACGAGAAGCAGATGTGGGGCCGCTCGAACGAAGAGGCCTTCCAGCAGAAGATGGCCGAGCAAGCCGCCTGGCTCCGCGGCGAGCACGGGGCCATCCTCCAGGTCTTCGCCAAGAAGGACGGGCAGAAGCTGGCAGAGTACGAACTGGACCGCCTGCCCGCCTTCGACGGACTCATCGCCGCCGCCGGCCGCCTCTATCTGATCACCGACGATGGCTCCATCCTCTGCTACCAGGGAGGGTGACGACGACCGCCGGCGGCGCCGAGGGTACTCCCAGCCCACGCCTGTGGCCAGCCAGGACGGCTCGCGGTGGGCCTTCGAGGGGCGTCGTGAGACCTTCGACCGGGACGCGCTCAAGAAGATGGCGCGGAACGACTACCCGGGCCAGTTGGTGGCCATCGCCGACCGCTTCTCGGGGGCCGAGGTGAGCGAGCCCCGCGAGTTCGGCTCCGCACGGAGCAAGCTGATTCTCGTCCTGCGCGACGACCCCCTGCACAGGGAGAAGGTCCACCTCGGCCGCCAGGAGTGGATCGACCTGGTGACCTGGGTGGACCTCAATGCCCCGTACTTCGATACTTACACCGACAAGGACACCTGGCGCCGCAAGCGCACGGTGCGCCTCGTGCGCGTGCTCTTGCCCGATCCCTGGGAGCGGTCGCCCCACGGCGAGTGGGTGTGGCAGGACGACGACCTGGTGGTGCTGAAGCCCTGAGCGCGGCGCCGCCCCCCACCTCCACAGGCCCCTCCTCGCGCTCGGCGGGCCCGCAGCCCCAGGCGCGTGGGTGTCCCTCTCGCTGCTCTCGCTGCAGAACGCGTCTTAGTTTCCGCCTGCCAGGCGTCGGCCCAATGTCACTTGGCGGGTGCCAGCACGAGCTTCCAGACGTTGACAGCCTTCCATTCTG